>NZ_JBVISK010000006.1:0-418907 GCF_055575535.1 Streptomyces sp. NPDC034084
GCAGGGGGGACCCTGTGGGAGAGTAGGACACCGCCGAACAATTTTTAGCCTCAACCCCTGGACTCTGTCCGGGGGTTGAGGCATTTTTGCGTTCTCAAGGACGCGACTGAGCAGGACCCGGGGAGAATCGTGAACCGACCCTTGCTGTTTCTCGACGTGGACGGGCCTCTCAATCCCTATGCGGCTCAGCCGGAGAGGCGGCCTCACGGCTACACCACGATCAGGGTGCCCCGGAACGGGGGAACCCCTGAGGAGCACTGGGGGCTTTCTTCCGGCCGGCGACCCCTGCGGGTCTGGCTCAACCCGGGGCACGGGCCCTCCCTGCTCCAGCTCGGATTCGAGCTGTGCTGGGCCACCACGTGGATGGAAGACGCCAACCGGTGGATCGCTCCGGTGCTCGGGCTTCCGGAACTTCCCTTCGTCGACTTCGGCGATGCGCTGTTCCAAGAGCGACCGGACGGGGTCCACTGGAAGACCAGCGCCCTGGTGGACTACGCCAGGGGCCGTTCTTTCGCCTGGGTGGACGATGAACAGAGCGAGCTGGATGCGGCGTACGTGGCCGCCCATCATCGGGGAGCCGGGCTTCTGCACCACGTCAATCCTCGGGTCGGGCTGCGAGAGGACGACTTCCTCGCGCTCGCCGCGTTCGCTCGGATGGTGTAGCGCCCTTCGGACCGGGAGACAACGGTCCCGGGTCAGGCCGGTGTGACCAGATGGGTGTCGTAGGCCAGGATCACTGCTTGGACTCCGACCGGGGGCGGGCGTGCGGCGGCCGGCGTGGTACCCGGGTACGACGGGGGTCGGCGCCCCGGGAAAAGTCCTTGTCTGGGGGTGGGGACCTCGTCAGGATCGGCGGCATGGACTATTCGATACGCACCATCCGGGCCGACGAGTGGGAGCGGACCCGCGAGATCCGGCTGGCCGCGCTCCAGGACCCGATCGCGCACCTCGCCTTCCTCGACACGTACGAGGCGGCCGTCGCGCGCCCCGACGCCTTCTGGCGGGACAGGGCCGAGGCGGCGTCGGAGAGCGGTGACGGTGCGGCGCGGCAGTTCGTGGCCGAGGCCCCCGACGGGAGCTGGGCCGGCACGATCTCGGTCCTGGTGGAGCGGCCCACGGACGAGGTGCGGTTCGGGGAGCCGGCGAAGGTCCCCCAGACGCACATCGTGGGCGTCTACGTGCGCCCCGAGGCCCGTGGGACGGGCGTGATCGACGCCCTGATCCGGGCGGGCGTGGAGTGGTCCTGGTCGGTGGAGCCGGCGGTGGAGCGGGTGCGGCTGTACGTGCACGAGGAGAACGCGCGGGCGGTGGCCTTCTACCGGCGGTTCGGGTTCACGGCCTCGGGCGACCGGGTGCCGGTGCCGGGCGGCACGGGCGCATACGAGATCGAATACGAGCTGTCGCGGCCCGTGGTCCGGCACGGGGCGTACGTGCTCCGCGCGATCCGCTCCGGCGAGTGGGAGCGGGTGCGGGAGCTGCGTCTGGCGGCCCTTCAGGACCCGGTGGCGGCGCTGGCGTTCGTGGAGTCGTACGAGGAGGCTGCTGCCCGGCCGGACTCCTTCTGGCGGGAGCGGGCCGAGGGCGGGTCGGAGGACCGGGGCACGTGGATCCGGCAGTTCGTGGCCGAGGCGGCCGACGGGCGATGGGCCGGCACGGTGACGGTGCTGGTGGAGCGGCCGGAGGACGGGCGGACGGTCTTCGGCGACGAGGTGAGCGTGCCGCAGACCGACGTCGTGGGCGTGTACGTGCGTCCGGAGGCGCGCGGCGGCGGCCTGGTGGACGCGCTGCTGCGGACGGCCGTGCAGTGGTCCTGGTCGTTGGAGCCGGAGGTGGAGCGGGTCCGGCTGTTCGTCCACGAGGAGAACGCGCGGGCCGCGGCCGTCTACCGCCGGTTCGGGTTCGTGCCCACCGGAGGCCGGGCGGACACGGTGGGCTCGGGCGAGGCCCGCGATCTGGAGCACGAGCTGCGCCGGCCGGTCTAGTGCGGTTTGATCGGCAGGACGCCTAGGCGGTCGGCGAGTACTCCGGCCAGCGGGCCCTGGCCTGTTCGCGGGAGCGGAGCAGGGCGAGGGTCGGCAGTCCCTGGGTGCGGCCCGCCGCGAGGAGGTCCGGGAGCTGGGGGAGCGGGGCCACCGCGGCCACGTCGTCGAGGACGAGGGTCAGTGGTGGGTCGAGCCGACCGTCGGATGACCGTGCGGCCATGCGGCGGCCGTGCTCGACCACGCTTGCGGCGAGCGCCGTGAGCAGCGGCATCGCGCCGGGGTGGGTGCGGGGATCCTCGATCGCCTCGCCCACCACGTAGAGCGTGCCCCCTTCGGCGACGAAAGATGCCAGCGCCAGCGAATCAGTTCGATTCGGTACGCACGCTTCCCTGATGTGGATCGACGACAGCGCGCCCAGCGCACGTGCCGTCAGTTCCTGTGCCAGGCGACGGCTTTCCGGGTGCGCGGTGAGCGCCGACTCCAGGAGGCCCGCCAGGCCCGACGCGGCCTTCGGGTGGCTGCGGAGGATCCGTACGGGCTCGTGGGCTCCCGCGCCCTGCGCCCAGCGGTGGACCTGCCGGAAGGGCCGGCCGTCGACGGCGGAGGCGTGCAGCCAGCAGCGCAGCAGCGTTTCGGCGGTGTCGGCGGTGGCCGCGTCCAGGCGGGAGTGCGGGCGTACGGGGGCGAGCAGGGCGATCGCCCGCTCCTGCGCCACCGCGGGGTCCTCGCACTGCTCGGACGGTGACCAGTGGAGCCGGGCCGGGGTGTCGCAGAGGTGACCGGGGTCGTGGACCAGGACCGGGCCGAGTTTGCCGCGGGCGTCCTTGGTGGCGGACCAGACGGCGGGATCGGAGGTGACGACCAGGGCCGGGCCCTCCGCGTCCAGGACCGCCTGCACGGCGGCCGGGCGTCGGGCTTCCGGGGGGCCGTAGAGGGTGTGGGGGGTGTGGGGGGTGTTTATGGGGGCGATCACCGGGCCGGGGGTGGTGGTGGGCGGCGCCGGGGTCGGGGCCGGCGCGGGGGTCGGCGCCGGGGCGTGTTCTTCCGTCGGGCGGCGTGGGGGCGGAGGAGCGGTGGGCGGCTGTTGTACGGCGGCCGGAGACTCCCGTACCCCCGCGTCCTCCCGTACGGCCGCGTCCTGCCGTACCCCAGCGTCCTCACGTACCGGCGCGGTCTCGTACGTCCCCGCCTTCCGGTTCTCGCGGACCGCGCGCCAGCGGACCAGGGTGCCGAGGACGAAGACCGCGAGGACCATCAGGATCATCGCCTCGCCGATCACCAGGCCCCAGAAGAGGCCGTACCCCGAGAGCTGGTCGGGTGGGGTGGCCGGCCAGGCCGCCGGGAGGTCCGTCGGGGCCGTCGCGAGGGAGCGCAGGGCCGACGGGGTGCCCGTGAAGGCGACCCCCTGCGGCCAGGCGCCGTGGGCGAAGAGGCCCGCCAGGCCGGTCGCCGTCCACACCAGGACCGTGAGGCTGAGGAGGAGGGCGAACAGGCTGAGGAGCAGCCCGTCGGAGATCCCTCCGCCTCCTTTTCGTGCCGGTTCCATCTACGCCACCGTCGACTGTGAAGTGCCGTTCATCTGCTGCTCGATGAGGATCGCGCGCTGCTCGGTCTCCCACTCCAGCTCCGGGTCCCTGACGGAGGACTCCGTCATGGCGCGGTCGGTGTAGACGAGCGGGCGTTCCTTCTCGGTGATGAGGTGTTTGACCACCTGTACGTTGCCGTTGACGTCCCAGACGGCGATGCCGGGGGTGAGGGTCGGGATGATCTCGACCGCCCAGCGTGGCAGGCCGAGGACGCGACCCGTGTTGCGTGCCTCGTCGGCCTTCTGGGCGTAGATGGTCCGGGTGGAGGCCATCTTGAGGATTGCCGCCGCCTCCTTCGCCGCCGCTCCGTCGACGACGTCGGAGAGGTGGTGGACGACGGCGACGAAGGAGAGGCCGAGGCGGCGGCCGAACTTCAGGAGCCGCTGGAACAGCTGGGCCACGAACGGGCTGTTGATGATGTGCCAGGCCTCCTCGACGAGGAAGATGCGCTTCTTCCGGTCGGGGCGGATCCAGGTGTGCTCCAGCCAGACGCCGACGATCGCCATGAGGATGGGCATGGCGATGGAGTTGCGGTCGATGTGGGAGAGGTCGAAGACGATCAGGGGCGCGTCGAGGTCGATGCCGACGGTCGTCGGGCCGTCGAACATGCCCCGCAGGTCACCGTCGACGAGGCGGTCCAGGACCAGGGCGACGTCCAGGCCCCAGGCCCGTACGTCGTCTATGTCGACGTTCATCGCCTCGGCGGATTCCGCCTCGGGGTGGCGGAGGCGCTCGACGATGTCGGTGAGGATCGGCTGCCGGTCGGTGGTGTGCTCGGTGACGTAGGCGTGGGCGACCTTGAGCGCGAAGCCGGAGCGCTCGTCGAGGCCGTGGCCCATCGCCACCTCGATGATCGTGCGGAGCAGCGCGAGCTGGCCCGTGGTGGTGATCGAGGGGTCGAGGGGGTTGAGGCGGATCCCGGCGTCGTTGGCGACCATCGGGTCCAGGCGGATGGGGGTTATCCCCAGCTCCTGGGCGATGAGGTTCCATTCGCCGACGCCGTCCTCGCCCTGGGCGTCGAGGACGACGACCTGGCGGTCGCGGAAGCGGAGCTGGCGGAGCACGTACGTCTTCTCCAGCGCCGACTTGCCGTTTCCGGACTCGCCGAGGACCAGCCAGTGGGGGGCGGGGAGCTGCTGCCCGTACAGCTGGAAGGGGTCGTAGATGTAGCCCTTGCCGCTGTAGACCTCGCGGCCGATGATCACGCCGGAGTCGCCGAGGCCCGGCGCGGCGGTCGGCAGGTAGACGGCCTGGGCCTGCCCGGTGGAGGTGCGGACGGGCAGGCGGGTCGTCTCCACCTTCCCGAAGAGGAAGGAGGTGAAGGCTTCGGTGAGGACGGACAGCGGGTCTCGCATGGGTCTGTGCCCCTTCGGCCTTAGCGGCGGATGCCGGTCGCGAACGGCAAGGTGTTCACAAAGGCCCGGTGGTGCTCGCGGTCGCACCACTCCAGCTTCAGGTACGACTTGCCGGCGGAGGCCCTGATCGTGCGCTTGTCCCGGGCGAGGGCCTCGGGCGAACGCGACGACACCGTGATGTACCCGACGAGGTTCACTCCCGCCGCGCCGCTGGCGAGATCTTCACCCCGCTGGTCGAGCCGGCCGTGGGCGGCGATGTCGCGGGGGTCGACCGTGCGGTTCATCTTGGCGGCGCGGCTGGCGTCCGCCTCGTCGTTGGTCTTCTCGGTGAGCATGCGCTCGATGGCGACCTCGGTGGGCTCCAGGTCCATGGTCACGGCGACCGTGCGGATCACGTCCGGGGTGTGGACGAGGAGCGGGGCGAGGAAGTTGACGCCGACCGGGGTCATCGGCCATTCCTTCACCCAGGCCGTGGCGTGGCACCAGGGGGCGCGGGTGGAGGACTCGCGGGTCTTGGCCTGGAGGTAGGTCGGTTCCATCGCGTCGAGTTCGGCGGGCCAGGCGTTTCGCTTCGTCATGGCCTGGATGTGGTCGATGGGGTGGTCCGGGTCGTACATGGAGTGCACGAGGGACGCGAGGCGGGACTGGCCGAGGGGCTGGCGGACGCGGATGTCGGCCTCGGCGAGGCGGGCGCAGATGTCGGTGAGCTCGCGGGCCATGACGACGGCGAGGCCGGCGTCGCGGTCGAGCTTGCGGGCGCCGGAGGCGTGGCGGGCGGCGCGGGCCATGGCGTTGGCCTCGGCGGCGAGCTCGCGGGTGTAGTGCATGCAGGCGACGAGGTAGGCGCGGTGCTGCTCGCTGGAGGTGGAGACCATCGACTGGAGCTGGTCGTACGACTCCTGGAGCCACGCGGGCGCGCGCGGGTCGCCGCGCTGGGCGACGTCCTTGGCGTGCGCGTCGGGGTCGGCGGGGAGCGTGCGGGCGAGCATCTGGAGGCGGGTGACGAAGCCGTCGCCGTTGGCCACGTGCTTGAGGAGGGTGCCGAAGCGGTCGACCAGGGCCTCCTGGTCCTCGCTGTCGCGCAGGCCGACGCCGGGGCCCTCGATCTCGATGGCGGCGGTGACGGTGCGGCGGTCGGCGTGGAGGAGGACGGCGATCTCGTCGGGGCCGAAGGGGGCGGCGAGCCAGCCGATGCGGCCGATGCCGGGGGGCGGGCCGACCTCGACCTCGCGGCCGTCGAGGCGGGTGCCGGCCTCGGAGGCGACGGAACGGTAGGCGGTGCCGCGCTTGAGCATCCGCTTGTAGCTGCGGTTGATCTCGAACCACTTGTAGAACGTGCGGTGCTTGTACGGGAGGTACACGGCGGCGATCGCGAGCATGGGCAGGCCCGCGAGGAGGGCGATCCGCAGGGGGAGGAGGGGGACGAGGAGTCCGCTCATCATGCCGAGGAAGGCGCCGACGATGATCAGGGCGATCTCGCCGGTCTCGCGGTTCTTGCCGACGATCGCGTTCGGCCGGGCGCGGCCGATGAGATACGTGCGGCGGGGCGCGACCGGCTGGGACTGGGTCGTCAACGCCCTGCACCTCCAGAGTTCTTGCGGTTGCTGTGCGGGGTACCCGCGGTGGGACTGCTGCTACGGGGCGGGGGCGTCGCTCCGCCGGTGCCGCCGGTGCCGCCGCCTCCGCCACGGCTGCTGTGCGCGGCCATCCCGCCGGAGACGGGGTTGGCGGGGCGGGGGGCGGAGCCCTGGGAGCCGCCTCCGCCGCTGTCGCGGGTGCTGTGGGTCTTGATGCCCTGGGAGACGAGGGAGGCGGGGGAGGAGATGACGGCGGCGGCCGCGTTCTCGCCGGCGCGGTGGAGGCGGTTGTCGCGGGAGGCGGCGATCTCGTCGCCGAAGCCGGGCACGAAGCGGTAGATCATCGCGGAGGCGAAGATGGCGAGCAGGATGATCGAGAGCCCGGACACGACGGCGGAGACGGAGTCCGCGCCGGTGCCGGAGGAAAGGGCGCCGGCCAGGCCGAGGACGATCACGATCACCGGTTTGACCAGGATGATCGCGATCATGATGCCGGCCCAGCGGCGGACGTGGCCCCACATGTTCTTGTCGACGAGTCCGGAGTAGACGACGACGCCGAGGAGAGCGCCGACGTACAGCAGGACGGCGCGGAGGAACAGCTCCAGGTAGAGCACGCCGGCGGCGAGGACGGTCACCAGGGAGACGATGATCAGCATGATGGGGCCGCCACCGATGCTGTCGCCCTTCTGGAGGGCCTCCTTGAAGCTGCCGAAGAAGATGTCGGTCTGCTGTCCGGTGCCGGAGGCGATGACCTCGGTGATGGCGTCGGTGGCGTTGACGACGGTGTAGAGGATCAGGGGCGTGAACGCGGAGGCGAGGACCGTCAGCCAGAGGAAGCCGATGGCTTCGGAGAGGGCCGTGGTGAGGGGGACGCCGCGGACGGCCCGCTTGGCGACGGCGAGGAGCCAGAGGAGGAGGGTGAGGAAGGTGGCGGCGGCGAAGACGATGGCGTACCGGCCGAGGAACTGCATGTTGGTGAAGTCGACGTCGGCGGTTTCTTTGACGGCCTTGGAGAGTTCGTCGACGACTTTGATGGCGGCGTCGGCGAAGCCGCGGGAGAGGGACGTGAGGGGGTCCAGGGCGGTGGTGGGGTCGGCGACCCCGCTCTTGTCGGCTCCGCCGCCGGTTCCGGCCCGGCCGTTCTCGCAGTAGTCCCGTGCGGGGCCGCGGATCAGGTCGCAGGGGTTGTCGCTGCCGCTCGGGCTCGGGCTCGGCGTGGGCGTGGGTGCGGCGAGGGCGCGGCCGGCGAAGAGTACGACGGCTGTCTGGGCCGCGCCCAGCGCGGCGGCGATCCTGGTGCCGCGCGGGAGGCGCTTACCGGGCATAGGTGAAGCCTCCGAACTGACCGACTGCGTCGCTCATCTCCTCCGCCGTGGACGCCCGCTGGTCCCGGCCGACGGGGACCGGGCCGTCCTTCTGGCTGAAGCCGGTGACCTTCCAGTCTCCGTCGACCCACTCCAGCTCGTACGAGCCGGTGTACCAGGCCTCGGAGACAGGGTTCTTGGATCCCTCACCGGCCATGCCGAACAGCGACGAGTACCAGACCGAGACCGTGGCCTTGTCGTCCGTGTAGTTGTCCACCTTCGAGCCCACGGGGACGACGCGGGAGATGAACGTCAGGCCCTGCGGCGGGGTGCCGTCGTCCTTGAGGCCGATCCGGCTGAGGAAGCCCTTGTCGGCGTAGACCTTGTCGAGATCGCCCTGGCGCGAGGTCACGACGGCGGGCGCGTAGACGGTGTGCACGATCTCGTTCCGCGCCGAGGCGTCGAACATCTCCGCCGACCCCAGCGCCACCGCGTAGTTCGTCGCCGCGCTCTGCGCCCCCTGCTCGTCGTGGGCGTAGCCCGTGGGGATCGCGCCGTTCTTGCCGGTGACCGGGCGGACGCCCGTCGCGGCCGTGGGGGCCGCCTTGCCCGGGGTGCCGGAGGGGGAGCCGGCCGGGTCCGCCGGTTCGCCTCCGCCGCGGTTGGCGAAGGCGATGGCGGCGATGAGGAGGACCACCACGCCCACGACCGTGATGAGGGACCGGGAGCTGCGGGCGGGACGGCGGGCGCCGCCGTAGACGTCGCCGCTGTTGCCCTCGGGCAGGCGGGTCCGGGTCTGGCCCGAGCCGCCCACGCCGCCGAAGCTGTCGTGCTCGTCACCGGGACTCATGCCGGGTACGCCCCCTCACTCGTTCGCGGGTACGGCCGTGCTTCAACATGACTGGGCATCAGGGAACGCAATCTCAGGAGAGTCGGGTCCGAAGGGAGATCAGACGGCCATCCCGTAGACGATGGTGAACAGCGTCCCCAGTGATCCGATGATGAAGACGCCGGTCAGACCGGCGACGATCAGGCCCTTGCCCTGTTCCGCGCTGAACGTGTCGCGGAGGGCGGTCGCGCCGATGCGCTGTTTGGCCGCTCCCCAGATGGCGATGCCGAGGCAGAGCAGGATGGCCACGGCCATCACGACCTCGATCATCACCTTGGCTTCGTTGCCCAGGCTCCCGAAAGGTCCCCAGTTGGGGGCGATTCCACCGATGATGGTGGTGATGTCGCCCTTTTCGGCCGCCAGGTACATGTAACTCACCGCCCCTGTTGGTTACTTGGTCGCCCCTGCCGGACGGCATGGGTCATCGCCCTATCTTCGCTGATGAAACCGCTCACGTGTGACGGCTTGACGGCTCTCTTTACCCGATCCCCGCACACTTGACCGATCTGACCGTCTTGACCTGCGGTGGTGTGGCCGGTTTCCATGCGAAGAAGCGTATGGTCACTCTGTGTATCACGGAGAGTGACTCCGGGCAATGATTGTCGTTGTTCCACTCTTGGGGCGGCGTCAGGCGCGCGAAGCCCCCGGAGCCATCCCCTCGGGGTGACTCGACGCCTAGACTGAGCCCCGGGGCGTACTGCCATGAACCAAGGGGTGGTTGACGGTGCGTAGGGCTGGCAAGGCGTGGCTGGTGGCCGGTGGGGTCCTGGGGGTCTGTCTCGGCTTTGTCGCACTGCTCGTCGTCGGTACGTACTCCGCCGCGGCCGGGATCGCCGGTGGCGCGGGTGCCAGGGGTGGGGCCGTCGCTCTCGCCAAGGGGGCCGTTCCGGCTCTCTACCAGGGGCTCGTGCAGCGGTGGGGGAACCTGTGTCCCGCCATCAACCCGGCGCTGCTCGCCGCCCAGCTGTACCAGGAGAGCGGGTGGAACCCGCGGGCCGTCTCCCCGGCCGACGCGCGGGGCATCGCCCAGTTCATCCCCGGCACCTGGGCCGGGCACGGCATCGACGGTGACGGGGACGGCGACCGGGACATCTGGGACCCGCAGGACGCGATTCCCTCGGCCGCCTCGTACGACTGCGAGCTCGCCGGGTACGTGAAGGACGTGCCCGGGGACCCGGCGAGCAACATGCT
This sequence comes from Streptomyces sp. NPDC034084, assembly GCF_055575535.1. NCBI lineage: Bacteria > Bacillati > Actinomycetota > Actinomycetes > Kitasatosporales > Streptomycetaceae > Streptomyces > Streptomyces sp. NPDC034084. The sequence continues at coordinate 9,885 of NZ_JBVISK010000006.1, forward strand.
GGCCGCGTACAACGCGGGCGCGTACCGGGTGATCCGGCACGGCGGCGTGCCGCCCATCAGCGAGACCCAGAACTACGTCCGCATCATCCGGTCCCTGGAGAAGAGCTTCGCCCGGCCGGTGGGCCGGGTCGCGCCCTCGCAGCAGGCCGCGGCCGCCATCCACTACGCGCAGCAGAAGCTCGGCACCCCGTACCTCTGGGGTGGTACGGGCACGGCCGCGCAGAACGGGCGCTTCGACTGCTCCGGGCTCACCCAGGCCGCGTACGACAGCGTCGGCGTGCGGCTGCCGCGCGTCGCCAACGACCAGTACAACGCCGGCCCGCACCCGGGCCGGGACGAGCTGCTCCCGGGCGACCTCGTGTTCTTCTCGGACGACCTGACCAACTCGCGGGCCATCCGGCACGTCGGCATCTACGTCGGCGGCGGCTACATGATCGACGCCCCGCGCACGGGCGCGGTGATCCGCTTCGACCGGATCGACACCCCGGACTACTTCGGCGCCACCCGGGTCACCAGGGAGGGCGCGGCGGCGCTGCCCACCCATCTCCCGCAGGCCTGACCGGAACAGACGGGCCGTCGGATGCCCTTAGGGGCTTATCGGGCATGGCTGGAACTCTCCGTCATGCACAGGCCCTGAGCTGCGGTGCACCGTCACTCTTCGATAACGTCGGCATGATCCACCGGAGAGAGCGGAACGTGCGCCTCAGGCGGTTCGTTCCCTGATCCGACCGCTCTGACCACGGGGGTTGGAAACCAGACACGAGAGCAAGGGGCCGCAGCAGATGGCTGGACTCGCATCGGACGGCTCGAACCCCGATGTCGGCCTGCTCTACGACATCAACGGACTGGCCAAGGCCGCTCCGCCGTGGTTCGACCGTGTCATGGAATTCGTCGGTGAGTACGGGATCGTGCTCGGGATGGTCCTCGTCGTGCTCTGGTGCTGGTGGAGCGTCCGCCGACGCGGAACCCTCGCCGACTCCGTCTCGGCCGTCGCAGGCCTCGTCTGGGCCCCGTTGGCCGCCGGCATCGCCCTTCTCGTCAACATCCCCATCCGCGGCTTCGTCGAGCGCCCCAGACCCTTCAAGGACCACCAGGGGCTCGAAGTCCTCGTCGACGGGAAGACCGACTTCTCCTTCGTCAGCGACCACGCCACCCTGACGATGGCGCTCGGCGTCGCCCTCTTCGTCGCCCACCGCAGGTTCGGCCTCGCCGCCATCGGCCTCGCCCTCGCCGAGGGCTTCGCCCGGGTCTACATGGGAGTCCACTACCCGACCGACGTCATCGGCGGCTTCGCCCTCGGCACGGCGGTGGCGCTGCTCCTCGCCCCGGTCGCGCTCGCCCTGCTGACGCCCGTCGTCTCCGCCGTCGCCCGCTCCGGCCGCGGCGCCCGGCTCGTCCGCTCCCGCCGGGCCGACGCGGCCCGCCGCCCCGAGGCCGTCGGCATCCCCGAGCCCCGCCTCGGCGGCCCGGCCACCGGAACCGGCCAGAACGACCTCGCCGCCTAGGACCCGTTCGTACGCAGGTGTTCCGCCGCGTCCGTGCGGGCCTTGTCGCGGGATCTGCGGGCCGGGCCGGTCCAGCCGCAGCTGCAGCGTGCCAGCGCGAACGAGCCGCGCTCCGTCGTCGTGGTGGTGTGGGTGGAAGCCTGCGCGTACACCCCACCACCGTACTGCGCGTGACGGCACGCCCCCACCGTCGTTATGCGGATCGGGTGTCCCCGGGCCCGAGGCTCCGGGGAGGGCGGGTCCCGGGCGAACAGCGGTCAGGCGTTGGGGGTTGGCGGCGATGGTGATGCAGCGGTACGGGCGTCCGCGCGGTCTCGGGAGCGGGGCGCTCGCCGTCACCGCCGTCCTGGCCGTCTCCCTCGTCGGGGCCGTGGCGGTCACGGGCTGCGCCGCCCCCGAGGACCCGAAACCGGCGGCCGACCCCGCCCTCGCCGTACGGAACGCCGCCGACGCGCTGGCGACGGCCGGCACCTCCAAGGCGAGCACCTCCATGGAGATGGCCGCCGGCGGGACCCGGGTCACCATCAGGGGCGAGGGCGGCTACGACTTCCGGCGCCGCACCGGACGGCTCGAGGTGCTGCTGCCGAAGGACCCGGCCGGGGCGAGTGAACACCGGCCGATCACCGAACTCCTCGTCCCCGGCGCGCTCTACATGAAGAACCGCGGGGCCGGAGTCCCCGCCGACAAGTGGGTACGGGTCGACACCACGACCCTCGACGACGGCAACCTCGTCACCGGCGGAGCCACCGACCCGGCCGCCGCGGCCGAGCTGCTCCGGGGCGCCCAGGACGTCACGTACCTCGGCGAGGTCGATCTGGCAGGGGTGAAAGTCGGCCACTACCGGGGTGTGACCGACATCGCACACGCCGCCCGGGCCGCCTCACCGCAGCTGCGCGGGGCGCTCACCGCGGCGGCGAAAGGGTTCGCCACGGACACCGTCCCGTTCGACGCGTACCTCGACGTGGAGGGGCGGCTGCGGAAGGTGCGCCACCAGTTCAGCTTCAGCAACCAGGGCCGGACGGTCGCGGTCGCCTCGACGACCCTGCTCTACGGCTTCGGCGTCCCGGTCGAGGTGACGCTGCCGGACCGCCGGGACATCTACGCCGGGAAGATCAAGGCCTGACCTGGGCCGGGGGTGGCGCGGACCATCGGCAAATGGTCCGGACGTGTCATGCGCGGCGCGTGGCGCCGTCCCTACGCTGGGAGACCGCTGGGAGACCGACGCCGGCAGGAAGAGGTGGATGCGCGTGGCCCCGCCCGGTACAGCAACCATGCCCGCAGACCCGGAGTGCGTCGCCCTCGCCGAGATCGAACTCTGCGGCGAACTGATCATCGCGGCGTCGGCCGCGGACGGGGAACGGCTCAGCGCCGACCGGATCGACGAGGTACTGAGAGTGGCGGCGGAGCGGGCCGCGGAGGACCGCTGACGGCACGGACCCGCCCCGGCCGCCTCAGGTGCGCAGCATGCGGGCGATGGCCTTCGTGGCCTCCTCGACCTTCTCGTCGATGCCCGAGCCGGTGGCCGCCGCGTCCGCCACGCAGTGCCGCAGGTGCTCCTCCAGGAGCTGGAGGGCGAAGGACTGGAGCGCCTTCGTCGAGGCGGAGACCTGGGTGAGTATGTCGATGCAGTAGACGTCCTCGTCGACCATCCGCTGGAGGCCGCGGATCTGGCCCTCGATCCGGCGGAGCCGCTTGAGGTGCTCGTCCTTCTGCTTGTGGTAGCCGTGCACGCCGTGTCCGTGGTCGGCCGGCTCGACGGCCGCGACGGCCTCGGGGGTGGCCTGGTCCGTCTCGGTGGTCGTCATCGCGTCCTCCCGCTGTCCAGAAAAGGGGGTGTATACCCCTCGTGGGTATAGGGTACCGATCCCCGCCGGTCAGGGCGGGGGCCCGTGCAGTTCACTGTGCCTGATGGGCGACACTGAGAGACGCCGGTTAGCCGTGGCCGGATGATGCGCCTAGCATCAGCCTGACCGAAACCCAGCACCCCGAGGACCTCACGTGCGATTTCGTCTGACCCCCAGGGAGACGAGCTTCTACGACATGTTCGCCGCTTCCGCGGACAACATCGTCACGGGCTCCAAGCTCCTGATGGAACTGCTCGGCGCGGAGCACTCCGCCCGGGCCGAGATCGCGGAGCGGATGCGGGCAGCGGAGCACGCCGGTGACGACGCCACCCACGCGATCTTCCACCAGCTCAACTCCTCCTTCATCACGCCCTTCGACCGCGAGGACATCTACAACCTCGCGTCGTCCCTCGACGACATCATGGACTTCATGGAGGAGGCCGTCGACCTGGTCGTCCTCTACAACGTCGAGGAGCTCCCCAAGGGCGTCGAGCAGCAGATCGAGGTCCTGGCGCGGGCGGCCGAGCTGACCGCCGAGGCCATGCCGAACCTGCGGACGATGTCCAACCTCACCGAGTACTGGATCGAGGTCAACCGGCTGGAGAACCAGGCGGACCAGATCCACCGCAAGCTGCTCGCGACGCTCTTCAACGGCAAGTACGACGCCATCGAGGTGCTCAAGCTCAAGCAGATCGTCGACGTGCTGGAAGAGGCGGCCGACGCGTTCGAGCACGTGGCCAACACGGTGGAGACCATCGCGGTCAAGGAGTCCTGAGCTTCGTGGACACCTTCGCTCTGATCGTGACCATCGGTGTCGCGCTCGGCTTCACGTATACGAACGGCTTCCACGATTCCGCCAACGCCATCGCCACGTCGGTGTCGACCCGGGCGCTGACGCCCCGGGCCGCGCTCGCCATGGCGGCGGTCATGAACCTCGCCGGTGCCTTCATGGGCAGCGGGGTCGCCAAGACCGTCAGTGAGGGGCTCATCGAGACCCCGACCGGTGACAAGGGGATGGGCATCCTCTTCGCCGCGCTCGTCGGCGCGATCATCTGGAACCTGGTCACCTGGTACTTCGGTCTGCCGTCCTCCTCCTCGCACGCCCTCTTCGGCGGCATGGTGGGCGCGGCGCTCGCCGGTGGCACCGAGGTGATCTGGGGAGGCGTGCTCGACAAGGTCGTCATCCCGATGTTCATCTCGCCGGTGGTCGGCCTGGTCGTCGGTTACCTGGTGATGACGGCGATCCTGTGGATGTTCCGCAAGGCCAACCCGCACAAGGCCAAGCGCGGCTTCCGGATCGCGCAGACGGTGTCGGCGGCCGGCATGGCGCTCGGCCACGGTCTGCAGGACGCCCAGAAGACGATGGGCATCGTGGTGATGGCCCTGGTCATCGCCGATGTGCAGGAGTCCGGCGACGAGATCCCGGTGTGGGTGAAGATCGCCTGTGCGGTGATGCTCTCGCTCGGTACGTACGCGGGCGGCTGGCGGATCATGCGGACGCTCGGCCGCAAGATCATCGAGCTGGACCCGCCGCAGGGTTTCGCTGCGGAGACCACGGGCGCGTCGATCATGTTCGGCTCGGCGTTCCTCTTCCACGCCCCGATCTCGACGACGCACGTCATCACCTCCGCGATCATGGGCGTCGGCGCGACGAAGCGCGTCAACGCGGTCCGGTGGGGTGTCGCCAAGAACATCATCCTGGGCTGGTTCATCACCATGCCGGCGGCGGCGATCGTGGCCGCGGTGAGCTATTACGTGGTGCAGCTGGTCTTCGGCTGAGTCCGCTCGTACGGAAAATGGGCCCGGCTCCCCTGTGGGGGAGCCGGGCCCTGCGTCTTGCGGTGGCACCGCCATGCAGCACCACAAGACGGGCTCTTATCCGAAGCGGCCGGAGATGTAGTCCTCGGTCGCCTGGACGCTCGGGTTGGAGAAGATGCGCTCGGTGTCGTCCAGCTCGATCAGCTTGCCGGGCTGGCCGACGGCCGCCAGGTTGAAGAAGGCCGTACGGTCCGAGACGCGGGCGGCCTGCTGCATGTTGTGCGTCACGATGACGATCGTGAAGCGTTCCTTGAGCTCGCCGATCAGGTCCTCGATGGCCAGGGTGGAGATCGGGTCGAGGGCCGAGCAGGGCTCGTCCATCAGCAGCACGTCGGGCTCGACCGCGATGGCGCGGGCGATGCACAGACGCTGCTGCTGGCCGCCGGAAAGGCCGGAGCCCGGCTTGTTGAGGCGGTCCTTGACCTCGTTCCAGAGGTTGGCGCCCTTGAGGGACTTCTCGACGATGTCGCTCAGCTGGGATTTCTTGTAGTTGCCGTTGAGCCGCAGGCCCGCCGCCACGTTGTCGAAGATCGACATGGTGGGGAAGGGGTTCGGGCGCTGGAAGACCATGCCGACCGTGCGGCGCACGGCGACCGGGTCGACGTGCGTCCCGTACAGGTTCTCGTCGTCGAGCATCACCTTGCCCTCGACGCGGCCGCCGGGGGTGACCTCGTGCATCCGGTTCAGGGTGCGCAGGAAGGTGGACTTGCCGCAGCCGGACGGGCCGATGAAGGCGGTCACGGAGCGGGGCTCGACGGTCATCGAGATGTCGTCGATCGCCTTGTGGGCGCCGTAGTAGGCCGAGAGGCCGCTGACGTCGATTCGCTTGGCCATGTGAATCACTGCTTCCATGTGGCCGCGGTCAGCGGCCGGTCTTCGGGGCCTTCCAGCGGGCGATGCCGCGGGCCACCAGGTTGAGGATCATGACGAAGGCGATCAGGACGAGCGCGGCGGCCCAGGCGCGGGCCACGGCGGCGTCGGTGCCGACCGCGTACTGCTCGTACACGTAGAGCGGCAGGGAGGACTGGGCGCCTTCGAAGGGGTTCGGGTTGATGAGCTTCGTACCGAACACGAGGAGCAGGACCGGGGCTGTCTCGCCGGTGATGCGGGCGATCGCGAGCATGACGCCCGTGGTGATGCCGCCGATCGCGGTGGGCAGGACCACCTTCAGGATGGTGCGCCACTTGGGGATGCCGAGGGCGAGGGAGGCCTCGCGGAGCTCGTTCGGGACGAGCTTGAGCATCTCCTCGGTGGAGCGGACCACGACCGGCATCATCAGGATGGCGAGGGCCATCGCGCCGGCGAAACCGGAGGGGCCGAAGCCCAGCATCAGGTTCCAGGTGGCAAGGATGAAGAGGCCGGCGACGATCGACGGGATGCCCGTCATGACGTCGACGAAGAAGGTGACGGCCTGGGCGAGCCTGCCGCCGCCGTACTCGACGAGGTAGACGGCGGTCAGGAGGCCGATCGGGGCGGCGATCAGGGTCGCGATGCCGACCTGCTCGATGGTGCCGAGCAGCGCGTGGTAGACGCCGCCGCCGGCCTCGGCGTCGAGGACGCCGTTCATCGAGTGGGTCAGGAAGTAGCCGTCGAGGGCGGTCATGCCCTTGCTGATCGTGACCCAGGCGAGGGAGAGCAGCGGGACGACGGCGAGGACGAAGGAGACCCAGACGAGGCTGGTGGCGACGCGGTCCTTGGCCTGGCGGCTGCCCTCGACCCTGGTGGTCACGGTGAAGGTGACGAGGACGAAGAGCAGCGCGGCGATCAGGCCCCACTGGACCTTGCTGTGCCAGCCGGCTCCGAGGCCGATGCCGATGCCTCCGGCGATCGAGCCGGCGGCGACGGCGGCCGGCGTCCAGCGCGGGAGGCGGGCGTGGGAGAGGGACCCGGGGCGCGGGGCCACCGAGACCGGACGTTCCTGTATGGCGTGGCTCATGCCGCGGCCCCCGAGTACTCCTTGCGGCGGCCGATGATCCAGCGGGCGGCGCCGTTGACCAGCAGGGTGATGGCGAAGAGGACGAGACCGGAGGCGATCAGCGCGTCCCGGCCGAACTCGTTGGCCTCGTTGAACTTGGCGGCGATGTTCTGCGCGAAGGTGCCGCCGCCCGGGTCGAGCAGGTGGCCCGAGACGAGGAAGCTGGGGGAGAGGACCACGGCGACGGCCATGGTCTCGCCGAGTGCGCGGCCGAGGCCCAGCATCGAGGCGGAGATGATGCCGGAGCGGCCGAAGGGCAGCACCGAGATGCGGATGACCTCCCAGCGCGTGGCGCCGAGGGCGAGGGCGGCTTCCTCGTGCATCTTCGGGACCTGGAGGAAGACCTCGCGGGTCACGTTGGTGATGATCGGAAGGATCATGATCGCCAGCAGGATGCCCACGGTGAAGAGGTTGCGGGCGACGCCGTCGCTGGACTTGTCGAAGATGTACGTCCAGCCCAGGTACTGGTCGAGCCACTGGTTGAGGCCGTCCAGGTACGGGACGAGGAAGATCGCGCCCCAGAGGCCGTAGATGATGCTGGGCACGGCGGCGAGCAGGTCGACGACGTACGCGAGGGGCTTGGCCAGCCTGCGCGGGGCGTAGTGCGAGATGAAGAGGGCGATCCCGATCGCGACGGGCACGGCGATGAGCATCGCGATGACCGAGGAGACGACCGTGCCGAAGGCGAGGACGGCGATGCCGAAGACCGGCGGGTCGGCGGCCGGGTTCCACTCGAAGGTGGTGAAGAAGTTCGTGCTGTCGTCGGAGATGGCGAGGACGGCGCGGTAGGTGAGGAAGACCGCGATCGCGGCCATGATCACGAGGAGGGTGATGCCGGAGCCTCGGGACAGGCCGCTGAAGATGCGGTCCCCGGGGCGGGACGCGCCCTTGGCGGGCCGGCCCCTCTGTATGTCTGGTGTGGTGGAAGCCATCGGTTTTCTCCGGTCTGCGGGTCCCGTACGGGTACGGGGGCCCTGGCGGCGGTGCACCGGATGCCGGGGCCGGCCCCTGCACGGGAGGTGAGGGGCCGGGCCCGGCCGGGGGTCAGGACAGGGTGGGGACGATCGCGCGGACCTTGGCCGCGATCTCCGCCGGGAGCGGGGCGTAGCCGGCCTCGGAGAGGACCTTCTGGCCCTCCTCGCTCGCGGTGTAGGTGAGGAAGGCCTTCAGGGTGGACAGGGTCTCCGCCTTGTTGCCCTTGTCGCAGGCGATCTCGTACGTGACCAGGGTGAGCGGGTAGGCGCCCTCGGCCTTGGTCTCGTAGTCGAGGGAGAGGGCCAGGTCGCTGCCGGTGCCCTTGACCTTGGCGGCGGCGATGGCCTTCGAGGCGTTCTCCGTGGTGGCGGCGACCGGGGCGGAGGCGCCGGTGTTGATGCTGACCGTGGAGATCTTGTTGGCCGCCGCGTAGGACAGCTCGAAGTAGCCGATGGAGCCGTCGGCGTCCTTGACGGCGGTGGCGACACCGGAGGAGCCGTTGGCGGCCTGGCCACCCGGGGCGGGCCACGACTTCGTCTTCGGGTCGTACTTCCAGTCGGCCTTCGCGGTGGCCGAGAGGTACTTGCCGAGGTTCTGGGTGGTGCCCGACTCGTCCGAGCGGTGGAAGGCCTGGATGGTGGTGTCGGGGAGCTTCGCGCCCGGGTTCAGCTTGGCGATCGCCGGGTCGTTCCACTTGGTGATCTTCGTGTCGAAGATCTTGGCGAGGGTGGGGGCGTCCAGGACCAGGTTGTCCACGCCGTCCAGCTTGTAGCCGATGGCGATGGGGCCGCCGACCATCGGCAGGTTGATGCCCTTGCCGCCCTTGCAGATCTTCTGCGACTCGGCGACCTCTTCGTCCTTGAGGGCGGAGTCGGAGCCGGCGAAGGTGACCTGGCCCTGGTTGAACTTGGTGATGCCGCCACCGGAGCCGATGGCCTGGTAGTTGACCTCGACGCCGGAGCACGCGGCCTGGAAGTTCTTGACCCACAGGTCCATCGCGTTCTTCTGCGCGGAGGAGCCGGCGGCGAGCAGCTGACCCTTCGCACCGTCACACGTGATGTCCGACGCGGCGGCGGAGGTCTTGGTGCCGCCGTCCTTGGCCGGGGCCTCCGTGTTGTTGTCGGAGCCACACGCCGAGAGGACGAGCGCACTGGAGACGACGAGGGCACCGATCGCGGAGGCGCGAAGCCCGTTGTTGCGCGAAAGCTTCACTTTCGGGTGTTCCTTCCAGAAGCCGCCCTGTCACGGACCGTGTGTCCTGAACGTTCTACGGCGGCGTGTGTCGGTGGGTGGTGCATCGCTGTGCTCTGTGCACCGTGTAAGGCCGAAATTAGGCAGGACAGGTGAAGCGGTCGACGGGGAAGGGTGAACGGGAAGTGAACCGTGCGGTAAGCCCGAGTGCGGGGCCGTGCCGTCGCGGGCGGGGCGCGCCGTCCGTCAGTCGTGCGGGGTCGACAGGGCCGCGTCCAGGAGGCTGCGGTCTCTGGGGTGGGTCAGGCGGTGACGGGCCGTGGGCGGCGGGAGCCAGAGCAGGGCGTCGACCTCCTTCGTCGGGACGAAGCCGCCGTCCAGGGCGCGGGCCCACCAGTACGCGACCTCCTTGGGGCGGCCCGACACCGAGTAGCGGACCGTCGGCAGGCGCGGGCCCAGCTCGCAGCGCCGGCCCGTCTCCTCGAGGACCTCGCGCCGCGCGCACTCCTCCGCCGTCTCGCCCCGCTTCCGCTTGCCCTTCGGGTGCGACCAGTCGTCCCACTTCGGCCGGTGGATGAGGGCGATCTCGATGCCCTGGCCGGAAACCGCCGGGCGCCACAGGACGCAGCCCGCCGCCAGGATCGGGCCCGGGTCGTCGGTCATGGGACCGGGGCCGTCGTTCTCCGCCAGGCGCGCTGGAAGGCGAAGCGCGCGGCCTCGACCTCGTGGCGCTGGTCGGCGTGGAGGACCCCGAGGGCGTACGCGGTCGCCGGGGCGATCCGGGGGGTGCGGGCGGCGGTGGCCGCCGCCGTCGCGGCCTCGGCGGCGTCCCGGTGCCGGTCCAGGGCCCGGGCGGCCTCGTACAGCACGGAGTCGGGTTCGCCGCCGGTGTGCAGGGCCTCGGTGGCGTACCGGTGCAGGCGGAGCAGGGCCCGGGTGTGGTGCCAGGGCGCGTCCTGCGTCTCACTCGCGGCGAGGGCGTCCGCGTTGTACGGGTGGGCCGCCCTGGAGAGCGGGAGCGCCGCCACCGCGTCGAGGAGCCGCCGCTCGGCGAGTTCGGCGGGGCCGTCGATGACCTCGATGGCCGGGGCCGCGCCCGCCGGCCCGAGCGGCACCTCGGAGGCGAGGAGGGCGACGGCGTCCGCGACGGCGTGGAAGCGGGCGGAGCCGAGCGCCTGGAGGGAGGCCGAGTGGGCGCGCGTACGGGCCAGGGTCAGCTGGCGTTCGAGGAGCGCGCCCGCGCGGGCGGCTCCGACCGCGAGCCCCGCGCTCTCCGAGCCCCGGGCCGCCGGCACCGGACCGCTGCCGCTCGACAGGCGGGACAGCGCGTCCACCAGGCGGACGAGCCGGGAGGTGCAGGCCTGCTCCAGGGCCAGGGTGCCGGAGAGCCAGGCGAGCTCCGTGCGCAGCTGGTCGGCCCAGGCCGCGTCGAGCAGCGGCCGGAAGGTGTGGAGGGTGCCGCTGATCCGGCGGGCCGCGCTCCGCAGCGTACGCGCGGCCTCCTCCGCCCCGGCCGTGTCGGAGCCGCTCTCGGTGTGCAGGCGCAGGCCGCGGAGGAAGTCCGCGGCCCGCGCGTGCAGGTAGGGGGCCAGGACCTCGCCCGCCGTGACGTCCTGGAAGTGGTCAGGGTTGTGCACGCCGGCGCCTCCGCGCGTCGATGAGCATCTCCTGGACGTGCCGCAGGGGCCGGCCCTCGGGGTCGGTCGCGTGGCGCGTCCAGTTCCCGTCGGGTCCGAGGTGCCAGGAGGAGGTGGTGTCGGACATCCCGGTCTCCAGGAACCGGGTGAGCGCCGCCCGGTGCGCCGGGTCGGAGACCCGTACGAGGGCCTCGATCCGGCGGTCCAGGTTGCGGTGCATCATGTCGGCGCTGCCGAGCCAGACCTCGGGCTCGCCGCCGTTGCCGAAGGCGAAGATCCGGGAGTGCTCCAGGAAGCGGCCGAGGACCGAACGGACCCGTATGTTCTCGGAGAGGCCGGTGACCCCGGGGCGTACGGCGCAGATGCCGCGGACCCAGATGTCGACGGGGACGCCGGCCCGCGAGGCCTGGTAGCAGGCGTCGATGACCGCCTCGTCGACCAGCGAGTTGACCTTGATCCGTACGTACGCGGGCCGCCCGGCGCGGTGGTGCGCGATCTCCTTGAGGATCCGGGAGACCAGGCCGTCGCGGAGCGACTTGGGGGCGGTGAGCAGACGCCGGTAGGTCTCGCGGCGGGAGTAGCCGGAGAGCCGGTTGAACAGGTCGGAGAGGTCCGCGCCGACCTGCGGGTCGGCGGTGAGGAGGCCCAGGTCCTCGTAGAGCCGGGCCGTCTTCGGGTGGTAGTTGCCGGTGCCGACGTGCGAGTACCGGCGCAGCAGCTCGCCCTCCTGCCGTACGACGAGCGACAGCTTGCAGTGGGTCTTCAGGCCGACGAGGCCGTACACGACGTGGCAGCCGGCCTCCTCCAGCTTCCGCGCCCACTTGATGTTGGCCTGCTCGTCGAAGCGGGCCTTGATCTCGACGAGGACGAGGACCTGCTTGCCGGATTCTGCGGCGTCGATGAGGGCGTCGACTATGGGGGAGTCGCCGGAGGTCCGGTACAGCGTCTGCTTGATCGCGAGGACGTCCGGGTCGGCCGCCGCCTGCTCCAGGAAGGCCTGCACGGACGTCGAGAACGAGTCGTACGGGTGGTGCAGGAGCACGTCCCGCTCGCGCAGCGCCGCGAAGACGTCGGGCGCGGACGCGGACTCGACCTCGGCGAGGTCCCGGTGGGTGCCGGCGATGAACTTCGGGTACTTCAGCTCCGGCCGGTCCTGCCCGGAGATCCCGAAGAGGCCGGTGAGGTCGAGCGGGCCGGGCAGCGGGTACACCTCGGCGTCGGAGACCTTCAGCTCGCGCACCAGCAGGTCGAGGACGTACGGGTCGATGGACTCCTCGACCTCCAGGCGCACCGGGGGGCCGAAGCGGCGCCGCATGAGCTCCTTCTCCAGGGCCTTGAGCAGGTTCTCCGCGTCGTCCTCCTCGACCTCCAGGTCCTCGTTCCTGGTCACCCGGAACATGTGGTGCGCGAGCACCTCCATGCCGGGGAACAGCTCCTCCAGGTGCGCCGCGATGACGTCCTCCAGCGGCACGTACCGCTGCGGGGAGGCCTCCAGGAAGCGGGAGAGCAGCGGCGGCACCTTCACGCGCGCGAAGTGGCGGTGGCCGCTGACCGGGTTGCGGACGACCACGGCGAGGTTGAGGCTGAGCCCGGAGATGTACGGGAAGGGGTGCGCCGGGTCCACGGCCAGCGGGGTCAGGACCGGGAAGATCTGCTGCCGGAAGAGGGTGAAGAGCCGCGCCTGCTCCTTCTCCGTGAGCTCGGGCCAGCGGATCAGGTGGATGCCCTCGTCGGCGAGGGCCGGGGCCACGTCCTGCTGGTAGCAGGCGGCGTGCCGGGCCATGAGCTCGCGCGAGCGCGTCCAGATCAGGTCCAGGACCTCGCGGGGCTGGAGGCCGGAGGCGGAGCGGGTGGCGACGCCGGTGGCGATGCGGCGCTTGAGGCCGGCGACGCGGACCATGAAGAACTCGTCGAGGTTCGAGGCGAAGATCGCGAGGAAGTTCGCCCGCTCGAGGAGGGGGGTCGTCGGGTCCTCGGCGAGCTCCAGGACCCGCTCGTTGAACGCGAGCCAGCTGCGCTCCCGGTCGAGGAAGCGCCCCTGCGGCAGGTCCTCGCCGAGCGCGCCGTCGTCCTCGTACGTGTCGGGGTCCGAGTCCAGGTCGGCGTCGATGTCGGTGACGACGGTGCCGTTGACGACGTGCGCGCGGTGCGCGGTGATGGAACCGAGGGGCGGCGCGACGGGCGCGGACGCTGTGCCGGAGGCGGTTCCGGAGGTGGTTCCGGAGGCGTTTCCGGACGGCGGGGCGGACGGCGTGGCGGAGGACTGGACCGGGACCTCGGCGGGCTGCTGGCTCATGGCCCCATTCTTCCGCGCGAAGGGGTGTCCGGGCGCGTCGGAGCCTGCCGTGGGGGAGGGAAGTCTCCCCTTGGGGAGAGCGGACACGGAGCGCTTCATTGCGTGAGCGTCGCAAGCGCGTCTGAATGGCCGGTAACGGGGACGTGTCGTACGGGAATCGGGGGCGGGGCCCTTGATCAGGGCCCCGCGCCCCTTGTTCTTCCTACGGCAGCCGGGCGCGCAGGACGCGGAAGGCGACGAAGGCCGCGAGGGCGGCGAGGGCGAGGAGGATGCCGGACTCGATGAGCTGGGTGGGCCAGTAATGGGACCGGGGGTGGTAGTCGATGTACTGGCTGGTGACGCCGTGCTGGGTGAGGCAGCGGTCGAACAGCTTCATCGCCCCGTCCTGCATGCTGTCCAGGTCGGGGGTCCTGTTCACCTGGTCCCAGCAGATCGACTGCTCGAAGCGGGCGCCGGAGGACGTGAGCAGCCCGCTGTCCATCATCATGCCGTTGTCCGGCATCCAGAGCGTGGGGCCGGCCGGGCCGGTGATCGTCTTCACGGTCAGGAAGTTCCAGCGCAACTCGCCCAGGACGAGCAGGACCACGCCCACGACGACGCCCGTGACCGCCATGGCGACGAGGGTGCGGCGGATCAGCTGGCCGACGAGGGCGCCGACGGCGACGGCGGCCAGGACGTACGCGAAGAGCACGACGCCGGTGGCCTCGTACGACCCGGCGTCGGACCAGTGGAGGCCGTAGCTGCCGGATACGCGGCCCCAGCCGATCCGGAAGACGCCCATGAGAGCGATCAGGGTGAGGAAGGCGGCGACGGTCGTGCAGAGGAGCTTGGCGCGGAGCCAGGCCACCGGGCTCACCGACTGGGTGAGGGCGAGCTTGTACGTCCCCGACTCGAATTCGCGGGCGACGAGCGGACCCGCGACGAAGGCGCCGACGAGCAGCGGCAGGTAGAGCAGGTACACGCCGCCGTGCTCGATCGCCAGACGCAGCAGCTCGTAGCCGTGATTGCCGTCGGCGGCGTACCGCCGGCCGTCCTCGTAGTACCGGTCCGGCGTCTGCGCGTCCCAGATCCGCAGCCCGCCGATCACCGTCAGGGCCACGACCACCGCCGCGCCCGCCAGCCACAGCGTCCGCCGGTACTGGCGGACCGTCACCCAGGAGGAGCCCTTCAGGGCGAGGGTGCTCATGACGCAGCTCCTTCGGTGGTGCGGAGGTGGGCGAGGAGGAGGTCCTCCAGGGAGGGGTCCGCGGTCTCCCAGGGGCCTTCGACCGGCCCCTCGTGGCGTACCAGGGCGATGAGCTGACGGCCTGTCGTGCGGGACTCGACGACCGTGTGCGGGGCGAGGTCGGCGATCGGGCCGGTGAGCAGGGTGTGGGCGGCGAGGAGTTCGTCGACGGGACCGTCGAGGCGGACCTTGCCACCGTGGAGCAGGAGGAGGTGGTCGCAGGCGCCCTCCAGCTCGGTGAGGATGTGCGAGGACATGACGACGGTCGTGCCGCGTTCGGCGGCGTCGGCCATGAGCAGACCCATCAGCTGGTGGCGGGCGAGCGGGTCGAGGTCGGCCATCGGCTCGTCCAGGAGCAAAAGTTCGGGCCGCTTGCCGAGGGCGAGCGCGAGGGCGACGCGGGTGCGCTGGCCGCCGGAGAGGTGGCGTACGAGGGTGTCGGAGGAGAAGCCGCCGCCCTCGGTGATCCGCCGGGCGACGGTGTCGTCCCAGCGGCCGGGGTTGAGCTCGCGGCCCATGCGCAGGGTGTCGGCGACGCTGAGCCGGGGGTGGAGCGGCTTGTCCTGGGCGACGTAGGCGAGATGCTCGCGCGCCGGGGCCTCGATGCTGCCCTCGGTGGGGCGGAGAAGACCGGCCGCGAGGGCGAGGAGGGTGGACTTGCCGGCGCCGTTGGGGCCGACGAGGGCGCAGATCCGGCCGGCGGGGAGGGAGAAGTCGCACTCCCGCAGGGCCCAGCCGCGTCCCCTTCCCCCGTAGCGCTTGCCCAGGAGGCGGGCCTCCAGGGCGGTGTCCTTCGTCATCGGTCGTCGTCCCCCTCGAAGTGTTCCTTAAGTACGGATGTGAAGAGCGCGGCCACGTCCTCCCGCTCGAGCCCCGCGGCGCGTGCCCGGCGGGCCCAGTCGGTGAGTTCGCCGCGCAGGGGCGAGTCGGCGGGGCCGGTGCCGAGGGTGGCGCGGACGAAGGTGCCCAGGCCGCGGCGGGCCTCGACGAGGCCTTCGCGTTCGAGCTCCCGGTAGGCCTTGAGGACCGTGTTGGGGTTGATGGCCGTCGCCTCGACGACCTCGCGTGCGGTGGGCAGTCGGTCGCCGGGCTCCAGGAGGCCCATCCGGAGGGCCTGTTTCGTCTGCTGGACGATCTGGAGGTAGGTGGCGACGCCACTGCGCCGGTCGATGCGGTACTCGACCACGATCCCTTCCACCACCCTTTCACTAATCAAGTAGTGAAAGGGTGGTGCAAAGAAGGGGGCGGTGTCAACCGCCCCCTTCCGGCCGGGACTTACGACTCCGTGCGGTACATCAGGTCCACCTCGTGCGTCGTGAACCCGATCCCCTCGTAGACCCGCACCGCCGCCGTGTTGTCCGCGTCCACGTACAGCATCGCCGTCGGCAGCCCCTGCGCCGCCAGGTGCCGCAGGCCGATCGCGGTCAGCGCCTTGCCGAGGCCGCCGCCCTGGGCGTCCGGCAGGATGCCGACCACGTACACCTCGCCGAGCTGCTCCTCGGCGTGGGTCTTCGTCCAGTGGAAGCCGACCAGCTTCCCGTCCTTCTCCGCGAGGAAGAAGCCCTTCGGGTCGAACCACGGCTCGGCCATCCGGTCGTCCAGGTCCCGCTGCGTGAGCGAGCCCTGCTCCGGGTGGTGCGCGAAGGCCGCGCCGTTGACGGCGAGCCAGGCCTCGTCGTCCTGCCCGGGGGTGAAGGTGCGGACCCTGACGCCCTCGGGCAGCACCGGCTCCGGGATGTCGAGCGGCACCAGGGGGCGCCGCAGCTGCCGCAGTTCGCGGAAGAGCGTCAGGCCCAGGACCTGGGCGAGGTGCCGGGCCGCCGACTTGCCGCCGTGCGCCCAGACCCGCAGCCGCTTGCCGGAGGCGGCGAGCAGGGCGGTGCCGAGCGCCCGGCCGTGGCCGCGCCCCCGGTGGGAGGGGTGGACGACCAGCTCGGCGGCCGGGGCCTCGATCGGGTCGGTCTCCTCCAGCTGGGCGTAGCCGTACAGGTTCGGGCCGACGGTGAGGAGGAAGTGGCGCACGCCCTCGCGCCTGCCGTGACGCAGGTACAGCCGGCCCTGCTCGGACACGGCGTGCAGGCCGTCGGCGTGGTCGGCGGCCTCGAGCAGCTCCAGTACGTCCTGGATCTGCTCGGGCGTGAGCTCGTCATACGTGTGGATCTGCCGTCCCGGTTCAAGGGCCGGCGCCGTGTCGGAAGTCATGGCTACGAGCCTACGGCGACACTTCGTCAGGCAAGGGCAACTGTCTTGTAACCAGCCGACCCCTGTTGCGCTACGCGCGTTGACTCTAGGCTGCTCGCGCAACGGGGGAGCAGATCAAGGCCCGCGAAACGGGGCAAGGGGACTAGGGGAGAGATGGCAGCGACACCGAGGAAGAACAAGACGGCACGGCGAATTCTCGCCGCCGGAGCGGGGATCGCGACGGTCGGGGCGCTCGTCGCCGCGATGCCGTCGGCCGGGGCGGCCGGGGACTCGGTCGCCGCCGCTCACGGGAACGGCAAGGGCTGGGGCCGGATGGTCGACGTCCAGCTGCTCTCCTTCAACGACCTGCACGGCAACCTGGAGCCGCCGGCCGGTTCGTCCGGGCAGGTCACCCGGACCAAGGAGGACGGGACGACGGAGAAGATCGACGCGGGCGGCGTCGAGTACCTGGCCACGCACCTGCGCCAGGCGCGTGAGGGGAACCGTTACTCCATCACGGCGGCGGCCGGCGACATGATCGGCGCCTCGCCGCTGCTGTCCGGGCTCTTCCACGACGAGCCGACCATCGGGGCCCTGAACCAGCTGGACCTGGACGTCACCTCGGTCGGCAACCACGAGTTCGACGAGGGCGCGCGCGAGCTGTCCCGGATGCAGAACGGCGGCTGTCACCCGACCGCCGGCTGTTTCGTCGAGGGCAAGACCTTCGGTGGCGCCGACTTCCCGTACCTCGCGGCGAACGTGACGAACGAGAAGACCGGCAGGCCGCTGCTCGACCCGTACTTCGTCTGGGAGAAGGACGGGGTGAAGATCGGCTTCATCGGCGTCACCCTCGAGGGCACCCCGAACGTCGTCACCGCCGAGGGCGTCAAGGGCCTGAAGTTCGGCGACGAGGTCGAGACGATCAACAAGTACACGAAGATCCTGGAGCGCAAGGGCGTCAAGTCCATCGTCGCCCTGGTCCACGAGGGCGGGATGCCGGCCTCCGCCTCGTACAACTACAACTGCGACGGTGACGGGGACGGTGAGGGCGAGGGCGTCTCCGGCGCGATCGTCGACATCGCCAAGAACGTCTCCCCGCAGGTCGACGCGCTGGTCACGGGCCACACGCACCAGGCGTACGTGTGCACCGTCCCGGACCCGGCGGGCAAGCCGCGCCTGGTCACCTCGGCGTCCTCGTTCGGCAAGCTGTACACGGACACGACGCTGACGTACGACCGCGCCACCAAGGACATCGTGCGGACGGCCGTCGCCTCGGCCAACCACGTCGTCTCGCGTGACGTGCCGAAGGCCGCTGACATGACGAAGCTGATCGAGGACTGGCGCACGCTGGCCGCCCCGGTCGCGAACCGGCCGCAGGGCTTCATCGCCGCCGACATCAACGGCCGCGGCTCCACGGCGTACGAGAAGCCGCTCGGCGACCTGATCGCCGACGCGCAGCTGGAGGGCCTGGCCCCGGCGGACAAGGGCGGCGCGCAGCTGGCCCTGATGAACCCGGGCGGCATCCGCTCCGACCTCGTCTACAAGGCGTCCGGCGCCGAGGGCGACGGCGTGGTGACGTACGGCGAGTCGTTCACCGTGCAGCCCTTCACCAACATGATGAACGTGGTCGACCTGTCCGGCGCGAACCTGATCACCGCGCTGAAGCAGCAGGTCAGCGGCTCGAACCTGAACTCGATCAAGATCCTCCAGGTGTCGAAGGGCCTGACCTACACGCTCGACATGACGAAGACGGGCGCGGACCGCGTCGTCGACGGCACGATCAAGCTGAACGGTGAGGCGATCGACCCGGCGAAGACCTACCGCGTCGCGATGAACGAGTTCCTCGCGGGCGGCGGCGACGGCTTCGGCGCCCTGGCCACCGGTACGAACAAGCTGGTCGGCGCCTCGGACCTGGACGTCTTCAACGCCTACCTGGCGGGTCACTCCTCTGCGGCCAGCCCGCTGCAGGTGCCTGCGGCGGACCGCATCACGGTCGTGAAGTAACCCCGGAGAACCCCTGAGAGGGGGCGGCGGACCGTTCCGGCGGTGTGCCGCCCCCTTTCACGTACGGGCTCTGGTGGTGTTGTCGTGGACCTGCCATAGTCCCCGCCATGGACCGACGACGCTTTCTCATGGGGGCCGCGGCCGCCGGAGCCGCCCTGCTCGTGGGCGCCCCCGCCGCCTCGGCCGCGGACACGCGCGCGTGGATGGGGGCGCACGGGGACGCCACCGACCTGCGGCGGCTCACCATCCCCGGCACGCACGACTCGGGCGCCCGGTACGGCGGGCCCTGGAGCGAGTGCCAGAACACCACCATCGCCCAGCAGCTGGACAGTGGTGTCCGGTTCCTGGACGTGCGGTGTCGGGTGACCGGCGGGTCCTTCGCCATCCACCACGGCGCCTCCTACCAGAACATGATGTTCGGGGACGTACTCATCGCCTGCCGGGACTTCCTCGCCGCGCACCCCTCCGAGACCGTCCTCATGCGGGTCAAGCAGGAGTCCTCCGAGGAGTCCGACGCCACCTTCCGCGCCGTCTTCGACGACTACCTCGACCGGCGCGGATGGCGTTCTCTCTTCCGGATCGGGGACACACTGCCCCTCCTGGGCGAGGCGCGCGGCCGTGTGGTGCTCCTCGCCGACAACGGCGGTCTCCCCGGGCTGAGATGGGCCGACCCGGCCGTCTTCTCCGTCCAGGACGACTGGAACGCCCTGCCCGACGCCAAGTACCCCGAGATCCAGGCCCAGTTCCGCGCCGCCGTCGCACAGCCCGGCCGGCTCTACGTGAACTTCGTCAGCACCTCCGCCTACCTGCCGCCCCGCTGGAACTCCGACCGCCTCAACCCCTGGGTCCACGGCTTCCTGGACAGCGCCGAACTGTCCGGACGCGTCGGACTCGGCATCGTGCCCCTCGACTTCCCGAACACCCGCGCGGGGCTCGTCGAGGCGCTGCTGAGACACAACTAGCGCGGGGTCTTCTCGCCGAGCACGGCGGTGTACTCGGCCGCCGGCCACGGGGCCAGGTCCTCGATCAGCATCCGCAGGACCGCCGGATCCGGGGCCGGTCCGGACCGAACGTCTCGGGAATCCGGGCGCGTGCCGCCTCGAGGACCGGTGTGAACTCCGCCCGCACGCGGTCCGGAGCGCCCTCGCGCGCGATCGTTCCGTCGGGGTTCAGGCCGTGGTCGTCGTCCACGTCCCCGTCCTGGCCCCCGCTCACAGCTCCGGCGGTGGCGTCGGCGCCCCCGGGAGGCGTAGGCGGGCGATCGTGCCGCCGCCCTCCGCCGGTTCGAGGGACACCGTGCCGCCCGCCTGCTGGACCGTGCGCGCCACGATCGACAGGCCCAGGCCCGAGCCCGGCAGGCTGCGGGCCGACGGGGAGCGCCAGAAGCGGTCGAAGACGTGGGGGAGTTCCTCCGGGGCGATGCCCGGGCCGTGGTCGCGGACGGTCAGCTCGCCGCGCATCAGGGTCACCTCGACCGTGCCCCGGGGCGGCGAGAACTTCACCGCGTTGTCCAGGACGTTGACCAGGGCCCGTTCGAGAGCCGGCGTCTCCGCCCGCACGTACCAGGGCGCGAGATCCGTCACGAAGGTGAGCTCGGGGCCCCGCAGCCGCGCGCGGTCCAGGGCCGTCCGCAGGATGGTGTGGAGCGGGACCACTTCGAGCGGGCCGGGCGGCACCGCGTCCGGGCGGGCCAGCTCCTGGAGGTCGCCGATCAGCGCGGCCAGCTCCGTCATCTGCGCCTTCACCGAGGCCATCAGGGCCCGCCGGTCGTCCGGCGGGATCGCCCGGCCCGTCTCCTCGCTGCGCGCGAGCAGTTCGACGTTGGTGCGCAGGGACGTCAGCGGCGTCCGCAGCTCGTGGCCCGCGTCCGCGATGAGCTGCGCCTGCCGGTCGCGGGAGCTGGCGAGCGCCGCCGTCATCGCGTTGAACGAGCGGGACAGACGGGCGATCTCGTCCTCGCCCTCCACCGGGATGCGGACGGTCAGGTCCTCGGTCGCGGCGACGTGCTCGACCGCGTCGGTGAGCCGGTTCACCGGTTCCAGGCCGGTCCGCGCGACCCACAGGCCGGCCGCGCCCGCGCCGACGACGCCGATCCCGGAGACCAGGAGCAGCACCCAGCGGAGCGTGGACATCGAGTTGTCGATCTCGGAGAGCGGCCGGGCGACGGAGACCGCGAGCCCGACGGGGCCGTCCTGCGGGTAGGTGTAGACGCGCATCTCGCGGCCGGCGTCGTCCTTCACCGTGTGCAGGACGTTCTCCAGCTGCCCGCGCGCCACCGCGAGGTCCCCGGCCCCGGCGGGGATCGCGGCCTCGCCCGAGGTGCACACGCCGCCGTCGGCGAGGATGACCTGCACCGTGTACGAACCCGCCGCCGGCGGCGGCGTCGTGCCCTGACGGCACATCGCCAGCAGACTCTGCACGCCGTTCGCGTCCAGGCGGGTGCTGCGCAGCGAGGAGTCCAGCTCCGTCTCCAGCTGTGCCCGGGTCACGAACCAGCAGGCCAGCGACGCGGCCGCGACCGCGACCGCCACCGCGACGGCGGTGAGCAGCGCGAGCCGCGAGCGCAGTGGCCGCGAGCGGAACCAGGCCGACGGATTCCTCAGGGGGCCCGTCACTCCCCGCCTCCTCCGCGCAGCGCGTAGCCCACGCCCCGTACGGTGTGGACGAGGCGCGGCTCGCCGCCGGCCTCCGTCTTGCGCCGCAGGTACATCACGTACACGTCCAGCGAGTTCGAACTGGGCTCGAAGTCGAAGCCCCACACGGCCTTCAGGATCTGCTCGCGGGTCAGGACCTGGCGCGGGTGCGCCAGGAACATCTCCAGGAGCGTGAACTCGGTCCGCGTCAGCTCCACGGTCCGCCCGCCCCGGGTCACCTCGCGCGTGGCGAGGTTCATCCGCAGGTCCTCGAAGGCCAGGACGTCGTCCTCGGCGGGGGTCGCGGCCGACGCCGAGGCGTACGAGCTGCGGCGCAGCAGGGCCCGGATGCGGGCGAACAGCTCGTCCAGCTCGAAGGGCTTCACCAGGTAGTCGTCCGCGCCGGCGTCGAGCCCGGTGACCCGGTCGCCGACCGTGTCGCGGGCGGTGAGCATCAGGATGGGCACGGTCGAGCCGGCGGCCCGGATCCGGCGGGCCGCCGTGAGCCCGTCCATGCGGGGCATCTGGACGTCGAGGACAACGAGATCGGGGGCGTACGACTCCATCGCGGCGAGCGCGTCGAGCCCGTCGACGGCGTCGCGCGTCGCGTACCCCTCGAAGGCGAGGCTGCGGCGCAGGGCCTCCCGCACGGCGGGCTCGTCGTCGACGATGAGGATGCGCTCGGCTTCGTGCTGCTGTCCCGGCAAGGGCTGTCCCGTCATGGGGGCAGCGTCCCATGTGTTCAGCGGTCGCCGCCCGAGCGGAGGCTGTCCAGGTCGGCCTTCACCGTGTCGACCGGGATCGCGAATCCGAGGCCGACGCTGCCGGCGGTGGAACCGCTCGAAGAACTGGGCGCGTACATGGCCGAATTGATTCCGATGATCTCGCCGTTCATATTGATCAACGCGCCGCCGGAATTCCCCGGATTGAGCGAGGCGTCGGTCTGGATCGCCTTGTACGTGGTCTTCGACGAACCGGTGTCGCCGTTGAACCGCTGTCCGCCGAACTCGAACGGCCAGCCCTGCCGCGGGTCCCACTGCTGCCCGCCCTGCTGCTGGTCCTGGCCGCCGCCGTCGTCGTCCTTGGCGACGGTCACGTCCCGGTCGAGCGCGGAGACGATGCCGCTGGTGACGGTGCCGGTCAGGCCCTCGGGAGAGCCGATCGCCACGACCTCGTCGCCGACCCGCACCTTCGAGGAGTCGCCGAGCGCGGCGGCCTTGAGCCCGGAGGCGCCCTTGAGCTTGATCAGGGCGAGGTCCTTGTCGGGGTCGGTGCCGACGACCTCGGCCTCGTACGTCTTGCCGTCACTGAGCCGCACGGTGACCGAGGAGGCGCCGGAGATCACGTGGTTGTTGGTGACGATCTCGCCGTCGGAGGTGATGATCACGCCCGAGCCGGTGGACTTGCCGGAGTTCGAGGTCGCGGAGATCTCCACGATGGAGGGGGAGACGGCCTCGGCGACCCCGGCGACCGTGCCCTTGCTGCTCGCGGAGACGTTGGTGCCGCTGACCACGGGGGAGGAGGCGCTCGCGGTGCTGTCGGAGGTGAGCTGCTGCACCAGCGTCGCCGTGCCGCCGCCGACCGCCGCGGCCGCGATGGCCACCGCCGCCATCAGCCCGACCCCGCGCTTGGCGCGGCGGCGCGGCGAGGGGGCCGGACCGGGGACGGTCGCGGCGAGCGGCGGGTCCACCGGCGGCGGCACGTGGCCGCCGGACGGCCAGACGGTCGTGCCCGGCTCGGTGGTGATCGGCCGCGCCGGCTCGTACGGCGGCCTCGGCGGATAGTACGGCTGCTGCGGCTGCTGCTCCTGGAAGTCCGTCATGGCTATGACTCTCGGAGCCGTACATGAGAGCCGTCTGAGGACCGGCTGAGAAGCCCGACAGAACCCCGTATGTCCCGTATAAGGACAGGGAGGTTCGGTCTACTCGTGGCAGCCGCAGGAGCTGCGCACGACCAGGGCCGACGGGAAGAGCTTCACGCGCTCGCGGCGCGAGCCCGTCACGCGGAGGGAGTCGTCGAGGACCAGGTCCACGGCCGCCCGGGCCATCGCGGGGCGGTCCGAGGAGATCGTGGTCAGCGGCGGATCGGTGAGCGCCGCCTCCTTGACGTCGTCGAAGCCGGCGACCGCCAGCTCCGTCGGCACCTCGATGCGCAGCTCACGCGCCGCCCGGAGCACACCGAAGGCCTGGTCGTCGGTGGAGCAGAAGATGGCCGGCGGCCTGTCGGGGCCCGCGAGCAGCTTGAGGGCCACCTGGTAGGCGTCGTACCGGTTGTACGGCGCTTCGAAGAGCCGGCCCTCGGTCGAGCGGCCCGCCTCCAGCATGGCGCGCCGCCAGCCCTCGACGTGGTCGGCGACCGGGTCGCCGACGGCCGGGGTGTTCGGGACGCCGCCGAGGCACGCCACGTACGGGTGGCCGTGCTCCAGGAGGTGCCGGGTGGCGAGCTGGGCGCCGCCGATGTCGTCGGTCACGACCGCCACGTCGTCGATCGCCTCGGGCCGCTCGTGCAGCAGCACCACGCGCGC
Organism: Streptomyces sp. NPDC034084; assembly: GCF_055575535.1. NCBI lineage: Bacteria > Bacillati > Actinomycetota > Actinomycetes > Kitasatosporales > Streptomycetaceae > Streptomyces > Streptomyces sp. NPDC034084. Next base: position 33,693 of record NZ_JBVISK010000006.1, read on the forward strand.
GTCCCAGGCCTCGATCTCGCTCGCGGCCTGCTCGCTCATGCCCTGGCTGACCAGGATCAGTCCGGAGACCCGCATCCCGAGGAAGGCCCGAAGGTAGTGGACCTCGCGCTCGGTCCGGTAGTCGGAGTTGCCGACGAGCACCATCTTCCCGCGCTCGGCGGCGGCCTGCTCGACCGCGTGCGCCATCTCGGCGAAGAACGGCTGCCGCGCGTCCGGGACGATCATGCCTATGAGGTCGGTGCGGCGCGAGGCCATCGCCTGGGCCACCCGGTCGGGGCGGTAACCCAGCTCCTTGATGGCGGCGAGGACACGCTCGCGCGTGGCCGGGGCGACCGGCCGGGGTCCGTTGTTGATGACGTAGCTCACGACCGCGGTAGAAGTACCTGCCAGTCGAGCTACGTCATCCCGCGTCACCTTGGCCACGCGCGGAAGTCTACGCGGGGGGACCTACCTACCGGCAGGTCGCACTGTGGCATCCGCCACGTTCCTGTCCTCCGAGGGGGTGATGCCCTCCGCGGCCCCCTTGACGCGGGCGCCCGCGCGGGCCTCTCCCTTGGCGCGGGCCTCCTCCGCGGCCCGCTCGACCTTCTCGGGGGTGACGAACCGGTAGCCGACGTTCCGGACGGTGCCGATGAGCGACTCGTGCTCGGGGCCGAGCTTGGCCCGCAGCCGCCGTACGTGGACGTCGACCGTACGGGTGCCGCCGAAGTAGTCGTATCCCCACACCTCCTGGAGGAGCTGGGCGCGCGTGAAGACCCGGCCCGGGTGCTGGGCCAGGTACTTGAGCAGCTCGAACTCCTTGAAGGTCAGGTCCAGGACCCGGCCCTTGAGCTTCGCGCTGTACGTCGCCTCGTCGACCGACAGGTCGCCGTTGCGGATCTCCATCGGGGAGTCGTCCGCGACGATCTGCTGGCGGCCCATCGCGAGCCGGAGCCGCGCCTCGACCTCGGCCGGGCCGGCGGTGTCGAGGAGGACGTCGTCGATGCCCCAGTCGGCGGTGACGGCCGCGAGACCGCCCTCCGTGACGACGAGGATCAGCGGACAGCCGGGCCCGGTGGACCGCAGCAGCTGGCAGAGGGAGCGCACCTGCGGGAGGTCGCGCCGCCCGTCGACGAGGATCACGTCCGCGCCGGGGGTGTCCACGAGGGCGGGGCCCTCGGCCGGGGCGACCCGGACGTTGTGCAGCAGCAGGCCGAGTGCGGGGAGCACCTCGGTCGACGGCTGGAGGGCGTTCGTCAGGAGCAGCAGAGAACTCATCGCGCCGTACCTGCCTCGGTCGTCGTCGATCCGTCGGTCGTCGTTCGCTCGTCCATGACGTCGGTTCCTCCTCGGTCCCTGCGAGGACGTCTATGTGTGTTGTTCACGTGCGGCTCTCGCGCCCTGAGAGCTTTCGTTCATCCATCCGTAACAACGGTCGGAAAACACAAAAGGACCCGGGGGCTGCGTTGCCCGGATCCTCTGCCAAGGAGAATAGCCCACATGACTTCCGAGGCAGAGGGTCGATTTCACATCGTGGATGTCTCCTCGCTCACTTCCCGTCCTTCGCGGGCCATGCTGCGTACCGATGACGGTGTCCGGATCGAGGCGGTTTGCGAACCCTCACGGGCAAGTGTCACCGATACGGCCGTCGTCCTCGCCCACGGCTTCACCGGGTCGGCCGACCGGCCCGCCGTCCGGCGCGCCGCCCGGGTCCTCGCCGGGCGCGGCACGGCCGTGGTCACCTTCTCCTTCCGCGGGCACGGCCGCTCCGGCGGCCGCTCCACCGTCGGTGACCGGGAGGTCCTCGACCTGTCCGCCGCCGTCCGCTGGGCCCGCGAGCTCGGCCACGCGCGCGTGGCGACGCTCGGCTTCTCCATGGGCGGCTCCGTGGTCCTGCGCCACGCGGCCCTGGAGCGCGGGACGGCCGGCCGTGCCGACGCGGTGGCCGCCGTGTCCGCGCCCGCCCGCTGGTACTACCGGGGTACGGCCCCGATGCGCCGCCTCCACTGGGTGGTCACCCGGCCGGCGGGCCGGCTCGTCGGCCGGTACGGCCTCGGCGTCCGGATCGAGCGCCGGGCCTGGGACCCCGTGCCCCTCTCGCCCGTGGACGCGGTGCCGCTGATCGCGCCGACCCCGCTCCTGATCGTGCACGGCGACCGGGACCCGTACTTCCCGCTCGACCACCCGCGCATGCTGGCCGCCGCGGGCGACGCGGAACTCTGGCTGGAGCGCGGGATGGGGCACGCCGAGAACGCGGCCGGCGAGGAGCTCCTCGCCCGGCTCGGGGACTGGCTCACGCGCGCATAGCCCATCATGGGGGGCGGCGCGCACACGAACGAAGGGAGCGCCGCTATGGCAGCGGGAACCATCCGCTACTGGGCCGCGGCCAAGGCCGCCGCCGGAGTCGCCGAGGAGCCGTACACGGCCGAAACGCTGGCCGAGGCCCTCGACGCGGTCCGCGCGAACCACCCGGGCGAGCTCGTCCAGGTCCTCAGGCGGTGCTCGTTCCTGGTCGACGGCGACCCCGTCGGGACCCGGAGCCATGAGACGGTACGGCTTGCCGAGGGCGGCACCGTCGAGGTGCTCCCCCCGTTCGCAGGAGGGTGAACCCCACAGCATGAGCAACGACCAGTACGACGGCGGGCAGCAGTACGACCCGTACGCGAACGGGCAGCAGAACCCTGATGTCACGCAGACCTGGGAGGGCCAGACCTGGGACACCTCGTACCAGCCGGCCGTCTCGTACGACCAGGTCAGGGCCGCCCGGGCTGCTCAGGCGCGGGGGGAGACCCCGGTGGCGGAGGGGGCCGGGGCGTACCGGCAGCCGTACGAGGAACAGCAGTACCGGCAGCCGCAGTACCCGCAGTCGCACGGGCACCAGCAGCCGCAGGGACAGCAGGACTACCAGCAGTCGCAGGGACAGCAGGAGTACCAGCAGTCGCACGGGCAACAGCAGTACCCGCAGCAGCATGGTCAGCAGTACCAGCAGCAGTACGAGCAGTCGTACGCGTCGCACGGGGAGCCCGCCGGGTACTACGCGGAGCCCGCAGCCGAGCCCGAGCCCGTCGCCGCCCCCGCGCCCGTGGGTGACGCCGGCCCCGCCTACTCCCCGCCCACCACCGCGGGGAACGCCCGCGTCACCGACGCCCAGCGCGCCCGCGCCGAGGGCCGCTCGCCCGTGATCGAGCCCGGCATGCGACCCGCCGCCCTCACCGCAGTCCTCGGTCTGCTGCTCGCGGGCGGCGCCTCCCTCGGCTCGTACGGGCTGCTCGTCCCGCTCGTCCTGCTCCAGGGCCTCACCGCCGCCGGCTGGTTCCGGCTCAACGGCATGTGGCCCGCCCGGCAGGGCATCGCCCTCGCGTTCCTCGGCGGCCTGGTCGCCGACGCCGCCCTGCTCGTCGCCGGCCGGGAGCACGCGGCCGCCGCGATCCTGGGCACGCTCGGCGCCTGGGTGCTGCTCTGCCTCGTCCTCCAGCTGCGCAGCCACGCCGACCCCGACGAGCGCATGTACGGCCTGATGGCCACCATCGCCTCCGCCGCCCTGACCGTCGTCGCCACCGGGCACCTCGGCGCCGCCCCGGACGCGGTGGTCGTCGGCGGGATCGCGGTCGCCGCGGCCGTCCTCGCGCGGGCGCTGCCGCTGCCCGGACCGGTCTCCCTGGTCGTCGCCCTGCTCGCCTCGGCGGGCGCCGGGATCGCGGCCGGCGGCCTCACCGACCTGGGCACCTCCGGGGCGCTGCTCGGCCTCGGCGCCGGGGTCTGCGCACTGGTCGGACTCCGGGTGGCCAGCTACGACTACCCCTCGCGCTTCGTCCACATGACCGCGGGTGTCGCGCTGCCGCTCACCGCAGCCGCGCCCGCCGTCTACCTGCTGGGCCGCGCGCTGGTCTGACCGCGCTCCGTTCCGGTACGGGAACCAACCGGCCCCCCGACACGTCGATCTTCGTGTCGGGGGGCCGGAAGTTTTACGGGAAGCGATACGGGGGGAAGCGCAGCCCATGCGAGCACTGCGGATTCTGTTGGTCGTGGCCGTCGTGCTGGGCGGGGTCTTCGTCGGGATCGACCGGCTGGCCGCGTCGTACGCCGAGTCGGAGGCGGCGAGCCGGGTGAAGCTGTCGGGCACGACCGTCACGTCGGTCGAGGTCGACATCAAGGGCTTTCCCTTTCTCACCCAGGTGGCGGACAAGCGGTTCGACGAGGTCGACGTGAAGGCGGCCGGCGTCACCGCGACGGCGGGCGACCGGGACATCAGGGTCGGCGAGCTGACCATGGACCTGCGGGACGTGACCGTGACCGGCGACTGGGCGGGCGCGAAGGCCGGCTCGGCGAACGGCACGGCCCTCATCTCGTACGCGGACCTCACCGCCGCCTCCGACCGCGAGGCCACCGTCGCCTACGGCGGGAACGGCAAGGTGAAGGTGACCGGCAGCGTGAAGATCCTGGGACGCAGCCTGACCCGTTCGGTCCTGTCCACGGTGTCCGTCGTGAACGGCGACACCATCCGGGTCCGCGCCGACGAGGTGCCGGGCGCCGGCATCCCGGGCGTGGAGGAGCTGGTCCGCGCGCGCACCGACTTCGAGCGCCCGATCGGCGCGATCGCCGGCATGAAGGTGCAGAAGGTCGAGCCGCGCCCGGAGGGCCTGGCCGTCACGGTGACCGGCAAGGACGTCGTCCTGGCGGGCTGACGGGGCCCGGACGGCACCTTTGGTCACATGCTGAGACGGGGCCGTCCGATCCGCAGATGGTGAAGCGGACACCTCGGTGCGGAGGCGTCCGGAGCCGACGTGCGGGGTGATCGCGTCTCGCATCTCGGACGATCGCGTCTCAAAATACGACACACCGGTGACACGGCCGCCTGTCCGTCCCTACGATCGAGGGCATGAAGCGACAGGCGGATCTCACGAAGCGGCGGGCAGTAGACCTGTGCCGCGTCGCCGCCATGCTCTGTCGCTCGGTCTGAGCGGGACGCCAACTCCCGTATCCCGCAGGCCCGTCGACCGATGTCGGGGCCGCCCTGTGCAGAGCCGTACGCCCGTCCGCTGTCGTACGCACGCGACGACGCCTACCGCACCGCACACCCGCACCACCGCAGCACACCCCCGCACACTGCCCCGGAGGAGAACAACATGGCTCGCAGCGACGTCCTGGTCGACGCGGACTGGGTCGAGGCCAACCTCGACAACCCGCAGGTCGCCATCGTCGAGGTCGACGAGGACACCTCGGCCTACGAGAAGAACCACATCCGCAACGCCATCCGGATCGACTGGACGAAGGACCTGCAGGACCCGGTCCGCCGCGACTTCATCGACCAGGAGGGCTTCGAGAAGCTCCTCTCGGCCAAGGGCATCGCGAACGACACCACGGTCGTCCTCTACGGCGGCAACAACAACTGGTTCGCCTCCTACGCCTACTGGTACTTCAAGCTCTACGGCCACCAGGACGTCAAGCTCCTCGACGGCGGCCGCAAGAAGTGGGAGCTCGACTCCCGCGACCTCGTCGCCGAGGTGCCGTCCCGCCCGGCCACCCAGTACAAGGCCAAGGCCCAGGACGCCTCGATCCGCGCCTTCCGCGACGACGTCGTGGCCGCGATCGGCGCCCAGAACCTGGTCGACGTCCGCTCGCCCGACGAGTTCTCCGGCAAGCTGCTCGCCCCGGCGCACCTCCCGCAGGAGCAGTCGCAGCGCCCCGGCCACGTGCCGAGCGCCCGCAACATCCCGTGGTCGAAGAACGCCAACGACGACGGCACCTTCAAGTCGGACGACGAGCTCAAGGCCCTCTACGAGGCCGAGCAGGTCGACCTGGCGAAGGACACCATCGCCTACTGCCGCATCGGCGAGCGCTCCGCGCTGACCTGGTTCGTCCTGCACGAGCTGCTCGAGGTCCCGAACGTCAAGAACTACGACGGCTCCTGGACCGAGTACGGCTCCCTCGTCGGCGTGCCGATCGAGCTCGGCGCCAACAAGTAACCCGCCTCCGCGACCCCCGATACCTCTAGGACAGGACAGAGAACATGTGTGGAGCTCAGGTCGGCGGCCCCGACGTCAGCACGCTCAAGCCCGGTGAGACGGCCATCCAGGGCCAGGTGACGAAGGACGGCGAGCCCGTCAGCGGTTACGTGCGCCTCCTCGACGGTTCCGGCGAGTTCACCGCCGAGGTCCCGACCTCGGCCACCGGCCAGTTCCGCTTCTACGCGGCGACCGGCGAGTGGACCCTCCGCGCCCTGGTCCCGGGCGCCCAGGCCGACCGCAAGGTCGTCGTCACGGAGACCGGGAGCCTGACGGACGTGGCCATCGCGGTCTGATCCGCGAGCGCGGTGACACACCGCACCCGAACGGCCGGAGGGCCGTGCCTCCTGGGGGGTTGGACGCCATTCCAGGACCTGAGGCACGGCCCTCCGGTCTCCTTCTTCTCCGGGCTCCGGCCGTCGGTGACGGGGGGCCCGTCCGGCCGTACGCTGAAGGTGTGTACGCGCGACGTCGGCACGTCTACTTCTGGATGATGGGCGCCTGTCTGGCCCTGTTCGTGGGCGCCTGGGCCGTCGTGCGGCTCTTCTCGATGCCGGTCGCCATCGGCATGTGCGTCGTCGCCATGGTCATCCCCCCGGTCGCCGCGATGGTGGCGAACCGCCGGGGCCCGGAGGACCGCTGGTGGGACGATCCCTCGGGCGACCCGAAGTCGGACGAGTGGTGGGACGAGCTGGACGGCAAGAAGCGCCGCGAGCCGTAGGTCCTGCGCATCAGCGGGGGATCAGTAGACGAGCGCCTGGGTCTCGTCCCCGAGGGCCTCCTGGACGAAGACCTGGGCGCCGGCGATGCGGACGCCGGGCAGGACGTCCTTCTCCGTGATCTCGCGGCGGGCCGCGCACTGCGTGCACAGCGTCACGCGGCCGGCGGCCAGGATCGAGTCGATCAGGTCCGGCAGCGGCGCGGCGTGCGGGAGTTCGAACTCCGCCGCGCGGCCGGGCAGGGCGAACCAGGAGGACTCGCCGGTCAGCCAGAGCGAGACGTCGACGCCGCTGGCGACGGCGACGGCGGCCACCGTGAAGGCCTGGGAGCAGCGTTCGGGGGCGTCCGCCCCTGCGGTCACCTTGATCACGAGCTTCTTCGCCATATGCCGAACTGTAATGCGGGGCACTGCAACCTCATGCGCCCCTCGCGGGTCAGCTGTGTGCGCGGGTGACGGAATCCGCGCTTCAGGTCTCGTGGGGGGACTCTTGAGTATTGAAGAAAGTATCCGAAATACGGATACAACATCCACGCCGGAGCCGGACAGGGTCACGGAAACCGCGCCTCCGGTCCGGCGACCGCGCCGCCGTGTCCTCCGTACCGTCGGGCTGATCGCCGTCGCCGCCGTCATCGGCCTCGTCGGCGGCACCGCCGTCGGCTACGGCATCCAGGCCGACCGTGAACCGACCGCGCTCCCGCCGCTGAACCAGCCGGGCCTCGCGTACCCCGCGAAGCCGCTCCCGAAGGGCCAGGAGCCGGAGCCGCTGTCGGCGAAGGAGGACCTGCAGGCGAAGGCGCGGGGCGACCTGCGGAAGCTGCTGGTGCCGAAGCCCGCCGGTGCGAAGAAGGACGAGTTCGGCGACGACGACGGCTGGATGCCTGTCTACGAGTTCGCCTCGACGTTCACGCGTCCGGGCGACGCCCTCGACCGCCAGCTGGATCTGGGCATCCGGCGGGTCGCGGCCACGGCCTGGAAATCGGGCGAGTACAAGTCGACCGAGGTCCGGTTGATCCAGTACCGCGCGGGCGACACCATCGGCGCGGAGGAGTTCGTCGACGGCCAGCAGGCCTACCTGCCGGGCGAGGAGTACGCCGGCAACGAGGGCAAGGAGCTGAAGGGCTCGACGAACGGCCGCTACTACGTCTTTCCCGTGAAGCGGAAGGCCGGCTACCTGGACATGTACCAGGCGAGGGCCGTCTTCCACCGCGGTGACATCGCGGTGGAGATCTTCATCAGTGACACGAAGAAGATCTCCGAGAAGGAGATCCGTTCGCTGGCCGAGCGACAGCTGGGGCGCCTGTGAGTGAGGACCGGAACGACGTGACCGAAACAGTGGCCGAGCCCTCGGAGCCGACCGAGCCGACGACGAAGAAGCGGGGTGCCCGTCGGGTCCTGCTCGGCGTCGTCCTGCCCTCCGCGCTCGTCCTCGGCCTGATCGGTGGCGGCGTCACATACACCGCCGTCGCCGTCTCCTCGGCCGACCGCACCGCGCCGACGCAGCTGTGGGGAACGGCGGAGAAGGCCGGCAAGAACGAGGACCCGGCCGCCGCCCTGGCGCGCGGCAAGGCCGGCACGCCGCTGAGCAAGCTCCTGCTGCCGCTGCCGGAGGGGTACGAGTTCGGCCCCGACGAGGAGCTGTACGGCAACGACGGCGAGCTCGGCGCCGCAGCGGCCACCGCGCTGATGAAGCAGGCGGGCGAGGGGCTCTCCGGGAAGAAGCGTCGCGCGTTCGAGAAGGACGTCGACAAGCTCGGCGTCGAAGGCATCGGCGTCCGCACCTTCGCCGACACCGACAACGACGTCGTCGTCACGTTCCAGCTCGCGCGGATGAAGGACAAGAAGCAGATCAAGAACAGCTACCGGCTCACCAAGGAGGTCATGGACGCCCTGGAGTTCCCGAAGGGACCCAAGGTGAAGGACCACCGGAACGCCGTCTGCTACACGGCGCCCGTGAACGACTCGCTGGACAAGAAGGAGCGGGCCGTGGCGCTGGACGAGATGATCTGCCTCGCGTACGACTCCGAGGTCCTCGTCACCATGACGGCGGCGGGCGCCAAGCCGTTCGACAAGGCGGCCGTGGTGAAGCTGCTGACGCAGCAGCTCGACCACATCGCATCCCCGGGGGAGTACGTATGACCGAGCAGACGCAGACCGAGACGCCGATCCCGGCGCAGGTCGAGCCCGTGCCCGCTCCCCCCGCACCGGAGCAGCCCGTGAAGCCGAGGAGGTCCCGGAAGCCGCTGCTCCTGGGCATCGCCCGCTGGACCGCCGCCGTACTCGTCTGCGGTGGGATCGGGGCCGGTACGGCGATGGGGATCACGGCCATGGAGCGCACCGACGTGCCGGGGCTCGCGACCGAGTCCGACGGGCGCTGGGAGTACCCGGAGCTCGCCCTTCCGCCGCTGCCCGAAGGGGCCCTTCGGCCGTTCACCGAGGGCAACGAAGGCGAGATCCACCACGCCGACGTGCGGAAGCTCCTGCTGCCCGCCCCGGCGGGCGCCACGGCCGACCCGGAACTGAACGGCGGCTGGGCGGGCGTCGACTCGTACCTCGCGCTGCTCGCGGAGAAGGACCGGGGCACGGCGAAGGAGTACCTGGCCGACTCGGCACTCCGGCACGTCGCCGCCCGCGGCTGGACCACGCCCGACGGCACGACCACCCGGATCCACCTGTTGCGGTTCTCGTCGGTGGCGTACGCGGAAGCACTCAAGGACGAGGCCACGGGCGAGGTCTTCCGCGGGAGGCGGCTGCCGGCCGGGGTCGGGGAGGCGGAGATCGACATGGGCACCCAGGGCGTCGACGTGCCGTACCTCTCCGTCTACGCCTACAAGGAGAAAGCGCCGTACGGCCCCGACCAGACCCGCTGGGCCTACATCCAGGCAGGGGACACCTTCGCGGTCGTCACCCAGACCCGGAAGGGCGGGGTGCTCACGGTGCCGTTCCAACAGACGGTCGCGCTCCAGGCGCAGCTGCTCGGCTAGCCGTGCCCCGCTAGACCCACCTCACAGGGTGGGCCGGACCCCCGCCCACTAAGCTGGGGTCCGGCCCGTTCCGCCTTCACCGCTCAGTCGAGGAGCACCCCGTGATCGTTTTCTTCGAAACTCTCCTGGTCCTGGTCGCCGTCGGCGTGATCGCCTTCGCCGGTCTGACCGTGAAGAAGCTGTACCAGGGCCAGCGGTAACCACCTCTAGAGAACGCCAGAGCCACTCATGATCGAGATCCCGTCCGACCTCAACCCGGACCTCGTCCCCCTCGCGTTCCTGCTCGGTACGTGGGAGGGCGCGGGCGTCTCCGACTTCCCCGGCGCCGAGAAGTGCAACTTCGGCCAGTCCGTGACCTTCAGCCACGACGGCCGGGACTTCATCGAGTACCGCTCCCACTCATGGGTCCTGGACAACGACGGCAACAAGGTCCGTCCGCTGGAGAGCGAGAGCGGATACTGGCGGATCGACAAGGACCGCAAGGTCGAGGTCGTCATGGTCCGTGACCAGGGCATCGTCGAGATCTGGTACGGCGAGCTCGCCGACCAGAAGCCGCAGATCGACCTGGCGACGGACGCCGTCGCCCGGACCGCGGCCTCGGGGGCGTACAGCGGCGGAAAGCGGCTCTACGGCTACGTGAAGGGCGACCTCATGTGGGTCGGCGAGAAGGCGACCCCCGAGGTCCCGCTCCGCCCCTACATGTCGGCGCACCTGAAGAAGGTCGTCACGCCGGAGGAGGTCGCGGAGATGGCCCGCAACCTTCCCGACATGCCGGACGACGGCATCGCCTTCTTCCGCTAGACACATCGGGATGGCGCGCCGCGCCCTCCTAGACTGGAGGGCGTGGTGAGCACCGACTGGAAGAGCGACCTGCGGCAGCGCGGCTACCGGCTGACGCCGCAGCGCCAGCTTGTCCTGGAGGCCGTGGACAAGCTGGAACACGCGACGCCCGACGACATCCTGGTGGAGGTCCGCAGGACCGCCTCGGGGGTGAACATCTCCACGGTGTACCGGACCCTGGAGCTCCTGGAGGAGCTCGGGCTCGTGAGCCACGCGCATCTGGGGCACGGCGCCCCGACCTACCACCTCGCCGACCGGCACCACCATCTGCACCTGGTCTGCCGGGACTGCTCCGGGGTGATCGAGGCGGACGTCGAGGTGGCCGCCGAGTTCACCGGGAAGCTCCGCGAGACCTTCGGCTTCGAGACGGACATGAAGCACTTCGCGATCTTCGGCCGCTGCGAGGACTGCGCCAGGAAGGCAGCGGACGCGGAGTCGTAGGCTCTTCTTATGAAGAGCCCTCTGTTGTCCCTGCCCGGCGCCGTCCCCGCCGAAGGCCGCGACGAAGGCGTCGCCGCGCACTACGGCGACCTGTTCCGCGAGCAGCGCGCCCTGTCCGAAGGCAACGGTTTCGTCGACCTCTCGCACCGGGGAGTCGTCGCCGTCTCCGGTGACGACCGGCTGAGCTGGCTGCACCTGCTCGTCACCCAGCACGTGACCGAGCTGCCGGCGGGCCGGGCCACCGAGGCGCTGATCCTCTCCGCGAACGGGCACATCGAGCACGCCCTGTACCTCGTCGACGACGGCGAGACGGTGTGGGCGCACGTCGAGCCGGGGACGCGGGAGGAGCTTCTCGCGTACCTGGAGTCGATGAAGTTCTTCTACCGGGTGGAGGTCGCCGACCGTACGGAGGACGTCGCGGTCGTCCACCTCCCGGCCGGCTCCATCGCCGAGGTGCCCGAGGGCGTCGTCGTACGGGAGACCCCGCACGGCCGTGATCTGTTCCTGCCCCGCGCCGACCTGGAGTCCTTCGCGGCCTCGCACGGCCCGGCCGCCGGGATCCTCGCGTACGAGGCGCTGCGGGTCGAGGCGCACCGGCCGCGGCTCGGCTTCGAGACGGACCACCGGACCATCCCGCACGAGGTCGGCCTCATCGGCAGCGCCGTCCACCTCCAGAAGGGCTGCTACCGGGGCCAGGAGACCGTCGCCCGGGTGCAGAACCTGGGGAAGCCGCCGCGCCGCCTGGTCTTCCTGCACCTGGACGGCAGCGAGGTGCTGCTGCCCGGCCACGGCACGCCGCTCCGGCTCGCGGCCGACGGCGAGGAGGGCCGGCAGCTCGGCTTCGTGACGACCGCCGTCCGCCACCACGAGCTGGGTCCGATCGCGCTGGCCCTGGTGAAGCGGAACGTCCCGGTGGACGCCCCGCTGATCGCCGGCACGACGGCGGCCGCGCAGGAGACCGTCGTCGAGCCGTAGGCGCTCGCGCCCGTCGGGTCCTGGGGGTTCAGACCTCGATCAGTACGGTGAACGGGCCGTCGTTCGTGAGGGAGACGCGCATCTTCGCTCCGAAGCGGCCCGTCTCGACGTGGGCGCCCAGCTGTCGCAGCTGTGCGACGACCTCGTCGACGAGGGGTTCGGCGACCGGGCCCGGGGCGGCGGCGTTCCAGGTGGGGCGGCGTCCCTTGCGGGCGTCTCCGTAGAGGGTGAACTGGGAGACGACGAGCAGCGGCGCGTTCACGTCGGAGCACGACTTCTCGTCGTTCAGTACCCGGACGGACCAGAGCTTTCTGGCCAATTGGGCGGCCTTCTCCGGGGTGTCGTCGTGGGTCACCCCGACCAGGACGCACAGCCCCTCGCCGGTGATCTCACCGACGGTCTCCCCTGCGACGACGACGCTCGCGCCGTCGACCCTCTGCACCACAGCTCGCATGCGCACCAACCTACCGAGCGGGCCGTGGCCCGGAACGCGAGGGGCCGAACGGGTGCAGACCGCCTGCCGCGCGCGGGCAGGAGTGGCACCATGCGTGTCAGGCGGTGCGGTTCCGCACCGGTCGAGGGGACGATTCTCATGAGTGCACCTGGCACCGGGCCGACGCCGTCCGGTCCCGTACCGCTGACCCGCTCCGGCAGCCGGGGTGGAGGACCGGGCGGAGGTCCCGTGACGCGCCCACCCGTGCAGCGGTCCGCCGACGCGGCGGACCGGGCCCCGTCCGGCCGGGCGCAGGCCGACCGGCCGCAGCCCGACCTCGGCGCGCTTCGGCTGCCCGAGCTGCGTGCGCTGCGCCGGGACGCGCAGAGCGACGAGGCCGATCTGAGTTACGTCCGCCGGATGCTCCAGGGCCGGATCGACATCCTGCGGGCCGAGCTCGCGCGACGGACCGATCCGGAGGCCCCGGTCCTCGACCGCCTCTCCGAGATCCTCGCCGACGTGCCCTCGCGGCACCGCAGCTCGGCGCGGCACGTGACGCTGTCGACGCCGCGCGGCGAGGAGTACCGGCGGCTGGCGAGCGAGATGCTGTCGGAGGTCGAGCTGTCGGACCTGACGGCCCGGACGGACGACGAGCTGCACGCGGCGATGGGGCGGCTCGCGGGGTACGAGCAGCAGGTCTCGCGGCGCCGGCAGCACCTCCAGCGGACCGCCGACGACTGCAGCGCGGAGATCGCCCGCCGCTACCGGGAGGGTGAGGCGCAGGTCGACGACCTGCTGGCCTGAGCCCGGGAAAAGTCGGGTGCGGGGCCGTCAGGGCCGTGCGTAGGGTCGGGGGATGACTGTCGACGTACGCGCGGTGGCGGAGTCCGAGTTCCACGACTGGCAGCGGGCGCTGCGCACCGGGTTCCTGAAGGTCCCGGTCGTCTCCGACGAGGAGGTCGCCGACCGGCTGGCCCACGCGGACCTCGCGCGGACGCTCGGCGCCTTCGACCGTGACCGGATCGTCGCCACCTTCCGGTCCTTTCCGCAGGAGGTCAGCACGGTCGGCGGGGGCAGTCTCACCGCCGACGCGATCACGCAGGTCACGGTCTCGCCGACGCACCGCAGGCGCGGGCTGCTCAGCCGGATGATGTCCGCCGACCTCGCCGCCGCGAAGGAGCGGGGCGACGCGATCGCGACCCTGATCGCCGCCGAGTACCCGATCTACGGGCGGTTCGGCTTCGGTCCGGCGAGCTGGGCCGCCGAATGGAGCGTGGACGTGCGCCGGGCCGGTCTCGACCCCCGCCGCTCGGGCCGCCCGGAGGACGGCGGCCGGATCGATCTGGTGGACGGCGACGAGATCCGCAAGACAGGCCCCGAGGTGCACCGCCGGCTGGCCGGCATCCGCGCCGGCGTCACGAACCGGGACACGCGCGGCTGGGAGCAGGGCACCGGCCTCGGCCACCAGAGCGAGCCGTGGCGCGAGCCGTACTACGCGATGTACCGGTCGGAGTCCGGCGAGGTCGAGGGGTACGTCGCGTACACCGCCGACGACAAGTGGGACGACGCGAAGCAGCCGGTGAACACGGCGACGGTACGGGACCTCATCGCCGTCACCCCGGCGGCCGAGCGCGCCCTGTGGCACTACCTCTGCTCGATCGACTGGATCACCACGGTCCGCTCCGGCTACCGGGCCCCCGACGACCTGCTGCCCTTGCTCCTTCCGGACCCGCGCGCGGCCAGGATGCTGACGTACGCGGACATGCTGTGGGTCCGGGTCCTGGACGTGGTCCGGGTCCTGGAGAGCCGGACGTATCCGGTGGAGGGGAGCCTCGTGGTGGAGGTGCGGGACGCCGACGGCCTGGCCGGCGGGCGCTTCCGGCTCGACGCCTCCCCGGCGGGCGCGGCCTGTGTCCGTACCGCCGAGCCTGCCGATCTCGCCCTCGGCACAGCGGAGTTGGCCACGCTCGCGTTCGGCGACGAGTCGGCGGTGCGGCTGTCCCGGCTCGGGCGTCTGGAGGAGCTGACGCCCGGTGCGGCCGGCCGTGCCGAACTGCTGTTCCGCACGCCGCAGCGGCCGTTCTCGCCGGACATCTTCTGACGCTCTCTTCACTAGGATGGACGTCTCTCAAAGGAGATGTCGTGTGAAGCCGGAGTACCCGACGGGGCTGCGTGAGCGGAAGAAGGAGCGGACCCGGCAGGCTCTGTCGGACGCCGCCATCGCGCTCTTCATGGAGAAGGGGTACGACGGGGTCTCCGTCGCGGAGGTGGCCGCCGCCGCCGAGGTCTCCAAACCGACCCTCTTCCGGTACTTCCCCGCCAAGGAGGACCTGGTCCTCCACCGGTTCGCCGACCACGAGGGCGAGCCCGCGCGGGTGGTGGAGACGGGGCGGACCCACGGCACGGCGCCGCTCGACGCGCTGTACCAGCACCTCCTCGACGGGCTTGAGCGGCGCGATCCGGTCACCGGGCTCTGCGACGTTCCGGCGGTCCTGGCGTACCACCGGCTCCTGTACGGGACGCCGGCCCTGCTCGCCGCGATCCACGGCTACCAGCAGCGGTCGGAGGAGGTCCTCGCGCGGGCGCTCGGCGGTGATCCGCTGACGGCGCGGCTCGCGGCCGGGCAGATCGTGGCCGTGCTGAGGATCCTGGCGAACGAGAACGTGGCGCGGCTCGCGGCGGGTGAGACGGTCGCGGACGTGGAGCCGGACGCGGTGGCGGCGGCGGGGGAGGCGTTCCGGTCGCTGAGGCGGGGGCTGCCGTACTGACGGGCAGCCGTACCGATGCCGCCCGGACGGCTTCTTGTGGCCGAGTAAGAAATGTAACCCAGTAACGTTTTCGGCTACGCTTGCCGGAATGACGTCACTGGACCTCGAGCTCGCCCGCGAACGCTCCCACCACGACGCCTGCCGCGCCGCCCTGATCCGGATGACCGAGGACGTGTCCGGGCAGGTCGTCATCGGTGAGGACGTCGCCGCCTCCGGCGCCGACGCCGAAGCGCTCGGCCGCCACCTGCGCAGCCGCGCCAAGGAGATGCGCGAACAGCCGCCCGGGCCGCTGTTCTTCGGCCGCCTCGACCGCGAGGACGGCCAGATCCACCACATCGGCCGCCGCCGGATCGCCGAGCACCCGGCCGCGCCGCCGCTCGTCGTCGACTGGCGCGCGCCCGTCTCCCGCGCCTACTACCAGGCCGGCGCGCACGACCCGCAGGGCGTCCTCCGCCGCCGCCGCTTCGGCTGGGCCCCCCACAGCGAGGGCGCGACCGAGGACCTGACCGCCCTGGAGGACGAACACCTCGCGGACGGCGGGACGGGGACCCTGAGCGCCCTCGTCACCGGGGAGATCGAGCGCCCCCGGGTGGGCCCCATGCGGGACATCGCCGCCACCATCCAGCCCGAGCAGGACGATCTCGTACGCTCCGGGCCGGCCGCCTCCCTGTGCGTGCAGGGCGCCCCCGGCACCGGCAAGACGGCGGTGGGCCTGCACCGGGCCGCGTACCTCCTCTACACGCATCCGCAGCGGATCCGCCGCTCCGGGCTGCTCGTCCTAGGCCCCCACCGGGCCTTCCTCTCGTACATCGGCGAAGTGCTGCCCTCGCTCGGCGAGACCGGGATCCGGCAGGCCACCCTCGACGAGGAGATCGCCCGCCACCCGGTCCGGGCCGAGGACGGCGAGGCGGCGGCCCGGGTCAAGCACGACGCCCGGATGGCGCAGGTGCTGCACCGCGCGCTGTACGGCAGGGTCGACCCCGACCCGGCGGAGGACCTGACCGTCCGCGACGGCTCGTACCACTGGCGGCTTCCGGCCGCCCGGCTCGCGGAGATCGTCGCGGCGGTACGGGAGGAGGCGCCGCCCTACGCGACCGGCCGTGAGCGGGTCCGCGCCCGGGTCCTCCGGGCCCTCCAGCTCCGGGCCGAACGTCGCTCGGGGCCCCTGGGCGCGGCCTGGGCGCGGCGGATCGAGCGGGCGCGGGCGGTGACGGCGTTCCTGGACGCGTGCTGGCCGAAGACCACCCCGGAGGAGGTCCTCGCGGAGGTCCTGACGGACCCGGCGGACTCCGCGCTCACGGAGGCCGAGCGTGCGGCGATCCGCTGGGCGCGGCCGCCGCGCTCGTACCGCTCCGCGCGCTGGACCGCCGCCGACCTCGTGCTCCTCGACGAGCTGGCGGGTTTGATCGAACGCCCCGAGAGCTACGGGCACGTCGTCGTCGACGAGGCTCAGGACCTCTCGCCGATGCAGTGCCGGGCCATCGCCCGCCGCACCGCGTTCGGTTCGCTCACCGTGCTCGGCGACCTCGCCCAGGGCACCACCCCGTGGGCCGCCCGCGACTGGCACGAGCAGCTGGCCCACCTGGGCAAGGCCGGGACGCCCGTCGTGCCGCTCACCCTCGGCTACCGCGTGCCGGCGGCGATCGTCGACCTCGCCAACCGGCTGCTGCCGGAGCTCGGTGCCGACGTGCCCGCCGGGCGTTCGGTGCGCGGGGACGGCGAGGTGACGGTCCACCGGACGACGGACCTGGCCGCCGGGGTCCGCGGGGCGGTGCGGGCCGCGCTCGGAGCGGAGGGCTCGGTGGGGGTGATCACGGCCGACGGGCTCGTCGAGACGGTGACCGAAGCGGTGGCGGGGTGCGGGGAACGGGTGACCGTTCTGCCCGCGTCCGTCGTCAAGGGCCTGGAGTTCGACCACGTCGTGGTCGTCGAGCCGGCCGCGATCCTGGCGGCCGAGGCGCGCGGCGCGAACCGGCTGTACGTGGTGCTGACCCGGGCGGTGTCGCGCCTCGCGCTGGTGCACCAGGAGGAGCTGCCGGAGTTCCTCGATCCGCGTACGGGGCGGTGAGTTCGGCGGCAGGGGCGGAGGAGGGGCGGGGCGGTGACGAGTCGGCCGGCTCTCATGCCGCCATGGTCATCTGCCGGGACTTCGCGGCGGCGGTGGGGCGCAGGACGGTGAAGGCGAGGGCGAAGGCGAGGAGGAGGAGACCGGTGCCGACGCCGAAGGCGAGGTGGTATCCGCCGGTCAGCGCCTCGGGTCCGGCCTTTCCGGCCGCCGTGAGGGACTCGGTGCGGGTGGCGGCCAGGGTGGAGAGGACCGCGACGCCGATCGCCATGCCGATCTGCTGGGTGGTGTTGAAGAGCCCGGAGGCCAGGCCCGCGTCCGCCTCCTCCGCGCCGGACATGGCGAGCCCGGTGAGGGCGGGGAGCGCGAGGCCGAAGCCGGCGGCGAGCAGCATCACGGGCAGCAGGTCGACGGCGTACGAGGCGTGGACGGGGACGCGGGTCAGCAGGCCGAGGACGCCGACGAGCAGCACGAGGCCGGTGAGCAGGACGTTCCGCTCGCCGAAGCGGGCGATGAGGGGGGCCGAGACGCCGAGGGAGACGGCGCCGATGACGAGGGCCGCGGGCAGCATCGCGAGACCGGTCTCGGCGGCTCCGTACCCGAGGACCTTCTGCAGGTAGAGGGCGACGAGGACCTGGAAGGAGAAGAGCGCGGCGACCATCACCATCTGCACGGCGTTGGCGCCGGCGACGCTGCGGGAGCGGAGGATCCGCAGCGGCATGAGGGGGTTCGCCGCCTTCGCCTGGCGGAGCAGGAAGCCGGCCAGGAGGGCGACGCCGAGGGCCCCGAAGCCCAGGGTGTGCGCCGAAGTGGCCCCGTACTCCTCGATCTTGACGACCGCGTAGATCCCGGCCATGAGGCCGGAGGCCACGAGCAGCGCGCCGGTGACGTCGGCGCCGGCCTTGAGGCCCAGGGCGCGGTCGGCGGGGAGGGCGCGGAGGGCGACGAGGAGGGTGGCGACGCCGATGGGCAGGTTGATGAAGAAGATCCAGTTCCAGGCGAGGGCGTCGGTGAGGACACCGCCGAGGACCTGGCCGAGGGAGGCGCCGGCGGCGCCGGTGAAGCTGAACACGGCGATGGCGCGGGCGCGTTCGCGGGGTTCGGTGAAGAGGGTGACGAGGATGCCGAGGCCGACGGCGGAGGACATCGCGCTGCCGACGCCCTGGAGGAAGCGGGCGGCGATGAGGAGGGCGGGGGAGGCCGCGACGCCGGCGAGGAGGGAGGCGGCGGTGAAGATCGCGGTGCCCGCGAGGAACATCCGCTTGCGGCCGATGAGGTCGCCGACCCGGCCGGCGAGGAGGAGGAGCGAGCCGAACGCGATCAGGTAGGCGTTGACGACCCAGCTGAGGCTGACGGGGGTGAAGCCGAGGTCGCCCTGGATGGCGGGCATCGCGACGGTGACGATGCTGCCGTCGAGGACGGTCATCAGCATGCCGGTGGCGAGGACGCCGAGGGCGAGGCGGGGGCGGAGGGGTGTGCTGGCAGGCATGGGGATCTCTCCTGTTCGACGGAGCCGACAGGAAAGACGTTAGCAGAAGGTTTTGTTGCAGACTATTTTTTACGGGAGCGGTTTGCGTTCAGGCTCGCTGGCGGGCCCTCCGGGCGGGCCTGGGGCTCTCGACGGGGGTCGCCAGGTGGCCGGTGACCAGCCGGTTCATGGCGCGCAGCAGGGCCTCGCGCTCGTCGTCCGGGAGGGAGGCGAGGGTGCTCTCGTGGACCCGGTCGACGATCTGCTGGCTCTGCCGCGCGACCTCGGCCCCCGCCTCGGTCACGGCGATGATCCGCGCCCGCCGGTCGGTGGTGGACGGCCTGCGCTCGGCGAGCCCGGCCTTCTCCAGGGCGTCGACGGTCACGACCATCGTGGTCTTGTCCATGTCCCCGATCTCCGCGAGCTGCGCCTGCGTCCGCTCCTCCTCCAGCGCGTGCACCAGTACGCAGTGCATCCGCGCGGTGAGCCCGATCTCGTCGAGCGCGGCCGCCATGCGCGTCCGCAGGACGTGACTGGTGTGGTCGAGGAGGTAGGAGAGGTCGGGTTCGGTGCGGGTGGGGGCCATGGAAGTCATACGCCCCAGCGTAACGAGAACCGATCCGTGACGGATGGTCGCGAAGCGGACGAGTCCTGTGGGGGTTCGGCTGGGCGAGGGGCCCGCCACGGACACCACCCCCGCCCTACAGCCCCCGCGCCCCGTCGATCCGCTCGCGCAGCAGATCCGCGTGGCCGTTGTGCCGCGCGTACTCCTCGATCAGATGGACGAGCACCCAGCGCAGGGAGACCGTCCCGCGCCACGCGTCATGGCCCGAGACGTCGAGGTTCGGGGCCTCGCGCGTGAAGCGGTCGGAGAATTCCACCGCCGCCCGCCAGGCCTCCCAGGCCTCCTCGACGGCCGCCGGGGCGGGCGTGACGCCGTCGAAGTCCCCGTCCGGGTCCTCCGGGGAGGAGAAGAGGGGGCGCGTGCCGCCCTGACCGGCGAGGATCTCCCGGAACCAGTGGCGCTCGACGTCGGCCATGTGCCGGACGAGGCCCAGCAGGGAAAGGGTCGAGGGTTCCACTGCCCTGAGGGCCAACTCCTCGCCCAGGCCGGCGCACTTCAGCGCCAGCGTCGCCCGCTGGTCCGCGAGGAAGCCCGCGAGCATCGGAAGCTCGTCCCCCGTCGCGGGCCCGGTGAAGCGCCCCGGCCCGGGGAGCGCGGCGTCGTCGAGGACGTCCGCGCGCCGCCGGGGGCTTTCCCGGACGTGCTCCACCGTCATGCCGTACCTCCCCGTCGGACCTCCGCCCCATGCTGGCACGGCGGCGCGTCCGCCCGGGGGTGTTCAGGCCTTGCGGGGCTGGGCGAAGCGGATCATGTTGCCGGCCGGGTCGCGGAAGGCGCAGTCGCGGACGCCGTAGTGCTGGTCGACCGGCTCCTGGAGCACCTCGGCGCCGGACGCCCGGACGCGTTCGAAGGTGGCGTCGACGTCGTCCGTGGCGAAGATCGCGGCCCGCAGCAGGCCCTTGGCGAGGAGGTCCCGGACCGCGTCCCGGTCGGCCTCCGAGGCGCTGGGGTCGGGGAGCGGGGTCTCGAGCACGACGGAGACGTCCGGCTGCGCCGGCGACCCCATGGTCACCCAGCGCATGCCCTCGTAGCCGACGTCGTTGCGGACTTCCAGGCCGAGAGCGTCGCGGTAGAAGTCGAGCGCCTTGTCGGCGTCGTCGACGGTGATGAAGGTCTGTGAGAGCTTGATGTCGTCCATGCCGTCGACGCTACGGCGAGGCGGTCGTTCCCGCTTCTCCGTTCCTGATCGCTTCGGTACGGAGGGCGGGCGGGGGTCCGCCGTTCTTCACGGGCCGGGTGAGCACCTTGGCGACGCACGCCGGCATCGCGGCGCCCTCGTCGTGAGCGCGGGCCCGGTAGGCGCTCGGTGTCTCGCCGACCAGCTCGGTGAAGCGCGAGCTGAAGGACCCGAGCGATGTGCACCCCACCTCGAAGCAGACGTCGGTCACGCTCAGGTCCCCCCGCCGCAGCAACGCCTTCGCCCGCTCGACGCGGCGGGTCATCAGGTAGCTGTAGGGCGTCTCGCCGAACGCGGCGCGGAAGCTGCGGGCGAAGTGCCCCGTCGACATCAGGGCGACCCTGGCCAGGGCCGGCACGTCGAGCGGCGAGGCGTAGTCACGGTCCATCGTGTCCCGCGCGCGGCGCAGTCGTTTCAGGTCCTCCAGGTCCACGCTCCTCAGCATGTCACGGCGTGCCGGACCCGGGACCTCACGCGGACAGGCCCGAGCACCTGCCGATCTCCCGGGCGGTTCCGGTCGACTCGGAGGGCAACGGGTGCTGCCTCCTCGCACCTCGCTGACCTTGAGCGACGACTCCGGCCTCCAGGGCGACCGGCGCGACACACTTGCAAGCTCGGTGCTTGCAATAGTTAGCGATGGCTGGCATGGTCGGAGCATGGCATCGCTCAACGTCGGCAATCTCGGTGAGTACCTCCGCGAACAGCGGCGGACCGCGCAGCTCTCCCTGCGGCAGCTCGCCGACGCCGCCGGTGTGTCGAATCCGTACCTCAGCCAGATCGAGCGCGGGCTGCGGAAGCCCAGCGCCGAGGTCCTGCAGCAGGTCGCGAAGGCGCTGCGGATCTCCGCCGAGACGCTCTACGTACGGGCCGGGATCCTCGACGAGAAGGAGCGGGACGAGCTGGAGACGCGCGCCGTCATACTGGCCGATCCCTCGATCAACGAGCGGCAGAAGCAGGTGCTGCTCCAGATCTACGACTCCTTCCGCAAGGAGAACGCCGCCGACTCCGCCGCGGCCGGCGCAGACGCCGCACTGCCCGACGCCGGTCTGCCAGACGCGGCACCGCCGGATGCCGCACCGCCTTCGAGCTAGTCCGAGCCAGTACGCCACCACCGGGAGGACCACCAGCATGGCCATCATCGACGAACTGCGTACCCCTCTCTACTTCGCCGCCGGCACCGCCGACATCGCCGTCCAGCAGGCCAAGAAGGTTCCCGGCCTGATCGAGCAGATCGCCGCCGAGGCGCCCGCGCGCATCGACGCCGTACGGAAGACCGACCCGAAGGCCGTGCAGGAGAAGGTGACCGCGCAGGCCAAGGAGGCCCAGGCCACCGTCCAGTCGAAGTTCGCCCAGGTCGTCGGCGGCATCGACACCGACCTCAAGAAGCTCGGCGAGACCGCCCAGGACCTGGCCCTGCGCGGGGTCGGCGTCGCCGCCGAGTACGCCGTCAAGGCCCGCGAGAAGTACGAGGAGGTCGCCGCCCACGGCGAGGAGGCCGTCCGGGCCTGGCGTGGCGGAGTCGCCGACGAGATCACCGAGATCGCCATCGTCGTCGAGCCGGAGCCGGCGCCCCATCCGGACGCGCAGGCCGAGACCCCGGTGGCCGAGGCCGAGAGTGCCGAGGTGAACGGGAGCGCGTCCGCGCGGAAGACCTCCGCCCGCAAGACCCCCGCCAAGAAGACGCCCGCCGCCGCCGAGAAGGAGTAGGCCGGGCACCAATCCGGGTACCCGGTGCGTTGTACCGGGTACCTTGACCGCGAGGCGCTCTCTCTACCCCCTAGGCGGTGCTCAGCATGTTGCGCGAGGGATTCGACTCCCTTCTCTTCCTGGTGACGTTCCTTGTCTTCACCGGCGTCGCCGTCGCCGCGCTCGTCTTCGCCGCCATGGCGCGCGAGGACGCCTACCGCGCCGCCGACAAGCAGACGAAGAAGTTCTGGCTGATCATCCTGGGTATCAACCTCGCCCTGGACCTGCTGCTGCCGATACTGTTCCTGCAGATCGCCGGTCTGATCGCCGCCATCGTCTTCATGGTGGACGTCCGCCCCGCGCTCGCGCAGGTCTCCGGCGGAGGCCGGGGCGGCCGCCGTGGCGGCGGCTCCAGCAGCGACGGACCGTACGGCCCCTACAACGGCGGCCGCTAGGGCGTGTTTCGAAAGTCCCGTCTGCGCGGCGGCGCCTGGCACGCACGCTCGCCGCGTTGTCGGGATCGCCCTCGTACGCCCAGTACGAGGGCGACCCTCCGCCTTGCGATCGCACGCACCAGACACCGCCGCGCCCGCCCTCCGGGCGGACGACGCTACTTTCGAAACACGCCCTAGGTATGTGAAACGGCGCAGGGCCCGGGGCTCACCCCCGGGTCCTGTCCCTTTCCAGGGCCAGGACGGCCACGTCGTCCGTCAGCTCCCCGCCGTTCAGGGAGCGGACCTCCGTCACGGCCGCCTCCAGGAGCTCCTCGCCCCGCAGGCCCGAGGCCAGCTGGCGGTTGATCATCTCCACCATTCCGTCCTGGCCGAGCCGCGGCGAGCCGGGGCCCGCCGAGCGGCCCTCGATGAGCCCGTCCGTGTACATGAGCAGGCTCCACGCCCCGCCCAGCTCCACCTGCCGGCGCGGCCAGCGGGCGCGCGGCAGCAGTCCGAGGGCAGGGCCGCCGTCCTCGTACGGCAGGAGGCGTGCCGCCCGCCCCTGCCGGGCGATCAGCGGCGAGGGGTGCCCGGCCAGGCAGAGCCCCGCCCGGCGCCCGTCCGGCGCGATGTCGACGGTGCAGAGGGTCGCGAAGATCTCCTCGCTCTCCCGCTCGTGCTCCAGGACCTGCTGCATCGTCGAGAGCAACTCGTCCCCGCAGAGGCCCGCGAAGGTCAGGGCCCGCCAGGCGATCCGCAGTTCGACCCCGAGCGCGGCCTCGTCGGGGCCGTGTCCGCAGACGTCGCCGATCATGGCGTGGACGGTCCCGTCCGGGGTGCGGACGGTGTCGTAGAAGTCGCCGCCGAGCAGCGCGCGGGACCGGCCGGGCCGGTAGTGGGCGGCGAACCGCAGGTCGGAGCCCTCCAGGAGCGGCGTCGGCAGCAGGCCGCGCTCGAGCCGGGCGTTCTCCTGGGCGCGCAGCCGGGACTCGGCGAGTTTGACCTGGACGGCGTCGGCCCGCTTGCGTTCGACGGCGTAGCGGATGGCCCGGCTGAGCAGCCGCCCGTCGAGCTCCTCGCGGAAGAGGTGGTCCTGGGCCCCGACCCGTACCGCCTCGGCCGCCAGCTCGGCGTCGGCCGAGGCCGCGAGCGCGAGGACGGCGTGGCGCGGGGCGAGGCGCAGGATGTGCCGCAGCGGGGCGAGCGGGTCGTCGCCGGCGGCGGACCGGGGGTCCGGCAGGGAGAGGTCGACGAGCACGCAGTGGACGTCGTCGGTCAGGAGCCGCTCGGCCTCGGTGAGGTTACGCGCCGTACGGATGCGGACCCGGGTGCCGGAGGCGTCCGCCGCGTCGAGCAGTCGGGGTACGGCGAGGGCACCCGCCGGGTCGTCCTCGACGACCAGGAGAGTGAGATCGGTGCGGTCGGTGCCTGTGACTGTGCCTGTCATGGGAGTGGCGTCCATTGGGGTGGCCTCGCCGGGTCCCGCAGCGGCAGAGACGTTTCTCTGACGCGGTACGGATACGGGCATCGGTCCGGGTGTCCTTCCCTCCCCCGAGGGTGCGCAGGGCGCCGGGTGGCGTCCCGCCCGTCCCGGACCATAGCGGTAGGGCGGTGCGCAGCGGAATGGTGATCAGCCTGTGAGAGCGCGCGTCGGACTTGGCATATGCCGCGGAAAGGGAGGTACTTGCCCGCCGTACGGTCCGCGCGGGGGCCCTGAGCCCATGAGAAACGTCACGCCCCCGGGGGTGGGGAAGGTGGCTCGTGTCACGAAGAGCGGCGGGTCACGCCGCCGCTCGCCTCACGAAGGCCGGACCACTCCCAGGATCTCCATCGAGCCCGCGCCCGCCAGCGTCACGTTCCGGCCGGGGCGCGGCGCGTGCACGATCATCCCGTTCCCGACGTACATCCCGATGTGGCTCGCGTCCTTGAAGTAGACGATCAGGTCGCCCGGCCGCATGTCCTCGATCCTCACGTGCGGCAGGAGCCGCCACTGCTCCTGCGAGGTGCGCGGGATGCCCCGCCCCGCCGCGCCCCAGGCGCGCTGGGTCAGCCCGGAGCAGTCGTACGAGAGCGGGCCCTCGGCGCCCCAGACGTACGGCTTGCCGACCTGGGCCGTCGCGAACTCGACCGCCTTCCTGCCCTCCTCGGTCGCGCCCTCCTTCCGGCCGTCGAGGACGCCGGTGCCGAGCCAGGTCGTCTGGGCCCGGTTCTGGGCCTGCTCCTCCAGGCGCCGCAGCCGCTCGCGCTCCTCGGCGGCGAGCTCGGACTCCAGCTTCTCGGCGGCGGCGATCCGTTCGTTGATCTCCTTCTTCGCCTTCGCCTGGCGGACGCGGTGGGCCTCCAGCTTGGTCCAGTTGGCGCTGGCGTCCTTGGCGTACGTGTCCAACTCGGCCTGGGTGCGGGTCATCTCGCCGAGGAGATCGGTGGTGGCCTTGGCGCCGGCCTTGAGCCGTCCGGCGGTGTCGAGGAAGAGCTGCGGGTCGTTGGTGAGCACCAGCTGGGCGCCGTCCGGAAGCCCGCCGTTGCGGTACTGGGCGCGGGCGGCGGCGCCGGCCTTGGCCTTGAGGCCCTCGATCTTCTCGCGGCCCTCCACGATCATCCGGGCGAGCCGGACGATCTCGGCGGACTGCTCCTTCGTCTTCTCCTCGGCGAGGTTGTACGCGTCGGTGGCGACGGCGGCCTTCCGGTACAGGTCGTCGATCTCCCGGCGGACCTCTTCCAGGCTCTTCTTCGGCGGCGGAGGCGGGAGCGGCGCGGCGGCGGCCTGGAGGGTCAGCGCGGGCGAGGCCAGCACGGTCAGAGCGCAGATCACGGTGATCGCGGCGGTGGCGTGGCGGCGTCGGTTCACGAGCTCCCCCTCGAGTGACCCAAATCTGATTTACCGTCAGTAACTTGGTGGTGACCTGGCGATAGTGCCATGCGAAACCGCAAAACGACAGGGGGAACCGGGGCCTGTCGGGCCGCTTCCCCCCAGAGGGGACGAGTGATGTGCGTGCGGCGTTCCCCGCGTACGGGAAAATCAGGGGGAGTTAAGGGAAGGGAGAGGGAGGCCGCTGCCGACGGGCCGTCACCCCCGCGGCGCCAGCGCCTCCCAGCGGACCGTCACCTCGCCCTGGCGCCACCGGCGCGGGCCGTCGGTCAGGGGCCAGTCCGCCGCCAGGTCGCGCACGGAGCGGATCCACCGCTGGCGCGCGCCGAGGGAGGCGTACGGGGCGGCCGCAGCCCACGCCCGGTCGAAGTCCCGCAGGAAGGCGTGCACCGGCTCGCCCGGCACGTTCCGGTGGATCAGCGCCTTCGGCAGCCGTTCCGCGAGGTCCGAGGGCCTGTCGAGCGAGCCGAGGCGGGTCGCGAAGGTCACCGTGCGCGGCCCGTCCGCGTCGAGCGCCACCCACACGTGCCGGCGCCCGATCTCGTCACAGGTCCCCTCCACGAGCAGCCCGCCGGGCGCGAGCCGCCCGCAGAGCCTCGCCCAGACGGCCGCGACCTGGTCCTCGTCGTACTGGCGCAGCACGTTCGCCGCCCGGATGAGGGCGACCCGGCCGGGCACCGGCACCTCGAATCCGCCGTGCAGGAAGGAGAGGCCCTCCCGCTCGTACGGCTTCGCGGCCTCGACCCTGGCCGGTTCGATCTCGATGCCGTAGAGCCGGGTGCGGGGATCGGCGGTCCGCAGCCGGGCCAGGAGCTCCACGGCGGTCCAGGGGGCGGCCCCGTATCCGAGGTCCACGGCGAGCGGCGGCTCGGGGGAGCGGCGCAGGGCGGGGCCGTGGACGGCGGCGATCCAGCGGTCCATGCGGCGCAGCCGGTTCGGGTTGGTGGTCCCGCGGGTCGGTGTGCCGACGGGGCGGGTGGTGCGCGGGGCCATGCCACAGAGCGTAAGGGGTGCGGGGGCGGCCCCGGGGCGGCCCGGGGCCCGGCAACGAATTGGCAAAGCACCCCCGGCACGGAAATGAAAGGGACCATTCCGGCGTTGTCGCGCCTGGAGGTCGTCCCGCGCCCTCCAGCCGTCATGCCCGACCGGCGGCTGTCGCGCCCGACCGGCAGCCGTCATGCCCGACCCAGCTCAGCCCGAGGGCCCCGGCCCGAGGCCCCCGAGAGGCCCCCGAGGCCCCGAGCGGAAGGACCGCCGACGTGAGCCAGTACGTGTCCCGGTTCGCCGGTACCCGCCACCGGCACCCGGCGCCGGGCAGGCTCCGGCTCCCCGGCCGGCCCCGCACCCCCCGGCGCGTGGCCATGCTCAGCGTCCACACCTCGCCGCTGCACCAGCCCGGCACGGGCGACGCGGGCGGCATGAACGTCTACATCGTCGAGCTGGCGAAACGACTCGCCGCCATCGACATCGAGGTGGAGATCTTCACCCGGGCCACCACCGGCGGCCTTCCCCCGGTGGTCGAGCTGACCCCGGGCGTGCTCGTACGACACGTGGACGCCGGCCCGTACGAGGGCCTGGCCAAGGAGGAGCTGCCGGCACAGCTCTGCGCCTTCACGCACGGCGTGATGCAGGCGTGGGCGGGCCACCGCCCTGGCCACTACGACCTGGTCCACTCCCACTACTGGCTCTCCGGCCACGTCGGCTGGCTCGCCGCCGAGCGCTGGGGCGTCCCGCTCGTGCACGCCATGCACACCATGGCGAAGGTCAAGAACGCCGCGCTCGCCGAGGGCGACACGCCCGAGCCCGCGGCCCGGGTGATCGGCGAGACGCAGATCGTCTCCGCCGCCGACCGACTGATCGCCAACACGGCCGAGGAGGCCGACGAGCTCGCCCGCTTCTACGAGGCCGACCCCGGCAAGATCGCGGTCGTGCACCCGGGCGTCAACCTCGACCACTTCCGTCCCGCCGACGGCCGCGCCGCCGCCCGCGCCCGGCTCGGTCTCCCGCAGGACGCGTTCATCCCGGTCTTCGCCGGCCGGATACAGCCGCTGAAGGCCCCGGACATCCTGCTCCGCGCCGCCGCCCGGCTCCTGGAGCAGGACCCCTCCCTCCGTACCCGCATGGTCGTCCCGGTGGTCGGCGGCCCGAGCGGCAGCGGTCTGGCCAAGCCGGAACAGCTGCAGAAGCTGGCCGCGCGGCTCGGCATCGCGGACATCGTGCGGTTCCACCCGCCGGTGGGGCAGGACCGTCTCGCCGACTGGTTCCGCGCCGCGAGCGTCCTCGTCATGCCCTCGTACAGCGAGTCCTTCGGCCTGGTCGCCATAGAGGCGCAGGCGGCGGGCACCCCGGTCG
Source organism: Streptomyces sp. NPDC034084 (assembly GCF_055575535.1). Lineage (NCBI taxonomy): Bacteria > Bacillati > Actinomycetota > Actinomycetes > Kitasatosporales > Streptomycetaceae > Streptomyces > Streptomyces sp. NPDC034084. Next base: position 61,512 of record NZ_JBVISK010000006.1, read on the forward strand.
TCGCGGCGGCGGTGGGCGGTCTGCCCGTGGCCGTACGGGACGACGTGACCGGTTTCCTCGTGCAGGGACACGACCCGGCGGACTACGCCCGCGCGCTCGGCCGGTTCGTGGCGGACCCGTCGCTGTCGGCCCGGATGGGCGAGGCGGCGGCGCTGCACGCCGGCTCCTTCGGCTGGGACACGGCGGCGTCGGGCACGGCGGACGTGTACACGGCCGCCATGCACGACCACCGGCTGCGGGAGAACCGCCGTCGCGTACGCTCGCACCATGGCTGAGGACGTTCGGCGGATCATCGAGGACACGTTCAACGACGCGGAGCTGGACTGGGAGTGCCCGGAGCCCGGCTCGTACGTCGTGAAGCTCCCGGGCACGCGCAAGCTGTTCACCACCCTGTCGCTGCGGGTGGGCCGCCACTCCCTCTCCCTCAACGCCTTCGTCATCCGCCACCCCGACGAGAACGAGGCGGGCGTCCACCGCTGGCTGCTGGAGCGCAACCTCAAGCTGTACGGGGTGAGTTACGCGGTCGACGGCCTCGGCGACGTCTACCTCGCCGGCAAGCTCCCGCTGGCCGCCGTCACCCCGGAGGAACTGGACCGGCTGCTCGGCTCGGTCCTGGAGGCGGCGGACGGCGACTTCAACACGCTCCTGGAGCTGGGCTTCGCGTCGGCGATCCGGCGGGAGTACGAGTGGCGGGTGTCGCGCGGGGAGTCGACGCGCAACCTGGACGCCTTCAAGAACCTGACCGAGAAGTCCTCGAAGCGGGGCTGACGAGGCCCGTTCCGGCAGGGGTATGCCGACGGGCCCCGGCGGTGCTCTCCGTACCGGGGCCGTCCGGCCTACGACAGCGCGCGGGTCAGGCGCTGACGGCGGAGGGGGTGGCGGTGGCCCCGACGTCCTCGCTCTTCACCAGTGGGGCGCCTACTGGGACTTCCGCCGCCACGACCTCCACGACTTCCACGACCTCCACGGTCTCCCCGACCCCCTCGTTCCCCTTGGTCTCTTCGCAGAGGGCCTTCCGCAGCCGCGTGTAGTACCCGGCGGCGGCGATGACGCCGATCGCGGCGGTCGCGGCCCACAGGGCGTCGGGTCCGGGGCCGCCGACGATCGCGCCGGCGCCGATCGGGGCGACGAAACCGGCCACGGCCCACGACATCCCCATCACGCCCTGGTAGCGGCCCCGGGCGTGCTCGGGGGCGAGGCGGGCGGTCGCGGCGGCGTTCGTCGGGACGTGGATCATCTCGCCGACCGTCCAGACGATCACGGTCGCGGCGAAGGCGACGGGGGAGCCGGCGAGGGCGGTGGCGCCGGTGCCGAAGGCGAAGAGGAGGGCGGAGAGCGTCAGCAGGAGGACCGGAGAACGCTTGTCGGTCAGCCTGTTGACGAGCAGTTGGAAACCGACGATCACGATGCCGTTGACGGCGATGACGAGACCGTACGAGGAGGGGGAGAGGCCCTGGTTCGCCATCGTGAGCGGCAGGCCGATCCAGGGCGCGGTGAAGACGAGGCAGACGAGGAGGTTGAGGAGGACGAGCGTCCGGAAGGGCGCGTCGCGCAGCACGGTGAGCATGCTGACCTTCTCCTCGACGACCGGCGCGCCGGCCGTGTCGGTGCGGCCCTCGGGGCGCGTCTCGGGAAGGCGCAGGAAGACGATGACGGCGCAGAGGACGGTGGCGACGGCGTCGACGACGAAGAGGGTGCGGTAGCCGAGGACGGCGGCCGCGCCGCCGCCGATGGAGGCGATGGCGAAGCCGAGGTTCAGGGCCCAGTAGTTGAGGGCGTACGCCCGGCGCACGTCGTGGGCGGGGACCATGTCGGCGATCGTCGCGTTGATGGAGGGGCGGACTGCCTGCATGGCGACGCCCATGAGGAGGACGACCGCGGCGATGGCCCAGGCGCTGGTGACGACGGCGAGGGCGGCGGCGCAGGCGGCGGCCGCGAGGTGCATGGTGACCATCGTGGGGCGGCGGCCCCAGCGGTCGGTGAGCGCGCCGCCGAGCGGCGATCCCGCCACCCCGCCGAGACCGTGGAGGGCGACGACGAGACCGGCGAACCAGGCGGAGTGTCCGAGCTCGACGGTCAGGTAGAGGGACAGGAAGGTCAGGACGAACGCCCCGGTCCGGTTGACCAGGGTCGACAGCCACAACCACCAGAAGCCTTGCGGAAGGCCGGAGACCGTCGCCCGGGCTGATCGTCTGAGCGAGTCGATGGACATGTGTGGTGGCCCCCTGCTGTACGTAAGCCCTGCTTCCAGCTCCCGTAACTTACGCATCTCAGGGGGCGGACGCCAGTGAATTGACGACGCGCGTCAATCGTCAGCGGTCGATTAGGCTCGTACGCATGGCCGACGCACCGTACAAGCTGATCCTCCTCCGCCATGGCGAGAGCGAGTGGAACGAGAAGAATCTGTTCACCGGATGGGTGGACGTGAACCTCACCGCCAAGGGCGAGAAGGAGGCGACGCGCGGCGGCGAGCTGCTCAAGGACGCCGGCCTGCTGCCCGACGTGCTGCACACCTCCCTCCAGAAGCGCGCCATCCGCACGGCGCAGCTCGCGCTGGAGTCCGCGGACCGCCACTGGATCCCGGTCAACCGCTCGTGGCGCCTGAACGAGCGCCACTACGGCGCCCTCCAGGGCAAGGACAAGGCCCAGACGCTCGCCGAGTTCGGCGAGGAGCAGTTCATGCTGTGGCGCCGCTCGTACGACACCCCGCCGCCGGCGCTGTCCGACGACAGCGAGTACTCGCAGGCCCACGACGCCCGCTACCAGACGATCCCGCCGGAGCTGCGCCCGCAGACCGAGTGCCTCAAGGACGTCGTCGAGCGGATGCTCCCGTACTGGTACGACTCCATCGTCCCGGACCTCCTCGCCGGCCGCACCGTCCTGGTCGCCGCCCACGGCAACAGCCTCCGCGCCCTGGTGAAGCACCTGGACGGCATCTCGGACGCGGACATCGCGGGCCTCAACATCCCGACGGGCATCCCCCTGTCCTACGAGCTCGACGAGAACTTCAAGCCCCTCAACCCGGGCGGCACCTACCTCGACCCGGACGCCGCGGCGGCGGCCATCGAGGCCGTGAAGAACCAGGGCAAGAAGAAGTAAGAAAAGTGATCATGCCCCTGACCTGCGCCTACGGCGCAGGGCGGGGGCATTTTCTCGCTGTGGGCGACTCGGCTCCCGGGACGGTGCCCGGCGCGGCTGAGGGGGTCATGACCTGCTTCAACCGGTGGCGAAAGGGTTCCCGTGCCCGGGAAGCCGGCCGCCCGGCGGCACGTAGCGCAGCCGGCCGTTCCGGTCGGTCACCGGCGTGAAGCCGGCCGCCTCCAGTCGGGCGGTGTACTTGACGACGAAGTGTCGGCTGATGGCGAACCCGACGGGTATCAGAGCCGCGATCACGGCCGAGACGACTCCGGTGATGGTGAGGATGTCGCTCGCCTTCCCGCCGTACTCGAAGCCGAGGTCCAGGGCGACCAGGGTGAGGGGCACGGCCATGAGCGCCAGCCGTTGCCTGGTGGAGTACTGGCGCTGAAGGTCCAAGGTCATCCGGGCCTTGAGAATCTCGAGCTCCTCGGGCACGAGCGGCGGCAGCGACACCCCGTCGCCCGCGTTCGGATACCGAGCCCAGTTATCCGCGGCGCGCGCCCGGGCCTGCGGGGTGGGATCCGGTACGAGCGTCATCTCCACTGTGCCGCTGCCCTCTTGCAGGTCCGCGTACTCGTACCCGAATTGCTGCGCGATGAAGGCGAGTCGGGTGAGTCTCTTCATCGTCGCGAGCATGGTGAGCTTGACCGGCTCCCCGCTCGCCATCAGCCGCAGCATTCTCTGCACATGCGTCTCACGCACTGGTGCTCCCCCCGGATACGACGCTTCGGGGCAGCTTCCCACGACGGCATCCTCATGCGGAACGCAGGGCCCTCGAGATGGACGGCCGGAGGGGGTTCGTCGTGGTCCGCGGTGGCTCGGTACCGTCCGTGCATGAGCACGTCACTGCGCCTGGAACAGGTCACCCCCGCCACCATCGACGCCGCACTCGCCCTGCGCGTCCACCCCCACCAGGAGCGGAACGTCGCCCCCGTCGTGCGCTCCCTCGCCGAGGCCTACGCGTTCGGGGACGCCGCCTGGCCGCGCCTCGTCTTCGACGGTGACCGGCTCGTCGGCTTCGTCATGGCCTTCCTCGACCTCCCCTGGAACGAGGAGCGCGACCCCACCGACCGCCGCAGCGGTCTCTGGCGGCTCAACATCGCCGCCGACGGCCAGGGCAAGGGGTACGGACGCTTCGCCGTCGAAGCCGTACGGGAGGAACTGCGCCGGCGCGGCGAGCGGCGGTTCTACGTGACCTGGGCGCCCGGCGAGGACGGACCCGGCGCTTTCTACGAGCGGCTCGGGTTCCGTACCACCGGCGAGGTCAGCGGCGGCCAGACGGTCGGTGTCCTCGAGGTGTGAAAGGCGGGGTGGGGTACGGGGTCGGCCCGTACCCCACCCCGCCCGTCTCACCGGTCAGCCGCTGCTAGCCCCCGCACTGGCACGGGGAGCCCGACTGGCAGCCGCAGCCGCAGCCCGAGCCGCAGCCGCAGGCGCCGAGCACGGGCAGGAACACCGGCTCGCGCGGCGCCTCCGTCCCGGACTCGGTCGGCATGGGGGATTCGGCCATGAGGGTCCCTCCCTTTCGAGGCGCGCTTCGCCTCCCCCCATTGCATGCCCACTCGGACCGGCGCATCAACGGCGCACAGGAGCCACGCCTACGCGCCCTCCACCGGCGCGTCGGCCGCCTGCAGTTCGTCCGCGTGCTCGCCCGTCACCAGGTACACCACGCGCTTCGCCACCGACACCGCGTGGTCCGCGAACCGCTCGTAGTACCGGCCGAGCAGCGTCACGTCCACGGCCGTCTCGATGCCGTGCTTCCAGCGGTCGTCCATCAGGTGCTGGAAGAGCGTCCGGTGCAGCAGGTCCATCTCGTCGTCGTCCTGCTCCAGCTGGAGCGCCAGGTCGACGTCCTTCGTGATGATGACCTCCGCCGCCTTCGCCATCAGGCGCTGCGCCAGCTGACCCATCTCCAGGATGGTCGCGTGCAGGTCCCGCGGCACCGCCGTGTCCGGGAACCGCAGCCGCGCCAGCTTCGCCACGTGCTGCGCCAGGTCGCCCGAGCGCTCCAGGTCGGCGCTCATCCGCAGCGAGGTCACCACGATCCGCAGGTCCGTCGCCACCGGCTGCTGCCGGGCGAGCAGCGCTATCGCCCGTGCCTCCAGGTCGTGCTGGAGGTCGTCGACCTTCTGGTCCGCCGCGATCACGCTCTCCGCGAGCTTGAGGTCGGCGTCGAGCATCGCCGTCGTGGCGCGCCCGATCGCCGACCCGACGAGCCGGGCCATCTCGACCAGGCTCTCGCCGATCGAGTCCAGTTCCTCGTGGTACGCGTCCCGCATGGATGTCCCTCTCTACGCAAAGCTCCGGGGTCCGGGTGGGGCTCGGATCCCCACGCTCCCACGTTCGGCCTCCTACGCGTCCGGTTCCACCCCCTGAAATGAACCGGCACTTTCCCCCAGGTGAACTCTGGGCGACCCGCGCCACCCCGGCCGCCGGGGCAAATGAACCACCCGCGTCTCCACGGTGAACTCTGGGCGACGACTGTTCGAGCAGCCACTCGGACGGCTGGGAGAGTGTCCGTGACCCCGCATAACCTTGAGGCATGGACGTGAACGCGGCGGTCGCCGCATTGGCAGCGATCGCCGGAGTGTGCACCGGCGTGATCGCCATGCTGGCGTTCCGCTGGAGCGAGCGCGACCAGGCGCGACCGACCCGTACCTCCCTGCACACCGACGCCGTGCTCCCGCCCGGCGTCGACACCGTGCTGTCCGTGCTGCGCTCCTCCGCGGTCGTCCTCGACGAGAGCGACTCCGTGGTGAAGGCCAGCTCGGCCGCGTACGCGCTCGGCCTGGTCCGCGGCGGCAAGCTGGCCGTCGAACCCATGCTGAACATGGCCCGCGACACCCGCCGCGACGGCGAGATACGGCAGGTGGAGCTGGACCTGGCCCGGCGCGGCACCGGACGCGGCGAGGTCCTCGCCGTCTCCGCCCGGGTCGCCCCCCTGGGCTCGCGGCTCGTGCTGCTCCTGGTCGAGGACCTCACCGAGGCCCGCCGCATCGAAGCGGTGCGGCGCGACTTCGTCGCCAACGTGAGCCATGAGCTCAAGACCCCCGTAGGCGCGCTCTCCCTGCTCTCCGAGGCGGTCATGGACGCCTCGGACGACCCCGAGGCGGTCACCCGCTTCGCCGGCCGGATGCAGATCGAGGCGACCCGCCTCACCAACCTCGTCCAGGAGCTCATCGACCTCTCCCGCGTGCAGAACGACGACCCGCTGGACGACTCCGAGCCGGTCTCCGTCGACGAGCTCGTCGCCGAGGCGATCGACCGCTCCCGGCAGCCCGCCTCCACCAAGCAGATCACCATGGTCTCCGGCGGCGCCGCCGACCTGTACGTATGGGGCAGCCGGGGCCAGCTCGCCGCGGCCCTCGGCAACCTCGTCGAGAACGCCGTCAACTACTCACCGGCCCGTACGCGGGTGGGCATCGCCGCCCGCCGGGTCGCCGCCCCCGCGGGCGACCTGATCGAGATAGCCGTCACCGACCAGGGCATCGGCATCCCCGACAAGGACAAGGAGCGCGTCTTCGAGCGCTTCTACCGGGTCGACCCGGCCCGCTCCCGTGCCACCGGCGGCACGGGCCTCGGCCTGGCCATCGTCAAGCACGTGGCCGCCTCGCACGGCGGGGAGGTCACCGTCTGGAGCACCGAGGGCCAGGGCTCCACCTTCACCTTGCGGCTGCCCGAGGCGGGCGCCGTACGGGACCGCCGGTCCGCCTCTTCTCCCACCCCAGATCTCATGACCGAACCGCTTCCCGCCCCGGAGGTCCTTCCGTGACCCGAGTGCTCGTCGTCGAGGATGAGGAATCCTTCAGCGACGCCCTGTCGTACATGCTCCGCAAGGAAGGCTTCGAGGTCGCCGTCGCGGCGACCGGGCCCGACGGCCTCGACGAGTTCGAGCGCAACGGAGCCGACCTCGTCCTCCTCGACCTGATGCTTCCGGGTCTGCCCGGCACCGAGGTGTGCCGCCAGCTGCGCGGCCGCTCGAACGTCCCGGTGATCATGGTGACCGCCAAGGACAGCGAGATCGACAAGGTCGTGGGCCTGGAGATAGGGGCCGACGACTACGTCACCAAGCCCTTCTCCTCGCGGGAGCTGGTCGCCCGCATCCGCGCGGTGCTGCGCCGCCGCGGGGAGCCCGAGGAGGTCACCCCGGCGGCCCTGGAGGCCGGCCCGGTCCGCATGGACGTGGACCGGCACGTCGTCACGGTCTCGGGCGGCAAGGTCGACCTCCCGCTGAAGGAGTTCGACCTCCTGGAGATGCTGCTGCGCAACGCGGGCCGCGTGCTGACCCGCATGCAGCTCATCGACCGGGTCTGGGGCGCGGACTACGTCGGCGACACCAAGACCCTCGACGTCCACGTCAAGCGCCTCCGCGCCAAGATCGAGCCCGACCCGGGCGCGCCGCGCTACCTCGTGACCGTCCGCGGCCTCGGGTACAAGTTCGAGCCGTAGACCGGCCGGGGCCCGGAGACGGGCTCCCGGTTCGAGCCCTGATGTGCGTGAAGGGGCGCCCCCTCCTGGGGGCGCCCCTTCACGTGTGTCTGCTCGGCGTCAGTGGCCGGCGGTCGTCGGCGCGCCCGAGGCCGGGGTCTCGGCGCCGTGCTCCGCGCCGTGGCCCGCCTCGCCCGAGGGCGACGCGGAGGCGGTCGGGGAGACGCCCGGGGGAGCCGGGACGACCTCGGGACCGAAGTCCTTGAAGTAGCTCTTCGCCGGGACCACGAAGGCGCTCAGGCCCACGTCGCCGGTCTTGCTCAGCTTGAAGACGATCTTCTGCGCGTCGCCGTCACGGGCGGCCTCGGAGCCGTTCTCGATCAGGGCGGAGGCGTTGCCCGCGCCGCCGATCACGAGGGAGCCGCCGGCGGGGACGGTGAGCGGGCCGGTGCCCGACGCCGCCTTCAGCTTCACGGCGGCGGTCGTGCCGGGCAGGCTGATCGCGTCGATGGTCTGCGGCTGGCTGCCGTTGTTGAAGACGGTGGCCGAGACGGCGGCCGGGCCCTTGACGCCGGGCTCGGGCTGGGTGATGACCAGCGCGTTCTGGATCTTGACGTCGTCGACCGTGACGGCGGCGTTGTCCGGCCGGATCTCGAGCGTCTGCGCGTCGTTGCCGGCGCCACAGGCGGACAGGGTGGCGACGGAGAAGACGAGGGCGGTGGCGGCGAGGGCGCCGCGTCGAAGGCTGCGGCTCACGGCGGCGGCATCTCCTAGGACGTACGGACGGGCGTGGGAACCAAGGGACAGCTAGGGCGTGTCCGGCGGATCAGGGCCGGATAGGCCGTGATCCGCCGGACAGGTCCTAAAGGTGTGTCAGCGCGCTTAGGTTACCGAGCCTCACTCCGCGTCCCGCACCCGACCCGCCCCTAAGGCCTGTCCGGCGGAATCACGGCCGGGCCACCGGACAAGGCCCTCACCCGGCACAGCCGTACCCGGGCGCCCCGCCGGCGGTCCGCGCCGGCTCTTCCGCCGCTCCGCGCGCCTCGGCCAAGGTGGCCGGATCGCGATCATTGACCCACTGTTCACATATCCGCCTTGATCAATTCGGAGGCGTCCCGCATTCCGCGGAGCCGTCCCCACCGAAAATCCCTCGCCGGCGATCACTCGACGTCCACTGATCAATTTCGGGATTCACCCCGGCATGCCTCCGTACGGGTGACCGATCCTCGAACGGAGTAGGGGAAGAAGGCCCCCTCGAACCCGACAAAACGGGACATCGACCGCCCCTGGAGGGCTTCCGGGTAGGTGTAACGTGCGCGTTTCTCTCTGTCCGCGCAGGCGCTCCGACCTGCGAATACCGCCTTCCGGAAGCCCTTCGCAGCACGTTCGTGTCGTCGTTGTCAAGCCCCGAGATATGCCCTGACCTGCGAAAACGCCATTCAGAAGAAGCCGAATCCGTGTTACCCTGGATAGCCACGGAAGGGGTACCTGTCACATGACGTTCAAGGTTGGCGACACCGTGGTCTATCCCCATCACGGGGCCGCGCTGATCGAGGCCATCGAAACTCGCCAGATCAAAGGCGTGGACAAGACCTACTTGGTGCTCAAGGTCGCGCAGGGCGACCTGACGGTTCGTGTACCGGCGGACAATGCGGAGTTCGTCGGTGTTCGCGACGTGGTCGGTCAGGACGGGCTGGACCGGGTCTTCGAGGTGCTGCGCGCGCCGTACGCCGAAGAGCCGACGAACTGGTCCCGTCGCTACAAGGCAAATCTCGAGAAGCTCGCCTCCGGCGATGTCATCAAGGTCGCCGAAGTGGTGCGCGACCTGTGGCGTCGTGAGCGCGAGCGCGGACTCTCCGCAGGTGAGAAGCGCATGCTCGCCAAGGCTCGCCAGATCCTGGTGAGCGAGCTGGCTCTCGCGGAGAACACGAACGAGGACAAGGCCGAGGCTCTCCTCGACGAGGTCCTCGCGTCCTGAACCGCGACCCGCGGTTCCTGAGCTGGGTCTCGCGATTCCAGAACCGCCGCCCGCGGTTCCTGGACCGCTCGACACGGCTCTCGGGACCGCGTCCTGCGGTGAGCAGAGGCGTAGCGAAGCAGTGAAGCAATGCCGCGGTGCCCGCTGGCGTACTGTGATCCACACAGTGCTGTCGCCGGGCGCTGCGGCATGTTCGCGTGCGTCCGCGGTTCGAACGCCCGGCCGCACCGCTGAAGTAACCCGCACCCCCTGAATTTCTCTACGTCCGAACCCCTGTGCCCACGCGGCAACGCCTCGACCGTCGTCACGGAAAGGGCCCGGTCAAGGCGGCGCGTCCGGCACGGTGAAGGCCATACCCATGTCGGCCGCGGAAACAAACCTGCCGGAGTGCAACCGATGACAGACGAAGCGCGTCCCCGTCGTACCGCCGTGGTGATCCCGGCCGCCGGGCGGGGCGTACGCCTCGGCCCGGGCGCCCCCAAGGCGCTCCGCGCCCTGAACGGCACCCCCATGCTCATCCACGCCGTCCGCGCGATGGCCGCCTCCCGCGCGGTCTCGCTCGTGGTCGTGGTCGCTCCCCCCGACGGCGCCGCCGAGGTCAAGAACCTCCTCGACGCACACGCCCTGCCCGAGCGGACCGACTACCTCGTCGTCCCCGGCGGCGAGACCCGCCAGGAATCCGTCCACCTCGGTCTCCAAGCGCTCCCGGAGGACATCACCACCGTCCTCGTCCACGACGCGGCCCGCCCCCTGGTCCCCGTCGACACCGTGGACGCCGTCATCGAAGCCGTACGGGACGGGGCCGTCGCCGTCGTCCCCGCCCTGCCCGTCGCCGACACCGTCAAGGAGGTCGAGCCGGCCGAGAAGCCCGGCGACCTCGAACAGGTCGTCGCCACTCCGCCCCGCGCCCGCCTCCGCGCCGTCCAGACCCCGCAGGGCTTCGACCGCGACACCCTGGTCAACGCCCACGCCACCATCGCCCTCACCGGCGAGGGCGCCACCGACGACGCCGGGATGGTCGAGAAGCTCGGCGCGCCCGTCGTCGTCGTACCCGGCCACGAAGAGGCCTTCAAGGTGACCCGCCCCCTCGACCTCGTCCTCGCCGAGGCCGTACTCGCCCGCAGGAGGGCCAACGATGGCTTCTGAACCGCCGCTCCTTCCCCGTACCGGCATCGGCACCGACGTCCACGCCTTCGAGAAGGGCCGCGAACTCTGGTGCGCCGGCCTCCTCTGGGAGGACGAGGAGTACGGGCTCGCCGGGCACTCCGACGGTGACGTCGCCGCCCACGCCGCCTGCGACGCGCTCTTCTCCGCCGCCGGCGTCGGCGACCTCGGCGCCCACTTCGGCACCTCACGCCCCGAGTGGTCCGGCGCCTCCGGCGTCACCTTGCTCGCCGAGGCCGCCCGGATCGTCCGCGCCGAGGGGTACGAGATCGGGAACGTCGCCGTGCAGGTCGTCGGCGTCCGACCCAAGATCGGCAAGCGGCGCGACGAGGCCCAGAAGGCGCTGAGCGAGGCGGCCGGCGCACCCGTCTCCGTCTCCGGCACCACCACGGACGGGCTCGGCCTCACCGGCCGCGCCGAGGGCCTCGCCGCCCTCGCGACCGCCCTCGTGTACCCCGCCACCGCCTCCCAGGGCCACCAGAGCCGGTGAAAAACGTCATCGGTGACCCCGATCAGGTCGCGGGGCACTATCACACGCCCACTACTCTGGAGTGGTGACTATTCGCCTGTACGACACCAGCGCCCGGCAGATCCGTGACTTCACCCCGCTCACGCCGGGCTGCGTCTCGATCTACCTCTGTGGCGCCACCGTGCAGGCGGCCCCGCACATCGGCCACATCCGGTCCGGGCTGAACTTCGACATCATGCGCCGCTGGTTCGCCTACCGCGGCTACGACGTCACGTTCATCCGCAACGTCACCGACATCGACGACAAGATCATCAGGAAGGGCGCCGAACAGGGGCGCCCCTGGTGGTCCATCGGCTACGAGAACGAGCGCGCGTTCAACGCCGGTTACGAGGCCCTCGGTTGCCTCCCGCCGACGTACGAACCCCGCGCCACCGGCCACGTCCCCGAGATGATCGAGATGATGCGGGGCCTGATCGAGCGCGGCCACGCCTACGAGGCCGACGGCAGCGTCTACTTCGACGTGCGCTCCTTCCCGGGATACCTGGAGCTGTCCAACCAGGACATCGACGACCTCCGCCAGCCCGCCGAGGAAGGCATCACCGGCAAGCGCGACCCCCGCGACTTCGCCATGTGGAAGGCGACCAAGCCGGGCGAGCCCGACTGGGAGACCCCGTGGGGCCGCGGCCGTCCCGGCTGGCACCTGGAGTGCTCGGCCATGGCCCACAAGTACCTGGGCACCGCCTTCGACATCCACGGCGGCGGCCTCGACCTGATCTTCCCGCACCACGAGAACGAGATCGCCCAGGCCAAGGCCTTCGGCGACGAGTTCGCGCGGTACTGGGTGCACAACGCCTGGGTCACCATGAGCGGCGAGAAGATGTCGAAGTCGCTCGGCAACAGCGTGCTGGTGTCCGAAATGGTGAAGAACTGGCGCCCGATCGTCCTGCGCTACTACCTGGGCACCCCCCACTACCGCTCGATGATCGAGTACAGCGAGGAGTCCCTGCGCGAGGCCGAGTCGGCGTTCGCCCGCATCGAGGGCTTCGTCCAGCGCGCCACCGAGAAGGCCGGAACGACCGTCGCCCCCGCCGCCGAGGTGCCGCCGGCCTTCGCCGAAGCCATGGACGACGACCTGGGCGTACCGCACGCGCTCGCGATCATCCACACCACCGTCCGCCAGGGCAACAGCGCCCTCGCCGCGGACGACAAGGACGAGGCCATCGCCCGCCTCGCCGAGGTCCGCGCCATGCTCGGCGTCCTCGGCCTGGACCCCCTCGACCCGCACTGGGCCGAGGAGACCGGCGGCGGCGACGAGCTCCACGGCGTCGTCGACACCCTCGTACGACTCGTGCTCCAGCAGCGGGAAGCGGCGCGCGAGCGCAAGGACTGGGCGACCGCGGACGCGATCCGCGACCAGCTCAACCAGTCCGGCCTCGCCATCGAGGACAGCCCCGACGGCCCCCGCTGGACGCTGGGCAACCGTTAGAAGACGTGCCGCTCGGGACCCCGGGCGGCACACTTCAGTTACAGACTTTGTACGTCAGCAGAGGAAACAGGTAGTCATGGCCGGGAACAGCCAGCGCAGGAACCGTCGCACGTCCAACAAGAAGGGTGCGACGATCGGCAGCGGTGGCCAGCGGCGCAAGGGCCTCGAAGGCAAGGGCCCGACCCCCAAGGCCGAGGACCGCAAGGGCCACAAGGCGTACCGCGTCTCCAACGCGATGGCACGGCAGGCGGCCAAGCGCCGCCCCGCGCCCCGCCGCGGCGGCCCCAAGGGCGCCAGCGAGATGGTCGTCGGCCGCAACCCGGTCTTCGAAGCGCTGCGCGACGGCGTGCCCGCCACCACCCTGTACGTGCAGCAGTTCATCGACAACGACGAGCGAGTGCGCGAGGCCCTCCAGCTCGCCGGCGCGCGCGGCAACATCCACCTCATGGAAGCCCCCCGCCCCGAGCTCGACCGCATGACCAACGGGCTGAACCACCAGGGCCTGGTCCTCCAGGTCCCGCCGTACGAGTACGCCCACCCCGAGGACCTCACCGCCGCCGCCTACGACGACGGCGAGGACCCGCTGATCGTCGCCCTCGACGGCGTCACCGACCCGCGCAACCTCGGCGCGATCGTCCGCTCCGTCTCCGCCTTCGCCGGCCACGGCGTGGTCATCCCCGAGCGCCGCGCCGCCGGAATGACCGCAGGCGCCTGGAAGACCTCCGCAGGCACCGCCGCCCGCACCCCGGTCGCCCGCGTCACCAACCTGACCCGCGCCCTGCAGGAGTACAAGAAGGCCGGCATCGCCGTCGTCGGCCTCGCCGCCGAGGGCACGCACGAGGTGCAGGACCTGGAGGCGCTCGGCGGCCCGGTCGTCATCGTCGTCGGCTCCGAGGGCAAGGGCCTCTCCCGTCTCGTCGGCGAGACCTGCGACTTCCTCGTCCGCATCCCCATGCCGGGCGGCGCCGAGTCGCTCAACGCCGGCGTCGCCGCCGGTGTCGTCCTCTACGAGGCGGCCCGCCGCCGCAGGGGCTGACCCGAACGAGGGACGCACCCCGGCCGTGATCTTGACGGGCCTCGGACATTTGGCAACCGTCAAGGCAGTGTCCTAACCGCACATCACTCGGTTAGATGAGTGTGGACACCAGAACGCCCCGGCCGGGGTTCGACGATCAGCCCGCGCTGAGCATGGTCAAGGTGGATTCCGATCCCGCCCAGGTGATCGTGAACCACGCCAGCTTCCGTGTGCGGCTCGCGCCGGCCCCGCAGCCCAAGCTCGGCGCCGCTGCCCGCACCGCCGCCCTCGCCGGAGTCGCCGCTGGAGCGGGCGGCCCGCGCCGTCGCCCCGTCGTGTGGACCGGAAAGTCCACACCCGGAGCGACCGGCCTCCTCCAAGCCGTGCGCGAGTCGTCCGTCTCCACGCTGGAACCCGCCGGGAGCGGCGGTCACGGCGTCGGCGACACCCAGGCCATCCCACGCATCGACACCACCATGCCGACCCCCGTGGTGCCCGCCGAGGCCGCACCCCTCCTGCCGCCCATGCGCCGCGCCGAGGGCGCCTACGACGAGCTGTACGACCTCAGGCCCGAGCCCACCGAGCCCCACGGGAACGACACACCGCAGGCACGGGCCGCGCAGCGGCACGGACAGGAGAACGTCCGCCACGCCTACTACCCCGGCCGCCGGATGAACCTCGGCGTCGTCCTCCTCCCACTCCGCGTCTTCCTCGGCTTCATCTCCATCTACGCCGGCATGGGCAAGCTCTGCGACCCCGTCTACTTCGACGGCGGCGAGCGCGGCTCCATGGTGAAGTGGCTCAACTCCCTCCACCCCTGGGCCCTCGCCGAACCGCTGCGCGACTTCGCCCTCCAGCACCCCGTCGGCGCCGGACTCACCGTCGCCTTCCTCCAGGTCGTCGTCGGCGTCCTCACCGTCCTCGGCCTCTGGCAACGCGTCGCCGCCGTCGTCGGCGCCCTGCTCTCCGCCGCGCTGCTCCTCACCGTCAGCTGGAAGAGCGTCCCGGTCTACGACTCCGCCGACATCATCTACCTCGCCGCCTGGTCCCCACTGATCATCGCCGGCGCCCCCGTCTACTCCCTCGACGGCCGCCTCGCAGGCGAGGCCTGGCGCACCCTCGGCCCACGCGCCGAACTCTGGGACCTCCGCCGCCGCGTCACCCGCCGCAGCACCCTCCTCGCCGCCGTCGTCGTCGGCCTCACCCTCCTCGTCGGCTCCGTCCTCGGCGGCGCCGTCCGCTCCACCGAGATGGTCACCGTCCCGGGCCCCAACGACGACCCGATCAACCACCTCCCCGGCCAGCCGCTTCCGCCGGAACCCACGCGCCCCGCCCCGACGAAGGCCGCCCCCACCCAGCCCCAGCCCGCCGCGACCAGCGAGGCGCCCGCACGACGCGAGGAGACCCAGGAGCCCACCCGGCCCACCGAGCCGACCCGCCAGTCCACCCGGACCCAGGAGCAGCGCCCGACCGCCACCCAGGGCACGAGCACCGGCGGCACCACCAGCCGTACGCCCACGCAGTCGAAGCCCGCGCCCCCGCCGTCCACCACCGGCACCCCGAGCAGCACCGGCGGCACGTCGAGCGGCGGCTCGACCGGCTCCACCAGCACCCCGCCCGAGAGCGGCTCGACGACGGGCGGCGGCGCGCGGAACCCGATCGGCGGCCTGCTGGGCTGACGCACGGGCACGAAGAAGGGCGGCACCGCGGAAGACGCGGTGCCGCCCATTCTCGTACGCCCGTCGGTCAGGCCCGCTGGGCGGCCAGCTCCTTGGCCGCCTCCGTCAGGTCCTTGGCGGTGTCGATGGCCCTCCAGTACGCGCCCTGGGGCAGCGGGAAACCCGCCAGGCGCCGCTCACGCGCCAGGCGGGGGAAGGTGGTCCGCTCGTGGTCGCCCAGGTCCGGGAGGAGTTCCGTGAAGGCCGCCGAGAAGACGTACACGCCCGCGTTGATCAGGAACGGCGACGGCGGCGCCTCGATGAAGTCGGTGATGTGCCCGAAGGTGTCGGTCTCGACGGCGCCCCACGGGATCCGGGGGCGCGCCAGGGCCAGCGTGGCGAGGGCGTCGCGCTCCGCGTGGAAGTCGGCCATCTCGCGCAACGAGAAGCGGGTCCAGATGTCGCCGTTGGTGGCGTACCAGGCCTGGTCCGGGGCGGGCAGGTGCGCGGCCGCGTACTTGAGGCCGCCACCGCGGCCGAGGGGCTCGGTCTCGACGACCGTCGTCACCTTCAGCGGCAGGTCCGCGCCGGCCAGCCACTCCTGGAGCACCTCGGCGAGATGGCCGCAGGAGACGACGGCGTCGGTCACGCCCTCGGAGGCCAGCCAGGAAAGCTGATGGCCGATGATCGGGGTCCCGGTGCCCGGGATCTCGACCATCGGCTTGGGGCGGTCGTCGGTGTACGGGCGGAGCCGTGAGCCCTGGCCGCCCGCCAGGACCACGGCCTGCGTCGGAGTGCTGTGCATACGGGGAACGATAGGCGCCCGGTATGCCTCGGGGCGTTCAGCTCGCGGCTGTTCAGCTCGCGCGCATCACGCCGGTCGCGTACGAGGTGTCGCAGACCGGGCGGGAGAAGGACTGGGCACGCGAGGGGCCGTAGTACTCGACGGCGGCGCGGCCGAGGGCACGGGCGATGGAGAAGCAGTGCTGGGCGAGGGAGGGCCGGTTCTCCACCTCGCGCTGGAGGTGGGTGAGAGCCACGCCGGGGTCCTTCTCCTGAAGCTCTGCGAGGAGCTGGTCGCGGAGAATATCCTGCGGGGCACGGGACTTGGCCCGGGTGGAGACGTCCGTGGAGGACGCGGTGAGCTGGGTCCCGGAGTCCTGGCCGGCCCACGGAACGGCGGACACCGCGAGCGTTCCCGAGAGCACCAGGACGACGGGCAGGACGAGGGCGAGAGAGCGGCCGATTCGGCGGGCAGTGTGCGTCACGCCAGCGAGCGTAGCGGCCGGTAGTGATATGGCGACATTTAGTCACTCTCACGAGGGATGGTTCGAGGCGGCTTTTCGAATTCCGTGTTGACGCGGGGGCTCCAGCGGGCCCCGAATGCCGGGGTTTTCGGGGAAAGCCCGTTTAAACGAACGGCCCCGCGTCCACAAGGGACGCGGGGCCCTCCGGCCACCCGTGGATCAGTCGCTGAGACGCTCGCCCGTGGAGGTCGAGAAGACGTGCAGCTCGGCGGCTCGCGGCACGACGTGCAGAGTGGAACCCTTGGCGGGCACGTCACGGCCGCCGACGCGGACCACCAGGTCCTTGTCCTCGCCGCCGACGCGCGTGGAGCCGTACACGAAGCCGTCCGAGCCGAGCTCCTCGACGACGTTGACCGTCACCGCCAGGCCGTCCTTGCTCGTCGGACCCGAGACGTCGAAGTGCTCGGGACGGACGCCGACCACCACCGTGGTGTCACCCTTGGCGGAAGCGGCGGCGATCGCGTCACGGGAGACCGGGACCACGCTGTTGCCGAACTTCACGCCGCCGTCCGTGATCGGGACCTCGACCAGGTTCATCGCCGGGGAGCCGATGAAACCGGCGACGAAGAGGTTGGCCGGCTTGTCGTACATGTTGCGCGGGGAGTCGATCTGCTGGAGCAGACCGTCCTTCAGGACGGCGACCCGGTCGCCCATCGTGAGGGCCTCGGTCTGGTCATGGGTGACGTAGACCGTGGTGATGCCCAGACGGCGCTGGAGGCCCGCGATCTGCGTACGGGTCGAGACACGGAGCTTGGCGTCGAGGTTCGACAGCGGCTCGTCCATGAGGAAGACCTGCGGCTCACGCACGATCGCGCGACCCATGGCCACGCGCTGGCGCTGACCGCCGGAGAGCGCCTTCGGCTTCCGGTCCAGGTACTCGGTGAGGTCCAGGATCTTCGCGGCCTCTTCGACCTTGGCGCGGATCTCGGACTTGTTGACACCGGCGATCTTGAGCGCGAAGCCCATGTTGTCGGCGACGGTCATGTGCGGGTACAGCGCGTAGTTCTGGAACACCATCGCGATGTCCCGGTCCTTCGGCGGCAGGTGCGTGACGTCGCGGTCACCGATGCGGATGGAGCCGGCGTTGACGTCCTCGAGACCCGCGAGCATGCGCAGGGAGGTCGACTTGCCACAGCCGGAGGGGCCGACGAGGACGAGGAACTCGCCGTCCGCGATCTCGATGTCGAGCTGGTCGACGGAGGGCTTGGTGGCACCCGGGTAGATCCGGGTGGCCTTGTCGAACGTGACGGAAGCCATGCTGATGTGTCCCTTCACCGGCAGGAACGTGCCGGACGATCCGAGTAAAGGAAGGATTGAGGTCTAGTCCACCAGGGTGAACTCCGGGCGACGCTACCCTGAGGCTGTCCGATCTGTCAGCAGTCGCGGACGATGAGATTTCCGAGGACAGCTCGGCGCACGGCAGAGCAGCGATCTTTTGACCTGGTGTCCGTGGTGGCAGAGCGCTCCACTTTTGACCCCGCCACGCACGTGACATTTCCTGCTTCCACACCCATCGCCATACCGGCATGACCCTGGGGGCCACACCGAGCCGGTCTTACGCGAGCTCCACAGGCATTCCGGCCGACGGCCCGTCGGTCCGTACCGCGTTCCTCACTCCTACGAGGCCTGGGCGACGTCCGGCAGCTCCGACGCCCGGATCAGCGACGGGACCGGCTTCCCCGGCGGCAGCGCTGCCGCCACCCACCAGTACAGCCGCATCCCCTCGTCCCGAAGATTCACCGCCGCGTTCCTGTCCCGCCCGTGCACGGCCTCGCACTCCGCACAGACCCACTCACGGACCGACACGTCCAGGCGCGGCCCCTTCGTGTGGCAGGCCGAACAACGCCGCGTCGACGGAAAGAACCGGTCCACGACCACCAGCGTCCGGCCGTACCACGCGCACTTGTACCGCAGCTGCCGCAACAGCTCACCCCACGCCGCATCCCGGATCGCCTGATTCAGCTTCGCCTTCCGCCGCCGACCCTTCCCCCGGGCAGGACGCATCAGATGGGCGACCGGCAGGTCCTCCACCACGAGCACTTGGTTCTCGCGCACGAGGCGGGTGGTGAACTGATCCAACAGATCCCTGCGCACATCACCGATCCGGGCATACAGACACGCGATACGTCCCCGCGTCCTCTCCCGATTCGACGACCCCTGCTCCTTCCGGTGCAGCGCCCTCTGCCGACGGGCCAACTCCTCCCCGTACTTCTTCAGCAGCCGCGGATGCGCGAGCGACGAACCGTCGTCCACCGTCACCAGCGCCGCCAGACCCAGATCCAGACCCACCGCCTTCGGCACCGAGGCACCCGGGACGAACACCGGCGGCAACGGATCGATCCGCTCCTCCACCAGCACCGACAGGAAGAACCGGCCCGCCCGGTCACGCGTCACGTTCAACCGCACCGGCACCTGGCCCGTCGGCAACGGCCGCGACCAGCGGACATCGAGGGGAACCGACTGCTTCGCCAGCGTCACCGACCCCGTACCCGGCCGCTCCTGATCCTCCACCCACCGGAAACCGGTCCGCACATACACAGCGCTGTCCCGGGACCGGCCCTTCCTCTTCCGCTGCGGATACTTCGCCGACCGCTGGAAGAACCGCGAGAAAGCCCCGTCCAGATGCCGCAGCGCCTGCTGCAACACCGTCGACGACACCTCCCGCAACCACTCCCTCCCCTCCTCCCGCTTCCACCCCGTCAACGCACGACACGTCTCCGCGAAACCGACCGACACCCCATGTCGCTCCCAGGCCTCGACGCGGAGCGTCAGGCCCTCGTTGCAGACCCATCGGCAGGCACCGAAGGTCTTGGCCAGCTGCTCGGCCTGGTCGGGGGTGGGGTAGAAGCGGTAGCGGTACGTCCGCTGCTGGGTGCCGGCCTCCTTGGCGCGTCTCTGCATCGGGACTGCCGCCCGCCCCAGGTGCTTGCGCCGGTCGGGGATGCCCAGGGCCTCCCGCTTCACCTGCTCGGCCTCGGCGCCGATCACCCGCCGCGGCACTTCCTCGGATGGCTCGGCCATCACCCCTCCCCGTCATGCTGTCCGATAGTCGGAACTGCACTCCAGTCCGGTCAACGAACGTGTGGGCGGATGGTTACGGGGGTCGGGAAGTTCTTCGTAAGGGGTTGGCGTCGCTGTGTAGAGTGGGAGAGCCTCGCGCGTGCTTGCGGTACGCGGTGCCTCCTTAGCTCAGCTGGCCAGAGCAACGCACTTGTAATGCGTAGGTCGTCGGTTCGAATCCGACAGGGGGCTCTGAGCAGGGATGAAGGGCCCCGGACGCGTCTCGTGTCCGGGGCCCTCCGTCGTACCCGGGTGTTCTGGCTGTTCAAGGGCACCGCTCCCGCGACGGCCCCCGTCGGCTTGTTCCGGACTCTCCGTGCGCGGGGGTTCATGGTCCGGGACACTTGTGCGACACGGGGGGCGTACAGGTGGGGCCGGGGTTGCGGGGAGGGGTGCGGGGATGAGTCGGCGTTCCGGTGGGCTGATCGGGGTGTGGGCCGAGCAGCAGCGGGTGGCGCAGCGGCAGCGTGAGGGCCGGCACCAGGCGGTGCTGCGGCAGGAGCGGGACGCGGAGCGGGCGCAGCGGGCGTATGAGCGGGATGTCGCGCGGATGCGGCGGGAGCAGCGGGCGGCGTATCGGCGGCAGCGGGAGGCGGACGCGCTGCGGCGGACTCAGGAGCTGGACGAGCGGGTGGCTCTGCTCGGGTCGTTGCTCGCGACGGGTTGTGGGGCGCCGGCTTTCCGTGTGGAGTCGCTGCGGCGGGAGGAGGAGGTCGAGCCGTTCGCTCCCGGGCCCCTGGGGGAGCCCGTTGCGATGCCGGATCAGCGGTTCTACCAGCCGCAGGGGGCCTGGACGGTGTCCGGGCGTGCGCAGGCTGAGCGGGAGGCGCGGGCGCGCTTCGAGCGCGACTGGTACGCGGCGCAGGTCGCCGAGGCGCGGCGGGTGGAGCAACTGGCGGCGTACCGGCGGGCGTACGACTCCTGGGCGGAGGCTCGGCGAGCGGAGATACGGGCCCAGAACAGTGGGGTCGATGGGACCGTGGCGGCCTTGCGGGAGGGGGAGGCGGATACCGTCGTCGAGTTCTTCTCCGCCGTGCTCTTCGCGTCGACTGCTTGGCCTGACGGGTTTCCTCGGGAGGTGTCGGCCGCCTATGACCGGGTGGGGCGCGGGCTCGTCCTCGACTGGGACTTGCCCGGGTACGAGGTCGTTCCGGAGGCGAAGGCCGTCAAGTACCTGCCGAGCACGGACCAGGAGAGGGAGGTTCCGCGGCCGGTGACGCAGCGGCGGGCGTTGTATCGGGATGTGCTGGCGCAGAGTGTGTTGCTCGCGGTGCGGGAGCTGTTCGCCGCGGACCGGTTCGGGGCGCTCGACGGGGTGGCGCTGAACGGGTATGTGGGTGGGGTCGATCCCGCTACCGGGCTTGCCGCGCGTGTGTGCGTGGCCTCGGTCGTGGTGGAGCGGTCTGTGTTCGATCGGCTGAACCTGGAATTGGTGAGGGCCGTCGAGTGTCTCACCGGGGCGTTGGCCGGGCGGTTGTCGGTGAAGCCGGAGGAGCGGGTGGCGGTGGCGCCGCTGCGGGAGCCGGGGCAGGTGGGTTCGGATGTGGTGGTGCAGGGGGATGGTGAGGAGCCCGATCTCCTCACTATGGATCCGATCGCGTTCGAGGGGCTTGTGGCCGAGCTTTTCCGGGCGCGGGGGCTTCAGGCGGTGACCACGCGGCGGTCGGGTGACGGCGGGGTGGATGTGGAGGCGTTGGATCCTGATCCGATCAGTGGCGGGTCGATCGTGGTGCAGGTGAAGCGGTACCGGAACACGGTGTCGCCGAGTGCGGTGCGGGATCTGTTCGGGACGGTGCAGGACCGGGGGGCGACCAAGGGGGTGCTCGTCACGACGTCGAGGTTCGGGCCCGGTTCGTACACCTTTGCCAACGGTAAGCCGCTGACGCTGATTTCGGGGGTCGAGTTGGTGGATCTGCTGCACCAGCACGGCTTGCGGGGCCGGTTGGGCGGGGCCGCGCCGGGGCCGGTTCGGGTGCCCGTGTCCGCGCCCGCCGAGGCCGCTGAGGACTTCAATCTGTTGGGGATGGTGTGGTCGGGCTCCGCCGTTCTGGACGTCTGTGCGCTGGTCTGTGCGGGGGGCCGGGTGCTCGGTGACGAGTGGTTCGTCTTCTTCAACAATCCGGTGACGCCGGACGGTTCGGTGGCCATGGTGGCGGCGGCGCCGGGTGATCGCGCGGCTGTGCGGGTCGGTTTCGACGCGTTGCCTGCGCGGGCGGACCGGCTGGTGCTGGTGGCGGCCGTGGACCCGGAGGTGAACCCCGATGTGGATCTGGGCGGGTTCAGCGAGGCGGGGATCCGGTTGCGGGACGACTCGGGCGTCGAGCTCGACCGGCTTGAGGTGTCCGACGGGCGGCCGGGGGAGACGGCGCTCGTCCTGGGGTCGTTCCGGCGGCGGGCCGGCGGTGACTGGGACTTCGTCCTGGGCGGGAAGGGGTACCGGGGTGGTCTGGAGGAGCTGGTGGGGGACTTCGGTATCGAGGTGGAGTAGGTGGTGGTGCCGGGCGTCGGGTGAGGGCGCGGGGTGCGGGGTGCGCCCTCACCTGGGGTTGTTCAGCGGCCGCTCAGCCGGTTGGCGAGGGCGGCCACGCGGTCCGTCTCCGCGGTGTGGGTGGTGGTTTCGCGGCGGTCCGCGCCTCGGAAGGCGGCGTACATGGTCTGGACGCCGAGCCAGCGCAGTGGTTCCGGTTCCCACTTGCGGACCTTGTGGTTGACCCAGGGCAGGGTGGTGAGGTCGGTGGGGCCCGCCTGGGCGGAGTCCTCCTTGATCAGGTCGCGGAGGGTGCGGGCGGCGAGGTTGGCGGTGGCGACGCCCGAGCCGACGTAGCCGCCGGCCCAGCCGAGGCCGGTGGAGCGGTCGAGGGTGACGGTGGCGCACCAGTCGCGGGGGACGCCGAGGACGCCGGACCAGGCGTGGTCGATCCGTACGCCCGCGAGCTGCGGGAAGAAGCGGACGAGGATTTCGCGGAGGGCGTCGATGGTCTGGGGCTGGGTGCGCCCGTCGTTGTCGGTCTTGGAGCCGAAGCGGTACGGGACGCCGCGGCCGCCCAGGGCGATGCGGCCGTCGGCGGTGCGTTGGGCGTACATGTAGGCGTGGGCCATGTCGCCGAGGGTCTCGCGGCCGTCCCAGCCGATGGTTTCCCATTGGGTGTCGGTGAGCGGTTCGGTGGCGATCATCGAGGAGTTCATGGGGAGCCAGGTGCGGCGCTGGCCGGCGAGGGAGGCGGTGAAGCCCTCGGTGCAGCGCAGGACGTACGGGGCGCGGACGGTGCCGTATGGGGTGATCGCGTGTTTGGGCTTGATCTCGGTGACGGGGGTCGATTCGTGGATGGTGACGCCGAGGGCTTCGACGGTGGCCGCGAGGCCTTTGGCGAGTTTCACGGGGTGGAGGCGGGCGCCGTGCGGGGTCCAGGAGGAGCCGACGGCTCCGGTGACGCGGACGCGTGTGGCGGTGTCGCGGGCGCCGTAGAGCTCGCGGTCGGTTTCGCCGTAGGCGAGTTCGGTGGTGTGGAAGGCCTTGAGGCGGGTGAGCTGGGCGGGGGAGAGGGCGACTTCGAGGACGCCGCCCTGGTGGATGTCGGCGTCGATCTTTTCGTGTTCGCAGATGTCGACGACTTCGGTGACGGTGGCGTTCATGGCCTGTTGGAGGCGGACGGCGGCGTCGTGGCCGTGGAGCTTGGCGTACCGGTCGCGGCCGGCGATGCCGTTGTAGAGCCAGCCGCCGTTGCGGCCGGAGGCGCCGTAGCCGCAGAACTTGGCTTCGAGGACGGTGATGTTGAGGAAGGGGACGGCCTTCTTGAGGTAGTAGGCGGTCCACAGTCCGGTGTAGCCGCCGCCGACGATGCAGACGTCGGCGGTGGTGTCGCCGGGGAGTGGTTCGCGGGGTGCGGGGGCGCCCTCCTGCGCGTACCAGAACGATATGCCGCCGTTGACCGTGCTCATGTGTACCCCTGGATTCCGGATGCGTGGGCGGGACGTTACCGGTGGCTCCGGGGCTGTGGATACGGGTCTTCGGGGGGCGGTGTCCGGCTGGGGCCCGGGAGGGGGGCCCGCTGCGGATTCCGTTGTCGCGGCAGGTCCTCTTCCGGGCCGCGTGGGACCGGGCGGGAGGTGGCCCTTGCGGGGAAGCCGCTGGCCAGAAGGGCCTGACGGGGGGCAGTCTTGGCCTCATGATCCGTACTGCCACGCCTGCCGACGTTCCCGTCATCCACGCCATGATCCGTGACCTCGCGGAGTACGAGAAGGCCCTCGACGAGGTCCGCGCGGATCCCGGGCAGCTGCGCGAGGCGTTGTTCGGCGAGCGGCCCGCCGCCTTCGCGCACGTCGCCGAGACGGAGACGGGCGAGGCTGTGGGCTTTGCGCTGTGGTTCCTCAATTTCTCGACCTGGCGTGGAGTCCACGGCATCTACCTGGAGGACTTGTACGTCCGGCCGGAGGCGCGGGGTGGCGGCTACGGCAAGGCCCTGTTGCGTGAACTGGCCCGCATCTGTGTCGAGCGCGGTTATGAGCGCCTGGAGTGGTCGGTACTGAACTGGAACCGGCCCTCGATCGACTTCTACGAGTCCTTGGGCGCCCGTCCGCAGGACGAGTGGACGGTGTACCGCCTGACGGACGGGGCCCTGGCGGAGCTGGGTGGGGGCACGGTGTAGGAAAGGGGCATGGACAAGGACATTGAGCAGCGGTTCCAGCGGATCACCGGTTTCATCGAGGCGCGGTTGACGCCGCTTTTCGATCCGGCCAGCGGCAGTGACCACGGGTTCGGCATGGACGACACGTCGCGGGCGCTGCGCGCCCTGCGCTACACGGTGCAGGCCGCGTCGGCGGTGAACGGGCTGGTGGAGAAGCGGGAGACGGCGCCGGAGCTGCGGCAGGTCGTGGACCAGGCTCTTGAGCACAACTGGGACGTGCTGCGCTCCGCCGCCCGGATGTGGGAGGACCACCCGGATTTCCTGAAGGAGTTCAAGGCGCATTCCTGGGACGTGCTGGGGGTCTGACCGCCTGGTCCGCTAGGGGATGAGGACTACCTTGCCGGTCGTGCCCCGGTTCTCCAGGGCGTGGTGGGCCCGTGCCGCTTCGGCGAGGGGGAAGCGGTGGACCGCTGGGCGGAGGGTGCCGGTGGCCGCGGCGTCGAGGGCGGCGAGTTCGAGCGTGCGGATGTCGCCGCCCGCCTTCTGGATCATGGTGGGGCCGAGGACGGACTCCGAGGTGATGCCCCGCTCGGCGAGTTCGGCCGGGGTGTAGGTGAGGGGTTCGCCGTCGTGGAGCCCGGCTCCGGACCAGCCGAAGACGAGGTGCTGTCCGCCTTTGCCGAGGAGGTCGACGGCGGCCCGGCCGGTGTCGCCGCCGACCGAGTCGAAGACGACGGTGGCGGTGCGGCCGACGGAGTCCAGGTACGCGCGGACCTTCTGCGGCCAGTCGGGCCGCTTGTAGTCGACGGCCAGGTCGGCGCCGTTCGCCTCGACGAGGGCGACCTTCGCGGGGCCGCCGGCGAGGCCGATGGCGGTGGCGCCGGCGTTCTTGGCGTACTGGACGAGCAGGGTGCCGATGCCGCCGGCGGCGGCCGGGACGATCGCGACCGAGTCGGGGCCGAGTTCGGTGAACCGCAGGATGCCGAGGGTCGTGCGGCCGGTGCCGATCATGGCGACGGCCTCCGCCTCGCCGAGGTGTTCGGGCAGGGCGTGGAGGCGGGCGGCGTCGGTGACGGCGAGTTCGGCGTAGCCGCCGGGGTTCATGCCGAGGTGGGCGACGACCCTTCGGCCGAGCCAGGACGGGTCGGTGCCCTCGCCGAGGGCGTCGACGGTGCCGGCGACCTCGCGGCCGGGGATCGTGGGGAGCGCGGTGGGTGCCGGGAAGGGGCCCGTGGCGCCTTGGCGGAGGGCGGTGTCGAGGAGGTGGACGCCGGCCGCCGCGACCCGGACGCGGACCCGGCCGGGGCCCGGCACGGGGTCGGGTGTCTCCTCGTACGTGAGGTTCTCGGCGGGGCCGAAGGCATGGAGGCGGATGGCGTGCATGACGTTTCCCCTGTCGTCGTCACGGGTGGACTCGCGGCTCCACCCTCTGACCTCAAGCGCGCTTGAGGTCAAGGCCGTGCCGGTGGTGGAGGCCGTGCCTGTGGTGGCGGTCCGCGAGGTCCGCGCGGAGGGTCAGCGACACCGCCTCGACCGCGCTCGTGAACGACACCTCCGACAGCACGCCCGGTGCCGCCACCTGATCGCCCACCAGGTACACCCCGTCGCCCCGGTCGACGGCCGGCCGGTCGCGCCAGGTGGTGCCCGGGCGGTCCACCGCGCCCGTACGGCCCTGGGAGACGGACTCCCGCCGCCATGCCGTCCGCTCGCGCCAGTCGGGGAAGCCGAGGTCGAGCAGCCGCTCGGCGTGGGCGACGCCGTCCGCCTTCGACGCCCCGGGGCCGAGGGGCAGCTGCGCCTGGATCAGCTGCTGCCCGGCCGGTGCCAGTGAGGGGTCCTGTGCGGTGAACCGTTCGATCCAGCCGGGCGCGTCCAGGTCGGAGACCACGAACGGATCGCCCTTCCGGGTACGAAGCGCCAGGTCGAGCAGGAGGGTGCGGCCGCTCTCCCAGGCCAGCGACGGGTCGTCGAGGAGTCGGGCGGCGGCGGGCAGGGCGGTCGCGATGATCACCGGCCCTGCGCCGAGCGGCAGGGTGTCGATCCGGGACGAGGTCTCGATCCGTACGCCCAGCTCCCACGCGCGCGCGGCCATCCGGTCGATCAGCTCGCCCCAGCCGCCCCGGATGTAGTGCGCCTCGGGTGGCAGGGAGGCGGACCGGTGCAGGCGTTCCTGCACGAAGCGGGCGGAGAGGGAGCCGGGGTCGTGGTGGAAGAGCGCGACGCCGCTGTACGCGGCGGCGATGCGGGCGGCCCGCGCGCCCGCCAGGCCGGTGACCCAGGTGCGGAAGTCGAGGTCGACGGGGGCCTCTTCGGCGGTACGGCGGGCCTGGCGCAGCAGCGCCAGCGGCGGCGTGCGGCGCAGGGCGCCGGCGCGGTGGAAGCGGAACCTGAGGGTCTCGGCGGCCGGCAGTGGGGCGAGCGGACCGAGGAGGCCGCGCTGTTTCAGCCAGGTCCAGTGCGGGCCGCCGCTGTAGAGGGCGTGTGGGCCCTCGTTGGTGCGGTACGTGCCTTCGGCGGTGCGGGCCCGGCCGCCGAGCGTCCGGTGCGCCTCGTGGACGGTCACCCTGGTACCGGCCTCGGCGGCGGTGATGGCGGCGGTCAGTCCGGCGAAGCCGCCGCCGATGATCGTGAGCTTCCGCATGCCCGTCTCCTTCGTGTCGGTGTCGTACGGGGGACGGGCGGAGGGGCGGGGGATGTGACATGGGGGGCGTTGTCAGTGGCGTACATCACGATGGGGTCATGGCGGAGACACGGAAGAAGAAGGTGGCGGGGGCGCGGCGGCCGGAGGTGCGGTTGCCTCCGCTGGAGGCGTACGGGGGCGGGCTCGAACCGGACGGGGACTACGACGGCCTCGAACTGGCCGGGCTCGACCTGACCGGCCAGTCGGGGGAGGGGGCCCGGTTTCTGGACTGCGCGCTGCGGGAGTGCGGGCTCGACGGGGCGCGGCTGACGGGGGCGCGTTTCCTCGACTCGGTGCTGACGGGGGTACGGGGGGTGGGCACCGAGCTGGCGGGGGCGCAGTTGCGGGACGTCGAGGTCCTGGAGGCGCGGCTCGGCGGGGCGCAGCTGCACGGGGCGGTCCTGGAGAGAGTGGTCGTCCGGGGTGGGAAGAGCGACTATCTGAACCTGCGGGGGGCGAAGCTGAAGGACGTCGTGTTCGAGGGGTGCGTGGTGAGCGAGCCGGACTTCGGGGGCGCGGTCCTGGAGCGGGTCGAGTTCGTGGACTGCGTGCTCACGGGGGTGGACTTCACGGGGGCCCGGCTCACGGACGTGGATCTGCGGGGGGCGCAGCGCCTGGAGATCGCGCGTGGGGTGGAGTCGCTGGCGGGCGCGGTGATCTCCCCGGGGCAGCTCCTGGAGCTGGCGCCGGTGCTGGCGGCGCGGCTGGGGGTGCGGGTGGAGGGGTGAGGGGCGGGGCGGCTTCCTTGCGGGGCGGTGCGGCTGTTCTGCGGGGCGGGGCCGCCGCCCGGCGGCGTGCGGAGGGCCCGGGGGCTACTTCACGCGGGGGAAGCGGGACTGGAGGGTCCAGATCGTGGGGTTGTCCGCCAGGCCCTCGTGCATGTCGGTGAGGTCGGCGATCAGGTCGTGCAGGAAGTCCCGGGCCTCCCGGCGCAGTTCCGCGTGGTTGAACGTGACCGGCGGCTCGTCGCCCGGCATCCAGTCGGCCTCGACGTCCACCCATCCGAAGCGTCGCTCGAAGAGCATCCGGTCCGTGGACTCGGTGAAGTCGAGCTCCGCGTACTGCGGCTGCGCGGCGCGGCTGCCGCGCGGGTCCCGGTCGAGCTGCTCGACGATGTCGCACAGCGCCCACGCGAAGTCGAGCACCGGCACCCATCCCCAGGCTGTGGACACCTCGCGGTCGGCCTCGGTGTCGGCGAGGTACACGTCCCCGCAGAACAGGTCGTGGCGCAGGGCGTGGACGTCCGCGCGACGGTAGTCGGTCTGCGGCGGGTCGGGGAAGCGACGCGAGAGGGAGTAGCCGATGTCGAGCACGGGACCGATGGTGTCACGGCCCCGGGCCGGTCCCGTACGGGAGGCGGCCGGCGGTGTCACGTCACGGGACGAGTCCCGCCTCGTACGCCAGGATCACCAGCCGCACCCGGTCGCGTGCGTCCAGCTTGGAGAAGAGGCGTGCCACGTGCGCCTTCGCGGTGGCCGCGCTGATGTGGAGCCGTTCCGCGATCTCGCCGTTCGACAGGCCCCGGCCGACGAGGGTGAGGACCTCCCGCTCGCGCTCGGTGATGGCGTCGAGGCCGCGCGGCTCCCTCCGTACCGCCTGCGGTTCGGGGCGTGCCGCGAACTCCTCGATCAGGCGGCGGGTCACGCCGGGCGCGATCAGGGCGTCGCCGGAGGCCACCACCCGGATCGCGGAGAGGATGTCGTCGAGGGCCATGTCCTTGACGACGAAGCCGCTCGCGCCCGCGCGCAGCGCCCCGTACACGTACGCGTCGTCGTCGAAGGTGGTGAGGACGAGTACCCGGGGCGCGCCGGGGGCCGCCGTGACGAGCCGGGTCGCCTCGATGCCGTCCATGCCGGGCATCCGGACGTCCATCACCACGACGTCGGGCCCGAGGTCCCGGGCCAGCGCGACCGCCTCGGTGCCGGTGCCCGCCTCGCCGGCGACCTCGATGTCGGGGGTGTCGGCCATCAGCACGCGCAGACCGGCCCGCACCAGGGGCTGGTCGTCGACGAGGAGGACACGGACGGTGCGGATCACGCGGGGGTTCCTTCCTGGGCGCCGGCCGGCAGCGGCAGCAGCGCGGTGACGTGGAAGCCGCCGCCGGGGCGTGGTCCCGCCGAGAGGCTGCCGCCGAGGAGCGCGGCGCGCTCGCGCATCCCCACGAGGCCGTAGCCGCCTCCGGAATCCGCGCCGGGGGCGCCCCGGCCGTCGTCGGCGATCTCGACGAGCAGGGTGTCGGTGCTCCGCTCCACCGTCACGCGGCAGGAGGGGGTGGCCGCGTGGCGGACGACGTTGGTGAGGGACTCCTGCACGATCCGGTACGCGGCGAGGCCGACCTCCGGCGGCAGGGACACGTCCGGGTTGCCGAGGTGTCGCAGTTCGACCCGTACCCCCGCGTCCGCCGTGGACGCGGCGAGCCGCTCCAGGTCGGCGAGGCCGGGCGCCGGGTCGCGCGGCGCGGGGCGGCCGTCGGCGGCGTCCGCGCCCCGCAGCGCCCCCAGGGTGCGGCGCAGACCGGCGAGGGTCTCCCGGCTGGTGGTCTCGATGGTGGCGAGCGCGTTGCGGGCCTCGGCGGGCTGGGTCTCGATGACCCGGCGGCCGACGCCCGCCTGGATGGCGATGACGCCGATGCTGTGCGCGATGACGTCGTGCAGCTCGCGGGCGATCCGGAGCCGTTCGGCGGCGACGGCCTCGGCGGCGGTCGCGGCGCGCAACTCCTCGGCGTGGCCGCGTCGTTCGAGTACCGACCGGCCGAGGAGCCCTGCGGTGAGCAGGGCGAGCGCGAGGGCCACGACGGTGCTGACGAAGACGTCCTGCCCCGAGGTGGTGTACGTCGCGGCCGCGATCTGCGCGGCGAGCGCGCCGAGGGCGGTGGGCAGCAGGATCCGGAGCGGGCGCACGGCGGCGATCCGGCCGACGAGGGTGTCGGCGGCGAGCACCGGGAGGTAGAGGAGTGCGGCGTCCGGCCGGGTGGTCGCCGCCGCGAGGAGCCCGGCGAGCAGCAGTCCGAGCGCCGGGAGCGGTCGGCGGCGCGCCAGGGGCAGGATCAGGCCCACGGCGACGGCGCTGAGGAAGAGGCGCAGCTCGGTGGAGCGGTACGGTCCGGTCCGCATGGCGGCGAGGAGCAGGAAGGGGTGCGCGACGGCCGCACCCCAGGCGAGGGTCGCGCCCCAGTCGAGGGCCACGGGCACCCGCCCGTGGGAGGGGCGGTCGTCCCGGGCGAGGGCCGCGGGCACACGCCGCTGGGACGGGCGGACGGGTGGGGTGGCGGGCATGGCCCCGATCGTAGGCGCGGGCCGGACGCGCGGGCATCGGCCCACGGGCGTACGCCCCCGGGCCTCCCCCGCGCTCCGGTTGTGGCCGCCGAGCCGATGTGCCGGGGGGTGCGGGGCAGCCACCGTGGGCCGCATGATCGAAGTTCGTGAACTGACCAAGCACTACGGCCGCCGGGACCGGTTCCGCCCGGCAGGCCGGAACCCGGCCGGGCGCCTCGCCGTCGACCGGCTCAGCTTCGGGGTGAGGCCCGGGCGGGTGACGGGGTTCCTCGGCCCCAACGGGGCCGGGAAGTCGACGACGCTGCGGCTGATCCTGGGCCTGAACGAGCCGACGTCCGGGACCGCCACCGTCGGCGGCCGGCGGTTCCGGGAGCTGCCGCGCGGGCTGCGGGACGTCGGGGCGCTGCTCGACGCGCACGACGTGCACGGCGGCCGGACCGCCGAGGCCCATCTCGCGGCGCTGGCCCGCACCAACGGCATCCCGCGCCGCCGGGCCGCCGAGGTCCTCGACGAGGTGGGGCTGGCCGAGGCGGGAGGGCGGCGGATCGGCGGCTACTCGCTCGGCATGAAGCAGCGTCTGGGGATCGCCGCCGCGCTGCTCGGCGACCCTCCTGTGCTGCTCTTCGACGAGCCGGTCAACGGGCTCGACCCGGAGGGCGTGCTGTGGGCGCGGGGACTGTTCCGGCGGCTGGCCGCCGAGGGCCGCACGGTGTTCGTCTCCAGCCATCTGATGAGCGAGATGGAGCACACCGCCGACGATCTCGTCGTCATCGGACGCGGCCGGCTCATCGCGGCCGAGAGCGTGGCCGAGTTCGCGGCGCGCGGCACCCGCCGGAGCGTGACCGTCCGGGCCGCCGACCCGGCCGCCGCACCGGGCCTCGCCGATGCCCTTGAAGCCGAGGGCGCCGCCGTGCGGACGGAGGGAGGGGTGCTCACCGTGACCGGGATCGACGCGGGCCGGATCGGTGTCCTCGCCTTCCGGCACGGCGTCCCGCTCGCCGAACTGACCCCGCGGGCCTCCTCCCTGGAAGAGGCGTTCATGGAGCTCACCGCCGACAGTGTGGAGTACCGCTGATGCCCGCCGCCCGTTTCCGTGACCTGCTGGCCGCCGAGTGGATGAAGCTGTGGTCCCTCCGCTCCACGCCCTGGGCCTTCGCCGTGGGCGCGGTCGCCGCATTCGGCGTCAACCTCAACGCGACTTTCGCCGACTACCGCAACTATCCGAACTACCCGCAGGGCATCAAGGAGCTCTTCGTGCCGATCTGGGCCATGCGCGACGCGTTCACGCTCGGCGGGGCCATGGTGTTCACGCTCGCGACCGGTTCCATCGGCGCGCTGATGGTCGTCGGCGAGTACGGCACGGGGCAGATCCGTACGACCCTCGCGGCCGTCCCGGCCCGCCGGTCCGTCGTCGCCGCGAAGACGCTCGTCCTCGCCGTCGTGATGCTGGTGTACGGGGCGCTGGTCGCCGTGGTCTCGTTCGCCACCACGCAGGCCGTGCTCGACGGCCGGGGTGTCGGCATGTCGATCGGCGACGAGGGGGTGCTGGGGGCCGTCGCCGCGTCGGCGCTCCTCGCGCCGGTGTGCGCGCTCGCCGGCTTCGGTCTCGGGGCGCTGCTCCGGCACACCGCGACGACGATCGTCTCCCTGACCGGTGTGCTGCTCCTGCCGCCGGCCCTGATGGACGAGCGCGACCGCTGGGGCGCGACGTTCCTGCACGCTCTGCCGCAGGGGGCGTGGAAGCGGCTCACGGAGGTGGGGGTGTCGCCGGTGCCCGTGGAGTACCCGTGGACCGCGGGCGGGGCGTGGACGGTGTACGCGGCCTGGGCGGTGGGCGCGGTGGCGGTGGCTTTCGTCGCCGTCCACCGCCGGGACGTGTGAAGCGTCCGGAGGTCAGCGGCGGCCGTGCACCGCGCGCGCCACGCGGGGCCCGAGCCAGCGCTTGAAGCGGCGCAGGGGCTCCAGCTGCTCGGCGGCACGGTCGATGCGGTAGTACAGCTGGGGCGGGATGTGCGGCAGCAGCGGCGAGTGGCGCTGGCCGAGCAGCGCGAACATCGTGGCGGGCTCCAGGCTCATGTAGCGGGGGAGGTTCTCGTACCACTGGGCGCTGTAGCGGGCGGCGCTCTGCGCGGAGACCAGTTCGGCGCGGCGCCGCTTCCCGTACGCGGTGAGGGCGGCGTCCAGGCCGCCGGGGGCGCTCAGGGCGTCCGCGAGGGCGAGTGCGTCCTCCAGGGCCAGGGTGGTGCCCGCGCCGATCGAGTAGTGCGTGGTGTGGGCGGCGTCGCCGAGGAGGACGAGGTTGCCGTGGTGCCAGACCCGGTTGGTGAGGGTGCGGAAGGTCAGCCACCGGGGGGCGTCGTCCGCGCGTTCGCGGCCGATGAGCTCGTGGCCGTCGAGGAGGTCGTGGAAGAGCTTCTCCAGGAGGTTCAGGCTGTCGGCCTGGCCGAGCGTGTCGAGCCCGAGGCCGGTCCAGGTCTCCGGGGAGCACTCGACGACGCAGGTGGAGCGCTCGCCGCTGAACCCGTAGGCGTAGCACCAGATCCAGCCGTGCTCGGTCTCCTTGAAGGCGAAGCTGAAGGAGTCGAAGACCTTGGTGGTGCCGAGCCAGATGTAGCGGTTGCGGCCGTTGGTGACCTCGCTGCCGAAGCGGTCGGCGTGGGCCTCCCGGAGCACGCTGTTGACGCCGTCGGCGGCGACGACGAGGTCCGCGCCGGCCAGTTCGGGCGCGTCCGGGCCGGGGATGTCGCGCTCGAACTCGACCCGTACGCCGAGTTGTGTCGCGCGGTCGGCGAGCAGCGCGAGCATCCGCCGCCGTCCGATGCCGAAGCCCGCGTCGCCGCGGTGGACGGTCCGCTGTTCGCGGACGATGGCGACCCCGTCGGTCCAGGTGACGGAGGCCTCGGCGACGGCGGCGGCGGACTCGGGGTCGCCCGCGCGCAGCTTGTCGAGGAGCCCGGCCCAGTAGGTGACGCCCCAGCCGTACGTGGAGCCCGCCGGGTTCCGTTCGTACACGGCGATGTCGTGGGAGGGGTCCTGCCGCTTCAGCAGGATCGAGAGGTAGAGGCCGGCGGGGCCGCCGCCGACGATCGCGAGCTTCACGTGCGCTCCCACTGAGACATGACACCGTGCGGTCGAATGACGACGCAGGGTAGCAGTGGGGGGTCGTCCGGTGCCGGGGACGGCGCCGGGGACCAGCCCAACGGGCTACGGCAGCAGGCGTCGTTCCTTCGCCACCGCCACCGCGCCCGCGCGGGTGTCGACGCCGAGCTTGGCGTAGATCCGGCCCAGGTGCGTCTTCACCGTCGCCTCGCTGATGAACAGCGCCCGCGCGATCTCCCGGTTGCCGAGACCGCGCCCGAGCTGCCCGAGGATGTCCCGCTCCCGGTCCGTGAGGGTCGGCCCCGCCGCGCCCCGCATGCGGTCCATGACCCGGCTGGCGACCGGCGGGGAGAGGGCCGTGCGGCCCTGCGCGGCCGAGTGGATCGCGGCGAACAGCTCCTCGGGCCGCTCGGCCTTCAGGAGGTAGCCGGTCGCGCCCGCCTCGATCGCCCGCGTGATGTCCGCGTCCGTGTCGTACGTGGTGAGCACGAGGACGTGGACACCGGTGGGCGCGATCCGCCGCGTCGCCTCCACCCCGTCGATGCCCGCGCCGAGCTGGAGGTCCATCAGGACGACGTCCGGCTTCAGCTTCGCCGCCATCGCGACGGCCTCCTCGCCGCTGCCGGCCTCGCCCACCACCTCGATGTCGGGGGTGCTGCCCAGCAGCGCGAGCAGACCCGCGCGGACCACCACGTGGTCGTCGCAGAGGAGGATCCGTACCGTCATCAGGACTCCAGGGAGAGCGGGATCGCGGCGGAGAGCACCGTGCCCTCGCCCGGGGTGGACTCGACCGTCAGGCTGCCACCGAGCTGCTGGGCACGCACCCGCATCGCGGGCAGCCCGTGCCCGCGCTCGCCCTGCTCGCGCGCGAGCGCCGGGTCGAAGCCGCGGCCGTCGTCGGCGATGTCCAGGACCACCTGGTCGTCGAGGTAGGTGAGGGTCAGGGCGGCGGAGTCGGCGCCGGCGTGTTCGCGGATGTTGGCCAGCGCGCCCTGGGCGATCCGCAGCAGCGCCGACTGCGCCCGGTCGGGCAGCGGCACCGGCGTCCCGTCGACCCGGAAGGCCGCGGACTCGCGGGCGGCGAGGCCGCGCAGGGCCTCCTCCAGGCCGCCGCCCCCGGCGAGGTCGGCGGGCGCGAGGTCCTGCACGAAGCGGCGGGCCTCGGCGAGGTTGCGTTCGGCGATGGACTCGGCGGTACGGACGTGCCGGCGGGCGGTGGCCGGGTCGCCGTCCCAGAGGCGCTCGGCGGCCTGGAGCAGCATCTGCTGGCTGGACAGGCCCTGCGCGAGGGTGTCGTGGATCTCCATGGAAAGCCGCTGGCGCTCCGCGAGGGTGCCCTCGCGGCGCTCGATCGCGGCGAGTTCGCGCCGGGTGCGGATCAGGTCGTCGATGAGCGCCCGCTGACGGGCGGCCTGCCGGTCGGAGTACACGAAGACGCCGGTGGCGAGGGCGGCGACGGCCGGCGGCGCGACGATCAGGTTCGGGTCCCAGCCGCCGTGCGAGAGCTGCACCTGCGCGAAGACCACGAACGCGGTGAGCAGGCCCACCAGGCCGAGCGCGGCGCGCGGCGGGAGGGTGCGCAGACCCGTGTAGAAGAGCGGCACCGCGCACCAGGCGAAGCTGGGCGCGAGGACGACGAGGAGGACCCAGACGGCGACGACCGTGCCCAGCCAGGTGATCCGGCGCGGGGTGGCGCGGGTGCCGAGCACCGGCCCGAGGAGGTACAGGGAGGCGAGCGCGCCGGTGAGGGCGACGATCCAGGGGCTGCGGGCCTCCCACGCGTGCCGCAGCAGGAAGCGGGCGAGGGAGGCGCCGAGCAGCAGGAAGAACGCGAGGTGCATGATCCGCGCCAGCCATCGGGCGTCCGGGTCGTGTTCCGTGGGCCGGGTCACCGTGCCGCCTCCCTGCCGTCCTGACCTGGGTGTACGGGTCCATGGTGGCCCGGAGGGACCAGCCGGGCATCAACCGATCGGCTGACAGGGCCGTCGTCCGGTGGGCGCGCCGGGGGCAGCCGGACCGTGGACCGGTGGGCGCCGGATCCGCCCACAGGATGGAGGCAGAGCGCGGGACGGCCCACCGCCCCGGCTCGCAGGCCTCTCTCCTCCCCCTTCACGGAGTCCCTCATGAAGAAGATCCTCCTCGGCGCCACCGCCGCCGCCGTCGTCGCCGCCGGCACCTTCGGCGCGGTCTCCGCGAACGCCACCGCCCCGGCCGCCGCTCCCGCCGCCGTCACCGCCGACGCGGCCCACAACGCCACGACGCAGACCACGCACCTGACGATCGAGGCCGCCACCGAGGCCGCGCGGGCCACTCTGGACGCCGCCGAGCAGGAGAACCAGCGGGTCTCCGTCGCGGTCGTCGACCGCAACGGCAACACCATCGTCACCCTGCGCGGCGACGGCGCGGGCCCGCAGTCCTACGAGTCGGCCGTGAAGAAGGCGTACACCGCCGTCTCCTGGAACGCCCCGACCTCCGAGCTCGCCAAGCGCCTCACGAACGCGCCCACCCTGAAGGACATCCCCGGCACCCTCTTCCTCGCCGGCGGCGCGCCCGTCACCGCCAAGGGCGCCCCGATCGCCGGCATCGGTGTCGCCGGAGCCCCCTCTGGCGACCTCGACGAGAAGTTCGCCCAGGCCGGCGTCGCCGCCCTCACGAAGTAGCACCTCCCCCGAGCCGGTGGCGGCGCCCGGATCCCCCGCCGGGCGCTGCCGCCTTTTTCCGGTGATGACCTCTTAGGATCGGTACGTGCCCCAGCGCAGCCGGACCGCAGCCCTCGCCCTCGCCGCCGCCCTCACGGCCCTCGCACCGCTCGCGGGCGGCTGCGCCGAGGCCGGCGGCGTCCAGGGCGCCCCCGGCGCGGCCGGGCTGCGCGACCCGTACTTCCCGAAGCTCGGCAACGGCGGGTACGACGTCGGGCACTACGGCCTGACCCTCGCCTACGACCCGGCCTCCGGCCGCCTCGACGGCACCGCCGAGATCACCGCGCGCGCCACCCAGAACCTCAGCGCCTTCAACCTCGACCTGGCCGGCCTGACCGTGCGCGGCGCGACCGTCGACGGCGCCCGTGCCGCGTACAACAGGGCCGGGAACGAGCTGACCCTCCGCCCGCGCGAGGAGATTCCCCAGGGGAGGGAGTTCCGGGCCACCGTCACCTACACGGGCGTGCCCAAGCCGCTCACGGACGCCGACGGCTCGAAGGAGGGCTGGCTGCGCACCCCGGGAGGGGCGATCGCGGTCGGGGAACCGGCCGGCTCCATGACCTGGTTCCCCGGCAACCACCACCCCTCCGACAAGGCCGCCTACGACCTCACCCTCACCCTCCCGGCCGGTGTCGACGGCTTCTCCAACGGCGTCAGGACCGCGCGGCGCACGGAGTCCGACGGGCGCGTCACCACCGTGTGGCACACGCCCGAGCCGATGGCGAGCTACCTCGCGACGGTCGCGGTCGGCCGGTACGAGTCGGGGACGGCGACCGCCCTCGGCTCGGTGCCCGTCCTGACCGCCGCCGAGCCCCCCGTCGCTGCGAGCACGGCCGCGCTGCGCGGCGAGATCCCCCAGATCCTCGCCCGCCAGGTGAAACGCTTCGGCCCGTACCCCTTCTCCGCCGCCGGGGCCCTCGTCACCGAGGACGGGACCCTCGGCTACGCCCTGGAGACCCAGACCCGGCCCGTGTTCCCCGCCGGCTCCTTCGACCGGACGACCCTCGTGCACGAGCTGGCCCACCAGTGGTTCGGCGACTCGGTCACGCCCGCGACCTGGCGGGACATCTGGCTGAACGAGGGTTTCGCGTCGTACGCGGAGTGGCTGTACGCGGAGGAGTACGAGCACGTCCCGGCGCGGACCGCCTTCGCGCGGGCCTTCGCCCAGGACGCCAACTGGGCCTTCCCGCCGGCCGCCCCGCCCTCCGCCGAGAACCTCTTCGACCCGCCGGTGTACCAGCGGGGCGCGATGGTCCTGCACAAGCTGCGCGAGACGGTCGGCGACCGCGTCTTCGGCGAGATCCTGCGCGGCTGGCCCGCCAAGTACCGCCATGCCAACGCCTCCACGGCCGACTTCACGGCCTACGCGGAGAGCGTCGCGGGGCGCGACCTCGGCGCGCTGTGGGACGTCTGGCTGTACGGCGACCGGCGGCCGGCCACCCCCTAGGCCAGGGGTTTCCGCATCACCACGCACGGGCGGCCGTGCGCGCGGTCCGGGCGGCGGGCCGTCTCCTCGTAGCCGAGCGCGGTCCAGAAGGCCAGCGCCTTCGGGTTGGTCTCCAGGACGGCGAGCCGCAGTCCGGTGCGGCCGGCGGCGCGGAAGCGGTCCTCGACGTACGCGGCGAGCCGGCGTCCGTGGCCCGCGCGCCGCTCGTCCGCGTGGACCATGAGCAGCCCGAGCCACGGGTCCGGATCGGCCGGGTCGGGGTGGCGGCCCAGGGTCACGGCGACGGCGACGAGCCGGCCCTCGGAGCGGGCGAGGAGGACCTCGGCGGTGGGCTGGGCGAGCTCCTCGGCGAGGGCGGCCGCGACCTGCTCGGGCCGGATGCCGGACGGATCCGGGAAGTCGCCGCTGAGCTGCTGGAACTCCTCGTCGGAGGCGTAGAGCGGGGTGAGCTCGGTGAGCAGCGCGCCCGGGAGGGCGGCGCCGTCCTCCAGGTCCTTGGGGGCGAGGGCTTCGACGATCACGCGGAAAGCGTAGAGCCCCGGCGGTCTCCCGGCCGGGGCTCCACGCGTGCGCGGCGACGGGTCAGAGGTTGACGCCGAAGTCGCGGGCGATGCCCTCCAGGCCCGAGGCGTAGCCCTGGCCCACGGCGCGGAACTTCCACTCGGCGCCGTTGCGGTACAGCTCGCCGAAGATCATGGCCGTCTCGACGGCGGCGTCCTCGGAGAGGTCGTAGCGGGCGAGCTCGGTGCCGCCGGCCTGGTTCACGATGCGGATGTACGCGTTGCGCACCTGGCCGAAGTTCTGCGAGCGGGAGACCGCGTCGTAGATGGAGACCGGGAAGACGATCTTGTCGACGTTCGGCGGGAGGGCCGCGAGGTTGACGTTGATCTGCTCGTCGTCGCCGCCGCCCTCGCCGGTGCGGTTGTCACCGGTGTGCACGATGGTCTGGTCCGGCGTCGCCTTGTTGTTGAAGAAGACGAAGTGGGCGTCCGAGGCGACGCGCCCGGCGGCGTCCACGCCGATCGCGGAGGCGTCGAGGTCGAAGTCGGTGCCGGTGGTGGTGCGGACGTCCCAGCCGAGGCCCACGGTGACGGCGGTGAGGCCCGGGGCCTCCTTGGTCAGGGAGACGTTGCCGCCCTTGGACAGGCTCACAGCCATGGAAAGTCCCTTTCGTCGTTCTGTCGTCGCCTGGAGAAACGCGCTTCGGCCGCCGGCGGTTCCCGGCCACCCTCCGCGCGCCGCGCTCCGATCGAAAACAGGATGACGCCTCCGGCCCCCTGCGGGGAACATGGAGGGCATGTCCGGTCCCTATCCCATCCGCGGCTCCGTCTCGCTGCCCGAGGCCGAGCTCCAGTGGCGTTTCTCGCGGTCGTCGGGGCCTGGCGGTCAGCACGTGAACACCAGCGACTCCCAGGTGGAGCTCCGCTTCGACCTCGCGGCCACCGACGCGCTCCCCGAGGTGTGGAAGGCACGCGCGCTGGAGCGGCTCGCCTCCCGTCTGGTCAACGGCGTCGTCACCGTCCGCGCCTCGGAGCACCGCTCCCAGTGGCGCAACCGCGAGACGGCGGCGGTCCGCCTGGCCGCGCTCCTCGCCGAGGCCACGGCCCCACCGCCGAAGCCCCGCCGCCCGACGAAGATCCCGCGCGGGATCAACGAGCGGCGGCTGCGCGAGAAGAAGCAGCGCGCGGAGACCAAGCGCACCCGGCAGTCCCGCGACTGGGGCTGACGGCCGGC
The DNA here is from genome assembly GCF_055575535.1 of Streptomyces sp. NPDC034084. Classification (NCBI taxonomy): domain Bacteria; kingdom Bacillati; phylum Actinomycetota; class Actinomycetes; order Kitasatosporales; family Streptomycetaceae; genus Streptomyces; species Streptomyces sp. NPDC034084. The sequence continues at coordinate 100,774 of NZ_JBVISK010000006.1, forward strand.
TCAGGCCAGGTGCCGGTACTTCCCCTGGAAGTACGTCAGGGGCCTGCCGTCTCCCGTGCGCAGGCCGACCGTCAGGACCCGGCCCACGACCAGCGTGTGGTCACCGGCCACGACCCGGCTCTCCGTGCGGCACTCCAGGACCGACAGCGCCCCGCCCATGAGCGGGGCGCCGCTCTCCTCGCCCCGCGTGTACGGAAGGTCGGCGAAGAGGAGCCGGTCGCTGACCCGGTTCTTCATGGCGAAGCGCCCGGCGACGTGCCGCTGGTCCTCGGCGAGGATCGACACCGCCCAGACCGGGACGTCGGCGAGCAGGTCGTCCATGCGGGAGCCGTTGCGGAGGCTGACGAGGACCAGGGGCGGGTCGAGGGAGACCGACATGAAGGCGGTGGCCGTCATGCCGACGTCCTCGCCGCGCGGGCCGTCGTCGGGATCGTGCGCGGTCACCAGGACCACACCGGCCGCGAGGCGGGACATGGCCGCCCGGAACTCGTCGTCGCTCACCCCCTCAGCATGAGGGATGGCCAGGTCGGACACGGGGGGCGGGGCGGGAGTCGTCAGCACACCCGCACGCTATGACCCGCCCCGGCGCCCCGCATCGGGCGGGGGGACCAGACCGGCACCCCCGCCGGTCCTAGGACCCGGAACCGGCACCCCGGGGAGGGTTCGCCGGACCCGCCCTGAGCTGCTGTGACTTGAGTCACAGAGCCGAGTATTTGCTGACCCTGTGTACCGGGTGCGCAGCTCGCTGTGATTCAGTGGCGGGGACAGTGCGGTACGAAGCCGATGAGAACCCTGGAGTTGCTGTCGAGGTCTCGGGGAGAGCGAGCGATGGAGACCGAGTCGGAGCCCTACGTCCGTCTCTCGACCCTGCGGCAGCTGCATCAGGTCGTGGCGGATCTCAACACTGCCCGCAGCCTGGCGGACACCCTGCAGACCGTCGCCGACGGCGTGGTCGCCGGTCTCAACTACGAACTGGCCTGCGTCAACCTCGTCCGCCCCGACGGTGACCTCGTCGTCGCCGCCTTCGCCGGAAGCTCCGCCGCGGAGGCCCTGATCACCGGCCGCGTCGGCTCCCGCTCGTCCTGGGACCGCCGCCTCTCCATGGGCATCGCCTGGGGCGACCTGCGGTTCATCCCGCACACCGAGGGCTGGGTCCTCATGGAGGACGACGTCCCCCAGTGGCACACCGACGGGCCCGCCCCCCGCTTCGAGGACGAGTGGCACCCACACGACCGGCTCTACGCCCCCATGTACGCCTCCGGCTCCGGCCGTGAGCTCCTCGGCGTCATATCCGTCGACCGCCCGCGCAACGGCCGGCACCCCGGACCCTGGGGCCAGGAAGCGCTCCAGATGTACGCCTCGCAGTCGGCGATCGCCATCAGCAACGCCCGCCTCCGCTCCAACATGCAGCGCGCCCTGGTCCGGCTGGAGCGCGAGCAGCAGGCCCTGCGGGCCAGCGAGGAGTCCTTCCGGCAGGCCTTCGAGTACGCGCCCTCCGGCATGGCCATCGCCGAGATGGGCGGCGACCAGCACGGCCGGCTGCTCCGTACCAACGACGCCCTGTGCCGACTGCTCGGCCGGCCCGCCTCCGTCATGCGGCGCTACTCCTTCGCCGACCTCGTCCACCCCGAGGACATAGGCACCCTCCTCCGCACCTCCGCCGAGGGCGGCCGGGCCGAGCTGCGGCTCGGCCGGCGCGACGGCACGTTCGTCTGGGTCTCCCTGCGCAACTCCGTGGTCGCGGACACCGCCGACGGACCCCGCTTCCTCCTCACCCACGTCGAGGACATCGAGGAGCGCAAGCGGCACGAGCTCCAGCTCGCCCACCGCGCCTCCCACGACGCCCTCACCGGCCTCCCCAACAGCGCCGAGCTGCGCTCCCGGCTCTCCGCCCGGCTCTGCGAGCGCCCCGGCGCGCAGGGGAACGAGCCGGCGTACGCCGGGGGGTACGACTCCGCGCGGGACGGGGGGTACGGGACGGCCCACGGAGGCTACGAGCCCGCGTACGACCCGGCGTACGACGCCGAACCGCAGGCGTACGAGCACGAGCACGAGCACGGTTTCGGTTTCGAGCCGGCGGGCGGCGCCGGGCCGTACGACCACCACGTGCACACCGTCGCCCCGACGGGCGGCGAGGTCGACGACGGCACCAAGGGGCTCGCGGTCCTCTTCTGCGACCTCGACGGCTTCAAGTCGATCAACGACCGCTTCGGCCACCACACCGGCGACGCCGTCCTCATCGAGGTCGCGCGCCGGCTCACCACCGGCGTGCGGGACGGTGACACCGTCGCCCGGCTCGGCGGTGATGAGTTCGTCGTCCTCGCCGACGGCCTCGGCGCGGCCGACGCCGCCGACCTGGCCGTACGCCTCCGCAACGCGATCATCCCGCCGATCCGGGTGGACGGACGCGCGGTCCGCGTCGGCGCGAGCTTCGGCATCGGCTGGGCCGAATGCGGGATGACCGTGGAGGAGGTCCTGAACTCGGCGGACCAGCGCATGTACGTGGAGAAACGCTCCCGCGCCAAGGTCCACCGGCGGGCGGGCTGAGTCGCGCGCTGGTCCGTTCGGGGTAGGCTCGGCCGGTCGGCGACGGCTGGCGAGCATGGAGAGGATGACCCGGATGGCTGCCGGTAACAACGGCGCGAGCAAGCCCGAGGACGACGATCCGTTCGGCTACCTCTACGAGGACGGCCAGGCAGCGGGTGCCCGGCCCCCGCAGGGCGGCGGCTACGGCTACCCCGGCCCCGCCGCAGCGCAGCCGGGTGTGCCCCGGACCTCGTACAACCAGGTCAGAACGGTCGGCGAGCGCCAGTACGGCCAGCAGCAGGCGTACGTTCCGCCGCAGCAGCAGGCCCCCTACGGCCGGCCGCAGGCGCAGTACGCGGCGCCCGAGACGTACGGCGCGCAGCCGCAGACCCGCCCGATCCCGCCCCAGCGCGGCGGCTCGGGCCGTGGCCCCAACACCAAGGGCCTCCTGATCGGCGCGGTCGCCGTCGTGGCGGTCGTGGTGGTCGGCATCGCGGCGGCCCTGATCACGAACTCGGACGGGGAGAAGGACAAGGGCGGTCAGGCCGGCGGCACCACGCCCTCGACCGCGCCCTCCCAGGCCTCCGAGACGCCGAGCACCGAACCGAGCGACGACAAGACCCCGCAGGAACTGCCGAAGCAGGACGCGGCGACGCTGACGCTGGGCGGCTCGGCCACGACGGAGAAGACCGTCCCCGGCGCCGAGGGCGTCGGCGGGGCGTACGTCTCGGGCTTCAACGCGCAGGGCGCCTCGGTGACCTGGAAGGCGAACATGCCGACGGCGGGCAAGTACCGCCTGACCGTGCGCTATGCCATCCCGGCGGTCGACGCCAACGCCACCCTGACGGTGAACGGCAAGGCGAACTCCCTGCCGATCGGTCTGAAGAACTTCATCCACTCAACGGACACGAACCTGGAGAAGAACTGGCAGACCACCTGGGCGCCGGTGACGCTCCAGAAGGGTGACAACGAGATCAAGATCTCGTGCGAGCAGGGCAATCAGTGCAACGTGCTGCTCGACTGGCTGGAAGTCACGCCGGAGCCCGCGTCCTAGGCCGTCTCCTCGACGACCTTCACCCGCGTGAGCAGCTCCTCGTACGCCGTCTGGTCGAATTCGCCGGCCACCGGGGAGAGGACCGTCGCCGCCGAGAGGGCGACCGCGCGGGTGAGGCGGTCCGGCCAGGGGGCCTCGTCGACCAGGCCCGAGAGGAGGCCGGCGACGGCGGAGTCGCCCGCGCCCGTGGGGTTGCCCTTGACGGCGGCGGGCGGGGTCGCCCGCCACAGGCCCTCGGGGGTGGCGGCGAGGAGGCCCTCGGGGCCGAGTGAGGAGACCACCGCGTGGGCGCCCCGGCGGCGTGCGTCGCGGGTGGCCCGGTGGGGTTCGCGGGCGCCGGTGAGCTGGGCGAGTTCCTCGGCGTTCGGCTTGACCAGGTCCGGGCGGGCGGCGATGCCCCGGCGCAGCGGTTCGCCGCTGGTGTCCAGGAGTACGGGGACCCCGGCCGTGCGGGCGAGGCGGACGAGTTCCGCGTACGCGCCGACGTGGATGCCCGGCGGGAGGCTGCCGCAGAGGGCGACCGCGCGGGCCCCGTCGAGGAGCGCCGTGAAGCGGGTGCGGAAGGCGGTCCACTCGGCGGCGGTGACGGTCGGGCCCGGTTCGTTGAGCTGGGTGGTGTCCCCGCTCGCGGTGTCGACGACGGCGACCGTGCGGCGGGTGGGGCCGGCGGTCTCGACGAGTTCGTCCCGTACGGGCGTCGGCGCGAGCAGGTCCCGCAGGGTCGCGCCGGTGGCGCCGCCCGCGAAGCCGGTGGCGACCGTCTCGTACCCGAGGGCGGCGAGGACGCGGGCGACGTTGAGTCCCTTGCCACCGGGCCGCTCGATGACCTGGGTGACCCGGTGGGAGGCGTGCGGGGTGAGGGCGGGGACCCGGTAGGTCAGGTCCAGCGCCGTGTTGAGGGTGACCGTGAGGATCAAGACCTGTCCGCCCCGTACTCCGTACTCCGAGTGAAGTCCTGCGGAACGTACGCTCCGACGGGCACCGATCATGCCAAACGAAAGGCGGTTGGCCCAGACCCGCGGCCAACCGCCCTCCTGAGTGACACCTGATCAGGCGGCTGTGTCCGCCGCCGGGTCGACGATCCACTCGCCCTTGCGCATCACGCCCTTGAGGCGGAATCCCTCGTCGAGGACGACGATGTCGGCGTCCTTGCCGGGCTCCAGGGAGCCGACCCGGTCGTACACGCCGAGAAGCCGGGCCGGGTTGGCCGAGATGGCCTGGACGATCGCGTCGACGGGGAGGCCGTCGATGGTGGCGGCGCGCTGGAAGGCGCGGTCCAGGGTGAGGGTGGAGCCGGCGATGGAGCCGCCGTCGACGAGGCGGGCGACGCTGTCCTTCACCTCGACGGCGAGCGGGCCGAGCATGTAGCTGCCGTCGCCGAAGCCGGCGGCGTCCATGGCGTCGGTGATGAAGGCGACGCGCTCGGGTCCCGCGTGGTGGAAGGCGAGCTCCAGGGCGGCGGGGTGGAGGTGGGTGCCGTCGTTGATGAGCTCGACGGTGATCCGCTCGTCCTCCAGGAGGGCGGCGATCGGACCGGGGGCGCGGTGGCCGAGGGCGGGCATCGCGTTGTAGAGGTGGGTGGCGACGGTGGCGCCCGCGTCGATGGCCGCCCGGGTCTGCTCGTACGTGGCGTCGGTGTGGCCGATCGCGGCGATCACGCCGTGCTCGGCGAGCAGGCGGACGGAGTCGAGGCCGCCGGGCAGTTCGGTGGCGAGGGTGACCATCCGGGCCTGGCCGCGGGCGGCGTCGATCAGCTTGCGGACCTCGGCCGGGTCCGGGTCGCGGAGCAGCGTCGGGTCGTGGGCGCCCTTGCGGCAGGGGTTGATGAACGGGCCCTCGAAGTGGAGGCCGGCGAGGTCGCCCTGTTCGGCGAGTTCGGAGAGCAGGCCCGCCCGGCGGCTGAGGAAGTCCATCTCGCCGGTGACGAAGGAGGCGACGACGCTGGTGGTGCCGTGCAGGCGGTGGGTGTGGATGCCCTGGAGGACCTGGTCGACGGTGCCGGAGGTGAAGGAGGCCCCGCCGCCGCCGTGGTTGTGCATGTCCACGAAGCCGGGGACGAGCCAGTGGCCGGTCAGGTCGAGGACGGGGGCGCCCTCGGGCGCCGAGCCCACGATGCGGTCGCCGTCGACGATCACGCGTCCGTTCTCGACCGTTCCGGTGGGCAGCACGACGTGCGCGCCGGCGAGAACCTGGTGATCGGCCATCAGGCGGAAACCTCCGAGTCGAGGGAGAGAAGGTCCCAGGCGAGGAGGCCCGCGCCCAGGCATCCGGCGGTGTCCCCGAGGGCCGCCGGGACGATGGCGGGCAGCTTCTGGAACGTGACGCGTTCCTCCACCGCGGCCCTGAGTGGTGTGAACAAGGTTTCCCCGGCCTCGGCCAGTCCGCCACCGATGATGAGCGTGCGGGGGTCGAGGAGGGTGAGCGCGGTGACGAGCCCGTCGGCGAGGGCGTCGACGGCGTCCTGCCAGACCCGTACGGCCGTGGGGTCGCCGGATTCGACGGCCTTGGCGCAGTCGGCGGCGTCGGCGTCGGGGTCGCCGCCGGCCGCGGCCCAGGCGAGGGAGACGGCGGAGGCGGAGGCGTACCGCTCCAGGCAGCCGCGCTGGCCGCAGCCGCAGGCGGTGCCGCCGGGGCGGACGACGATGTGGCCGATCTCGCCGGCGTAGCCGTGGGCGCCGGCCTCGATGCGGTCGCCGATGCCGATGGCTCCGGCGATGCCGGTGCCGAGGGGCACGAAGAGGAAGCGGTCGGCGCCGTTGCCCGCGCCGATACGGCCTTCGGCGAGGCCGCCGGTGCGGACGTCGTGGCCGAGGGCGACGGGGATGCCGCCGAGCCGGCCGCTGAGGAGTTCGCGCATGGGAACGTCGCGCCAGCCGAGGTTGGCGGCGTAGACGGCGATGCCGTGCTCGGCGTCGACGATGCCGGGGACGGCGACTCCGGCGGCCGCGGCGGGCTGCCCGTACCGCTCCTGGCCCAGGGCGCGGAGGTCTTCGGCGAAGCGGAGGATGGTCTCCACCACGGCCTCGGGCCCGCGCTCGCGCCCGGTGGCGCGGCGGGCCTCGTGCAGCAGGGTGCCGTCGGCGCCGACGAGGGCGGCCTTCATGCCGGTGCCGCCCACATCAAGGGCGATGACGTGTCTCACGGGGGACAGTCTGTCGCGCGAGGACCCAAAAGGTCTAGTCCACTGGGCAGGATTGTTGCGCTCGGATACAAATTCGAGGCCGATCATGGGGCCATGGTCCCGCCGCAGTTGCGGAAGTGATACCGGAGTGGTGTAGACCTCATACCGGGGGCGGGGCAGAATTACAGCCCTGACATGAGCAAACGCGCAGCTCACTGCAGCGGAACGACAGCTCGACGATGAGCAAAAGGTGGATGAAGCCGTGGAGCGGCGACGATTTCTTGGACTGACCGCGGCCGCCGCCGCCCTCGGACTGACCGCGACGGTCGCCGGCTGCGGCTCCCTGGGCGGCGACTCCGGCGATGTGACCCTGAGGCTGGTCGCCGCCGACTACGACCTGACCGGCGGCGACACCACCACGAAGTACTGGTCCGGCCTCGTCGCCGCCTACGAGGCGAAGCACCCGGGGGTCAAGGTCGAGGTCCAGGTCGAGTCCTGGGACGACGTCGACCGCAAGGTCGCCGAGATGGTCAAGGCCGGCCGGGCCCCCGACATCGCGCAGATCGGCGCCTACGCCGACTACGCCGCCGCCGGGCAGCTCTACGCCGCCGACGAACTCCTCTCCATCCCCGTCCAGGCCAACTTCCTCGGCCCGCTCGCCGCCGCCGGCGAGTACAAGCGCACCCAGTACGGCATGCCGTTCGTCGCCTCCACCCGGCCGCTCTTCTACAACAAGGACCTCTTCGAGGAGGCCGGCGCCAAGGCCCCCACCACCTGGGACGAACTCGCCGAGGCCGCTGCCAAGCTCAAGGCCAAGGGCGTCCCCACCCCCTTCGCGCTGCCGCTCGGCCCCGAGGAGGCCCAGGCCGAGGCCCTCATGTGGCTGCTCAGCGCCGGAGGCGGCTGGACCGACGCGTCCGACCGCTACGCCGTCGACTCCGACGCCAACGTGCGCACCTTCCAGTGGCTCCGCGACGACCTCGTCGGCAAGGACCTCACCGGACCGGTCGCCCCCGGCAAGCTCAACCGCAAGGCCGCCTTCGCCGCCTTCGCGAACGGCGAGGTCGGCATGCTCAACGGCCACCCCTCGCTCCTCAAGGAGGCCGCGAAGAAGGGCGTCCGGGTCGGGCAGGTCCCCCTCCCCGGCGCCGACGGGGCGCCCAAGACCTCCATGGGCGTCGCCGACTGGATCATGGGCTTCAAGCAGAACGGTCACCGCAAGGAGATCGGCGACTTCCTCAACTTCGTCTTCAGCGACGAGAACGTCCTGAAGTTCGCCGGCGACAACGACCTCCTGCCGGTCACCGTCACCGCCTCCACCCGCATGGAGACCGACCCCGACCACGCCGGCCTGCGCGTCTTCCTCAAGGTCCTGCCCGACGCGCAGCTCCCGCCGGTCGGCAAGACCTCCTGGGCCAAGGTCAGCGAGGACATCAAGCAGAACATCGGCAAGGCCGTCACCCCCGGCGCCCGCCCCGCCGACGTCCTCGGCCGGATAGGCCGGGCGGCGACGGCGGCGGAGAACGCCGAGTAGTCCTCGCGGGTAATAGGTTGGTCGTATGACCGAAGAGGAGACGGCGGACGACGGCGGCGGCGGGCTCGGGGAGCGGGAGCGGGACCTCCTCGCCGTCGAGCGCCGCTCCTGGCCCGGCCCCGGTGCCAAGGAGCGGGCCGTCCGCGAGCGGCTCGGGCTCTCCCCGACCCGCTACTACCAGCTCCTCAACGCGCTCCTCGACGACCCGCGCGCCCTCGCCCACGACCCGGTGACGGTCAACCGGCTGCGCCGGGTCCGCGAGAAGAAGCAGCGACGGCGGGAAGGGTGACCCCGGCCACACTGATGTGAACGCCGTCCGTGGGTAGGGTCAGGACCATGGTCAGCCTCCCAGAACCGGCCTTCCCCAAGCTCTCCACCCTGTTCGAGCAGGGGAGACCCCATTCCCCCGGCCGCGACGGTCTGGCCGCGCTCCTCGCGCGCCCGGCTGACGCCGTCGTCGCCCTCGACTTCGACGGCACCCTCGCCGAGATCGTCCCCGACCCCGAATCGGCCCGCGCCCACGCCGGCGCCGTGGCCGCCCTCTCCGCCCTCGCCCCCCACGTCGGCTCGATCGCCGTCGTGACCGGCCGCCCCGCCGGGGTCGCCGTCCGCTACGGCGGATTCGCCGGGGTCCCGGGCCTGGAGCACCTCGTCGTCCTCGGCCACTACGGCGCCGAACGCTGGGACGCCGTCACCGGCACCGTCCAGGCCGCCGCCCCGCACCCGGGCGTGGCCTCCGTCCGCTCCGAGCTCCCCGGCTTCCTGGACCGGGCCGGTGCCTGGCCGGGTGTCTGGATCGAGGAGAAGGGCCGCGCGGTCGCCGTCCACACCCGCCGCGCCCAGGACCCGGAGGGCGCCTTCGAGGCCCTCAAGGGACCGCTGGGCGACCTGGCCGTCGCCCACGGCCTCGTCCTGGAGCCGGGCCGCATGGTCCTGGAGCTGCGGCCCCCGGGCATGGACAAGGGCGTGGCGCTGTCGGAGTACGTACGGGAGGTGGGCGCCGGGTCCGTGCTCTACGCGGGCGACGACCTGGGCGACCTGCCGGCCTTCGCCGCGGTCGAGAAGCTCCGCTCCGGCGGCACCCCGGGCGTCCTGGTGTGCAGCGGCTCCACCGAGGTCCCGGAACTGGCCGGCCGCGCCGACCTCGCCGTGCAGGGCCCGGCGGGTGTGGTCGAGTTCCTGACGGAACTGGCGAGAGCGGTACGGGAGGGCTGAGCCCCCGTGATGCCGCGAGGGCGGTGCGGAGAAGCTACGGCCCCTCCGCACCGCCCTCGCGCTCTTCCCGTACGGATCAGTGCGCGGCCGGGTTGGCGACGCTGATCGTCAGGTCGTCGCCGGCGTCACCGGTGACCGTGACGCGCACGCCGTGGCCCGCGACCTTCACGCTGGCCTGCGGGGCCGTCGTGTCGTAGTACGCGTTCGGGTCGGTGTCGTCGAAGACCGGGATGCCCGGGACGGAGGGGGCGCAGGCCGCCAGCGTCTGGACGGTCTGGTTCGGTCCCTTGCCGGCCAGGACCTCCTTGTGGAGGCAGGTGGCGTCCGTGGCCTCCAGGCCGAAGGTCGCGTCGAAGGGCTGGCGCCGGTTGCTGGGCGCGGTCCCGTCGGCGTACCGGAAGGGGGCCGGGCGGGCGTCGACCGCCATCGCCGAGCCGCCGCCGGGGTGGTTGCTGACGTTGTTGTCGTCGAAGGAGCGGTCGACGTACCAGACCAGCATGCCGTTCTGGAACGTGAACCACTCGACCCAGTCCGGGGCGGTGATGTTCTTGCTGAACTGGTAGGGGCCCTCGGCGAGGAGCGCGTCGGAGCCGACGTACTCGCGGTTCTCCAGGAGGTAGTACCGGGGGGAGGTCGCCGTCTCGGTGCCGGTCGAGATCTTCCAGCGGCCCTGCGCGGTCCAGCCGCCCGCGCCCTGCTCGACGTCGTCCGACGCCAGGGTCGTCCCGCCGGAGGTCAGCGAGACGTCGTCCAGGAACGCGCCGGCGAAGTGCACGCCGCCGTCGCTCTGGTAGCGGAAGCGGAAGAGGGACGGCTTGTCGGCGGAGTCGTACGAGTAGCGCAGCGTCGTCCACTTGCCACCCGAGGAGCCGGAGACGGACGCGCCCGCGCGGGCCCAGGTCGCCCCGCCGTCGAGGGAGTACTCGGCGAAGAGGTAGTCGAAGTCGGCCTCGATCTCGTACCAGGCGCTCGCCTTGACCGTCACGCGAGGGGCGGCCGGGACGGAGCGGGTGAGCGACTGGTTGAGGCCGTCGGCGGAGCCGGTCCACCAGGCGTGCGTGCCCGAGGTGGGCGTGGCGTAGGTGGTGCTGCTCGTCTTGTCGGGGAGCGCGACGCGGACGGCCTGTTCCTTGCCGGTGACCTGGAGCGCGGCCGGGTTCAGGGTGTACGTGCCGGTGGCGCCGAGCGGCGCGTCGGCGTGGTCCAGCCAGCCGAGGAAGAGCTTCTCCTCGGCGCCCATGAGGCCCGGGTGGGTGCCGATGCCCTCGTCGGCGGCGGCGCCGTGGCCGAGCCAGGAGCCGGAGCTCATCAGGGTCCAGAAGGCGGTGGAGTTCTCGCCGCCGTCGGTGTCGTAGTAGTCCGGCAGGCCGAGGTCGTGGCCGAACTCGTGGCAGAAGACGCCGAGTCCGCCGTTCTCGCCCTCGGTGGTGTAGTCGCCGAGCCAGTACCTGGACTGGCCGATGCGGGCGCCACCGGCCTTGTTCTGGGTGCCGGACACGTCGGGTCCGGTCAGCCCGTAGTCGTCCCCGTTGACGTACCAGCGGTGGGACCAGATGGCGTCCTCGCCCTGCGCGCCGCCGCCCGCGTCCTCACCCATGCCGGCGTGCACGGCCTGGAAGTGGTCGATGTAGCCGTCGGCCTCGTCGAAGTTGCCGTCGTGGTCCCAGTCGTTGCGGTCCCAGACGTCGAACTGGGCGAGGTACGCGTCGATCTCGGCCGGCGTCTTGCCGGCGGCGATCCGGGCGTTCCACCAGGCGTCGCCGGTGTCCTGGATGAAGGCCCAGGAGCCGCCGGTGTCCTCGACGGAGTTGTCGCCGTAGGTGGAGGCGTTGCCGGGGACCTTGACCCAGTCCTCGACGGTGTTGGAGACCGAGTAGCGGCCGCTGGACAGCTTCTCGTAGAAGGTCTTCATGGACTCGCCGGAGCCGTTGAAGTGGTTCTCGTAGTAGGCCTTCGAGAAGTCGGCGGTCCAGGCGTTGGAGTTGTCCTTGGTCCGGTCGGGCTGCGGTATCCGGTTGTGCAGCGGGCCGGGGACGGTTCCGAGCTTGCCGGAGCCCTGGTCGCCGAACTCGGAGAGGATCGTGAAGATCTTCTCCTGGCGGGTGGCGGTGGTGGTCTCGGTCTCGGCGAACTTGCCGGGCGCGACCTCGACGACGCCCTTGGCGTTCGCCGTGGCCTTGCCCTTGGCGATCAGGTCGATCGCCTGTTCGCGCAGCCTGGTGCGCTGCTTCGTGAGGGGGCCGGGGCGGTTGTCGGGCCGGTGCGCGTTCGCGCCCGCCGGTGCGGCGTCCCGGGCTTCCTGCGCGGCGGCGGGGGTGAGCCCCGCGGCGAGGAGTGCGGTGAGCGCCGACCCGATGGTCATGCCCACGACAATCTTCTTCACGTTTCTTGCGATCCTTCCGCTTGCCTCATGCGTCTCATGGGGAAAAACGGATCGCCTGGGGGAACGATCGCGGCGAGTGTGACACGGGACGACCCTCCAGGAGGAGGGGTCGTCACCGATTACCGGCAACGAGTTCTCGCTCACCGAGGCAACAGGTCCACCACGAGGCGTGGCTGCCCCGGCCCCTCCGCCGCGCGCCCTCGTCGGCCAGGAACGGGAGCAGTGCTCACCGCTCCCGCAACGCCTCCAGCTGGTCCAGGAACCAGCGCTGCGGGGGGAGGGACGTGGCCGCGGACGCCAGGCGTTTGGTGCGGTCCGCGCGGTCGGCCGGGGACATCGTGAGTGCCGTGTGGAGGGCCTCGGCCGTTTCCGAGACGTCGAAGGGGTTCACCGTCAGCGCGTCCTCGTGGAGTTCCTCGTACGCTCCGGCCTCGCGGGAGAGGACCAGGGCGCAGCCCGCCTCCGAGACGACCGGTATCTCCTTCGCGACCAGGTTCATGCCGTCGCGCACCGGGTTCACCAGGGCCACGTCCGCGAGGCGGTACGCGGCCAGGGAGCGGGTGAAGTCGTCCTTCACCGAGACCAGGACCGGCTGCCAGTCCGCCGTGCCGAACTCGGCGTTGATCTCGTCCGCCAGGGTCCTCACCGCGGCCGTGTACGTGCGGTACGACTCCAGGTCCTGGCGCGAGGGGTACGCGGAGGCCAGGTGGACCACCCGGTCGTGCCACTCGGGGTGGGCGGTGAGGAACTCGCGGTAGGCGAGGAGGCCGCGGAGGATGTTCTTCGAGAGCTCCGTGCGGTCCACCCGGACGATGGTCTTCCGGTCGCCGACCTCCGCGCGGAGTCCCGCCAGACGCTCCTCCACCTGTGGTCGGTGCGCCAGCGCCCGCAGCTCCTCGCCGTCCACGCCCAGGGGGTGCACGGCGAGCCGGGTGCGGCCGAGGTCGCCCGCGCCGTCCTCGAACGCCGAGGCCCAGGCCCGGGTGTGGAAGCCCAGCCGGTCCGCCCCGAGCATGCCTCTCAGGAGTTCCTCGCGGACGTCGTCCGGGAGCATCCTGAGGTAGGCGGGGGACGCCCACGGGGTGTGGGTGAAGTGGCCGATGCGCAGGTCCGGGCGGAGCTCGCGGAGCTGACCGGGGACGAGGGCCAGGTGGTAGTCCTGCACCAGGACCGCCGCGCCCTCCGCCGCCTCCGCCGCCAGCGTCTCGGCGAACGCGCGGTTGTAGGCGCGGTAGGCCTCCCAGCGCCGGCGGAACTCCGCGTCGAAGACCGGTTCGCGCGGGATGTCGTACAGATGGTGGTGGAGGAACCACAGCACCGAGTTCGCGATGCCGTTGTACGCGTCGGCGTACACCTCCGGGTCGATGTCCAGCATGCGGACGCCCGGCTCGCCGGTCCCGCGCCGGACCGCCTCCCGGTCTCCCGCGCCGAGCGCCGCGCACACCCAGAGGCTCTCCTGGGAGTCGATGGCGCTCAGGCCGGAGACCAGGCCGCCGCCGCCCCTCCGGGCGTCGAGTGAGCCGTCGTCGCCGAGCACGTACGAGACCGGTCCCCGGTTGGATGCCACGAGCACTGTTGCCATGTGGCGAACCTAGCCCGTCCCGTAAACGCTCAAACGTACGTATACGAGACGGGCTGATTCGGCCACGCTCCGTCGCGGCGGCTCACGCGGCCGGCCGGTGGGCGCCGGTCAGTCGCGTCGGCCGCGCATCGCCGCCTTCGCCACCACGCCCGTCCCCGCCAGGGCGATCGCGAGTGCCCCGAGCAGCCAGAGGCGTTCGCCGTTGCCGCCGGTCGCCGCCATGGAGCCGTGACCGGAGCCGGGGTCGCTGTCAGACCCGGGGCCGGGGCCGTGGCCGCCCTGCGGGCCCGGGGCCGGAGCCGGGGCCGGGGCGGCCGAGGCCGTGGCGGGCGGGGTCCGGGAGGGCTCGGCCGGCGGCGGTTCGGGCTGTGTCCGGCTCGGCGAGGGGGCCACCGGCGTCGGCCTCGGCTTCTCGATCTTCGGGGTCACCGTGCAGGACGGGTCTGCGCTGCCGGCTCCGCAGGTGGAGCGGGGGCTCTCCACCGTCACGCCGGTGCGGAGCCTGCCGTCGCCGGTCGCCGGGTCCTTGATCGTCACCGAGTAGGTGACGGTCGCCGTCTTCCCGGCCGGGATGGTCCCGGCGTACCCGATCCTCCCCTTCTCGTACGACACCTTCCCGAGGTCCGTCCGCACGTCCCCGTTGTAGTAGGCGTCGTCCAGGTTCCCGGTCAGGTCGTCGCCGAACGCGGCGTTCGGGTAGTCGACGCCGCTCACGTTCCGCGCGGTGATTTTGTACGTGAGGGTGTCGCCCGGCTTCACCGTGCGCGGGCTCGCCGTCTTGGTGACCTCCAGGTCGGGGACCGGCACCGAGAAGGCCAGCCCGGACGGCAGGTACGTGTCGCCGTTCGTGGAGAAGGTCAGATCGGCCGAGGTGGCGCCCGGCGGGACGGCGCCGGCCGGGACGTCGAAGGCCTTGGCGTCGATGCTCAGGTCGTCGGCCGGCGCGGGGGCGACCGCGCCGTCGCCCTCACCGACGAAGAAGTTGCCGGTGTTGCCCGTGTGGGGCTCGGTGACGTTCCTGCCGTCCACGAGGAACCTGTCGCCCGGCGTGTTCCGGTCGCCCTCGTACGCCGTCACACTCGCGCGCACCGTGCCGGGGCCCCGGTGGAAGCCGTCCACGGTGATCGTCGTGGCGGGAGAGGCCGGGCGCTGGTGGACATGGCCGCCGTAGACGTACACATGGCGTCGCTCGGGGGCCTTCACCGGGTCCGGGGCCGGGAACCTGTGGACGACCGTGAGGGACCAGCCCGCCACGCAGCCCTTGCCCTCCGGCGCCCAGAGGTTCCCCACCGCCACCCGCGCGTCCGTCCCCGAGACGCCCGCGAAGGCGGCGGTCACGTCGGACTCGCCCGTGTAGTAGTGCGGGCCGCCGGTGTCGGCCGGGTCGGCGACCATGCTGTCGATCGAGACCGGCGTCGCGGGACCCGCCCCCACCTTGATCAGCGGGCTCGTCGTGGCCGGGTCGCCGGGGGAGGGCCCGATGTCCGCGCCCGAGATGTCGCAGCGCTTCAGCTGCGCGCCGCCCGGGCTCTTGTGCGTGCCGTCGTTGCCGCCCCAGAAGAGGCGGGCGTACGCGACCTCGGCGCCGGCGGGGATCTTCACGTGGCCGGTGCTCGAGCCGAAGCCGTCGTCCCCGATGCCGCCCGCGTCGAGCCGCCGCATCACGAAGGTGTTGTTGTCGTCCGAGCCCTGCCCGGACGCCGCCGTCGCGCAGCGGGCGGCCAGGTCCGCCGGGGCGGTCGGGCAGCCCGTCACCGTGTTGCCGATCGTGGTGAAGTCGCCGTACAGCGACTCGTCGTACCGCTTGCCGAAGGGCTCGACCACGTCCGCGGCGGCCGGTCCCGCCGCCGTGAAGGCGAGCGAGCCGGCCGTGAGCCCGACGGCCGCGAGCACTCTGCCCAGGTGAGATGTTCTGAAGCGCATAAAAGGGCAATGTAGGCAAAACCGATCATCACGGGGCGTTACGCCACGCGGCGCCGCGCGTACTCCGCGATCTCGGCCATCGGCGGCCGCTCCTCCGTGTCCACCGCGTACGTCCGCGGCTCGAAGCCCCTCTCGCCCCGCTCGAACTGCGTCAGCCACGGCCGCACCAGATGGCCCCGCGAGAGCCGCAGCTGCGCCGTCCGGTAGATCGCCGCCGCCATCCGGCCGAGCGCCTGCCCGTCCTGGTGCCGGTGCTTGCGTACCCCCACGTCCACCTGTGCGAGCGCGTCCAGGCCCACCGTGTGCAGGGAGTCCACGAGCAGGCCCAGCTCCACCCCGTACCCGACGGGGAAGGGGAGGCGTTCGAGGAGTGAGCGCCGCGCCGCGTACTCGCCGCCCAGCGGCTGAACGAAGCCCGCCAGCCGCGGCCAGTGCAGGTTGAGCAGGGGGCGCGCCACCAGCTCCGTGACCCGGCCGCCCTGGCCGGGGGTGTCCCCGAAGGGGCGGTCGTACATGGCCTTCACGAAGTCCACGTCCGGGTCCGTGAGCAGCGGGCCCACGATCCCCGTCACGAAGTCCGCCGAGAAGTCCCGCAGATCCGCGTCCACGAAGCACACGACGTCCCCGCTCGTCACCATCAGCGAGCGCCAGAGGACCTCGCCCTTGCCGGGTACGGCCGGTATCCGGGGCAGTATCGCGTCCCGCGCGACCACCCGCGCGCCGGCCGCCGCCGCCACCTCCGCCGTGCGGTCCGTGGAACCCGAGTCGATCACTACCAGCTCGTCGACGAGCGGCACCGCCTCCGTCATCAGCTCGCGGCGGATCACGGCGACGATGTCCCCGACCGTCGCCTCCTCGTTCAGCGCCGGCAGGACGACGCTGACCTTCGTGTTCCGCTTGGCGGCGAGGATCCGCTCCAGCGGCCGGTCCGCCACGGACCAGGACCGCCGGCCCAGCCAGCGCTCCACCTCTTCCAGCACCTGATCTCCATCTCGCGGTTCGGACGGCCGGTCCAAGGGCCCGGGCCTTCGGTTACAGTCTTGAACAACGCGGATGCCCGATGCACGTCGGGGTGCCGCCCGCGCCGGAGCGCAGGAACGAAAGTCCACCGCGCTTCACAATCGAATACCGCTCATCCAGAGGGGCAGAGGGAAACGGCCCGTTGAAGCCCCGGCAACCCTCCAGTCGGTCTCGTCCGCAGTCGTCGCACTGCGCCCGCGAGGCTCCCGGCTAGGGAAGGTGCCAAATCCGTCTCATGGCGAAAAATTCGTCATGGGAAAGATGAGGAGAAAGGGCCTCGCCTCCATGGCTGTACAGACCGTCGCTTCCGCCACCACCGTCGACCTCGGTCCCGCGTCCGGGCTTTCCTGTCGTGAATGCGGTGAAATCTTCCCGCTCGGCCCGATCTTCGCCTGCGAACTCTGTTTCGGACCGCTCGAAGTCGCGTACGACCTCCCCACCGGTGACCCCGAGGCGCTGCGCAAGCAGATCGAGGCCGGCCCCGCCAACATCTGGCGTTACGCCCCGCTGCTGCCCGTCCCCGCCGACGTCGCCGAGAAGCCGAACCTGAACCCCGGCTGGACCAAGCTCGTCCAGGCCGACAACCTCGCCCGCGAGATCGGCGTCGCCCCCGGCAAGCTCTTCGTCAAGGACGACTCCGGCAACCCGACCCACTCCTTCAAGGACCGGGTCGTCGCCCAGGCGCTCGAAGCCGCCCGCGCCTTCGGCTTCACCACCCTCTCCTGCTCCTCCACCGGCAACCTGGCCGGTGCCGTCGGCGCCGCCGCCGCCCGCGCCGGCTTCCGCTCCTGCGTGTTCATCCCGCACGACCTGGAGCAGGGCAAGGTCGTCATGGCCGGTGTCTACGGCGGTGACCTCGTCGCCATCGAGGGCAACTACGACGACGTCAACCGCTTCTGCTCGGAGCTCATCGGCGACCCGCTCGGCGAGGGCTGGGGCTT
Source organism: Streptomyces sp. NPDC034084 (assembly GCF_055575535.1). Classification (NCBI taxonomy): domain Bacteria; kingdom Bacillati; phylum Actinomycetota; class Actinomycetes; order Kitasatosporales; family Streptomycetaceae; genus Streptomyces; species Streptomyces sp. NPDC034084. The sequence continues at coordinate 118,073 of NZ_JBVISK010000006.1, forward strand.
CGTGAACGTCAACCTCCGTCCGTACTACGGCGAGGGCTCCAAGACGCTCGCGTACGAGATCTGCGAGCAGCTCGGCTGGGTCATCCCCGACCAGCTCGTCATCCCGATCGCCTCCGGCTCCCAGCTCACGAAGATCGACAAGGGCCTCCAGGAGCTCATCAAGCTGGGCCTCGTCGAGGACAAGCCGTACAAGATCTTCGGCGCGCAGGCCGAGGGCTGCTCCCCGGTCTCCGCCGCCTTCAAGGCAGGCCACGACGTCGTACGGCCCCAGAAGCCGAACACGATCGCCAAGTCGCTCGCCATCGGCAACCCGGCCGACGGCCCGTACGTCCTCGACATCGCCCGCCGGACCGGTGGCGCCGTGGAGGACGTGAACGACGAGCAGGTCGTGGACGCCATCAAGCTCCTCGCGCAGACCGAGGGCATCTTCGCCGAGACGGCGGGCGGCGTGACCGTCGGCGTGACGAGGAAGCTCGTCGAGGCCGGTGTCATCGACCCGGAGCTCACCACCGTCGTCCTCAACACCGGCGACGGACTCAAGACCCTGGACGCGGTGGCCGACACCTCTCAGGCGACCGTCACCATCCGCCCGAGCCTGGACGCGTTCCGCGACGCCGGCCTGGCGCTCTGAAAGGTTACGAAGACATGGCCGTGAACGTCCGCATCCCCACCATCCTCCGCACCTACACGGGCGGCCGGTCCGAGGTCCAGGCCGAGGGCGCGACCCTCGCCGAGGTCATCGCGGACCTGGAGAAGAACCACACGGGCATCGCCGCCCGGGTCCTGGACGACCAGGGCAGGCTCCGCCGCTTCGTCAACGTCTACGTCAACGACGACGACGTGCGCTTCGAGCAGGGCCTGGAGACGGCCACCCCGGCCGGCGCGGGCGTCTCGATCATCCCGGCCGTCGCCGGCGGCTGAGCCGTACAGCCTTACCAGTCAGTACGAATTGCCCCTTCCGCGCGATAAGCGGAGGGGGCAATTCTGCATGGTTGAGCGCGGTAGAGTTGGGGAAGTCCCCTCCGCTGCTCATGCCGGGCGCATATGAGAATGCGTCCCCGCGCGACAAGAAGCAGCCAAAGTGCCTGCGCGTTGTGTACGTTCTGCGCGCTTTGCCGGGCCCGACTTGCCCCGTCATCCAGGGGATCATCCCCAATTCCCCTTTCCGGGACGCCCAGAATTCTCGGTCGAATGACCTGTTGCAGAGGGCAGTTGGGCAGATACATTCAGCGGCGGTCGACGCGTTCCGGCGCAGGGTCTGACCCGGGTCCGCGAAGTGCGGTCCCGCGCAAGGGCCAGTAATAGGGGAGTTAGGCATGGCTCAGGGCACCGTCAAGTGGTTCAACGCGGAGAAGGGCTACGGCTTCATCGCGGTCGACGGTGGTGCGGATGTTTTCGTCCACTACAGCGCGATCCAGATGGATGGTTACCGCAGCCTCGAAGAGGGACAGCGAGTCGAGTTCGAGATCTCGCAGGGCCAGAAGGGTCCGCAGGCGGACATGGTCAAGCTCGCCGTCTGAGCGCGGCGCGATCGGCCACCGACGCAACGCCGTCGAGGGGCCCGCATCCCTGAGGGATGCGGGCCCCTCGTGCGTTCCCCCGCACCCCTCGTCCGACGTCCCGATCATCGAGAGTCGCTTGCACTCTCCTATGCCGAGTGCTAATCATTGGCGTTAGCACTCGGAAGGTGAGAGTGCTACGAGGATCGGGCAGACGAGGTCGCCGTCCGGGTGGGGCAAGGAACCACACGGAGTCGCGGAGGCCGTCCGTCGCGGGCGTCGGCGCGGTCCTGGAGCGTTATCCACCCCATGTCCGGGAGGACCACTTCACATGGCCAAGATCATCGCGTTCGACGAGGAGGCCCGGCGCGGTCTCGAGCGCGGCATGAACCAGCTCGCTGACGCCGTCAAGGTCACCCTTGGCCCCAAGGGCCGCAACGTCGTCCTCGAGAAGAAGTGGGGCGCCCCCACGATCACCAACGATGGTGTCTCCATCGCCAAGGAGATCGAGCTCGAGGACCCGTACGAGAAGATCGGCGCCGAGCTGGTCAAGGAAGTCGCCAAGAAGACGGACGACGTCGCCGGCGACGGTACGACCACCGCCACCGTCCTCGCCCAGGCGCTCGTCCGCGAGGGCCTCCGCAACGTCGCCGCCGGCGCCAACCCCATGGCCCTCAAGCGCGGCATCGAGAAGGCCGTCGAGGCCGTCTCCGGCGCCCTCCTCGAGCAGGCGAAGGATGTCGAGACCAAGGAGCAGATCGCTTCCACGGCCTCCATCTCCGCCGCCGACACCCAGATCGGCGAGCTCATCGCCGAGGCGATGGACAAGGTCGGCAAGGAAGGCGTCATCACCGTCGAGGAGTCCCAGACCTTCGGTCTGGAGCTGGAGCTCACCGAGGGTATGCGCTTCGACAAGGGCTACATCTCGGCGTACTTCGCCACCGACATGGAGCGCATGGAGGCGTCGCTCGACGACCCCTACCTCCTGATCGTCAACTCCAAGATCTCCTCCGTGAAGGACCTCCTTCCGCTCCTGGAGAAGGTCATGCAGTCGGGCAAGCCGCTGCTGATCATCGCCGAGGACGTCGAGGGCGAGGCCCTGTCGACCCTGGTCGTCAACAAGATCCGCGGCACCTTCAAGTCCGTCGCGGTCAAGGCCCCGGGCTTCGGCGACCGCCGCAAGGCCATGCTGAACGACATCGCCATCCTCACGGGCGGCACGGTCATCTCCGAGGAGGTCGGCCTCAAGCTCGAGAACGCGGGCCTCGACCTGCTGGGCCGCGCCCGCAAGGTCGTCATCACCAAGGACGAGACCACCATCGTCGACGGTGCCGGTGACAGCGAGCAGGTCGCCGGTCGTGTGAACCAGATCCGCGCCGAGATCGAGAACTCCGACTCGGACTACGACCGTGAGAAGCTCCAGGAGCGCCTCGCGAAGCTGGCCGGCGGCGTGGCCGTCATCAAGGCCGGTGCCGCGACCGAGGTCGAGCTCAAGGAGCGCAAGCACCGCATCGAGGACGCCGTTCGCAACGCGAAGGCGGCCGTCGAGGAGGGCATCGTCGCCGGCGGCGGCGTGGCCCTGCTCCAGGCGTCGAGCGTCTTCGAGAAGCTCGAGGCCGACCTGTCGGGCGACGAGGCCACGGGCGCGAACATCGTGAAGCTGGCCCTCGAGGCCCCGCTGAAGCAGATCGCGGTCAACGCCGGCCTCGAAGGCGGCGTCGTGGCGGAGAAGGTCCGCAACCTGCCCGTCGGCCACGGCCTGAACGCCGCGACCAACGAGTACGTCGACCTCATCGCCGAGGGCATCATCGACCCGGCGAAGGTCACGCGCTCCGCGCTGCAGAACGCCGCGTCGATCGCCGCGCTGTTCCTCACCACCGAGGCCGTCATCGCCGACAAGCCGGAGAAGGCGTCCGCGCCGGCCGGCGGCGGCATGCCGGGCGGTGACATGGACTTCTGATCCTCACGGATCGGCAGTTCATCGCTGAACGCGAACGAGGGCGGCACCCCCACCAGGGGGTGCCGCCCTCGGGCGTTTCGTCGGCAGTGGTGATCAGCGCACGTCGACGTAGTCCCCGCCGGCCGCCGCCGGGGAGTTGAAGTGCCGGTAGTCGCCGAAGCAGTGGATCCGCCAGGAGCCGTCGGCGCCCGCCTTCGCCCTCAGGGAGACCTTGCCGGTGGAGCCGGCGCGGCCGGAGGCCACGGTCTTCCAGGTCCTGGAGCCCTTCGGCTGGAACTGCAGGACCACGGGAGCGTTCCCGTACGCCCGCCAGGCCCCGTCCCAGTAGTGCTGGAGCCCGCCGGTGACGGTCACGTACCCGCCCTTGGCGACCGGCTCGGGACCGGCGTTCAGGGAGACGATCCGGGTGTCGTTGCGGACGAGCCGGAAGGACCCGCTGCCGGACTCGGCGAACTGGTCGGTGGTCAGGTGCCGGACGCGGTACCAGCCGCCGCGGCTCGCGGCGGAGAGCGTGAACGTGTTGTAGTACGCGGAGTTCACGCTCGCCGTGGCGATCTTCTTCCAGCCGCCGTCGACGGACTGCTCCAGCTGGAGGTACTGCGCCGTCGGGAAGGACGGTTCCCGCTCGTACGTGGCGCGGAAGGTGCCGGAGACCGTGACCTGGCCGTCGGCGGAGAGGCCGATGGACGTGAGGTCGGTGCGGGACTCCAGGGGGATGGCCAGCGCCCCGTAGATCGGGTCGAAGCTCAGGTACCGGTCCGGGGAGTCGACGGTCCAGCCGCCCGACTCCTTGCCCGAGGCGGCGACGAGCCGTGCGCTGAAGCGGCCGTCCGCCCCCGTGAAGACGGTCGCGGGCGTACCGATCCCGTACTGGGGGGCGCCGAGGCGCACGCGGACCGGCTCGTTCGCGACCGGCGCGTTCCCGGCCGCGGGGTCGGTCATCCGGCCGCTGATGGTGACGGTCGTGCCGTTGAGCGCCCGCTTCTTGTCGGAGGTGGCCGTGACGGTCACCTTGCGCGGCGTCCATTCGTAGACGCTGTGGTACGTCTCGACGGAGCCGTGGACCTCGGTGCTGTCCTCCGAGAAGGTCGCCCGGACGTGACTGTAGCCGTCGATGTCCGCGGTGGTGATCGGGTACGCCTCGCCGGTGAACCCGCCGGTCGCGTCGGTGACGGCCTGGGCCGTGGGGGCCTCCCTCGGGAACAGCCGGTAGGAGACCGAGCGGCCCGCCAGCGGCACCGCGTCCCCGGATCCGGGCTGGATCCCGACGAGGGTGCCGGCGGGGCGGGTGTTGCGGTCGGCGTAGGAGGGCTTGCTGAGGGTGAAGGCGGGTATCGCCGGGCGCAGCCGGAAGTCGAGCTGTCCGGCGTCGGTGCGGGTGAGCTTGTTGCCGAGCGAGTCGGTGGCGGTGACGTCGATGGCGTACGTCCCGAGGGACGGGATGGTGCCTCCGTCCTCGGTGAGCTTCAGGGTGGCCTCGGCCGGCAGCCGGAAGGTGTTGGCGTATCTCGGGTCCCAGGCGTAGTCCGCGGTGAGCGCCGGGATGGTGGCGACGACGGTGTCGCCCTGCCGGATCCGGGCCGAGACGGCGGTGATCTTGGCCTGCGGGGCGTCGGACCAGGCGGTCACCATGAAGGTGCCGCGCTGGGTCTCGTCGGTGACCGCCCGGCCGATGCCGACGGCCGGGGTGTCCTCGGCGAGGGCGGGGGCGGTCGACGCGGCCAGGGCCACGGCGGCGACGGCTGCCGTCAGGGTGAGGCGGAGGTCAGCGCGCATCGATGTACTTCGCATTCGTCTCGCTGTAGAAGTAGCTGCCCGTGGTGTTGAGGTAGAGCGCCCAGGAGCCGTCGCCGTAGGCGGTGGCGCGGTAGCTGAAGTTGCCGCTGGTGTTGGTGGTGATGCTCTTGGTCACCCAGTACCACTGGTTCTCGCCCTTGGGCTTGTAGACCAGGGTCAGCTTGGCCCCGCTGAGCGGCTTCCAGACGCCGCCGACCTTGCGCTGGACGGTGCCGGAGACGGTCATCTTGGCGTTCACCGCGGGCCGGGTGGGGCTGATGGTGAAGGCGGAGAAGCGGCTGAAGGTGCGGGCCCGCTTCAGGGCGGTGCCGGACTTGGCGACCAGCTCGTTCGTCTCCGGGTGGTGGACGCGGTACAGCGCGCTCTCGTAGCCCTGGGCGGCGAGGGTGTAGCCGCAGTAGTCGTCGGCTCCGCCGGACCGGAGGGTGCGCCAGGTGCGTCCGCCGTCCAGGGAGGCCTGGAGCTGCACGGGCTGGCCGTAGGAGCAGTAGCCGGTGCCGATCCTGCCCTTGGCGGTGACGGTCCGGTGCTCGTCGAGGGTGATCGTGTAGGAGGTGTACGAGAACTGCTGCGGGACGGCGATGTCGGCCTTGTCGTACACGTGGTTGGTGCCCTGGAAGTACACCGAGGGTCGCAGGGTCGTGTAGACGAAGTCGGTGCTGTACTGGGCCCGCGCGGCGAAGGTGAAGGTGCCGGTCGCGGAGGAGGCGACGCCGCCGAGCACGTTCACGGCCGACCGGTCGTAGTACCCCGGTTCCTTGCCGGTCGCGACGACCGGAGCGGCCGCGAAGGGCTTCCAGGTGCCGCCGGTGTACCGCTCCACGCGACCGGTGACCTGCACGTTCGTACCGGCGAGGACGCGGTACCGGTTCAGGTCGGAGCTGATGCGGTAGACGAGCTGCTCGATGCCCAGGTGCGGGACGGAGACCTGGTCGTCCGGGTCGTTTCCGGTGCCGGTGGTGACCACGGTCGCGGTGCCGCCGTTGACCTCGGCGTTCGGGGTCAACGGCAGGGAGAAGGTGCCGTCCGCGAGCGTCGTGGCCGTGGCGGTCGTGGTGCGGCTGGCGCCGTCGTACAGGTTCAGCGTGACCTGCACCTTGGTGCCCTCGGGGGCGGTGGTGCGGGCTCCTGTGGCCGGGTTCCAGAGGGTGGTCCTGCCGGAGAGCACGGCCTGTCGCCGGTCGTAGTCGGTGGTGTCGCGGTCCCAGGAGAGGCCGGTGACGCCGACGTGCGGACGGTAGGCGTAGGTGCCGCCGGTCCACTGCTTGGTGGTCTCGCCGGGCAGCCGGTACTCGACGCGGACCGGGTAGTCCCCGAGGGCCGTGCCCTCGGGGAGGACGACCGGCGCGTCGGTGGTCCAGCCGGAGGACTGCGAGGTGAGCGCCTCCGTGGAGGCGAGGACGGCGGCGTCCGGAGCGGTGGAGTCCAGCACGCTGACCTTGACCCAGAGTGCGTTGGAGGGCAGCACCAGGCGGTAGCGCCCGTCGTCCAGCGTGCTGCCGGTGGTGCCCGTCCAGTCCGCGTGCGCGGCCGGGGCGTGGACGACGGCGGGCGTGATGACGCCCGCCGAGAGAGCGAAGACGGCGGCCGCACGGACAAAGGCGTGCGGAAGCCTGCGCGTTGAGCGCGGCAAGGGGACCCCCCACAGGTCTGAGATCGCGGCCCTCGCCCTCAATCCGGGCGGGCGCGTGGCAGCACTTTAGCGCTCACCTGTTGAACAAGTTCATTCGCTTTACGGGAGTGCCGGGGTGATCCTGGAATGGGCCCTTCGTGAAGGGAACGGAGCCATGGTCACCCTGCTCACGACGCCGGCCGACCGCGAACTGGTCGTCACCCGCACCTTCGACGCCCCGCCGGCCCGCGTCTGGGAGGCGTGGACGCGGCCCGAGCACGTGCGGGAGTGGTACGGCGCGGCGGGGCTGACCACGTCCGTCGTCGACATCGACCTGCGGGCGGGCGGTGCCTGGCGCTGGGGCCAGACCGGGCCGGACGGCCAGGAGATCGTCTTCTCCGGCACGTACGAGGACGTCGTCCCGGCGGAGCGGCTTGACTACACGGAGGTCTTCGAGCAGATGCCGGACGCCGAGCCGGTCCGCGTGACCCTCACCTTCGACGCGACCCCCGACGGCGGCACGGCCCTGACCAGCACCTCCTTCTGGCCGTCGAACGAGGTCAGGGACCAGGCGCTGGCGGCGGGCATGGAGGCGGGGGTGAGGGAGCAGTACGACCGGCTGGCGGAGCACCTGGAGACGATGTGAGGTCTGGAGCCTGTCCCGCCTTGATCCGCCGGACAGGCCCTACGGGCGGCGGAAGAGGCCCGTCCAGAGGAAGGACTCGCCGAAGGCCGGGGAGTCGGCGGACCGGGCCCGCATGCGGCGGAGCTCGATCTCTGTCAGGTCGCCGAAGATCGCGCGGAGCGAGGTGTCCGTGTACGCGAGTCCGCCCTCGAGGCGACCCTTCCGGTAGAAGTCGGCGTCCGGGAGTTCGGAGCCCATGCCGCCCTCGCCGGCGGCGAACGCGGTGAGCGCGAAGTGGCCGCCGGGGGCGAGGGCGCGGTCGAGGAGGGCGAGGTGGCTGATCCGGTGGTGCGGGGGCAGGTGGTGGAAGCAGCCGGAGTCGTAGATCAGGTCGTACGGCCCGTCGAGGAGCGCGGTGAAGGCGTCACCGCACAGGAACCGGACGTTCTCGGCACCCGTCGCGGCGGCCCGCTCCTCCGCCCAGGCGACGGCGGTGGGCGAGAGGTCGACGGCGGTGACGTCGAAGCCGGCGGACGCGAGGTACAGGGCGTTCCGGCCGGGCCCGCAACCGAGGTCGAGGGCCTTGCCGCCGGCCGGGAGCAGGCCCTGCTCGACGTACGACACGAGGTTCTCGTCGGGCTTGGCGACGAAGAACGGCACGGGCTTGTCCCGGTCCGCGTAGAACCCGTCCCACCACCCGGCCCCGCTCTCCGTCCACCGGTCGGCACCGGGCAGGAACAGGCCGTCGAGCAGGGCGAGGACGTCGTCGACGGTGCGGACGGTGCGGGCGGGCGGGCTCGTGTCGGTCTGGCTCATGCGGATCTCCCCTCCGAGTCCCCCAAGAATACGGGGAGTTGGGGTGAAAGCCCAGTTCAGAGTGGGTGCGTTGACCTTCTGTGCGGGCCCGTGCGGGCCGCCGTCGAGGCCCCGGTCCTGAGATCCCCGGGGGTGCCTCAGGGCCCGTGAGGTCGCCTCCAGGGCCCGGGACGGGAGCTTTCAGAGGTCCTCCGAGCGGGGTTTCTGGCGCCTTCGATTCGCCTGAATGTACGATCCGGCTGCCGACAGGGGGGTCCCGCCGGCCCCCGGCCGTGCGGCCCGCACTGCGTCTGCCGCCCTGCCCGTCGCGCCCGCCCTCCCTCGTCGTACCCGTCTACACACCCGTACGAGGGGACACGTACTTGTCCGTCCGAAGAGCCGTCGCGCTCGCACTGAGCGCGGCCCTGGGCATCACCGGCCTGACGGCCACCGCACCTTCCGCACAGGCGGCCAGCGCCTCCGACGCGCCGTACGACGTGACGATCGCCGCGCCGGTGGACTCCGGCGGAACGGCCGACATGGTCCTCGTCGCGGCCGGAACCGGCGTCCAGATGATGCGTGGGGGAGAGGCGGCGTCCCCCATCTGGCAGAGCCTGACGGACGGGCGGGTCGACCACGGTCCACTCTGCGACACGGGGGACTCGTTCTCCCGCGGTGACAGGGTCGCCTGCGTCGGGTACGAAGAGGTTACCGTCCACGACTTCGCGACCGGCGCCGACTTCACCCGGCCCTTCGCCCACGAGCAGTGGTTCCCCGTCCTCGCGCCGGACCGACTGCTCGCCGCCGACGCCGGGGCCGACGGAACCGTCCTGCACCTCCTCGGCTACGGCCCGGACGCCCGCGAGGACCTGGAGGTGTCCCTGCCGGGGGACACGATGCCCTCTGTCCTGGGCTATGACGACGCCGGCGCGCTCATCCGCTACGGCGCCACCACCGCGCTCGTCAACTTCGCCACGGGCGCACTCACGCCGGTCCCCACCCTGCCGTTCGGCACGAACTCCCCTCGTGCCGTCCTCAGCGCCGACTGGATCGTCCAGTACGGCGAGTCGAACCCGGACAGGGCCTTCATCGTGTCCCGCACAGACCACGGCGACCCGGGCCGGACGGTGGAGCTGCCGAACGACGTCGCCGACGCCGACGGACAGATCGGCGTCGTCGGCGACTGGATCGTGGGGTGGTACGTCCGGTCGTCCGACGCCGAGAGCCCGTCGGCCGTCGCCACGCCGATCGGCGGGGGCGAGACGCGCGATCTGGGCTTCCTGGCGTACGGCGGGATCGAGACCGGTGCGGACGGCGCCCTCTACATGGTGGGCGGCACCGACGCCGCCCACTCGGGCGTGCGGCGGATCGCGCCGGGCGCCGACGGGGCCCCGGCGACCACCCGGGTCCTGGCCCTTCCCCCCACGCTTCCGTACACCGGCCTGACCATGTCCAACGGCCGGATCGTGACGGAGACGCGGTCGACCACCCACACGCTCCGGGGCTTCGACGTGTCCCTCTCCGGCGCGCGCAAGGCCGTGCCGACCTGGACCTGCGACGCGCTGGAAGCCCTCGGCCCGAACTGCCCGTCGCTCCTCGCGTCGGACGACGGGGGCATCGCGACGTGGTGGCGTGACACCGGGGACGGCCGTCTGGTCACCCTGGAGAACGGGCACCGCCCGGCGTCCGGCGGCCAGCCGGCGTGCTACGACTGCGCCGTGAAGGCGCGGGTCACCACGCCCGGAGCCGCGGGGACCACGCGCACGGTCACGCTCGCCTACCCGGGAACGCTCCAGGTGGCGCTGGTCCACGGCGTCTCCGGCCGGTACGTGCACTTCCGCGGCACCACGGCCGCGGGGAAGCGCTCCGTCGTCGCGGACATCGAGACGGGGAAGATCCTCCGGGACACCCCCGTGGCCGGGTACGCGCTGCAGGGCGGCCGGCTGTGGACCGCGTCCGCCACGGACGACACCGTCTCCGCGATCGACCTGCGGACGGGCGCGACCGTCGAGACGCACGACCTCGGGACCAACTGTGTCATGTACACAATCGAGGCGGTCGGCACGTGGCTCTACGGGAAGTGTCCGGGCGCGACGTCCGCGACCGTGTACGACCGTGAGAAGAAGGTGTCGACCAAGGTCACGGTCGACCGCGACACCGAGCCGCACCTGGGCGACGGCTTCCTCGTCTCCAGTGATGACGGCTCCATGGGCTACTCGCTGACGGTGAGCGACGTCCGGTCCGGTGCGCGGGTGGACCGGCTCTTCGGCCCCCTCGGGTACGACCAGATCGAGGAACCCCAGGCCTGGACGGTCGACCGCTTCGGCGGGGGCTTCGCGTACATCGACTCCTGGCGGGCGGTCCACGTTGTCGGTCTCGGCGGTGCCACGAGCCCGCTGACCGCCCTCGACTCCGACGCTCCCCCGTCCGCCGGCCTCAAGTCCGCTCCCTGGAAGCCCCGCTGGTGGCTCTCCAAGCCGGCCGCCTCCTGGTCCCTGACGCTCCGGCACAAGCTCACCGGCAAGGTCGTCCGTAGCCTCGCCGGCGGCGAGGCCCGTGGCATCGTCGCTCCCTCGTGGGACGGGAAGGACGCGGCCGGGCGGTTCGTCGCGAACGGCGCCTACACGTGGGCGCTGACCGTGAAGGCCGCCGACGGGCAGGGCGCCGATCTGGCCCTCTCCGGGGCCGTCTCCGTGACCGGCGGGGCCGCCGTGTGGCGGGACCTCGCCGGGGACGACGGTTTCGGGGATCTGCTGGTGATGGACAGCGCCGGGCTCGTGTCCATGTACCGGGGGACCGGGACGGGCGCGCTGTCCGCGCGGATCGCCGGTACGGGGACCACGTTCGCCACGACCTCCGTGTTCGTGCCGACGGGTGACCTGAACGGCGACCGGTGTGCGGACGTCTACGCCCGCGTGGGCGACCAGCTGCGCGCCTACCGCCCCGGGTGCGGGAAGGTCGTCTCGGCCTCCTCGCCGTACACGCTGGTCGGGTCCGGCTGGGGACAGTACGACGTGATCACGTCCTCCGGCGACGTGAACGGCGACGGGTACGCCGATCTGATCGCCCGGCAGGCGTCCACCGGTGACGTGTACTTCTACGGCGGCACCGCCGACCACCGGGTCAAGGCCCGCGTCCGGATCGGCGCCGACTGGAAGCTGTACAAGAAGCTGGTCGGCGCCGGGGACCTCAACGGCGACGGGCGCGGCGACCTGCTCGGCGTGGACGCCTCCGGGGTGCTCTGGCGGTACTACGGCACCGCGACCGGCGGCGTCAGCGCGCGCGTGAAGGTCGGCAGCGGCTGGGGCGGCTACTCCTCGCTCGTCGGCGTCGGCGACCTGTCCGGCGACGGGCGCGCCGACCTTGTGGCCCGCGACACCGCCGGAAAGCTGTGGCGCTACAGCGGCACCGGGACCGGCGTGTACGGCGCCCGGGTGGCCATCGGCAGCGGGTGGAGCACCTTCAAGAGCCTCTCCTGACCCGCACCCGAATCCGAGGGCCCGGCCGCACCGCGCGGCCGGGCCCTCGGGCTTTTCCCCCGGTCAGGCTTCCTGGGGCTCGGTGTCCCGGTGGACGCGGTCGAGGAGTTCCAGCTCCTCCGGGGTGAGACGCAGGGCGCCGGCGGCGACGTTCGCGGCGAGGTGGTCGGGGTTGCCGGTACCGGGGATGGCGAGGAGGTGGGGGCCCTGGTGGAGGGTCCAGGCGATGCGGATCTGGGCGGGGGTGGCGTCGTGGGCCGCCGCGACGGCGAGGAGCTCCTCGCGCTCCGGGGCGGTCGCCCCGCCCTCGCGTCCGGCCGCGGCGATCGCGTAGAAGGGGACGAAGGCGACGCCCTGTTCGCCGCAGTGGCGGACGAACTCGTCGTACTCGGCGCGGACCCCGATCCCGTACATGTTCTGCACGCAGACGACGGGGGCGATCTCCTGTGCCTCGGCGAGGTGCTCCGGGGTGATGTTGGAGAGGCCGAGGTGACGGATGAGACCCGCCTCGCGGAGCTCGGCGAGGGCGCCGAAGCGCTCGGCGACCGAATCGTGGCCGACGACACGGAGGTTGACGACGTCGAGGTGGTCGCGGCCGAGCTGCCGCAGGTTCTCCTCGACCTGCGCGCGCAGCGCGGCGGGGGTGCGGGCGTGCTCGCTCCAGGCGCCGGAGGCGTCACGGGCGGGGCCGACCTTGGTGGTGATGACCAGGTCGTCGGGGTAGGGGCCGCCGAGGGCGCTGTTGATCAGCTCGTTCGCGGAGCGGAGCGGCGAGAAGTAGAAGGCGGCGGTGTCGATGTGGTTCACGCCGAGCTCGACCGCCTTGCGCAGGACGGATATCGCGCGGTCGCGGTCCATCGGTACGGCGTTCGCGACGAGCGCCTCGCCGTGCTGGGGGAGCCGCATGGCGCCGAAGCCGACACGGTTGACGGCGAGATCCCCGCCGAGGGTCCAGGTGCCGGAGTGGGAGGCGTGAGGGGCGCGGGTCGGGGCGGTCGAGCCTGTGGTGGTCATGGCGGGGATGATCTCCCGCGGGCCGGGACGACGCCAGCGGATCGCCCTTCCGGGCGATGGCGCTGCGAGGGGGCGTGACCCGCGGCGGGCGGTGGTCCGCGGCCCGGCCCGACGGCGGGCCGCGATCCGGCGCGGGTCCGCGACGAGTCGCGCTCCCCAACCCGATTCTTCCGTCGGGGGGTTGGCCCCACCCCGGGGTCGCCAGCCTGCCGGATGGGGGCCCCGGCGCCCGTCCGCGAGGCTGTGCGCATGACAACGACTCGTGGACGCAAGGCCCTGCTGCTCGCTCTCTCCGCCGCCGTCGTGGCCGGGGCCGGAATCGTCGGTGGTGGGGTCGCCCCCGCCGCCGCTGCCGGGCTGGCCTGGGGTGACTGCGACCCCGGCGTGAAGCCGCTGCCCGGCCAGCAGTGCGCCACCCTCTCCGTCCCCCTCGACTACGCCCATCCCGACGGCGAGCAGATCGGTCTCGCCGTGGCCCGGCTGCCCAGCACCCGGCCCGAGGCGCGGCGCGGGACGCTCATGGTGATCCCCGGCGGCCCCGGGAGCTCCGGTGTGCAGCGGCTCGGGCAGAAGGGGGCCGCTCTGGCGAAGGAGATGAACGGCGCGTACGACCTGGTGGCCTTCGACCCGCGCGGGGTCGGCGGCTCCGCGAAGGCCCGGTGCGGCTTCGCCGAGGACGACCGGCGCCTGGTGACCCTGCGGTCCTGGCCCGCCGCCGACGGCGGCATCGGCGAGAACGTGGCCCGCTCGCGCCGGATGGCGGAGGCGTGTGCCCGGAACGGCGGTGCGATGCTGCGCGGGCTGACGACGGCGAACCAGGTGCGGGATCTGGACCGGCTGCGGCAGGCGCTCGGCGAGCGGAAGCTGTCGGCGTGGAGCGTGTCGTACGGGACGTACGTCGCCGCCGTGTACGCACAGAAGTTCCCGGAGCGCACCGACCGCTGGGTCCTCGACAGCAGCGCCGACCCCGACCCGAAGCGCGTGGCCCGGGGCTGGCTCGCGAGCATGGCGCGCGGCGCCGAGGACCGTTTCCCGGACTTCGCGGCCTGGGCCGCCCACCCGGACCGGGCGAAGGAGGGCCTGCGCCTCGCCGAACGCCCGGAGGACGTACGGCCCTTGTTCCTCGGCCTCGCCGCCCGGCTCGACCGCGCGCCGCGCGCCTCGGCGACCCCCGGCGTACCGCTGACGGGCACGGTGCTGCGGCAGGCGCTCCAGCAGGCGCTGTACTCCGACGCGGCCTTCCCGGCCTTCGCCCGATTGATGTCCCGGGCTCTCGACCCGGCGGGCGTGCCGGTGCTGCCGCCCGAGCTGGCCGGGCCGATGCCGGACGAGGCGGCGACGGTGAGCGTGGGCGTGATCTGCAACGACGTGGACTGGCCCCGTTCCGTACCGGCGTACGAGCGGGCCGTCGCGGCGGACCGCGAGCGGTACCCGCTGACGGCCGGGATGCCGGCGAACGTGACGCCGTGCGCCTTCTGGAAGGGCGGCGCGGTGGAGAAGCCGACCCGGATCACCGACCGGGGCCCGTCGAACGTACTCATGATCCAGAGCCTGCGCGACCCGGCGACCCCGCACTCCGTGGGGCTGCGGATGCGGGAGGCCTTCGGCGACCGGGCGCGCCTGGTCTCGGTGGACACGGGCGGCCACGCGGTCTACCTGGGTACCGGGAACGCGTGCGGCGACGCGGCGGTGACCCGGTTCCTCACGGAGGGCGTACGGCCCGACGCGGACGTTCTCTGCCGGTGACGCGGCGGAGGGATCACGCGGTGGGCGGGTGCAGTGCCGCGCGCAGGTGGCCCTGGGAGGCGGTCAGCCGCGCGGCGGCCGTGGGGGCGTCGATGTCGGCGAGGATCATGAGGATGGCGTTCTTCACCTCGCCGTCGGCGGCGGCGAGCGCGGTCTCGATCTGCTCGTCCGGGGCGCCGGTGGCCAGGGCGACGATCCGCCGCGAGCGGGCCTGGAGCTTGTCGTTGGAGGCGCGGACGTCGACCATCAGGTTTCCGTAGGTCTTGCCGAGGCGGATCATCGTGATGGTCGAGATCATGTTGAGGACCAGCTTCTGGGCGGTGCCGGCCTTGAGGCGGGTGGAGCCGGTGAGCAGCTCGGGCCCGGGGACGACCTCGATGCCGTGCTCGGCGGCGGCGGCGAGCGCGCTGTCCTCGTTGCAGGAGAGGCCGATGGTCAGCGCGCCGCGGGCGCGGGCGTGCTCGACGGCGCCGATGGCGTACGGGGTGCGGCCGGAGGCGGAGATGCCGACGACGGTGTCGTCGGCGGTGAGCCCGAGGGCGTCCAGGTCCTCGGCGGCGAGTTCACGCGAGTCCTCGGCGCCCTCGACGGCCGTGACCATGGCCGGCGGGCCGCCCGCGATGAGGCCCACGACCCGCGACGGGTCGGTGTTGAAGGTGGGCGGGCACTCGCTGGCGTCGAGGACGCCGAGGCGGCCGGCGGTGCCCGCGCCCATGTAGACGAGGCGTCCGCCGCGGGCCATCCGTTCGGCGGTGGCGTCGATGGCGGCGGCGATCGCGGGGAGCTGCCGGGCGACGGCCTCGGGGACGGTCCGGTCCTCGCCGTTCATGGTGCGGGCGATCTCCAGCGTCGGGAGCCGGTCGATCTCGGCGAGTTCGGGGCGGAAGGCCTCGGTGGTGAGGGTGGCGAGCTGGGCGCGGAGTGCGGAGTACGAGGTGGACACGGGAGCTCTTTCGGTACGGCGGCGGCGTCGGCGCCGGTTCTGGGCGGGTCCGGTCAGCGGCTGCGGGGGGAGTGGCGGTGGGCGAGGGCCTCGTAGGAGGCGGCGAGGGCGGGGGCGGCCGTCTCGTACGTGCGCTGGGTGACACAGGTGAACAGGCAGTCCACGACCAGGAGTTGACTGGTGCGGGAGGACATGGCGGCGGGGCGCAGTTCGCTCTCGCGGGCCGTGGAGGTGGTCAGGACGTGGTCGGCGTACTGGGTGACGGGGCCGTCCGGGCGGCCGGTGACGGCGACCGTGGTGGCGCCGTGGTCGAAGGCCGCCCGCAGCGGTTCTATGACGTCGCCGGTGGAGCCGGAATGTGTGATGGCGATGGCGACGTCCCCGGAGCGGAGCTGCACGGCGTTGGTGACGGCGAGGTGCGGGTCGCTGTGGGCGTGTGCGATCAGGCCGATCCGGAGCAGCTTCTGTTCGAGGTCCTGGGCGACGAGGCCGGAGGCGCCGATGCCGTAGATGTCGATGCGGCGGGCGGTGGCGAGGGCGGCGACGGCGGCGCCGAGCTGGACGGTGTCGAGTCCGGCGGCGGTGTCGGCGAGGGTCTGCTGCTCGTCGTAGGCCAGCTTGGCGACGACGTCGGCGATCGGGTCGTCGACGGCGATGTCGGCGGTGACGGCGGGGGCGCGGCCGGACTGCTGCTGGGCGGCGAGGCCGGCGAGGGCGAGGCGCAGGTCGCGGTAGCCGGGGTAGCCGAGGAGCCGGGCGGTGCGGACGACGGTCGCCTCGCTGGTGCCGGTGAGCTCGGCGAGGCCGGTGACCGTGAGGGCGGCGCAGCCGGCCGGGTCCCCGGCGACGGCCTCGGCGACCCGCTGCATGGAGCGCGTCATGGACGGGCCGAGGGTCCGCACCTTGGCCGCGAGCGCCGCGGGGGCGGGGGGCGCGTCGCTGGTGAAACTTTCCTTCACGTCATTGGTCACACCTGAAAGATACTTTCGGGCGGGGTGGGGCGACAAGACCCCGTCACCGGGCTCCGCCCGGCCTCGCCGGTCCTCCTGGCCCCGGACCCGGAGGGGACCTTCGTCCTTTCCCTCCGTCGGGGGACAATGAGCCCATGGACGACATCGACCCCGTGGAGCAGGCGCTGCACGCCGCTCGCGCGCTGGTTCTGGCCGACCTGGTGGCCCGGAAGGTGGCCGCCGCCGAGGTCGTGTCGATGGTGGAGGACGCGGTGACCCACCGGCGCTGGTGGGTCGAGCAGTGGCCCGAGGGGGTCTCGTACGTCGCCGGGCTCGTCGCCCAGGACGTGCAGGACGCCCTGCTGGAACGGTACGGACGCTGGCCGCTCTGCCCGGTCTGCGCCTCGGGCGACCCGCACGCCCTCGACGTGGAGCCCGAGCTCGGCCCCGACCCGCACTGGGTCTGCGGCAAGCAGGGCGTGGTGGTGGCCCCGGTGGGCGGCCTGACGTGACGGGAGCTCGCGCGTGACCCTCTACATCGACCCGCCGACCTGGCCGGGCCACGGCCGCATGTGGTCGCACCTGGTCAGCGACGTCTCCTTCGAGGAGCTGCACGCCTTCGCCGCCTCGATCGGCGCCCCGCCGCGCGCCTTCGAGCGGGACCACTACGACATCCCCTCCGACCGGTACGCGGACGCGGTGGCGGCGGGCGCGATCGAGGTCGGCTCGAAGGAACTGCTCCGGCACCTCACACGGGCGGGGCTGCGGCGGCCCAAGGGGCGGCCGGTCGCCTGACGCTCGTCCCGGGCTCCAGCGGCCGACGGGGCCGCTCGGTCGCTTGACCCCCGTCCCCGGTCTCCGCCGGCCGAGGGGCCGCCGCTCCGGCCGCCTGACGTTCCTCCCGGGCTCCGCGTCAGCCGAGCGCGGCGGCGATGGCGCGGGCGCACTCCAGGGACTCCGTGTGGGTCGTGTCGACCTCGATGTCGTACTCCACGCCCTCGTGCACGATCCGGGCCTGCTGTGCGGCCATTCCGGCGGTCCGGTCCCCGCGGGCGATCTCGCGCCCCTCGGCGACGGCGCTGTCGCACCGGACGCCGACCCACAGCACGGGCAGGTCGCCGAGGGCCTCGCGCCACCGTCGCTGGGAGGCGGCCCCGCCGAGGAAGACGTCGTCGACGACGATCCGGGCACCGGCCCGCGCCATCGCCACGAGCCCGCCCGCCCAGGCGGCCTCCAGGGCCCGGAAGTCGGCACCGACACTGACCCCGCCGTCGGCGTCGAAGACGATCCCCTCGTCGGATGCCCGCATCTTCGCGGGCAGGGCGTCGACGAACGAGTCGACGCCGAACGCCAGCCACGGGTCCGGCAGTACGGCCTGGAGGCATCGCACGATGCCGGTCTTCCCGGAGCTGGACCCGCCGTTGAGGATGATCATCCGTGTCGTCACCGGGTCACCCTAGGGGCGCTCAGCGGACGACGTCGAACACGTTTTTCTGCAGGCCGTTCGCGTAGACCTCGTGCTCGACCAGCTTCAGCTTCTGGGTGTCCTTGTCCGTGGTGCTGAAGAGCCGCTTGCCCGCGCCGAGCAGGAGCGGGAAGACGAGCAGGTGATACCGGTCGATCAGGCCGGCGTCCGACAGGGCCCGGTTCAGGGAGGCGCTGCCGTGGACGATGATCGGCCCGCCCTCGGTCTCCTTCAGGGCGGCGACCTCGTCGAGCGAGCGCAGGATCGTCGTCTCGCCCCAGTTCGGCACCAGGTCGTCCTCGGTGAGGGTGGTGGAGACGACGTACTTCGGCATCACCTTGTAGTCGGCGAAGTCCGCCATGTCGGGCCACACGGGGCTGAACGCCTCGTAGCTGGTCCGGCCGAGCAGCATCGCGGTGGCCTCCTTCTGCTCCCGGCCCTTGATCTCGAACGCCTCGGGGAGGAACTCGACGTCCTTGAACGTCCAGCCGGAGTTCCGGTAGCCGGGCTCGCCGCCCGGTGCCTCCACGACGCCGTCGAGCGAGACGAAAGCGGTGCTGATCAGGGTGCGCATCTGGGGTCCTCGGTGGCTCGTGTCGGGTGGGTGCTCATCATCTTCGACCGGCGGCCACGGGGAAACTCATCGCTCGGCGCGCGCCTTTTCCCTCAGCAGGGCGCCTCGGCCTCCTGCTTTTGCTCCCGCTTCTGCGGGGAGGCGCCCGAGGTCACCACGCGTGACGGGGACTTGTTGAGTCTGAGGGCGACCGCCGCCGTCGCCAGACCCAGGGCCGTCATCGCCGCGCCCGCCCAGGCGGTGGAGGCGTAGCCGAGGCCGGCGTCGATGACGGTGCCGCCGAGCCAGGGGCCGCCGGTGTTGCCGAGGTTGAACGCCGCGGTGGTGGTGGCGCCCGCGAGGGTGGGGGCGGCGCCGGCGACGTTGAACATACGGGCGTTGAGGGCGGGGGCGGTGTAGAAGGCGGAGACGCCGAGGAGGAAGGCGAGCAGGACCGTGGCGACGGGGCTGGACGCGAAGACGGCGAGGGCGACCAGGAAGACGGTCGAGGCGGCGATGCCGGTGAGCAGTACGCCGAAGAGGTGGGCGTCGGCGACACGGCCGCCGATCGTCGTACCGACCAGGGCGCCGATGCCGAAGAGTCCGAGGACGGCCGACACCCAGCCCGCGTCGAGCCCGGAGACGTCGGTGAGGAGCGGGGCGAGGTAGGAGAAGGCGCAGAAGACGCCGCCCGCCGCGAGCGCGGTGGTCGTGACGGCGAGGAGGACCTGGCGGTCGCGGTAGATGGCCAGTTCCCGCCTGAGGCGGGGCCTGGTCCGGGGGAGCGGGAGGTGCGGGATGCGGGTGACGACGCCGACGAGGGCGATCGCGGAGGCCGCGCCGACCGCCCAGAACGCCGAGCGCCAGCCCAGGTGCTCGCCGAGGAACGCGCCGGCCGGGACGCCGAGGACGTTGGCGATGGACAGGCCGCCGATCATGACCGCCATCGCCTTGGCGCGTGAGCCGACCGGGACCATCGCGATGGCGACGGCCGCGCCGACCGCCCAGAAGCCGGCGCAGGCGAGCGCGCTCACGACCCGGGAGGCGAAGAGGACGGCGTAGTTCGGGGCCAGCGCGCCGGCGACCTGCCCGAGGCCGAAGGCGGTGATGAGGGCGATCAGGGTGGTCTTGCGGGGCAGCCGGAGCGTCGCGACGGCGAGCAGCGGCGCCCCGACGACCATGCCGATCGCGAACGCGGAGATGAGCAGTCCGGCACGGGGGATGGAGACGTCCATGTCCTCGGCGATGGGCGGAAGGAGCCCGGAGAGCATGAACTCGCTGGTGCCGAGCGCGAAGACGGACAGGCCGAGGACGTAGACGGCCAGGGGCATACGGGCCGGGGGTATGTGGGGCGGGGCGGGCGCGGCGGTCGGGGAGTGCTCGGCTGAGGAAGACGGCATGACATGCGTCAACCTGCGGTTCGTGCCTGCCATTCCTCAACCGCTGGACGTCTCACGACGCGGGACCGCCTCAGGCCGGCCGTCGGAGGACCGGGAGCCTGGGGTCCGTCCGGCGGTGCCCGTCCGCCCGTTCCGTTCAGCCCTGGCCGGACATGTCCGTCAGCTCCGCCAGTTCCCGTTTCAGGTTCTCCCTGGCCCTGCCCTCCCAGGCCGCCGCCCCGTACGGGGTGCGGAAGAGGCGGGGGAGGTCGAGGAGCTGGCGGAGGATGGCGGCGCGGCCTTCGCGGAAGGCCGGTTCCGGGACGAAGGCGTACTCCTCGCGGACCGCCGCCGTATACCCCCCGTACGTATCGGGGTCGGTGGCCAGGATCGCCAGATCGGCGTCGCAGAGGGTCTCGCCGTTGAGGTCGCCCGGGGCCGGGTCGTGGGTGGTGGTGAGGCGGACCAGGCGGGCCACCTCGGCCACCTCGTGCGGGGTGAGACCGGCTTCGGCGAGGGCCTTCTCGGCGAGGATCGCCGAGCGTTCCTCGTTCTCCGAGCGGTCCGGTCGGTAGACGGCGTCGTGGAACCACGCGGCGAGGCGTACGAGCTCCAGCTCGCCCCCTTCCCCGCCCTGGTCGGCGAGCTCGTCGATGCGGTCGAGGACCGCCCGGAGGTGGTCGACCGTGTGGTAGCGGCGCTGCGGTTCGGCCCAGCGGGACAGCAGGTTCCGGCCGTACGGGGCGGGGTCGGGGCCCTCGTGGCCGGCGCGGGCGGCGAGCAGGGTGGAGTTCCAGCGCTGCAGTAGGTCCGGATCGGGATCCCGGCGGTGCTCTTCCTCGGCGGTCATGGGGGCATTCTGCCCGTCCGTGGGTGCGGAGGGAGTGCTTCCCGCGCGCGGAGGGAGTCCTTCCCCCGCACCCCGGTCCGCGCCCTCATCTCACCCTTACATACCCCCCATGGGTATGCTACGGTGCTGCCCACGGGTACCCCCTAGGGGTATGCAGCAGCGAGTGAAGGGTCAGGGCAATGTCAACCGTCAATCCCCGGCGCTGGTGGGCACTTGTCGTGCTCGCCGCCGCTCAGTTCATGGTCATCATGGACACCTCGATCATCGGGGTCGCGCTCCCCGAGATGCAGAAGGACCTGGGCTTCACGCAGGGCGAGCTCCAGTGGGTCTTCAACGCCTACGTGATCGTCTTCGGCGGTCTGCTGCTCCTGGGCGGACGCCTCTCCGACCTGGTCGGCGCCCGCAGGATCTTCGTCACCGGCTGGGCCGTCATGATCGCCGGCTCGGTCCTCGCCGCGGCCGCCCAGACCGCCTGGGTGGAGATCGCCGGCCGCGCCGTGCAGGGCGTCGGCGGCGCGCTCATCGCACCCTCCGCCATGACCCTGCTGATGATGCTCTTCATGCACGACCCGAAGGAGCTCGGCAAGGCGATGGCGCTCTACGGCGCCGCCGCCCCCGCAGGCGGCACCGCGGGCGTCTTCCTCGGCGGCGTCTTCACCGAGTGGGCCGCCTGGCAGTGGGTCTTCATCATCTACATCCCGATCGGCCTCGCGACCCTGGCCGCGGCCAAGCTCCTCCCGAACGTCGAGTCCCGCCGCGGCTCCGTCGACGTCCTCGGCGCCGTCGCCGTCACCGCCGGCCTGGCGCTCGCCGTCTTCGCCGTCGTCCGTGCCCCCGAGGTCGGCTGGGGCGCCACCGCCACCGTCCTGGAGCTGGCCGGCGCCGCGGTGCTCCTGGTCCTGTTCTTCGTGATCCAGAAGAGCATCCGCGAGCCGCTCATGCCGCTCAGCGTCTGGCGGGTCCCGCGCCTCGGCTCGGCCAACCTGGCGATGGCGCTGCTCGGCGCCGCGTGGATCCCGATGTGGTACTTCCTCAACCTGTACCTCCAGCAGGTCCTGGGCTACGGGGCCTTCGCCTCCGGAGCCGCGCTGCTCCCGATGACCGTGCTCCTCATGATCTTCATGACGGCCATCACCGCCCGGCTCATGATGAAGGTCGGCGCCAAGCCGCTCATCGGCACCGGTCTGCTGCTCCTCGCGGCCGGTCTGGTCTGGCTCTCCGCCGTCGAGCCCACCGGCTCCTTCGTCGTCGACGTCCTGCCGGCCTCGCTGGTCGCCGCGCTCGGCATGTCCCTCGCCTACATCCCGGCGATGATCGCGGCCATGTCCGGCGCCCCGCAGGAGCAGGCCGGTCTCGCCTCCGGCATCGTCAACACCACCTACAACGTCGGCTCCGCGCTCGGCCTCGCCGCGCTGACCGCCGTCGCCATGTCCCAGGGCGCCGACCAGCTCGGCAACCTGCCGAAGCTGACCGAGGGCTTCTCCTCCGCCTTCATCGGCGCCGCGATCGTCGCGGCCGTCGGCGGTGTCGTCACCCTCCTCGTCATGAAGGGCGACAAGGCGGTCGCGGCCGAGGCCGCCACCCCCGCCCCGGAGGCCGAGAAGGTCTCCGCCTGACCGAGAACAGCAGGGGCCGCCCGATGTCCGCCCGGACGTCGGGCGGCCCCTTTCCCGTCCCAGGAAAGCAGCAGGAAGGAACACCGTGGAGCTGAACACCCGTGCCGTGCACGTCGTCAACGAGCCTTTCACGAGCGGCAGCCGGCCTCTCTCCGTGCCCCTCGTGCAGTCCTCCGCCTTCGCCTTCGACTCCGCCGCCGAGCTCGCCGACGCGATGGCCGACCCCGACGGGCGGTACGTCTACAGCCGCCGCGGCAATCCGACCGTACGGGCCCTGGAGCAGACCCTCGCCGGGCTCGAAGGAGGAGAGGGAGCCCTCGCCTTCGCCTCCGGCATGGGCGCCCTCAGCGGCGTCCTGCTCGCCCTCCTGCGCCCCGGCGACCGGGTGGTCGCCCAGCGCTGCCTGTACGGCGGGACGCACGCCGTCCTGGCGGACCTCGCCGAGCGGTACGGGATCGAGGTCGTACGGATATCCGGCGACGACCCGGCCGAGCTGGAGGCCGCCGCCGTCCACCCCGCCACCCGGCTCCTCGTCCTGGAGACGATCGCCAACCCCACCGGGCAGGTCCCGGACCTGCCCGGACTGCTCGCCGCCGCCCGCGCCCTCGGGGTGACGAGCCTGGTCGACAACTCGCTCGCCTCGCCCGTGCTGTGCCGCCCCCTGGAGCTCGGCGCCGACATCGTCGTGCACTCCACCACCAAGTACCTCTCCGGCCACTCGGACGTCCTCGGCGGCGCCGCCGTCTTCGCGGACGACGCGTTGCGCCACCGCATATGGCCCCGCACGGTCGAACTCGGCGCCTGTGCCGATCCGTTCGCGGCCTGGCTCACCCTGCGCGGGATCCCCACCCTGCCGCTGCGGATGCGCGAGCACTGCGCCAACGCCGCCGCCCTCGCCGAGCTCCTCGCGGCCCGCGCCGGCGTCGCGGCCGTCCACTACCCGTGGCGCGCCGGCCACCCCTCGTACGACACCGCCCGGAAGGTCCTCGCCGCCGGCGGCGGGCTGCTCTCCTTCGAGCTGGCCGGGGGCCGGGAGGCGGGCCGTGCCTTCATCGAGCGCGTGCGGCTCGCGAAGCTCGCGCTCTCGCTCGGCGGGGTGGAGACGCTCGTGGCCCATCCGGCGTCCACGTCCCACCGCGAGCTGGACGAGGGCGAGCTGGCGGCCGCGGGGATCGCTCCCGGGCTCGTGCGGATGTCCGTCGGCATCGAGGACGTCGAGGACCTCTGGTCCGACGTCGAACAAGCCCTCGCCTGAGCCTTCTTTTGGGTTGACAAAATAAATGACTGATTCGTAGATTGGGGTGTGCCAGGGAAATCTCACTCCTAGGTCAAGGGGGGCGCGCGATGCGCTACTTCGAGGACTTCCGGCCCGGCGACGTCCACGAGCTGGGCACCGTCACCGTCACGGCGGAGGAGGTGCTGGAGTTCGGCAGGCGCTTCGACCCGCAGCCCTTCCACACGGACCCCGAGCTCGCGAAGGACTCCCCGTTCGGGGGGCTGATCGCGAGCGGGTTCCACACCCAGTCGATGTTCATGCGGCGCTACGTCGACGGACTGCTCGCCTACAGCGCCTGCACGGGCTCGCCCGGCATCGACGAGGTCCGCTATCTGCGGCCCGTCCGGCCGGGCGACGTCCTCACCGCGCGCGTCGAGATCCTCGGCGCCACCCCGTCGCCGTTCAACCCCGCCACCGGCACCGTCAAACCGCGGTGCACGCTCGTGGCCCCCGACGGGACGGCCGTGTTCAGCATGATCCTGCACAGCATCTTCCGCCGGCGCCCCGCCGGCTCCGAGGCCGGACATCTGTCGTCGATGCCCTCGGCCGAGGACCCCGTCGCCTGCGCGCGACCGGCCAAGACCTGCGCCCCGGCCATGACCGCCTGACGAACCGTCCTTCGTCGGGCCCCTGAACACGGCCGTCCGTACTTCCCGAACCCAACCGAAGGGGGACCTCCTGTGGAGGCCGTATCCCGCACCGCCCAGTGGACCGCCGCCGCGCGCGCCCTGGAGACCGAGCGCGAGGACCGGCTGTTCGCCGATCCCTACGCGCGCACCGTCGCCGACGAGATCGGCTTCGAGCTGCTGGAGCGCTACGCCGGGGGCGGCACCGTGCCGTTCCTCGCCATCCGCACCACCTACCTCGACCGGGCCGTCGTGAAGGCGGTGGAGGAGCGCGGCATCCGCCAGGTCGTCTTCCTCGCCGCCGGCATGGACACCCGCTTCTTCCGGCTGCCCTGGCCCGACGGCGTCACCGTCTACGAGCTCGACCGCCCGGCCCTCCTGGAGGCCAAGGCCGAGATGCTCAAGGACGAGCCGCTCCCCGCCGGCCGCACCCGGATCACCGTTCCCGTCGACCTCACCCAGGACTGGACCGGCCCCCTCAAGGAGGCCGGCTGGAAGAGCGAGGAGCCGGTCCTGTGGGTGGTCGAGGGCCTGCTGTTCTTCCTGCCCGAGCAGGCCGTGCGGACCCTCATCTCGACCCTCTCGGCGCACGCCGCGCCCGGCTCCGTGCTGCTCGGCGACGTGATCTCGAAGTCCGCCCTGGAGAACCCGCTCGCCCGTGGCTTCATGAAGGCCCTGGACGAGGACGGCAACCCGTGGCTCTTCGGCACCGAGGAGCCCGAGGCGCTGCTCGCCGACTGCGGCTGGGCCGTGCGCGAGGTCAAGCAGCCCGGTGAGGAGGGCGCCTCCTTCGACCGCTGGCCCTACCCGGTCCCGGCCCGCTCCGTCCCGCGCGTCCCCCGCTCCTTCCTCTTCACCTGTGACCTGCCGGCGTACGAGGAGGAGAAGGCCGCATGAGCGCCCACGACTTCCACCAGCGCGTCATCACCGACGCCGGCGCGGCCGTCCGCGGCCTGACCGTCGCCCTCGGCGAGCGCCTCGGCCTCTACAAGGCGCTGGCCGCCCACGGCCCGCTCACCGCCGCCGAGCTGGCCGCGCGGACCGGGACGAACGAGCGGTACGTCGAGGAGTGGCTGCACGCCCAGCTCTCCGCCGGGTACGTCGAGCGGCACCCCAGCTCCCGCACGTACACCCTCCCCGCCGACCACGTCGAGGTCCTCGCCGACCCGAAGGCCGTCACCTACGCCGCCGGGTTCTTCACCGCCCTCAAGGCGCTGTACGCCACCGAGGACCTGCTCGTCGAGGCGTACCGCACCGGTGACGGCGTCGGCTGGGCCGAGCACGACGCGGCCCTGGACACCGGCATGGGCTCCTTCTTCCAGCCCACGTACGAGCACAAGCTCGTCCCGGACTGGCTGCCCGCGCTTGACGCGGTCACCGACAAGCTGGCCGCCGGCGGCACCGTCGCCGACGTCGGCTGCGGCGTCGGCCACACCACCCTGCTCATCGCGAAGGCCTTCCCGAACGCCACCGTCCACGGCTTCGACTACTCCGAGGAGGCCATCTCGATCGCGCGGGAGCTCGCCGAGGAGGCGGGCCTCTCCGACCGGGTCGTCTTCGAGGTCGCCTCCGCCGACGACTACCCCGGCACCGGCTACGACCTGGTGTGCTTCTTCAACGCCCTGCACGACATGGGCGACCCCGTCGCCGCCGCCCAGCACGTCCACAAGTCGCTGGACGCGGACGGCACCTGGATGCTGGTCGAGTCCAACGTCTCCCCGCAGGACATCGACACCCAGACCCCCGCCGCCCGCATGTTCATGGCCCTGTCCGCCGTGATGTGCCTGCCGGTCGCGGTCGCGCAGCGCGGCCCGCACGCCCTCGGCAACCACTCCGGCGAGAAGGCCTTCCGGGCCATCGCCGAGGAGGCCGGCTTCACCCGCTGGCGGCGCGCCACCGAGACCCCGGTCAACGCGGTCTACGAAGTCCGCCCGTAGCCCCCTTTCCCAAGGAGTCGCATCATGGGCGTCACCGCCCCCCTGCCCGTCACCGACCGGTTCATGGAGGTCCTGGAGCGGCTCAGCGAGCGCTCGGTCGAGGACTACTACAACCCGTACCAGACCTTCCAGTGGCCCGAGACGCTGGAGGAGAACCGTTTCTGGATGACGCCGGAACTGCTCACCGTCTACGGCACCGAGCACTACGACACCCTCGGCGAGGAAACGCTTCAGCGCCTGTCGAAGTGGGAGTCCATCAACTTCTACAGCCTCAATGTGCACGGCATCCGCGAGCTCCTCATCGAGGTCGTCGGCCGCATCCACATGCCCGGCTTCGAGGTCCCCTCGGACTTCTTCCACCACTTCATCGGCGAGGAGAACGAACACATGTGGTTCTTCTCCGAGTTCTGCCGGCGCTACGGCCACAAGATCTACGGCTCCACGGCCATGCGCGCCGACGCGGCCTGGGAGCCGGAGGTCGAGAACTTCCTCGTCTTCACCCGCATCCTCTTCTTCGAGGAGCTCGTCGACCACTACAACTCCCGGATGGCGAAGGACACCTCGCTCTGCCACACCATCCGCGAGGTCAACCGCATCCACCACCAGGACGAGTCGCGCCACATCGCCTTCGGACGCGAGCTGGTCTCCCTGCTGCACCAGCGGATGTGCCAGGCCGTGAGCGCCGAGCGGGTCCGCGAGGTCGAGGCGTACCTCAAGCGGTACGTCGTCTACAGCATCAACTCCCTCTACAACCCGCACGTCTACCGCGACGCCGGCATCCCCGACCCGCTGGCCCTGCGCAACGCCCTGGTCGCCGACGAGAGCCGCCGCCCCCACGAGCGCAAGGCGATCCGCAAGCCGCTCTCCTTCTTCCTGAAGACGGGGATCTTCTCCGACGACACCCTGCCCGTCGTCTGAGTCCCCGAGGGACCTCCCAGCCGAGAGGTGCACCGATCATGACCACGACCACCCCCGAGCAGAACGCCGGGGCGACCAGGGGCCTGCCCACCCTGGGACCGGAGGGGACCCGCCTGCTGCGGATCCTCGACGAGACCTTCGAGGGCTGGGGAGTGGCGGCGGGCGCCCGCCCGATGACCATGCCCCCGCTGCTCCCGGCCGCCGACCTGGCCCGGCTCGACTACTACGACAACTTCCCGCACCAGGCCGTCGTCGCCGCCTCGCTCGACCTGGAGCAGCGCGCGACCACGCCCTTCGACACCGGCACCGGCCGTTTCCCGACCGCCGCGCTCGAACCCGCCGCACTCGGACTGCCCTCGGCGTCCTGCTACGCCGTCTACCTCACCCACCAGGGGACCCAGGTGGCCGACGACACCCTGGTGACCGTCTGCTCCTGGTGCTTCCGCAAGGAGACGCACTACGAGGGCATGCGCCGCCAGCTCGGCTTCCGCATGCGGGAGGTCGTCGCCATCGGCGGCCGCGCGCACGCCGAGAACCACCTCGCCGAGTTCACCACCCGCATCCAGTCCTTCGCCGCCGCCCTCGACCTGCCGCTGCGCAGGGAGGCCGCCTGCGACCCGTTCTTCGACAAGGGCAGTTCCAAGGCGGTCCTCCAGCGGCTCACGCCGGTGAAGTACGAGTTCCTGTACGAGGACCTGGCGATCGCCTCGGTCAACACGCACCGGAACTTCTTCGGCGACCGCTGCGACATCACCCTGGCGTCGACCGGCGGCCCGGCCTTCACCAGCTGTGTCGCCTTCGGTCTGGAGCGCTGGCTGTCGGCGCTGACCCGCCGCTACGGCGACTGGGAGTCCGCCACCCGCGCGGTCCTCGACGCCGGTGCGAGTCTCGCGGCCGGGCCGGTGATCTGACGTGCCGGCCCGTCCCGACGCCCCGCCGGCGGGCGGCCTGGGGTGGGCGAACCTCGGCATGGACATCGTGTCCGTCAACCGTGTCCGCCGGCTTCTCACCCAGTACGGGGAGAAGTTCTTCGAGCGGATGCTCACCCCCGGCGAACTCGCCGACTGCCGCACCTCGTCCGGGCTCGACGTACTGAGCCTGTGCGGACGGATCGCGGCCAAGGAGGCGGCCTTCAAGACGCTGCGCGTCCGCGGCAGGTTCCTGCCCTGGCCCGACATCGTCGTGAGGCGCTCCGAGGGCGGCTGGCCGCTCGTGGAGCTGCACGGTCCCGCGGCCGAGATGGCCGCCGAGTCCGGCATCACCGAGATCACGGTGTCCATCAGCCACGACGTCGACTACGCCGTCGCGGTCGCCGCGCCCATCATCGCCACCCCCCACGTGTCCAGCAGTAGCTAAGCAGCAGCTAAAGGAGAGCAACCATGGCCGACGGCCTGCAGACGGTGAAGAACTGGATCCTCGAGCGTCACCCCGAGCGCGACGACATCGCGTCCGACCTCGACCTGATCGAGAACCGGCTCATCGACTCGCTGTCCTTCGTCGAGTTCGTCTTCCTCCTGGAGCAGGAGAGCGGCACCGCCATCCAGATGGAGACCCTGGAGGTCGACTCCATCCGCACCCTCGCCGCCATCGAGCAGCACTTCTTCAAGGCCCCGGCGGAGGTCCAGGCATGAGCCGCCGCCTCTTCACCTCGGAGTCCGTGACCGAGGGCCACCCCGACAAGATCGCCGACCGGATCAGCGACACCATCCTCGACGCGCTCCTCGCCGAGGACCCGTCCTCGCGCGTGGCGGTGGAGACCCTCATCACCACCGGCCTCGTGCACATCGCCGGCGAGGTCACCACCACGGCGTACGCGCCGATAGCGAAGCTGGTGCGCGAGGCGGTCCTCGACATCGGTTACGACTCCTCCGCGAAGGGCTTCGACGGCGCCTCCTGCGGCGTGTCGGTGTCCATCGGCGCGCAGTCCCCGGACATCGCGCAGGGCGTCGACACGGCCCACGAGGTCCGGGTCGAGGGCGAGGCCGACGAGCTGGCCTCCCAGGGCGCCGGCGACCAGGGCCTGATGTTCGGCTACGCCTGCGACGACACGGCCGAGCTGATGCCGCTGCCGATCGCGCTCGCCCACCGCCTGTCGCGGCGGCTCACCGAGGTCCGCAAGGACGGCACCGTGCCGTACCTGCGGCCGGACGGCAAGACGCAGGTCACCATCGAGTACGACGGGGACCGCCCGGTCCGTCTCGACACGGTCGTCGTCTCCTCGCAGCACGCGGCGGACATCTCCGTCGAGGGCCTGCTCACCCCGGACGTCCGCGAGCACGTCGTCGAGCACGTCCTGAAGCAGCTCGTCGAGGAGGGCGTCAGCCTGGAGTCCGACGGCTACCGGCTCCTGGTCAACCCGACCGGGCGCTTCGAGGTCGGTGGCCCGATGGGCGACGCCGGACTCACCGGCCGGAAGATCATCATCGACACGTACGGCGGGATGGCCCGGCACGGCGGCGGCGCCTTCTCCGGCAAGGACCCGTCGAAGGTGGACCGCTCGGCGGCCTACGCGATGCGCTGGGTCGCGAAGAACGTCGTCGCGGCCGGTCTCGCCCGCCGCTGCGAGGTGCAGGTCGCGTACGCCATCGGCAAGGCGGAGCCGGTCGGCCTCTTCGTGGAGACCTTCGGCACCGGAACCCTGCCGGACGAGAGGATCCAGGAAGCCGTGTCGAGCGTCTTCGACCTGCGGCCGGCGGCGATCATCCGCGACCTGGACCTCAAGCGCCCCATCTACGCGGCGACGTCCGCCTACGGCCACTTCGGCCGCGAGCTCCCCGAGTTCACCTGGGAGCGCACCGACCGCGTGGAGGCCCTGAAGAAGGCAGCGGGGGCCTGAGACATGCGTATCGCTGTCACGGGATCCATCGCGACCGACCATCTGATGACCTTCCCCGGCCGGTTCAGCGAGCAGTTGCTCGCCGACCGGCTGGACCGGGTCTCCCTGTCGTTCCTCGCCGACAACCTGGAGGTCAGGCGCGGCGGAGTGGCAGCGAACATCGCCTTCGGACTCGGTGTCCTCGGCCTGCGGCCCGCCCTCGTCGGCGCGGTCGGCGCCGACTTCGAGCCGTACCGGGTCTGGCTCAAGGACCACGGTGTGGACACCGACTCGGTGCGCGTCAGCGCGTCGCTCCACACCGCCCGCTTCGTCTGTACCACCGACCGGGCGCAGAACCAGATCGCCACCTTCTACGCGGGGGCGATGGCCGAGGCGCGCGAGATCGACCTCCGCGAGGTGGTCGCGCGCACCGGCCGCCTGGAACTGGTCCTGGTCTCCCCGGACGACCCCGAGGCCATGCTCCGGCACACCCGCGCCTGCCGTGAGCTGGGGATCCCCTTCGCCGCCGACCCCTCGCAGCAGCTGGCGCGGCTCGACGGCGGGCAGGTGCGGGAGCTGGTGGACGGGGCGCGGTTCCTGTTCACCAACGAGTACGAGACGGCTCTCCTGCTGGAGAAGTCCGGCTGGCCGGAGGAGGAGGTGCTGCGCCGCGTCGGCACCTGGGTCACCACCCACGGCGAGGCCGGCGTCCGCATCCGCGGCGAGGGCCGGGAGCCCCTCTCCGTGCCGGCGGTGGAGGTCCCCGCCGTCGTCGACCCGACCGGCGTCGGGGACGCCTTCCGGTCCGGGTTCCTCGCCGGGTGGCTGTGGGGCGTGCCGGAGCGGTGCGCGGCGCAGCTGGGCTGCGCGGTCGCGGCGACCGTCCTCGACTACGTGGGGACGCAGGAGTACCGGCTGCACCGGGAATCCCTCCTGGACCGGATCAGGACGACGTACGGCGTGGGCTGCACGGCGACGCTCGTCACCCATCTGCGGGGGCTGTCGTGACCGGCGCACGGCGCTCGCTGCGCGAGGAGTTCGCGACGCGGGTCGTCGTCGCCGACGGGGCGATGGGCACGATGCTCCAGGCCGCCGACCCGTCGATGGACGACTTCACCGGTCTCGAAGGCTGCAACGAGATCCTCAACCTCACGCGCCCCGACATCGTCGCCTCCGTCCACGACGCCTACTTCTCGGTGGGTGTGGACTGCGTCGAGACGAACACCTTCGGGGCGAACCTGGCCGCGCTCGCCGAGTACGGCATCGAGCACCAGGTGTACGAGCTGTCCGAGGCCGGCGCCCGGATCGCCCGCGCCTCCGCCGACGCGCACACCGCCGCCGACGGCCGCCCCCGCTGGGTCCTCGGCTCCATGGGGCCCGGTACGAAACTGCCGACCCTCGGCCACGTCACGTACGAGCCCCTCCGGGACGCCTTCCAGCAGAACGCCGAGGGCCTGATCCGGGGCGGCGCCGACGCCCTGCTCATCGAGACCTCGCAGGACCTGCTCCAGACGAAGGCGGCCGTCATCGGCGCCCGCCGCGCCCTGGACTGGGTCGGCGTGGACCTGCCCGTGATCGTGCAGGTCACGGTGGAGACGACCGGCACGATGCTGCTCGGCTCGGAGATCGGGGCCGCGCTGACGGCCCTGGAGCCGCTCGGCATCGACATGATCGGCCTGAACTGCGCCACGGGCCCCGTGGAGATGGCCGAGCACCTGCGGCACCTCTCCCGGCACGCCCGCATCCCGATCTCGGTCATGCCGAACGCCGGCCTGCCGGTACTGACCTCCGACGGCGCCCATTACCCGCTGTCACCGGCTGAACTGGCCGACGCCCAGATGCAGTTCGTGCGCGAGTACGGGCCGGCGCTGGTCGGCGGCTGCTGCGGGACGACCCCGGAGCACCTGCGACGGATCGTGGAGCGGGTCCGGGGCGCGGCCGTGCCCGACCGGCAGCCGGTCGCGGAGCCGGGCGCGTCCTCCCTGTACAGCCATGTGCCGTTCCGGCAGGACACCTCGTACCTGGCGATCGGCGAGCGGACCAACGCCAACGGTTCGAAGAAGTTCCGCGAGGCCATGCTCGAAGGCCGCTGGGACGACTGCGTCGAGATGGCCCGCGACCAGATCCGCGAGGGCGCGCACATGCTCGACCTGTGCGTGGACTACGTGGGCCGCGACGGCGCCGCGGACATGGCGGAGCTCGCGGGCCGCTTCGCGACCGCCTCCACCCTGCCGATCGTGCTCGACTCCACCGAGGTCGACGTCCTGCGGGCCGGCCTGGAGAAGCTCGGTGGCCGGGCCGTCGTCAACTCGGTCAACTACGAGGACGGCGACGGACCCGAGTCGCGGTTCGCGAAGGTCACGGCCCTCGCGAAGGAGCACGGAGCGGCGCTGATGGCACTGACGATCGACGAGGAGGGCCAGGCCAGGACGGTCGAGGCGAAGCTCGCGATCGCCGAGCGGCTCATCGGCGACCTCACGGAGAACTGGGGGATCAGGGAGTCGGACATCCTCATCGACACCCTGACCTTCACGATCTGCACGGGCCAGGAGGAGTCGCGCAAGGACGGCATCGCCACCATCGAGGCGATCCGCGAGCTGAAGCGCCGCCACCCGGACGTCCAGACCACGCTGGGCCTCTCCAACATCTCCTTCGGGCTCAATCCGGCCGCCCGGATCGTCCTCAACTCGGTCTTCCTCGACGAGTGCGTGAAGGCGGGTCTGGACTCGGCGATCGTCCACGCGTCGAAGATCCTGCCCATCGCCCGCCTGGAACCGGAGCAGGTCGAGGTCGCCCTCGACCTGATCCACGACCGGCGCCGTGAGGGCTACGACCCGCTGCAGCGGCTCCTGGAGCTCTTCGAGGGCGCGACGGCGAAGTCCCTCAAGGCCGGAAAGACCGAGGAACTGCTCGCCCTGCCGCTCGACGAGCGCCTCAAGCGGCGGATCGTCGACGGCGAGAAGAACGGCCTGGAGGCCGATCTCGACGCCGCCCTCTCCGTACGCCCGGCCCTGGAGATCGTCAACGACGTCCTTCTCGACGGCATGAAGACGGTCGGCGAACTGTTCGGCTCCGGCCAGATGCAGCTGCCGTTCGTGCTCCAGTCCGCCGAGGTCATGAAGACGGCGGTGGCCTATCTGGAGCCGCACATGGAGAAGTCGGCCGACACGGAGGGCAAGGGCACGATCGTGCTCGCCACTGTCCGCGGCGACGTCCACGACATCGGCAAGAACCTCGTCGACATCATCCTCTCCAACAACGGCTACACCGTCGTCAACATCGGCATCAAGCAGCCGGTCTCCGCGATCCTGGAAGCAGCCGAGGAGCACGACGCCGACGTCATCGGCATGTCCGGCCTCCTCGTGAAGTCGACGGTCATCATGAAGGAGAACCTGGAGGAACTGAACGGCCGGGGACTGGCCGCCAAGTACCCCGTGATCCTCGGCGGAGCCGCCCTGACCAGGGCCTACGTCGAACAGGACCTCCACGAGATCTACCAGGGCGAGGTCCGCTACGCCCGCGACGCCTTCGAGGGCCTGCGCCTCATGGACGCGCTCATGGGCATCAAGCGCGGCGTCCCCGGAGCCGTACTGCCCCCGCTCAAGCAGCGCCGCGTGCCGCGGCGGCAGCCGGTCGTGGAGATACGGGAGCCGGAGCCGGCCGGCCGTTCCGACGTCGCCGCCGACAACCCCGTACCCGAGCCCCCCTTCCTCGGGACGAAGGTCGTCACCGGCATCCCGCTCGCGGAGTACGCCCCCTGGCTCGACGAGACCGCCCTCTTCAAGGGCCAGTGGGGCCTGAAGGACGCCGGCACCATCGAGACGGAGGGCAGGCCGCGCCTGCGGGCCCTGCTCGACCGTCTGGAGCGCGGCGACCTCCTCGAAGCAGCCGTCGTCTACGGCTGGTTCCCCTGTGTGTCCAAGGGCGACGACCTGATCGTCCTGGACGACGACGGAGGCGAGCGGACCCGCTTCTCCTTCCCCCGCCAGCAGCGGGGCCGCCGCCTCTGCCTGGCCGACTTCCACCGCGCCGAGGAATCCGGCGAGGTGGACGCGGTCGCCCTCCAGGTCGTCACCGTCGGATCGCGGATCGGGGAGGAGACGGCCCGGCTCTTCGCCGCCGACGCCTACCGCGACTACCTCGAACTCCACGGCCTCTCCGTCCAGTTGGCCGAGACCCTCGCCGAGTACTGGCACGCCCGGGTGCGCGCGGAGTGGGGCATCGGCGGGGAGGACCCGGAGTCGATGGCCGGCATGTTCCGTACGGAGTACCAGGGCTGCCGCTACTCCCTCGGCTACCCCGCCTGCCCCGACCTGGAGGACCGGGCGAAGATCGCCGCGCTGCTCCGGCCGGAGCGGATCGGGGTCGAGCTGTCGGAGGAGTACCAGCTGCACCCCGAGCAGTCGACGGACGCGATCATCGTCCACCACCCGGAGGCGAGCTACTTCAACGCGGGAGGCCGCAGGTGAGCCCCACGTACTCCTTCGAGTTCTTCCCGCCGAAGACCGACAGGGGCGAGCAGACCCTCTGGGACGCGATCCGGCGCGTGGAGGCCCTCAAGCCGGACTTCGTCTCCGTGACGTACGGGGCGGGCGGCTCGTCCCGGGACCGGACCGTCGACGTCACGAAACGGATCGTCTCCGGAACCACCCTGCGGCCCGTCGCCCACCTCACGGCCGTCGGGCACTCGGTCGCCGAGCTGCGCGCCATCATCGGCGCCTACGCGGACGCCGGCGTCCGGGACGTGCTCGTCCTGCGCGGCGACCCGCCGGGCGACCCGCGCGGCCCGTGGACCCGGCACCCGCAGGGCTTCACGTACGCGCGGGAGCTCGTCGAGCTGGTGCGCTCGCTGGGCGACTTCCGGATCGGTGTGGCGGCCTTCCCGGAGGGCCACCCGCGATCCGTCGACCCGTCCGCCGATCTCGCGCACTTCGTCGCCAAGTGCCGGGCGGGCGCGGACTACGCCATCACGCAGATGTTCTTCGACCCCGAGGACTACCTGCGGCTGCGGGACCGGGTCGCCGCCGCCGGCTGCGACATCCCGATCATCCCGGAGATCATGCCCGCCACCGACGTGCGCCAGATCCGGCGCTTCGCCGAGCTCAGCGACGCCGCCTTCCCCGAGGACCTGGCGCACCGCCTGGAGGCGGCGAAGGGCGACCCGGCGGCCGCCTACCGGATCGGGGTCGAGCACGCCACCGCGATGGGCCTGCGGCTGCTCGACGAGGGTGCGCCGGGCCTGCACTACATCACGCTCAACAAGTCGACGGCGGCCCTGGAAATCCACCGAACCATCCTGAGTGCAAGGAGAGTTGCAGCCCATGTCTGAGTTCACCGACTACAAGGTCGCGGACATCTCACTGGCGGAGTTCGGCCGCAAGGAGATCACGCTTGCCGAGCACGAGATGCCGGGCCTGATGGCGATCCGCCGCGAGTACGCGGCCACCCGGCCGCTGGCGGGGGCCCGGATCACCGGCTCCCTGCACATGACCGTGCAGACCGCCGTCCTCATCGAGACCCTGGTCGCGCTCGGCGCCGAGGTCCGCTGGGTGTCCTGCAACATCTACTCGACGCAGGACCACGCGGCCGCCGCGGTCGCCGCCGCCGGGATCCCGGTCTTCGCCTGGAAGGGCGAGACCCTGGAGGAGTACTGGTGGTGCACGGAACAGGCCCTGACCTGGCCGGACGCCGACGGCCCCAACATGATCCTCGACGACGGCGGTGACGCCACCCTCCTCGTCCACAAGGGTGTGGAGTACCAGAAGACGGGGGCTCTGCCGGAGGCGTCCAACGAGGAGATGGCGGTCGTCCGCACCCTCCTGGAGACCACCGCCCTGGACTGGTCGACGATCGCCGCGGGCATCCGCGGCGTGACGGAGGAGACCACCACGGGCGTCCACCGTCTGTACGAGATGCACCGCGAGGGGGAGCTGCTCTTCCCCGCGATCAACGTGAACGACGCCGTGACGAAGTCGAAGTTCGACAACAAGTACGGCTGCCGGCACTCCCTCATCGACGGCATCAACCGGGCGACGGACGTCCTCATCGGCGGCAAGACGGCCGTCGTCTGCGGCTACGGCGACGTCGGCAAGGGCTCGGCGGAGTCGCTGCGCGGCCAGGGCGCCCGCGTCATCGTCACCGAGATCGACCCGATCTGCGCGCTCCAGGCGGCGATGGACGGCTACCAGGTGGCCACCCTGGAGGACGTCGTCGAGACGGCCGACATCTTCATCACGACCACGGGCAACAAGGACATCATCATGGCGTCCGACATCGCCCGCATGAAGCACCAGGCGATCGTCGGCAACATCGGCCACTTCGACAACGAGATCGACATGGCCGGTCTCGCGCGGATCCCCGGCATCGTGAAGGACGAGGTCAAGCCGCAGGTCCACACCTGGACGTTCCCCGACGGCAAGGTCGTCATCGTCCTCTCCGAGGGCCGGCTCCTGAACCTCGGCAACGCGACGGGTCACCCGTCCTTCGTGATGTCGAACTCGTTCGCGGACCAGACGCTCGCGCAGATCGAGCTCTTCACGAAGGCGTCCGAGTACCCCGTGGGCGTCCACACCCTCCCCAAGCACCTGGACGAGAAGGTCGCCCGCCTCCACCTCGACGCGCTGGGCGTCCGCCTGACGACCCTCCGCCCGGAGCAGGCGTCGTACATCGGGGTCCCGGTGGAGGGCCCGTACAAGCCGGACCACTACCGCTACTGAGCCCGGAATGTGTACCGACGACACCCGCGACCCCTGGCTCCCCGACCGGCTCCTCCGCACCGAACGGGACCTGCTGATGCCGCTCCTGCGGCGCACACCGGAGGAGGCGTACGAGCTCCGCACCGCCTGCCCCGGCTGGACCGCGCGGCAGGTCCTCGCCCACTGCGGGGCGGCGCTCGTACGGATCGTCGAGGACCGCCTGGAGGAAGGCGTCTTCCTGCCGGAGGCCAACGCCTGCGACGTGGCCGAGCGGGAGGACTGGCCCATCGGCCGGATCCTCGACGAGCTGGAACGCGGCCTGACGGAGGCGGGCCCGGTCATCGCGGGCCGGGAGGACGGCAGGCTCGACGCGGTCGCGCTGGGCGAGTGGGTCCACGCCGGAGACGTACGGGAGGCCTTCGGCGAACCCGGCGCGTACTGCGGCGCGGCGCTCGACCTGGCGCTCCCCCTGCTCTCGGTCACCAGCCGCCGCCGGGACACCCCGAGGCTCGTCGGTGTCCTCGCGGACCGCGACGGCCGCGCGGTGGCCCTCGGCAACGAGATCGAGGGCCGGCCGGCGGCGCGCTTCCGGGGGGACGCGGCGACGCTGATCCGCATCTACTCGGGCCGCCCGCTGGTGAGGACGCGCTACGAACTGACGGGCGCGACGGAACGCGAACTCCTCATCTACCGCTGACCGGCGCCCGGGCGCGCCTGCGGGGGGCGGCGGCCGCGCCCGCGCCGGATGGTGCCGCGCCCGTGCGGGCCCGCGCCCCGCGCCGTACTGGGCGGTGCCCCCCGGGGGCACCGCCCACCGGAACGGCCGCCCGCAACGCTCACCGGAACGGCCGGGGCGGGGACGGGCGTCCACAACGGGCGGGGGCACCGCCCACCGGAACGGCTGCCCGCAACGGCGTGGGCCGGGGCGCCGCCCACCGCAACGGCCGCCCGCGCCGCCCGGCGGGCGCGCGGCCACAACGGGGGTCGCGGCTCGGCCGGGTGCCCCTCGACCGAAGGGACCCGCATGACCACGCTCGACCGGCTGCTCCACGCACACGTAGCCACACGCCCCGACACTCCCGCCGTGGTCTTCGGCAAGGAGACGCTCACCTACCGGGAGTTGTACGACGCGGCGGCGGCGACCGCCGCCCACCTCCATGCCCGAGGCGTCCGCCCCGAGACCCGCGTCGGCGTGTACGTCGAGCCGTCGCTCGACCTGATGACCGGCGTCTGGGGCGTCGTCCTGTCCGGCGGCGCCTACGTCCCGCTCTCCCCGGAGTACCCCGAGGAGCGCGTCCGGTACATGATCGAGGACAGCGGGGCCGGCATCGTCCTCACCCAGGACCGTTTCCGGGACCGCGTCGCCGAACTCGCCCCGCCCGGGACGGCGGTCGTCGCCCTCGGGGACGTAACGAGGAAGGCGGCGGCCCGACCCCCGGCCCCCGCCGCCCACCACCTCGCCTACGTCATCTACACCTCCGGCTCCACCGGCAGACCGAAGGGCGTCATGGTCGAGCACCGCTCGATCGTGTCCCAGATGCGGTGGATGGCGGCGGAGCACCGCCTCGGCCCGGACGCCGTCGTCCTCCAGAAGACCCCCATGAGTTTCGACGCCGCGCAGTGGGAGATCCTCGCGCCCGCGGTCGGCGCCCGGGTCGCCGTCGGCCCGCCCGGGGTCCACCGCGACCCCGAGGTCCTGATCGA
Source organism: Streptomyces sp. NPDC034084 (assembly GCF_055575535.1). NCBI lineage: Bacteria > Bacillati > Actinomycetota > Actinomycetes > Kitasatosporales > Streptomycetaceae > Streptomyces > Streptomyces sp. NPDC034084. Next base: position 156,327 of record NZ_JBVISK010000006.1, read on the forward strand.
CACGGTCCGCGCGCACGGGGCGACCATGCTCCAGGGCGTGCCGACGCTGCTCCAGGCCCTCGTCGACACCGAGCGCCTGGGCACCTGCACCAGCCTCCAGCGGGTGTACTCGGGCGGCGAGATCCTCTCCCGCAACCTCGCCGCGCAGCTCCTCGCCGAGCTTCCGGCCGCCGAGCTGATCAACCTCTACGGCCCCACCGAGTGCACCATCAACGCGTCCTCGCACACCGTCGACCGGTCCACGCTCGCCGACGGCCCGGCCGCGATACCGATCGGCAGACCGGCCCACGGCACGACCTTCCACATACGCGACGGCGAGCTGTGCATCGGCGGGATCCAGGTGGCGCGGGGGTACCTGGACCGTCCCGAGCTCACCGCCGAGAAGTTCCTCACCACCGACACCGGCGAACGCCTCTACCGCACGGGCGATCTGGCCCACTGGAACGAGGACGGCACGGTCCAGTTCGCGGGCCGGGCGGACAACCAGATCAAGCTGCGCGGTTTCCGCGTCGAACTGGACGAGATCGCGCTCGCCGTCGAGAACCACGACTGGGTCAAGAACGCGGCGGTCATCGTCAAGGACGAACCCCGCACCGGCTTCCAGAACCTCGTCGCCTGCGTGGAGCTGTCGCCGAAGGAGGCGGCCCTGATGGACCAGGGCGACCACGGCGCCCACCATCAGTCGAAGGAGTCGAAGCTCCAGGTCAAGGCCCAGCTCTCCAACGCCGGCACCCGCGAGGACGCCGAGCTCGCGGGCTGCCCGGTGGTCCAGCTGCCGGGGGCGACGCCGACCGGCCGGATGCGCCGTACGGTCTTCGCCCGCAAGACGTACCGCTTCTACGAGGGCGGCGAGGTCACCCGCGCCGACGTCCTCGCGGCCCTGGCCCGCCGTCCCGAGGGCGTCGGCTCGAGGCCGGTGGGCAGCCTCACCACGGCCGACCTGGGTGAACTGCTGCGATGGTTTGGCCAGTTCACGAGCGAGGAGCGGCTCCTCCCGAAGTACGGCTACGCCTCACCGGGCGCGCTGTACGCGACGCAGCTGTACGTCGAGGCGCGCGGCGTCGCGGGCCTGGAACCGGGCACGTACTACTACCACCCGGTCCGCCACCGCCTGTATCTGACAGAGGCGCTCCCGGCGGTGGGCGAACCACGGCTCCGCTTCCGCTTCCGGGGGAAGCGGTCCGCGATCGAGCCGGTGTACCGGAACAACATCCAGGAGGTCCTGGAGATCGAGACGGGCCACATGGTGGGCCTCTTCGAGGAGGTCCTGCCGGGGTACGGCCTGGACGTCAGGCCGTGCGCGGGCGGGGCGTGGGAGGTCGTCCCGTACGACGCGGGGACGAGGACGGACCCGGAGGTGGACGTCTACGTCCAGGCGCACGAGGGCGGGGTACGGGATCTCCCACCGGCCCAGTACGCCTACGCGGACGGCGCCCTGACGCCGGTCTCCGCCTCCCTCGTCGAGAAGAAGCACGTCGTCGCCATCAACCAGGCGGTGTACGAGCGGGCGGCGCTCGGCGTCACCGTGGTGAGCCGGACGGCGGAGCCGGAGCGCGCGTACGTCGACCTCGGCCGGGCCCTCCAGCGCCTCCAACTGGGCTGTCACGGACTCGGTTTCATGTCGTCCGGCTACAGCTCCAAGTCCGGCCACCCCCTGCCGGCGGCCCGCCGCGTGGACGAGATCCTGGCGGCGGCGGGGCGGCCGACCGGCCCCTCGTACTTCTTCGTCGGCGGCCGGGTCAGCGAGGAGCAGCGGCTGAGCGAGGGGATGTACGAGGACACGGTCCACATGAAGGGCCCGGCGGAGATGATCCGCGACGACCTCGCGCACCACCTGCCGGACTACATGATCCCGAACCGGGTCGTGGTCCTGGACCGGCTGCCCCTGTCGGCGAACGGCAAGGTGGACACGAAGGCCCTCGCCGACCTCGCCGTGGTCAACGCGGGTCTGCACGGCCGCCCGCACGTCCCGCCCCGTACGCGTACGGAGAGCAGGCTCGCGGAGATCTGGGCGGCTGCCCTGAAGTACGAGGAGGTCGGTGCGGTCTCCGTCCTGGACGACTTCTTCGAGTCCGGCGGCAACTCACTGATCGCGGTCGCCCTGGTCACGCGCGTCAACCGGGAGTTCGGCGCGGGGCTCCCCCTCCAGGTCCTCTTCGAGCGCCCGACGATCGAGAAGCTCGCCCACCGGATGGACGGCGCGGCCGCGACCCCCGCCTCGCGTCTCGTACGGCTCCACGCGGCGGGTGCGCAGTCGCCCGTGTACTGCTGGCCGGGCCTCGGCGGCTACACGATGAACCTGCGGCACCTGGCCCAGGAGACCGGCATCGACCGGCCCTTCTACGGGGTGCAGGCGCACGGGATCAACCGGGGTGAGGAGCCGTACGCCACGATCCGTGAGATGGCCGCCGCCGACGTGGCCGCGATCCGCCGCCGCCAGCCCACCGGCCCGTACACCCTGTGGGGTTACTCCTTCGGCGCCCGCGTCGCCTTCGAGTCGGCGCACCTCCTGGAGACGGCGGGGGAGCAGGTGGAGCACCTGTTCCTGATCGCGCCGGGCTCCCCGAAGGTCCGCTCCTCAAAGACGGGCGGGGCGACGTACGACAACCCGGCGTTCGTGACGATCCTGTACTCGGTCTTCGCGGGCGCGATCGACCCGGCCGTGCGGGCCGGCGACCGGCGGAGCTTCGTCGCGTACGTGGCGGAGAGGTTCCCCGCCCTGGACCCGGAGCTGATCTCCCGGATCGTGGCGATCGTCGAGGAGACCTTCGAGTTCACGTACAGCTTCCGGGAGTTGACGGAGCGGCGGGTGAGCTGCCCGGTGACGCTCTTCAAGGCCGAGGGGGACGACTACTCGTTCCTGGAGAACGCCACGGGCTGGTCCACGCGCCCTCCGACGGTCTTGGAGCTCGACGCGGACCACTACAGCCTGCTCCGGCAGCCGGACCTGACGGAGCTGGTCAAGAAGATCCGCTACCGCCTGGGGCTGTAGGGGAGTCCCCCGTGGTGGGGGGGTTCGTGTGGAGGACGGCCCGGGCCTGTTCGGCGGCCCGGGCGATGCTCTCGGCGACGAAGTCGAGGAATCGGGCGACGTTCTCCAGACGGTTCCCGGCGGGGGTGCCGGAGCCGAGGACGGAGACGCCCTGTCGCGCGGTCTCGACGATCTGCGCGGTGGAGCGGGCCGAGGCCATCATCGACTGGTACCAGACGTCGTCGTCGACGCTGTAGCGCTCGCGGCGGCGGTCGTCGCGCTCCCGGCGGATGAGGTCCTGGCTGTCGAGGAACGCGACCGCCTTGGAGATGGACGCCGGGCTGACCTGGAGGTGGTCGGCGAGTTCGGCCGCGGTGAGGCTGCCCGCGTCGGCGAGGGTGAGACTGGCCATGACACGGGCCATCATCTTGGGCATGCCCGACGCCATCATCACGGTGGTGAAGGTCTCCTCGTACGCGCGCACCGCCTCGGCGTCCCGCCCATGGGCCTGCGGGGCGGCCGCCGTTCCTCGGGGGGCGGCCGGCTTGCGGCGGTGGGCGCGGTGCTCGGAGGCGCGGTGGGCGAGGTCGGCGCGGTAGCCGGCGGGGCCGCCGTTGCGCATGACCTCGCGGGTGACGGTCGAGGTCGGGCGGTCGAGGCGCCGGGCGATCTCCGCGTACGCGAGGCCGTCGGCCAGTCCCAGCGCGATCTGCTGACGTTCGGGCTGGGTGAGTCTGCCTCCCGGCATCGCGGTCTCCTTCGTGTCCGTGGTGCCGTGAGCATAGCGTTCGCTCTCATTCCATTGCAACGCAATGGAGAGGTGATGTTGCGTTAGCTTCAGGATCATTGCAATGAAATTCCGCAACTGACCTGCAATGAAAGGACTTTTGCGCAACGCAGTGCTTGCCGGAACTGCGAACGCAACGTAGCTTTTCCTTTATCGGAAACAGCGCGGCGAACAAGCGCCCGCTACGGACGAAGGAGCAGCACCATGCAGAAGTTCGACACCACCGCCCCGATCGCCGCCGTCCTCGCCGTCCCCGCGGGACGCGTCCGGCTCATCGCCGCCGACCGGGCCGACACCGTCGTCGAGATCCTGCCCGCCGACCCCTCCAAGAGCCGCGACGTGAAGACGGCCGAGCGGACCGAGGTCGCCTACGCCGACGGCATCCTGCGGATCGAGGTCCCGAAGGCGAAGAACGGGATCCTCGGCACCACCGGATCGATCGAGGTGACGATCCAGCTGCCCACCGGCTCCCGCGTGGAGGCCGAGGCGGCCGCCACCGAACTCCGCGGTGTCGGACGGCTCGGCGACATCACCTTCGACGGCGCGTACGGCCAGATCAAGATCGACGAGGCCGCGAGCGTCCGCCTCACCGCGACCGACGGGGACGTCGAGGTCGGCCGCCTCGCCGGTTCCGCCGAGATCAGCACCGCGAGGGGCGACATCCGCATCGCCGAGGCGCTGGGCGGCACGGTCACGCTGAGCGCCCAGAAGGGCGACATCTCGGTGGGCGCCGCCGCCGGTGTCTCCGCCTCCCTGGACGCCGGCACCGCCTACGGCCGGGTGAGCAACTCCCTCCGGAACGACGGCACTCCGGGCCTGGCCATCAAGGCCACCACCGCGTACGGCGACATCGCCGCCCGCAGCCTCTGACCCTCCCGCAGCCCTCGACCCGCAGCCCACGCCCCCCAGCAAGGCCCGTCGCGACTGCGACGGGCCTTCGCTGCTGGGTGGTGCGGCGGCCTCCGGCTCAGCGGGCCATCCAGCGGTCCATCTCCCGTGCCCGTGCGTCCAGCGCGGTGACGACCGCGGCTGACGTGGAGCGGGGGCTGCCGGGAACCTGCACGTCGTACTGGACGCCGCCCCAACCGTCACCGGACCCCGGCTCGGGAAGGTCCACGCCGATCCCGACGCGCCGCGCGAGCACGACCACCGTCGCCACGAACCCCTCGGAGAGCGCGAGGATCACGGAGTGCCCCGTCCGGCAGTGCCAGGCGACCAGTCCGCGGGTGAACTCCGCGTACGTGGTCGGATCGACCTCCAGCGTGTCCGGGTCGAACCGGTACCTGCCCTGGCCGATTCCCGAGGGCAGGTTGAGCTCCGCCTCGAAGACCTCGACCTGCCGCATGAAGAGGCGGCCGGCGCCGTTCGACGGGTTCCACAGCGTCTCGCCGCCGCTCTCGAAGTACATGCTCATCGCTGATTTCCCCTGCTCAACGGCCCCGGCCCAGGGTAGGAGCGTAAATGGCCCTATGGGGCGGGCGGTACGCAGGTGGCGCAGTGCGTCTCGTCCGCGACGGGCCGGAAGAGCGTCGTCTGCGTGTGGTGGCCGGAGCACTCGCGGGTTCCCCGGAGTCGTGGGGAGATCGACTCGCCGGGTGCGCGCGGGGACGGCAGCTCCCGGGGCGGTACGTCACGCAGCAGGTACCGGACGAGGCCACCGGGCCGCTGGACGGGCGTCCCGGCTCCGGGGAGACCGCGCAGGATGTGTTCGTGGACGTCGGTGGAGGTGTGCCCGGCGTCGAGCCAGCGGGCGGCGAGGCGGGCGAGCTCGTCGCGCATTCCGGGCGGGACGTGCCGGAGGGCGGGGGAGAGGACCGGCAGCGCGCCGACGAGCGCGCGAGCTTCATCGAGCCGAGGGGAGTCCTCGGCGGGAAGGTTGGAGGTGTTCTCCTCACGGTCTTTCTCTGGATGACCGTCGGTCGACGGGGCCGTCGGCCGGCCGACGGCCGGTTTCCGATGACCCGGTGCGACCTGCGAAGACACCACGGGCTCCCGCGCGAGGAGCTTGGCGGCCTGATCGGCCGTCAACGGCGCGCTGGAGACGAGCTGTTGGGTGGACCAGTGACCCCCGGCGCCCTGTACCCGCCGCTCGTGCAGGAACCCCTCTTCTTTGAGCTGTCGCTTGGCCCGCCCGAAGGCGCATGCCCCGATCCGGGCACGTTCGGCGGTACGGGAGAGCGTCTCGTGCGCGCCTCGGGGGAGGGAGAGCTGCCAGGTCAGAAGTCGAACGGCATCGGAGTTGAGGCGGGGATGCCGAATGATGTCGTGCGAGAACTGGCTGAAGCCGCGCGAGGGCGCGTTAAAGTGCCGATAGATCACGGTGGAGCTTGTGCCTTCCACGGGTGGTTGAGGCCCTCGTCGATGGCTTGCACCCCATCGACGGGGGCCGTTTTGCGTGAACGTACCGCCCAAACCCTGTCCAGACCGACACACCGTACGAAGACCCCCCGTACGAGTGACACTCAGTTACCGGGTTGTTCCCACCACCCGATACGCCGGGCGCAGGCCCGCGACCCGGCTCGCTCGAACGGGCCCCGTCGCCGTGCGGTCCGTGAACGTCTTGGTGCGGCCCGGGCCCAAGGAGGCCGTCGGGAAAACCCTTTGCGGGCTGACGGCGCCGGACGCCACGCTGACGGGCATGACCAGTCACCCCGCCCGCTCCGTCGCGGAGCCCCGCCCCCTCGCGGACCTGTTCTCCGCCGACGGGCGTCTCAAGGCGATCCCGCGCAAGCCCGCCCGCCGTGAGGCGCTTCTCGCGCATCTCGCGGCGACGCTCTTCGCGACGGACCGCACCTACCGTGAGCCCGAGGTCAACGAGGCGCTGCGTGCCGTGCACGACGACTTCCCGGCGCTCCGCCGCTTCCTCGTGACCGGCGGCTTCCTCTCCCGTACGAAGGACGGCGCGGCCTACCGCCGACAGCAGCAGCCCGGCTCCCCCGGAGGCGCGATCCCCGCCGTCGCGTGACGGCCGCGGTGGTGGCCGGCCTGCTGGCCGGCTACGGCATCGCGATCCCGGTCGGCGCCGTCGGCGCCTACCTCGTGGCCGTCACGGCCCGGACCGACTGGCGTACCGGAGCCGGCGCGGCCCTCGGCGTCGCCACGGCCGACGGGGTCTACGCCCTCCTCGCCGTGGCCGGCGGCTCCGCGCTCGTTCCCGTACTGGCTCCCGTGATGACCCCGCTGCGGTGGGCGTCCGCCTTCGTGCTCGCGGTGCTGGCCGTACGGGCCGGCAGGCTGGCGCTCGCCACCCACCGGTCGGGCGGGCTCGCCTCCAGGGACGACGGGACCGACCTCACTCCCGCCCGCGCGTACTTCACCTTCCTGGGGATCACGGTCCTCAACCCCATGACGGTGATCTACTTCGCCGCGCTCGTCCTCGCCACGGGCCCCTCGGCGCCCGCCACCCCGGCCGACCGTGGGGCCTTCGTCCTCGGCGCGCTCGTCGCCTCGGCCAGCTGGCAGCTCCTGCTCGCCCTGGGCGGCACCCTCCTCGGCCGGACCCTGACGAGCTCACGAGGCCGGCTGGCCACGGCCCTCGCGTCGAGCACCCTGATCGTCGTCCTCGCGGTCCGCCTCGTCGCCCAGGGCTGACACCCGGCCGCCCCCGCCAGGGGGCGGCCCTCAGGTGTCGGGCAGCAGCCGGACCATGACGATGCCGGGACGCACCTTCGCGATGGCCGCGTGGTCGTCGTCGACGTGCGGCAGGGTCAGGCCGTGCTGCTCGGCCGTGAGCGCGATCAGGATGTCCATCGCCGTATCGCTCCCTTCTGCAGGGCCCGGAAGCCGTACCCGGCTCCTCATCACCGGGGGCCGGGCCGTCGCCCTGCTGGTCGTCGCCCGGGTCAGGAGCGCGCGTACCGGGCCAGGAACAGATCCACTCCCGAGCTGATCACCCGCGTCAGCTCGGCGTCGTCGATCTCGGCGTCGGGGGAGAAGGTACGGACGAGCTGCGGCACGCCCACCGTCGCCGCCACCAGCTGCTGCACGGCGAGCACCGGGTCGGGCGCGTCGAGGGCGCCGCGCGCGTTCAGCTCGGAGAAGGCCTGGATCAGCGGGCCGTTGTTCATGTCGTAGCTGACCCGGTACCAGAGCCGGCCGAGCTGCGGAAAGCGGTCGATCTCGCCGATGACCAGGCGCCGCAGCGCCATGATGTCGGGGCGCAGCAGGATCCGGGCCCAGTCGGTGGTGAGCCGGACGAGCGCGGCCCGCAGGTCGGGGGCGTCGGCGATCGTGGAGTTGGATGGCTCCAGATCGGCGTACGTCTTCGGCAGGATGCCGCCGATGACGGCGAGGAACAGACGTTCCTTGCTGCCGAAGTGCTTGTAGATCGTCGCCTTCGAGACGCCGGAACCCCGGGTGATCGCGTCCATGGAGGCTGCCGAGTACCCCTCCGCGAGGAACTCCGCGAGGGCCGCCTCGATGATCGCCTGACGCTTGCGCGAGGCGGCGTCGGCGGGGTCCGGGATGATCGGGATGCCGTACTCGTCGATCGCGTCGGCGTCCCGGGTGTCGGCTCCCATGGGCGGTGTCCTTACGGCAGGGGCGAGCGGCGGAGTGGGTCAGTATATGAACTGAACGGTTTGGTCTGCAAAGGTCGCGGGAGCGGCCGGGCAGGCCGCCACCTGACACATTTCTCGGCGCACGATCCCGAGATCCGCGCCGTCAGCAGCCGCCTCGGCCTCTTCCTCCAGCTCGGCTGGGACTGGCCGCAGGCCCACCGAACCGTACGGTGGGGGCCGGCGCGACCAGCCCCGGCCGAGTCCCCGTACCGGCCTCAGCGCCCCCGGCGCGCCCCGGCCGTCATGGCGACGGCCCCCGCGACCGCGAGCAGCGCTCCCGCCGTCATGACGCCCCGCCCGGAGCGGTACGAGAGCACCGACCAGCACGATCGCGCCGACAACAGGGAGCCGACGCTCGCCCAGGACCCGACGGAGAGCGCCGAGGCGGCGGAGCCGACCGATCCGACCGACAGGAACGACCCGACCGAGCCGATCGACAGGGTCGAACCGACGGAACCGATGGACAGGAACGAGTCCCGGGACCAGAGCGAGAGGCGCGAGGAGGTCATGACCTGATCGTAGGCGCGTCCCGCCCGCCTGAGACCTGGATCACACGCGGGGTCGTGTCACAGGCCGGGGCGCTGTCTCGTCTCGGGGACGGAAGCACACCGACTCGCACCGAGGAGACACGACGATGGACGCGCGACTCGACTTCTTCGCCGCCCCCACCGCAGGCAAGGCCCTCAAGCACCTCATGGCCGCCGGCAGGATCCTCAAGGACTCCACCCTCCCGGCCGCCGTCCAGGAGCTCGTCTCCCTGCGCATCAGCCAGATCAACGGCTGCGGCGTCTGCCTCGACATGCACACCAAGGAGGCCATCGCGGCGGGCGAGAGCCCCGTCCGCCTCGGCCTCGTCGCCGGCTGGCGCGAGGCCACCGTCTACACCGAGGCCGAGCGCGCCGCCCTCGCCCTCGCCGAGCAGGGCACCCGCGTCGCCGACGCCGGCGAAGGCGTCAGCGACGAGGTCTGGGAGCGGGCCGCCCGGCACTTCGACCAGGAGCAGCTCACCGCCCTCGTCCTTCTGGTCTCCTTCATGAATGCCGCCACCCGCATGAACATCATCAGCAAGCAGCCGGCCGGCGGCTACGAGGTCGGCCAGTTCCACTGAACGGGGAGTGACATGGGCAAGGTCGAGGAGTTCGAGGATCTGCGAGCCCTGCTGTTCTCGATCGCGTACCGGATACTCGGCAGCGTCAGCGAGGCGGAGGACGCCGTCCAGGAGACCTGGCTGCGGTACGACGCCTCCCCGACCACGCCCACGTCCCCCAAGGCGTTCCTGTCCGCCACGGTCACCCGCGTCGCCATCGACGTACTCCGCTCCGCGCGCGTCCGCCGCGAGGAGTACGTCGGACCGTGGTTCCCCGAGCCGCTCCTGGACGATCCGTACGAGGACCCCGAGCGCGCGGCCGAACTCGCCGACTCCGTGTCCATGGCCGCGCTGCTGCTCCTCGAACGCCTCAGCCCCCTCGAACGCTCCGTGTTCGTGCTGCGCGAGGTCTTCGGCTTCGGCTTCGACGAGATCGCCTCCGCCGTCGGCCGTACGGAGGCGGCCTGCCGTCAACTCCTCGTACGGGCCCGCCGGCACATGCACGACGGCAGGCCCCGCTTCGAGGCGGACCGCGCCGAACGCCAGGAGCTGGCCGCCCGCTTCTTCGACGCCCTCAAGGGCGGCGACGTCGACGGCCTGCGGAGCGTCCTCGCCGCCGACGTCCAGATGGCCGGCGACGGCGGGGGCAAGGCTCCGCAGCTCGCCCGCGCGATCGTCGGCGCGGACAACGTGGCCAAGCTGCTCGCCGTGGTCTTCCCCCGGATGTCCCAGGTCGGCATCACCTTCGAGCCGCACGACGTCAACGGCCAGCCCGGCGCGGTCTTCCGCGACCGGGACGGCAAGGTCCTGCACACGCTGACCCTGGACATCGCCGACGGCCGCGTCCGGACGATCCGCTCGGTCATCAACCCCGACAAGCTCGCCCACCTGGGCCCGGTCGCCGACGCCTGGGCCCTCAACCGCGAGGTCAGAAAGGGCCTCCGGGGCTGACCCTCAGCCCGCCTTGACGGCCTCGACGAACGGCGCCCACGCGGCGGCGGGGACGAGGAGGACGGGGCCGTCGGGACGCTTGGAGTCGCGGACGGGGACGAGACCGGGGAGGCCGTCGGCCACTTCGACGCACTCGCCGCCGCTGCCGTTGCTGTGGCTGCTCTTACGCCAGTGGGCGAAGCCTTCGGCCACTTCGACGCAATTGCCGCCGGACGAGTTGCTGTAGCTGCTCTTACGCCAGGTCGCGGCGCTCAAGTCGATCCGGTTGCGTGCCATTTCGGTAGCCCTCTGCCGCATCCTCGATCAGTGCGAGGGACGCCTCCAGCGGCAAAGCGGCGGCCCTCAAGAGATCGTACGACCTCCGATACTGCTTCACGAGGGACGGATCGTCGACGGTATTTCCGTGGTGCTGCCCCTCTGTGTAGACGAGCGGCGGCGCGTCGGCGAAAGACAGAAACATGGCGTTGCCCTGCATGAAGGCGTGCGCGCCGGCGTTCCACGGAAGGATCTGCGTAAGGACCCGACCACGCCTGATGAGGGCGGTGACGTGGTCGAGCTGCTCCGCCATCTCGGTGGGCGGGAGGATCGGCAACCGTAGCAGGGACTCGTGCAGCACCACCCAGTACTCAGGCTTCTTCTGATCCTGCTCGAAGAGCTGGGCCCGCTTGAGACGGCCGGTGATCCTCTCCTCGACCTCCTCCGGCAGCTCCAACATGCGCTCGGCCCTGATCACCGCCCGCATGTACGGGGCTGTCTGCAACAGGCCCGGAATGACGGTGGGGGACCACTCTTCGATCACCGTCGCGCGCTTCTCCGCCTCCAGCACGCGCTCGAAGTAAGGCGCATGCCCCTTCCGCCGCGCTTTGCGAACGTCCTCGCAGCCGCGCTGGAAGAACCCGTCCGTCCCCAGCACACGGTCCACGTGCTGAGCCAAGTCCAGCGGCATCGTCCGCTTACCCCGCTCGATCTCGCTCAGATACGTCACTCCGTAGAAACTGCCCTCCACCAGCCCCTCCAGCGTCAGCCCCGCCTCCTCCCTCTTGAAGCGGAGCTCCTTCCCGTAGAACTGCGGGACGCTCGCCGAGCCGTCGATGTCCTTGCGCGCAGCCACCGTTGACCGCCTTTCGCACCTTGCTCCGTGGAGCGGGAAACGCTTCCCACGGTAGGGCGCGGGGCGGCAGCGTGTGAGGGGTTCGTCACGGCACGCAACGAAAGGTGGACGCTCCATGGACGACGACATCAGGCCCGACGTCGACGCACTCCGCACCGCTCTCGCAGCTCACGGCATCACGCTGCCCTCGCTCGGGGTGGACGTGGTGACGCTCGCGGGGTCCGGCATCCGGCCGCCGCTCGTCGCGCTCGGCGACTGCAACGTGGCGACGGCACGCCGACTGACCGACGTACTGCGGAAGGCGGCCGGCGGCTGATGCTCCCGCTCACCGTGGAGCTGCTCGCGCTGCCCAAGGAGGTCGCGCAGGTGCGGCGGATGGTGGAGGGGGACGACGTACGGCTCTGCGTGAGCGAACTCCTTACGAACGTCATCCGGCACGTGGGGGAGGGGACGCCGGTGACCGTGCGGGTCGTCGCCGCGCGGGGCGGGCGGACGCGGGTCGCCGTGACCGATCCCGACCCGCGCGTGTGGCCGGTCCTGCGGCACGCGGCGGAGGACGCCGAGTCGGGGCGCGGGCTGGCGCTGCTGGAGGCGGTGGCGGCGCGGTGGGGGGTGGACCAGGGGCCGTACGGGAAGACGGTCTGGTGCGAACTGGCGCCGGACGCCGAAGGCTGACGGCCTGGTGGAGTCGGCTCACCGGGCCGTCGAGGTGACTGCACCGTGGGGTGGGTGGCTGCGGGTGCAGGCAACCAGCCGCAGCCGCCCTCGGAGACAGCGGAGCAGGGCGATGAAGCACGGCCGATTCCTAGCGCCACGGATCGAGGGCGAGCTTCCCCCGCGTCCGGCCCGCTTCGAGTTGCCGCAGCACGGCCGGCCCCTCGGCCAGAGGACGAAGCCGGGGGGTGCCGGGCGGGTACACGCCGTGGGCGATGAGCGCCTCGATCTCGACGAGCAACGACTGGTAGAGAGCCGGGGCTTTGGTCGCCAGCGCACCGATGTGCAGACCCTTGACCTGGACCTGGTGGGTGAAGACCAGATCGTGTGTGGTCAGCGTGGCGTCGCCGGAAGCGGCACCGTACACGACGACGCGTCCGGTGAAGGGTTTCGTGGCCGACAGGCTCGCCTCGAACGTGGCCCGTCCCACCGATTCCAGGACCAGGTCGACCCCGCCGGTCAGGCGCGTGATCTCCTCGGCGAGATCGGGGCGTCGGCTGTCCAGGACCTCGTCGGCGCCGAGTGCTTTGACGGTGTCGTGCTTGGCCGGTGACGCCGTGGCGATCACGCGCGCACCGTAGTGGCGAGCGAGGCGGACCGCGGCCTGCCCCACACCTCCGGCCGCGGCATGGACGAGCACCACCTCACCCGTCTTGATCTCGCCCAACGGCTTCAGTGCCGCCAGCGCGGTGGCCCAGTTCAAGACGAGTCCGAGGGCCTGGGCGTCGCTCCATCCGGAAGGCACGGGAAGCACCCCCGCGGCCGGCATCGTCATGTACTGCGCGAAAGCGCCCGGACCGGCTCCGACGACGCGGGTGCCGAGCCGCAAGGGGCTCTCGACCTCCGGGCCGACAGCCACGATCTCGCCGGCGGCTTCGAAGCCCGCCACATAGGGCGCCTGCGGCCCGCCTCCGTACGTTCCATGGGTCTGCATGACGTCAGCGAAGTTGACGCCGGCGGCGCCCACGCGGATGAGGTACTCGCCGGGTCCCGGGGTGGGGCGGCGGTGGTCGGTCGCGAGATCCAGATCCTTCGGTCCTCTGCGCGACCGCTGGACCAGCGCTCGCATCGTCTGCTCGGCGGTGTCGTGCTGCTCTTTGATCTCCATGCGCTGAACGTAGGAGCCTGACACTTACGTCAAGGTCAAGTGGTGTCAGCGCTCCGTGCGACGGGCCTCGCGAAGGTAGGCGTCGAGTGCGGCCTGCTGATCACTGAGAATCGCGATGCGTGCAGCGAGCCGATCTCGATGGCTCTGCACCTCGTCCAGGAACTCCGCGCACACCACATCCGTGCCGATCCCGGCCTCCCCGGTGAGGCCGGGCAGAAACTCCCTGATCAACCGCACCGGCAACCCGGACTGCAGCAGCGAGCGGATGACGAACACCCGGTCGATGGTGGACTGGCAGTAGTCGCGGAACCCGTTGCCGAACCGGCCAGGGACGATCAAGCCCTCGTCCTCGTAGTGCCGCAACGACCTCGCACTCACACCGCTGACTCTGGAGGCTTCGCTGATCTTCATGCCCGGAGGCAACGCTCAGGAGCACCTTGGTCTTCCGCCGCTCCCCGCCACGACGGAGGGAAGACCTGCTCAGGCGTCTACCACCTCATGTCGAGGAATCGTCAGGACCTGTGGATCAGGAGTGGTTGCCGACGAATGGTCAATGGTCGTGGAACGGTTGGGCGCCATCAGCTCAATCGAGACGGCCCTTTGCACGCCCCGCCCTCCGCCAGAGCGCCGTCATCCCAAGCGTCAGGATGCCCAGGGCCGCGACCACGATGGCGACCTTGATCGCGCGGTCCAGCAACAGGTGGTGAAGGAGGTTGGACGACTCCGCCGCAAGGCTGGTCATCGCCCACCACCACCCTGTCGCCGCGACCAGGACGCACCGCTCCGCCTGTCCTCGAACCGTCGGGCGGCGGCACGCAGTCCGGCCCTCACCACGGGGTCCGCATAGCGGCGCACTTCGTCGAGTCTGCCCCTGCGCTTGAGGGTCAGGGCAATGGCGAAGACCAGCAGTGCCAGCACCGCGAGGCCGCCCGCGATCAGGCCGAACCTGATGAGCATGAGATTGAGGTACGTCTCCACGAAGAATCCTCCACCCGTTCTATCACGCCTGTGATACATCCTTTGTATCACAGGCGTGATAGAACGAGTGCATGCCCAAGTACGTAGACCCGGATGCTCGCCGCCGCCTCGTCGTCGACGCGTTGTTCCGAGTCGTCGTCCGCGATGGCCTGCAGCGCACCTCGCTGCGGGCCGTCGCCGACGAGGCCCAGCTCAACATCGGCTCCCTGCGCCACTACTTCGCCGGCCAGCAGGACCTGATGCGGTTCGCCATGCAGTCGATGCTCGACCGGGTCGGCGGTCGACTGCTCGCACACGTCGAGAACATCGGCGATCTGGGCAGCTACCCCCGCCCGGAACAGCTCCGGCTCGCAGCCGGCCTCCTGGCCGAGCTCCTGCCCCTCGACGAACGCCGCCGCGCCGAGGTCACCGTCTTCCTGGACTTCAACACGACCGCCCGCACCAACCCGGCCTTCGGTGACCTGTCCCGCCAGGCCGCCGAAGGCACGAGAAGTCTGGTGCGCCGCGTGCTCACCCGGCTCGACACGGCGGGCACCCTGCGCCCCGGCCTCGACGTCGACATCGAGACCGAGCGGTTGACCGCGCTCCTGGACGGACTCGGCCTCAACGCCGTCCTGCAGCCCCAGATCCTGAACCCGCGAACATGCATCGATGCGCTGCTCACACACCTGGACGATCTGTCACTGCCTGGTGAGACTCCCAGCCCGGCGCACTGACCTCGCGGGCGCCGGCCCGGACCACAGCGACGAGGTGGGGGGTGGTGCGTTCACGGCCCTCGCGCAGGTGAACGCCACCAGCCCAGACGTAGACGTAGTCCGTGGGCTTGCGTCTCCCGTAGGGGGAGACGCAAAGGTGGGGGCATGGACGGCGACACGCTCTACTCGATCGGCGAACTCGCGCGACGGACCGGCCTCACGGTCAAGACCGTCCGGTTCTACTCCGATCGCGGAATCGTGCCGCCGACGGACCGCAGCCCGGCCGGCTACCGCCTCTACGACATCGACGCCGTCGCGCGCCTGGACCTCGTGCGGACCCTGCGCGAGCTGGGACTGGACCTTCCCACGATCCGCAAGGTCGTGGACCGCGAGCTCTCGCTTCCCGAGGTCGCCGCGGCGCACGCCGAAGCACTGGCAGTGCAGATCGACGTCCTGCGCCTGCGGCGCGCGGTGCTGATGGCGGTGGCCGAGCGCGGGTCCACACCTGAGGAGACGGAACTCATGCACCGGCTGGCCCAGCTCTCCGAGGACGAACGCCGACGTCTGATCGGCGATTTCCTCAACGCCGTCTTCGGCGGTCTTGACGCCGCCCCCGCATTCGCGGGGGTCATGCGCTCGATGACCCCCGAACTGCCCGACAACCCTGAGGCGGAGCAGGTCCAGGCGTGGGTGGAGTTGGCCGAAATGTCCCTGGACCCGGATTTCCGCACCTTGGTGCGGCGGATGGTCGAGGACCTGGCGGCCGAGCAGACCCGAAGCGACACGGTGGGCCCGCGCCGCGACATCGCCGCAGTCGTCCGTGACCACGCAGGTCCGGCCCTGACCGCCGGCATCGACCCGGCCTCTCCCCGGGCCGATCCGATCGTCGCGGCGTTCACGGCGCACTACGCGCACCTCCTCGGCCGCCCCGACGACGCCGCGCTTCGCCGCCGGCTGGCGACTCGGCTGGAGCGCGTGAACGACCCCCGCAGGGAGCGGTACCTCCAGTTGCTCGCAGCGGTCAACGGCTGGCCACCCCCGGAGAGCCTGGCTCCAGCGCTCGACTGGTCCGTCCAGGCTCTGCACGTCCGGACTCGGCAATGAAGGGGCGGTCGCAGGGCGGCATGGCGGGGCTGGACAGCGGGGAACCGGTTCGGCTTCGCCGTGCTTGAGGCCCAACCCGGCTCAATGCGCTGCCAGTTGGTGGGCAACGTGGTCCTCAAGGAAGTCGCCACCGCCGAACCGGCGGCCGAAGTGGGCCACTGGACCGCGGCGCACGCTCGCGGGCGCGGAGTGGCCTCCCGCTCTCTGGAGGCACTCACCAGCTGGGCCTTCGACACCTTCGAAGCCGACGGGCTGGAGCGTCCCGAACTCCTGCACCAGCTGGACAACCTGGCATCGCGCCGGGTCGCACAGAAGAGCCGCGTACCTCCATCCGTCCGGGGTCCGGTACGGGACGAGGGCGCGCGCGTACGGCCGCCGTTTGGTCGCCGTGCCGGGGCGGTACTGCGGACTCACCGCCCATGCGGCGCGTCCGGCGTCACCGGGGACGTCTGCGCCCCGACCGTCCGGACAAACGGATGGTCGGGGGCGAGCGCGAGGCGGCAGGATGCTCCGCATGACATTGCCCACCCCCGAGCTGCACACCGCCCGCCTGCGACTGAGGCCGTTCACCGACGCCGACGCGGCGCCGCTCTACGCGCTGCACAGCAGCGCCGACGTGATGCGCTACTGGGACTCCCCGCCCTGGACCGAACCGGCCCGCGCCCAGCGCTTCATCGCGACCTGCCGGACGATCGAGGAGGAAGGCACGGGAGCGCGGGTGGCCGTCGACCGCGTCTCCGACGGCGCGTTCATCGGCTGGTGCGGCCTGACCGGCTGGAACCCGGACTTCCGCAGCGCGTCCCTGGGATACGTCTTCGACGCCGCCGCCTGGGGCCACGGCTACGCCACGGAGACGGCCCGCGCCGTCCTGCGGTGGGCGTTCGACGCCCTGGACCTGAACCGCGTCCAGGCCGAGACCGACACCCGCAACGTGGCGTCCGCCCAGGTCCTGGAGAAGCTCGGCTTCGTCCGCGAAGGCACCCTCCGCGAGGACTGCGTCGTCAACGGCGACGTCTCCGACTCCTGGGTCTTCGGCCTCCTCCGCCGCGAGTGGCACCCGACGGCCGGCGGGCGCGAGGACCGAGACCTGCCCGGACACGGCCTTCCGTAACTCGCTCAGTCCTGCTGCGCGTCCTCCGCATTGCGCCAGATCGTGAGGTCAAGCTTGATGTACGTGGTCGAATCCTTGTCGCCGGACTCGCCCCGGTAGGTCGCCACCGAGATGTGGCCGGCCTTGCTCAGCACGCAGATCTGCGAGCCGTCCGTGAGCTGGTCGAGCCCGATCTTCTCGGTGAACCGGGTCACCTCGCGACAGGTCTTGAGCGAACCCTTCTCCGAGTTCTTCAGCAGCACCAGCTTCCCGTTCGCGGAGCCCAGCTTCTCGTCCCCGAAGAGGGTGTCCCGGTAGTAGTAGAGGTCCGCGTGTCCGTACATCACGCCCGCGCCGGTCGGCTCCTCGGCCGGGCGCGGCGGGTTGTCGGCCAACTGCAGCTGGTGGTTCTGCGGCACGTCGATACCCCGGTAGGAAACCGGCTTCGGGTCGGCTTGGGTCTGGCTCGAGCCCGGTGAAGCGCTGCCGCCCGTCGCGCTGCTGCCGGAAGCCTTGGAGCCGTCGGCCTTGTCCTTGCTGCCATCCGGCAACAGGGAGCCGATGACCGCGAGTCCGATCACCGCGGCCACGATGGATCCGGCGACGATCAGCCCTGTCCGCTTGCGACGGGGCGGCTGGGGCGGCGCGAATCCCGGGGCGTAGAAGGCCGGCGGCGTCCTGTGGCCCGGCGCGTACGCGGGCTGCGGGTACGCATGCTGGGGGTGCGTGGGGTGCGCGTACGGCGGCGGCGTCGGGTAGGCGGGCGGCGGCGTCCCCCCACCGTGCCGCGACGGAGCGGCCTGCGTCGGCGCGGCGGCCAAGCCGGTCGGCGTGTACGCGGGCGCGGCTGCGGACGCCGGAGGCGTGCTCGGGGCCGGCGACTGCGGGGAGACCTCGGTCGGCGTCGGAGTCGCCGGGGCAGTCGGCGCCGGGGTGGGCGCCGGGGCGGGCAGCCTGAGCCGCTCGGTGATGGAACCCGCCACGGCCTGCGGCAGCCAGTCCTCGCCCTGGCGCAGCGGTTCGGCCGCGGCCTCGTGGCACAGCTCGATGATCTCGGTCAGGGAGGGGCGGTCGGCCGGGTCACGGCTGAGGCAGCGGGTCACCACGGGCCGCAGTTCCCCGGGCAGCCCGCTGAGGTCGGGGTCCTCGTGGACGATCCGGTAGAGCACGGCGTGCGAGGACCCGTCGCCGTACGCGGAGGCCCCGATGGCGGCGAAGGCCGCGATCTGGCCGAGGGCGAAGACGTCGGTGGCCGGCGTGACCGTACCGGCCGAGGCCTGCTCGGGCGCCATGAAGGCCGGGGTGCCGACGCTGACGCCGGTGTTGGTCAAGGCGGTGCTGTCGGCCGCCCGGGCGATGCCGAAGTCGATGACGCGCGGGCCGTCGGAGGCGAGGAGGACGTTGGCGGGCTTCAGGTCGCGGTGGACGATGCCCGCGCCGTGGATCACGTGGAGGGCCTCGGCGACACCGACCATCAGCAACAGCACGCTGCGTGTGGGCAGCCCGCCGTGCAGGGACACGGCGTGGGCGAGCGAGGGACCGGGCACGTACGCCGTGGCCAGCCAGGGCTGGGCGGCCTCCGTGTCCGAGTCGATGACCGGCGCCGTGTAAAGGCCCTGGACCCGCTGCGCGGCTCGCACTTCCTGCTGGAAGCGGCGCCGGAACTCGGGGTCCTCGCTGAACTCGGCCCGGATCACCTTGATGGCGATGGGCCGGCCGCCCGGCGTGTACGAGAGGTACACCTTGCCCATGCCGCCCGCGCCCAGGACGGCCGCCAGGCGGTAGCCGCCCACGACGGCCGGGTCGTCGGCCTTGAGCGGTTGGAAGAAGTCGGCCGAAGGTGCACTGCCCATAAGGAACCATCCCCCTGCTAACGGCGATTCAGCTCCTGCCGACGCCCGAAGTCACCCGCGAGGGTATCCAATCTCCGGCCCGCCTGGTGCGTCGTAGTCGGTGCGGCGCCCGGAGCCCGGTCCCTCCGGCACCGACGAGGCGGGGCCTGGTCGTCTGCGCGGTCGACGGCGGACGGTGGTCCCTGCCCTGGCTCCCTGGACCCATCGGGCCGCCCGGGCGCATCGGCCCAGGACCCGCCCGCACCGGCTGGACGCACCACGGAGCGAACGGGGGAATTGGTCTAGTCCAGGTTTGGTCCAGGCCATTGACGCGCCCATGGTCGGGGGGTTTCCTCGTGACCCGACAGCCGTGCGCGACAAGGACGTTGGCGCACCCCCGTACCCCCCCCCCACAGACATGGGACTGCCATGAGACGACGCGTACGCTCGCTCCGCTCGGCCCTCACCGCCGCCGTGACCGCCGTGGCCGGCCTCGGCCTCGCCACCGTCGCCACCGTCCCCGCGCAGGCGGCGACCCCGCTGCCCGCCCGGGTCTTCGCCCCCTACTTCGAGGCCTGGACCGGGGAGAGCCCGGCCGCCCTCAGCGCGCAGTCGGGGGCCAAGCACCTGACGATGGCCTTCCTGCAGACCGCGACGAAGGGCTCCTGCACCGCGTACTGGAACGGCGACACCGGCCTGCCGATCGCCCCCGCCTCCTTCGGTGCCGACATCAAGACGATCCAGTCCCGCGGCGGCGACGTCATCCCCTCCTTCGGCGGCTACACGGCCGACACCACCGGCACCGAGATCGCCGACAGCTGCACCGACGTCAACCAGATCGCCGCCGTGTACGAGAAGGTCGTCACGACCTACGACCTCACCCGGCTCGACATGGACATCGAGGTCGACTCCCTCGACAACGCCGCCGGAATCGACCGCCGCAACAAGGCCATCAAACTCGTCCAGGACCGCGCCGCCGCCAACGGCCGCCCGCTCCAGATCTCGTACACCCTGCCGACGACCACCCGCGGCCTCGGCGCGAGCGGGCTCGCGGTGCTCAGGAACGCCGTGGCCAACGGCGCGCGCGTCGACGTCGTCAACCTGATGACCTTCGACTACTACGACAACGCCGCCCACGACATGGCCGCGGACACCAAGACGGCCGCCCAGGGCCTCTACGACCAGCTCGCCGCGCTCTACCCGGCGAAGACGCCCGCCCAGCTCTGGGGCATGATCGGCATCACCGAGATGATCGGCGTCGACGACTTCGGCCCGGCCGAGACCTTCACCCTCGCCAACGCCCGCACGGTCTACGACTGGGCCGTCTCCAAGGGCATCAACACGCTGTCCTTCTGGGCGCTCCAGCGCGACAACGGCGGCTGCCCCGGCGGCGCGGCCGCCGACCACTGCTCGGGCATCCAGCAGAGCACCTGGGACTTCTCGCACGTCTTCGCGCCCTTCACCAGCGGCACGACCACCCCGGCCGACGACTTCTCGGTGACCGCCACCCCGGCCGCCGCCACCGTCACCGCCGGCGCGTCCACCTCCACCACGGTGAAGACCGCCGTCACCGCCGGCACGGCGCGGACGGTGGACCTCACGGTCAGCGGCCTGCCCGCGGGCGTCACCGCCTCCCTCAGCCCCTCCTCGGTGACCGCCGGCGGCTCCTCGACCCTCACCCTGCGCACCACGGCGGCCACGGTCTCCGGCACGTACCGGATCGTGGTCGACGCGGCGAGCCCCTCGGCCGGACACTCCGCGGTCTTCTCCCTGACCGTCACCGGCGGAACCACCGCGTGCACGGCGGAGCCGTGGGTCTCCTCCGCCGTGTACACCGGCGGCCGCCAGGTCTCGCACAAGGGCCACACCTGGAAGGCCAAGTGGTGGACGACCGGCGAGGAGCCCGGCACCACCGGCGAGTGGGGCGTCTGGCAGGACCTCGGCGCCTGCTGACCCCGCGAACAGCGGGGCGTGCTCAGTCGATGTGGACGATCTGGAAGGCCTCGGCCATGCGCCCCGGCGGAAGGCCGCCGGCCGTCGCGTGCTCGCCGAGCCAGTCGCGCAGGAGGCCGGCCAGGTCGTCGAAGTGGGCCGTCTGCGAGGTGTGGATGCGCAGGGCCTCGACCTTGCGGTCGAAGACGGAGGTGACGTCGACGTACTGGTTCGGGGTGGGGCCCGTCATCAGCCACAGCTCGTGGACGATCCACGGCTCCAGGCCCTCCTCCTTGAAGAGTTCCGGGTGGGCGAAGGGGTTGCGGGCCTCGGGGTAGACGGCGCGCAGACAGGCGTCGCCGACCGCGCGGTGGTCGGGGTGGAGGTCGGCGACGCGGGCCCAGTTGATCTCGGGGGAGGGGACGATGGCGCGCTGCGGCCGTACCTCCCGGATGACCCGGCACAGATCGCGGCGGAGCTCCACGGAGGCCTCCACGAAGCTGTCGGGGTAACCGAGGAAGCGCACGTCGGCGACGCCGCTGAGCTTGGCCGAGTGGACCTGTTCGGCGCGGCGCAGGTCCGCCATGGCCTGGCGGGGGAGCGCTTCGTCGTAACCGCCCGCGCCGCCGTCCGTGACGATGCAGTACGTGACGCGGGTGCCGCGCGCGACCCACTGCATGACGGTGCCGCTGACGCAGAACTCGATGTCGTCCGGGTGTGCGGCCACGACCAGCAGGGACTCGGGGGCCGTCCGGTTGAAGTCCTCCATGGGGCCAGCCTGTTGGGGCGGCGGGGGCGTCGCAAGGCCATGTCGTGGCGTGAACAGGACATGGCACTTACGCGCCATTCAAAAAGTTGGTAGATTCAAATCATTGGGTACGACCAGTACGTCGTCGGCGTACGGGGACGGAGCACGTCGATTCGGAGGCGACCGGTATGTGCAGGATCCTCGGCTCCTTCGCCGCCGGGGCGGACCGCCCCGAGCCGGCCCAGCTCGCGGCGGTCTCCGCCCGCCAGCGGCACGGCGGCCCCGACGAGCACCAGGTGCTCAGCGGGCCCGGCTGGTCGCTCGGCTGCGACCGGCTCGCCGTGACGGACCCCCGCGGCGGCCAACAGCCCTACCGGCTGCCCCACCTCCCGGGCATCCTCGCCGTGCTCAACGGCGAGATCTACAACCACGCCGAGCTCCGCCGCACCCTCGCCGCCCGCGGCCACCGCTTCCCCGACCGCTGCGACGGCACCGTACTCCCCGCGCTCTACGCCGAGTACGGCCCCGCCTTCGCCGAGCACCTCGACGGCATGTTCGCCGTCGCGCTCCTCGACCTGCGGCCCGGCAGCACCCGACTCGTCCTCGCCGTCGACGACATGGGCATGAAACCGCTCCACCTGCACCACGACCCTTACGACGGCTCCACCCGCTTCGCCTCCGAGATCCCCGCCCTCCTCGCCTTCGAAGGGGTACGGATCTCCCCGCGCGAGGACGCCCTCGACACCGTCCTCGCCACCCGCACCTCCTTCTCCACGCACACCGCGCTCGACGGCGTCGACGTCCTGCCGCCCGGCGCCACCGCCGTCGTCCGCCCCGGCGCCGCGCCCGTCGTCCGCCGCCGCGGCCCCTACCGCGCGCGGCCCCTCGGCGACACCCAGGACGTCCTGCGCCACGAGGTGCGCCGGCTCGCCCGGGCGGAGGTGCCCGTCTGCGCCGTCACCAGCGGCGGCCTCGACTCCGGGCTCGTCACCGCCCTCGCCGCCGAGCACGCCCGCGAGACCGACGCGCCGCCGCTGCACACCTTCCACCTCACCTACCGGGGCCGGTGGCCCGACTCCGAGGCCTCCTACGCCCGTTCCGTCGCCCGCCGCGCCCGGACCGTCCACCACGAGGTCGCCGTCGACCCCGGCGAACTCGGCTCCCTCCTCACCCGGACCGTCCGCCACCTCGGCCAGCCCAACGCCGACCCCATCACCCTCTCCACGTACGCCCTCTTCCGCGCCGTCCGCGAGAACGGCTTCACCGTCGCCCTCGCCGGGGACGGCGCCGACGAACTCTTCGGCGGGTACGACCGGATGCGGGCCGCGCTCGCGGCCGGCCCCGAATGGGCCGACGCCTACACGGACGCGCTCTCGGCGGCGCCCCGCCTGCTCCGCGAGCACCTCTACACGTCCCACTACCGCGCCTACATCGCCGACCGGGGCTCCGCCGCCGACCGCATCACCGCCGAGCTCCGCTCGGCCGAGGCCGTCGGCGCGGACCGGCTCACCGCGATGACGGCCTTCGAGACCCGGTGGCGGCTCCCCGCGTACCACCTGCGGCGCCTCGACCACCTCTCCATGGCCTGGGGCGTCGAGGCACGGCTGCCGTTCTGCCAGCCGTCGGTCGTCACCCACGCGAGGTCCCTGCCGGTGGCCGCGCGGACGGGCAAGCGGGCGCTGTACGAGGCGGGGGCGGAGCTGCTCCCGTCGTCGGTGCTCCGCCGCCCGAAGCAGCCCTTCACCCTTCCCGTCGCGGCCATGCTGGCCCCCGGGGGGCCCTTCCTCGACCTGGTCCGCGAGATGCTCTCGCCGGCGCGGCTGGTCCTCGGCGGGAAGATCCGCGCGGACCGCGCGGCGAAGCTCCTGGCACGCCACCTGGAGCGCCCTACGCCCCAAGCCGCGCTGACCCTCTGGTCCTTGGCGGTCCACGAACTGTGGACGGAGGTCGTCCAGGGCATGCGAATCCCGGCCGGCTGTGCGGCCTGACCCCCCGGGACCTCGGCGTCCCGAACCCGCCGCGCCCGAGGCAGCCTCGGCTTCCGCACCCCCGTGTGGGCCATCGTCCCGCAGGGCGATGGGGGTCCCCCCTGCTCGAGCGAAGCCGAGAGCTCGGGGGAGGGTGGGCACACGGGACGGCGCGCCCAGCGGCGCCTCCGCGTTCCGCGCCTCGACCCGCACCACGTGCGCGCCGCCGCAGGGGAGCGGGGCCGGGCCCACCGGTGTCGCCCGGGCGGAGACGGCCGCAACGGGCGGGCCCCGGTCCACCCGTGCCGTCCCGGCCGCGGCGCCCACGACGAAGGCTCTCGTCGTGCGGGCCCATGACGCTCCCGGGCCCACCCTCGTGCTCCGCGCCGACCAGCTGCCCCCCGGCGCGCTCGCCCTCGGTGACGAGCTGCGCCGCGCCCTCGCCGCCACCCCCTACCCCCGCCTCAACAAGATCGCGCTCTTCGACCCCCGCACCCTCCGCTACCGCTTCGTCCAGGCCCTCCCCGACGGGTCCTTCGACTTCCGGGCCGGGTGCGGGCACTCCCTCCTCGCCTGCGTCGTCGCCCACGGACGGCCGGGGCCCGTCACCGTCCGCGCCGTGACCACCGGCGACAGCGTCCTGTGCGAACGCGAGCCGAACGGAGACGCGTACACGCTCAGCTTCCTCCGCGCCCCCAGCGCCCCCGGCACCCTCCCCACCGGCCGGCCCGTCGACGTCCTCGACGGGGTCCCCGTCTCGCTCGTGCGGTACGGCAATCCGTACGTCTTCGTCGACGAACGGCACCTCCCGGGTGAGGACGCGTACGTGAGGCTCCTCGCGCTCCGGGCCGAGGCGGCCCGGCTCCTCGGGCACCCCCCGACGTCCGCCCTCCCCAAGATCGCCGCCTTCACCCACACCCCCGACGGGCTCTCCGTCCGCGCGCTCACCGTCGGCGGCTGGCACCCCCGCCTCGCCCTCACCGGCGCCGCCGCCCTCGCCGCCGCCGGGGCGATCGGCGGGACCGTCGTGCCCGCCGTACGAGGGCCCGTCCGCACCCCCACCGGCACCGTCACCGTCTCCGCCGCGCCGGACCGCGTCCGCGTCCACCACAAGCGCGCCGACGTCCTCGAAATCCTCGAACTGCCCTGGCGTGTCCACGCAACGGCGTGAACGCGCACCCCTTTCACCAGGCCCGTGACGCCATGACTCTGCCACGCTGCAAGGGACCGGACATCGGTATCCGTGGGGACGTGGGGAGAACTGACGCACATGAAATTCGAGAATCTGCGTGTCGTCGTGACCGGAGCGTCCCGCTATTTCGGTCGCGCGCTCGCCGTCGGATTCGCCCATCTCGGCGCCGAGGTCTACGTGTCGGCGCGGACCGTCGAGGCCGCCGAGCGGACCCGTACCGAGGTGATGGGCTCGGCCCGTGACCGTATCCACGCCTTCGGCTGCGACCTCAGCCGGCCCGCCGAGATCCGGGAGTTCGCCGCCCGGGTCGGCGAACGGACCGACCGGGTGGACCTGCTGGTCAACAACGGCGCCCGCTGGCTCGACGGGATGGACCTGGAGGCGGCGAGCGACGCCGAGATCGTGGAGACGATCGAGTCGACGGCCGGCGGAACGGTCCTCATGGTGAAGCACTTCCTGCCCCTGCTCCGCGGCTCGCTGCGGCCCGACATCGTGAACATGGTCGCCGTCCGCGACGCCGAGGGCGCCTCCGCCGCGACCGCGGGCGTCGCCCACGAGGCCTTCTGGGCGGCGAAGAGCGCCCAGGCCGGCTTCGCCGACATCCTGTCGCGCCGGCTGCGGCCCTCCGGGGTCCGCGTCTTCTCCCTCTTCCCGCCCGATTTCTCGACCTCGGACCCCCGCTTCGCGGAATGGGACGGCTCGAATCCGGACGGAATGGCGCCCGACGAGAAACTCACCACGCAGGCCCTTTTCGAGTGCATCGTCTACGCCGTCGAGCAGCCCCGCGACTGCTTCATCCGCTCCTTCCACTTCGAGCCCCGCTGAACGTCGAAAAACGTCAAGGAGGTCCCATGAGCACCCCTGTCTGGATCACCGCGACCCCTCCCGCCACCCACGGCGAGCTCCACATCGGCCACCTCGCCGGGCCGTACGTCGCCGCCGACGTCCTCAGCCGCTTCCTGCGCGCCGAGGGCGAGGAGGTCCGGTTCACCACCGGCACCGCCGACCACGCCAGCTCCGTCGAGGTCCGGGCGCTGCGCCACCACCGCAAGCCCGAGGAGGTCGCGGAGGGCTACCGCGCCGCGATCACCGCCGACTGGCTGCGTTCGGGCGTGGAGTTCGACCACATCGTGCGCCCGCGCCGCGACAAGGGGTACGGACGCTGGGTGCAGGACCTCTTCGCGAAGCTGTACGCACAGGGCGTCATCGCCCCCCGGACCCGGCTCCTCCCGTACTGCGAGCCGTGCGACCGCTGGCTGCACGGGGCGCACGCCACCGGTACCTGCCCGCACTGCGGCGCGGCCAGCGACGGCGGGATGTGCCACGAGTGCGCCCGCCCGAACGACGGCGGCGACCTCATCTCGGCGCGCTGCGCGCTCTGCGGCACCCCGGCCGTCGCCCGCCGCTGCCGCCGCCTTTACGTGCCCCTGGAGCCGTTCCGGGAGACGCTCGCCGAGTACTGGGCGACGGCCGGCCTGCCGCCGCGGCTCGCGGCGCTGTGCGAGTCGCTCGTCGAGGACGGGCTGCCGGACGTCGCGGTCGGCCACCCAGGCGAGTGGGGCCTGCCGGTGCCGGTCGAGGGCTTCCCCGAGCACCGTGTCGACGGCTGCTTCGAGGCCGCCGCGATGCACCTCTTCGGCTACGACGCCACGGGCCCGCTGCCGCGCCGCGCGATCCACTTCTGCGGCTTCGGGCACGCGTTCTGCCACGCCGTGCTGCTGCCGGTGCTGCTCCTCGCGCAGGACATCAAGCTGCCGCAGGACTTCAACGTCAACGAGTCGTACGTCATCGAGGAGGGCGCCCAGGAGGGCAACGTCTGGGCGCTCGACCTGCTCACCGAGTACGGCTCCGACACCCTGCGCCGCCATGTCCTCCAGGCCCGCCCGCTCGGCCGCCGCACGGTCTTCCGGCGGGAGCGGCTCGCCGCCGCCCGGCGCGAGCTGGACGAGAACTGGAACAGCTGGCTGTCCCGGCTCTTCTCGGCCGTACGGGAGGAGTGCGGCGGCCTCGCTCCGCAGGCGCTGCCCGGCGGCACCGGCTGGGACATCCTGGAGCGGCGGCTCCACCGGGGCGTGGACGATCTGCGCGAGGCGTACGGCCCCGACGCGTTCGACCCGCGCCGGGCGGTCGCCGTCCTGGACGAGATGGTCCGCTCGGTGGCCGACTTCGGTCACGTCAACGCCCACGAGCGGTGCCGTCCCAGCACGTCCTGCCGCCATCTCCCGGCCCTGGCCGCACAGTTGGCGGTGGCGTCGGCGCTGGCGGCCTGGTCGCGGCCGGTGATGCCGGAGGGAGCCGACCGGCTCGCGTCGGCGCTCCGGGTGGAGCCGGGGCGGCCGGTCGACTGGCAGGCGCTGATGCCGCCGCTGCCGGGGACCCGGCTCGCGCCGCCGTCGGGGCCGGTCTTCGGCTTCTGACCTGCCTCTTCCCGCCCCGTACTACTAAGCAACTAAGTACCTCCGTAGGAATGCCCTGCCGCGTGACCGTGCGCGCGACGCGCAGGGACACGCGGCCCCCCACCTCCCTCTCACAGGAGCCCCACGTGTCCCTGCGCGTCGCCATGCTCAGCGTCCACACCTCCCCGCTCCACCAGCCCGGGACGGGGGACGCCGGCGGCATGAACGTCTACATGGTCGAGCTCTCCCGCGCCCTCGCCGAACAGGGCGCGGAGGTCGACCTGTTCACCCGCTGCCGGGGCGAGGGCGCGCCCCCGCTCGTCGAGCTCGCCCCGGGCGTGCGGGTCCGCCATCTCCACGCCGGGCCGCGCCGGGCGCTGCCCAAGGAGGCCATGCCCGAGCTGGTGGTGCCGTTCTCGCTGGCCCTGCTCAAGGAGGAGCGGCGCTACGACCTGGTCCACTCGCACTACTGGCTCTCCGGGCAGGCGGGCCGGATCGCCTCGGTGGGCTGGCGGATACCGCTCGTGCACACCGCCCACACGCTGGCCCGGGTGAAGAACGCCTCGCTCGGCGAGGGCGACACCCCCGAGCCCGAGCTCCGGGTCCGGGGCGAGCGCCAGGTGGTGGGCAGCGCGGACCGGCTGATCGCCAACACGGCCGACGAGGCGGAGGCGCTGCGCTCGCTGTACGGGGCGGAGGGGGAGCGGACCGAGGTGGTGCGGCCCGGGGTGGACCTGCGGACCTTTCACCCGGGGGACGGGCGGGCGGCGGCGCGGGCCCGGCTCGGTCTGCCGGCCGAGGCGTTCGTCCCGCTCTACGCCGGGCGTATCCAGCCGCTGAAGGGCCCGGACGTGCTGGTCCGGGCGGTGGCCGAGCTGCTGCGGGAGGCGCCGGAGCTGCGCCGCCGGCTGCTCGTCCCGGTGGTGGGCGGGCACTCGGGCGCGACCGAGCGGGGCTCGGCCTGGCGGCTCGCGGAGGAGCTGGGGGTGACCGACGTGCTGCGGCCCTGCCCTCCCGTACCGCAGGAGCGGCTCGCGGACTGGTACCGGGCGGCGGACGTGCTGGTGGTCCCCTCGCGCAGCGAGTCCTTCGGTCTGGTGGCCGTGGAGGCGCAGGCGTGCGGGACGCCGGTGCTCGCGGCGGCGGTGGGCGGGCTGCCGACGGCGGTGTGGGACGGGGTGACGGGGCTGCTCGTGCGGGGCCACGACCCGGTGGAGTACGGGCGGCGGCTGCGCTGGTTCGCGGCGCACCCGGAGGCGGTGCGGACGATGGGGGCGGCGGCGGCGCGTCACGCGCGCGGGATGAGCTGGCGGGTGTCGGCAGGCCGGACCATCGAGGTGTACCGGGGGGCGCTGGAGCGGGAGGTGGGGCAGGGGCGGCGGCACGCCCCTGCCCCGCTGGCCTCTCTCTCCTGGAGGAACGAGAGGGCCGTGGCACAAGTCTAGCATCTCTTTTGGTTCGACCAAAGGTATGGCGGGCTCCGGATCCGTCAATTCCGTTATGTGGGCGGCGTATTGACGCATCCACGCCATGGCGAGTCCACGCAGAGAGAATCCCTGGATTCGATTCGGGGGCGGGGACAGAATGGAGATGTCTTCAGGGAACGCCCGGCGGCACGGGCCCCCGGAAGAAGAAATTTACTTACCAAGTCCTGGAGGAATCATGTCCGTTGCGCAGAACACCGGCATCCGCAAGGCCGTCCGCCAGCTCGTGGTCGCGGCGGTGGCCTGTACGGCGGTCGCGGCCGGCGCCGCCTTCGTCGTCGCCCCCGACAGCACCCCGGTCACCCCCCACACCATTGCCGGTGTCACGGAGGACAACGGCTGGCCGGTCCCCCCGACGAACCCGACCCCCAGCCCCACCAACTGACCTCGGCACCCGGGAAATCCACCCGGGAATTCCCCCACCGTGAGGCCCCGCGATCGCTGCCACGATTGTGGGGCCCCGGCATTTCCCGAAGACCCCGTCCCGGAATGCTCAGTCGAGCCAGCCGAGCCGCACCGCCCGCGCGCCCGCCTCGAAACGGCTCGTCGCCCCCAGCTCCTGCATCAGCTCCGAGATCATCCGGCTGACCGTCCGCAGCGACACCCCCAGCGTGCGCGCGATCCGCTCGTCCTTCATCCCCGAGGCCAGCATGAGCAGCGCGGCCCGCTGCTGCTCCGAGAGCCCGTCGCCGCCCGCCTCCGCCGTCGCCTCGTAGCCGTACGGCGTCGCCGTGTGCCAGCAGTGCTCGTACAGGCTCAGATAGGGCCGTACGAGCGCGCTGCCCCGCGCCAGGATCGCGCCCTCGCCCGGCTCCTCGGGCCGGATCGGGACCAGGGCGAACTGCTGGTCCGCGATGATCAGGTTCATGGGCACGACCGGCGCCAGCCGGATCTCCACCCCCAGCTCCGCCCGCTGCCCGAGGAACTTCTCCATCAGCGGGTCCGTGGCCTCCTGCCGGCCGTAGATGGCCCGCACCCGCACGCCGTTCGCCAGCTGCCGCCGGTCCCGGTCGAGCATCAGCTCCGGGTTCTGCCGCCCCGGCGTCCCCGGGTGCAGCGACGCCGAACTCTCCTGCATCACATCCGTGATGTCCTCGATGGCCTGCTGGATCCTGCGGTAGTCGGTCAGCGCCTCGACGTGCGCCTCCGCCCGGGTCAGCGCCTCGGCCCGCAGATAGGAGCCCGCCAGGGTCTCCAGCGTGCTGTACGCCTCGTCCGCCTCCGCCAGGTGCTCCCGCAGCCGCTCCCGCTCCCGCTCCAGGAGCCGCAGCAGCGCGATCTCCGGATCGATCGCCGCCACCGTGTCCGTCTCGGACCGCCAGCTGCCGTCCTGCACGGCGTCGACGGTGGCGTGCACCTGCCCCGTCGGCACGATGAGGCCCAGGGCGAGCAGTTCGCGGCGACATCGCTCGTACTCCTCCGGCGCGAGCCCGAGTTCCCTGCGGACCTCCTCGAAGTCCGAGACGCCCCGGTGGCGCAGCTCCTGGTACACGGCAAGCAGGACGTCCGTCGTGCCGCCCCCGATGCCGTCGCCCGCGGTGACCATGGCGAAGTGACCCCCCTCATCCTCCGAGTCGCCCCGCCCTCACCCTGTCATACGGCTCGGCGGGAGTCCGTCGTGCGTTCGTCCCGGCCCGCGCGGCCGTTGCCGGCCGTGCGCGTCGTCCTCCATGACATCCGAACTCCTCGTACTACGGCACGGGTTCCGGCCCCTCGCCGTCGAGCAGCCCGAGCCGGGCCGCCTTGACCCCGGCCTCGAAGCGGCTCGCCGCCCCCAGCTCCTGCATGACCTCGGACAGAAGACGGCTGACGGTCCGCAGCGAGACCCCGAGACTCCGCGCGATCTGCTCGTCCTTGATCCCCGACGCGAGCATGCGCAGCGCGGCCCGCTGCTGGTCCGAGAGGCCGTGGCCGCCGGAGTCCCCGGGCTCCTCGCCGTACCGGGCGGCCGCCTGCCAGCAGTACTCGTACAGCGCGAGGTACGAGCGGACCAGACCCGGCCCGCGGGCCAGGATGGTCGGCGAGTCCGGGTCGTGCGGGTCCGTCGGCAGCAGGGCGAAGTTCTCGTCGGCGAGGACCATGTTCATCGGGACGACGGGGGAGAGGCGCAGCTCCACCCCCAGCGCCGCCCGGTCCTCCAGGTGCTGGGTCATCTCGGGAACGGTGCCGACCCGGCGGCTGTACATGGCGCGGACCCGCACCCCGCGCGCGGCCCGTGAGCGGTCCCGCTCCAGCTCGGCGGCCATCTCCTCGCGCCGCACCGACCCGGTGTGCATGACGTGGACGGCGGTGCGGACGGAGTCCGTCAGCTCCGACAGCTCCCGCAACACCCGCTGCGGGTCGGTCACGATCTCGACCTCGACCTCGGAGCGGGGCGCGGCCCCGGCCCGCAGGAAGGGTCCGGCGAGGGCTTCGAGGGCGGTGTGCGCGCGGCTGGTCGCGGCGAGGCGCTCCTGGAGCCGGTCGCGCTCCCGGCGCAGCAGCCGCAGCAGGGCGACATCGGGGTCCAGGACGACGGGGCGGGGGTGCGGGTCCGCCGCCTCGGGGGCGGCGGTGAGCCCTAAGGAGGCGAGTTCGTCCCGGCAGCGCTCCCGCTCGTCGGCGGAGAGCTCCAGGCGGTCCGCGACCTCGTCGAAGCCGGCCTCGGGGCGGGCGCGCAGTTCCTGGTAGACGGCGAGAGCCTGATCGCTACCCACGCGGGTCACGGCGGCGTTTCTGGACACGGCGCAGCTGACTCCCCTCGGATCCAGCGGACCCTGTTGAATCGCCCCGCCAGACCCTGCCACAAAATCGAACGGCACGCACGGAATTGACCACCAAACAGACCGCCGGGCCGCCCCGGCCCAGGCGGCCGGTGCGCACGGGATCAGGTGGCGGCGCCGTCCGCCCGGCAGTCGGGGCACAGGCCCCGGAAGACGACCTCCGCGTCGTCCACCCGCCACTTCGGCAGGGCGCCGCGGGGCGGCTCGGGCGCGCTCGCGGAGACGTTCTCCACCCGGCCGCAGACCGTGCACAGGGCGTGCTGGTGGGCCGGCCCCGAGATCTCGAAGACCGCGGGCAGGCCGGGCCGGTCGAACTTGCTGACCAGGCCGGTCTCCTGGAAGTGCCGCAGCATCTCGTACACGGCCTGGCTGGTCAGCGTGCCGAGCCGCTCGCGGGCCGTCGTGGTGATCGCCTCGACGTCGAGATGGCCGCCCGCGGCGAGCACCGTGAGCACCTCCAGGCGCGGGCCCGTGACCCGCAGCCCGACATCGCGCAGGCGCTGGATCACCGCCTCGCGGCCCGTCAGCTCTTCCACGACTGCCATCTTCTCCGCCCGCCACCTGGTCGGCTCAAACTTTTGTAAGCATCGTACCTCTTGCTTCTCCACGTCGGCAGGCGCTCTTCGGCCGCCCGCGCCGCGGGCGCGTCAGTCGTCCGCCCTGCACACCAGGAGGACGGACTCGGTCCGGTCGTCGATCCGGTGGCGCCGCCGGCCCTCGATGTGCAGCCCGGCCGCGTGCAGCTCGGCGGCGAGCCGCTCGGGGTCGATGATCCACTTGTCGGTCGTCAGCACGACCCGCTCCGAGGACACCTTGCCGGTCCTGGCGGCGTAGTACGTGATGCGTTCGCTCATCGACGGCAGGTCGAACACCTGCCGGGCCACCACCCACTCGTCGATGCCGTCGAAGCGGGGCACCTGGAAGGCCCAGGTCCGCCGCGGCTCCGCGATCAGGCCCGGCAGCTGGTGCGCCGTGTAGTCGAGGGCCAGCGCCCCGCCCGCCTCCAGGTGGGCGGCGACCTCGCGCAGCAGCTCCGGCCGGGCGGCCGGCGGGACGGCGGTGACCATGGCGCCCGCGAGGAGCGCGAGCCGGTAGCTGCCGTCGAGGCGGAGCCCGGTGAGCTCCGCGCGGTGGGTGACGACGAGCCCGGCGACCTGCGGACCGATCCGGCGGGCCCAGCCTTCGAGGCGCTCCAGTGCCGAGGCGTCCCGGTCGACGGCCTCCACGGCGAAGCCGTGCCGGGCGAACGGGACGGCGAGCCGCCCGGCGCCGGAGCCGAGGTCCAGGACGGGTCCGCCGGTGGAGCGGGCGAGGCTGAGGTAGCGGACGATGTCCGCGCTGTGCGGGCCGAGCAGGGCGTCGTGCAGCCACACGGAGTTCTCGTCGGCGGGGGAGACCGATTCAAGCCCGGGGAGGGTGTCGGAGGTGACCCGGACGCCGGCGCCGGGGGCGGGCTCCGGGTCGAGGCCGTATCGGGACGGCAGGACCGGGGCGAGCGCTGCGGGCACGACGGACAGGGAA
Source organism: Streptomyces sp. NPDC034084 (assembly GCF_055575535.1). NCBI lineage: Bacteria > Bacillati > Actinomycetota > Actinomycetes > Kitasatosporales > Streptomycetaceae > Streptomyces > Streptomyces sp. NPDC034084. The sequence goes on from NZ_JBVISK010000006.1 coordinate 189,316, forward strand.
GTGCCGCTCGGTGTGTGCATCGCTCCTCCAGGGGCTCGCTCGGTCCATGCCGTCCGGACGAGGTACCCGTGCCGCCGGGCCCGCGCCGCTGAACCCATCCTGACCTGGGGAGCGAACCCCGATCCACCGGATCGGGCTGCGTGAACACGCGATGGCGTGGATCTGCCACGCCCCTGGTGCCGACTCCGCGTCAGAGCGGTCTGCTCCACCGCCTCGGGGAGAGCGCCGCGAAACCCAGGTGGCGGTAGAAGGGGAGCGCCGGATCGGCCTCGGCCGGGAGTTCCACGCGCTGCTCCCGGGCGCCGTAGTCGCGCATCCGGTCGGTCGCGGCGGCGAGCAGGGCCGTACCGACCCCGGCGCGCCGCGAGCCGGGCTCCACCGCGAGCGCGTACACCTCGCCCTCGCCCGGCACCGGGACGCCGCCCGCCGCAACGCCGACGACCGTGCCCTCCGCGTCAGCGGCGACCAGCCAGCCGAGCCAACCGGGCGCGCCCCCGGGAATTTCAATTTCCGCGCGTATGCGGGGGAGTGCGCATTGGGCCGAGACCAGCCGGCGCATCGGGATTTCGTCCAGTATTCCTGCGTAGCTGCTCCGGATGGCGTCGGCAAGCAGTCTGGATATCGTGGTCGCGTCGCCGGCCGCTGCCGTACGAACGCCGGCGAGCTGCATTGGTTGTGCACCCTTCGACGTGCCGAGTCCGAGCCTCAACGTACCCACAATAGCGGCGAATTCGGTGATCCGTGACCGATGCGAAATCTACGAATTCGCTTAGTAAATACCGGTGTTCACGGATTACCCGGGGAACGAGCAGCAGGCGACGATCAGGGGGGCCATGGCGAGACCCGCCGCCGCGATCGTCAGGAGACCGCGCAGCACGGGGTGCCCGGAGCTGTACGGGGTGAGGATGCGCCGCATCCGCAGCGCCGCCGACGGACCGCCCGCGGCGAACGCGGACCGCGGCGCCCGCCCCGAGGCCAGCGCGTACAGCGCCGTCGCCAGCGCGTCCCGCGTACATCGGCGCAACGCCCGGTCGTCCGCGGCCATTTCGAGCAGCAGGGGTACGGCGCTCCCGCCGTGGCGTGCGAGCGGGAGGCGGGGGAAGACGGCCGCGAAGGCCTCCGCGGCGGCGACGAGGAGATGGTGCCGTCCCGCGATGTGCGCCCGCTCGTGCGCGAGGGCCGCGGCGAGCTGCGCGGGGGTCAGGGTGTGCACCGCGCCCGAGGAGACGACGACCCGGCGCGAGCGGCCCGGCAGGCAGTAGACGGCGGGCCGGTCGTCGTCGAGGACGGTGGCCCGCAGCGCGGGGTCGTACCGGCCGACGAGCCGCAGTACGCCCGCGTGACGCGTCCGCACCCGCCGGGCCCGCAGCAGGCGGCGCACGAACGCCACGGCGGGCACCGAGAGGACGAGGAGCGAGAGGGACGCGGCTGAGCGCTCGCGGCCGTCGAGGTGCAGGAGCTGCTCGGGCGTGGGCGGCCGCAGCGTGAACAGCATGTCCGCCAGCCGGTGGCTGCTCTCGCCCGACAGGACCAGCTGGGCGGGCAGCAGCGCGGCCGCGGCCGCGAATCCGGCGCCGCACGCGGCCCACACGCCGAGCGCGAGGCGGGGCACCTGCTGGGCCCAGCGGGCCCGGACCACCAGCCAGGGAACGACGAAACCGGTGAGGACCACGAGCCCGAGCGGGACGAGGACGTGGTGGTTCACGCGCCGGCCCCGTCCCCGCCGTGCGGCCCCTGGTCGCCCCGGGCGGCGCGCAGGGCCGCGTCGAGTGCGGCCATGTCCTCGTCCGAGATGACCTCGACGAAGCGGAGGAGGGCGGCCGGACGGTCCTGGCTGTCGCCGAGGGCGTCCCGCATCAGGCCCGCCGTATACTCCTCGCGGCTGCGGACCGGCTCGTACAGCCAGGCGCGCCCGGACTTCTCGCGGCGGAGCCAGTCCTTGCGGTGCAGGATGTCCGCCACCGTCATCACCGTGGTGTAGGCGACCCGGCGTCCCCGATTGATGTCGTCGACGATCTCGCGGACCGTGGCGGGCCGCTGCCAGGCCCACAGCCGGTCCATGATCTCGGCCTCCAGCTCTCCCAGCCGGCGCACGTGCACCCCCTCCCCCGTAGGGCCTGTCATCGTACGGGCCGCTTCCCCGGCTCAGGTATACCCCCCGGGGGTACGATGGCGGGATGTCGACCCTCATGAGGAACCGCCCCTGCGCGACAGTCTGCGACTCCGGTCTCCCCGGATCGGCGGAGCTGGTGCTCCTCCGCCGGCTGCTCGGCCTCTGTCTCCGGCTGAGTCTCACGCTGTCCGCCGACTGCCCTTCACGCAAGGGCGGTTGACACTGCTCGGTCCCCTGTGTCACGTCCGGATCAGCCGGGCGATGGCCTTGGACGCCTCACCCACCTTCACCTTCGCCTGGTCCCCGCCCTGGGCGATGGCCTCCGTGACGCAGCAGCTCAGGTGCTCGTCCAGGAGGGCCACCGCGCAGGACTGGAGGGCCGCGTTGATGGCGGAGACCTGGGTGAGGACGTCGATGCAGTAGACGTCCTCGTCGACCATCCGCTGCACCCCCCTGACCTGGCCCTCGATGCGCCTCAACCGTCTGATGATGTCTTCCTTGTGCTGTCCGTAACCGGCCACGACGGGCTCCTCGGAGATCGGGGGTTCACAGGGGCTGTCAGCGGTCGGCGGCCTGGAAGCCGCGCAGGCGGAGGCTGTTGCCGACCACGAAGACCGAGGAGAAGGCCATGGCCGCGCCCGCGATCATCGGGTTGAGCAGTCCGGCCGCGGCGAGCGGCAGGGCGGCCACGTTGTAGGCGAAGGCCCAGAAGAGGTTGGAGCGGATGGTGCCGAGCGTCTTGCGGGAGAGCCGGATCGCGTCCGCCGCGGCCCGCAGGTCGCCCCGTACGAGGGTCAGGTCGCCGGCCTCGATGGCGGCGTCCGTGCCCGTGCCCATCGCCAGCCCCAGGTCGGCCTGGGCGAGCGCGGCGGCGTCGTTCACGCCGTCGCCGACCATGGCGACCGAACGCCCCTCGCCCTGAAGGCGCTTGACCACGTCGACCTTGTCCTGCGGCATGACCTCGGCGATGACCTCGTCGATGCCGACCTCGGCGGCGACGGCCTCGGCGACCGCCTTGTTGTCGCCGGTGAGCAGGATCGGGGTCAGGCCGAGTGCGCGGAGCCGCCGGATGGCCTCGGCGCTGGTCTCCTTGACGGCGTCGGCGACCTCCAGGACCGCGCGGGCCCGGCCGTCCCAGGCGACCGCGATGGCGGTCTTGCCGGCCTTCTCGGCGGCGTCCTTCGCGGCCTTGAGGGACGGGGTGAGCTCCATCGCCCACTCCTGGAGCAGCTTCTCGCGGCCGACGAGGACCGCGTGGCCGTCGACGACGCCCTGGACGCCGAGACCGGGGACGTTCGCGAAGTCCTCGGGGGTGGGCAGGGTGCCGATCCTGGCGGCGGCGCCGGTGGCGACGGCCTGGGCGATCGGGTGCTCGGAGGAGTGCTCCAGGGCGCCCGCGAGCCGCAGGACGTCGGTCTCCTCGGTGCCGGCGGCGGTGTGGACCTTGATGAGGGTCATCCGGCCGGTGGTGACGGTGCCGGTCTTGTCGAGGACGATCGTGTCGACCTTGCGGGTGGTCTCCAGGACCTCGGGCCCCTTGATCAGGATGCCGAGCTGCGCGCCGCGCCCGGTGCCGACCATGAGGGCGGTCGGGGTGGCGAGGCCCAGGGCGCAGGGGCAGGCGATGATCAGTACGGCGACGGCCGCGGTGAACGCGGCGGTCAGGCCCTGCCCGGTGCCCAGCCAGAAGCCGAGGGTGCCGAGCGCGAGGGCGATGACGACCGGCACGAACACGGCCGAGATCCTGTCGGCGAGGCGCTGGGCGGCGGCCTTGCCGTTCTGCGCGTCCTCGACGAGCTTGGCCATCCGGGCGAGCTGGGTGTCGGAGCCGACGCGGGTGGCCTCGACGACCAGGCGGCCGCCGGCGTTCAGGGTGGCGCCGGTGACGGAGTCGCCCACACCGACCTCGACGGGCACGGACTCACCGGTCAGCATCGACGCGTCGACGGCGGAGGAGCCCTCGACGACGGTGCCGTCGGTGGCGATCTTCTCTCCCGGCCGGACCAGGAAGCGGTCCCCGACCTGGAGTTCGGCGGTGGGTACGGTGACCTCGCGGCCGTTCCTGAGGACGGTCACCTCCTTCGCGCCCAGCTGCATCAGCGCCTTGAGCGCGGCGCCCGCCTTGCGCTTCGAGCGGGCCTCGAAGTAGCGGCCGGCCAGGATGAAGGCGGTGACGCCGGCGGCGGCCTCCAGGTAGATGTTCCCGGCGCCGTCGGTGCGGGCGATCGTGAACTCGAAGGGGTGCGTCATCCCCGGCGTGCCGGCCGTTCCGAAGAACAGCGCCCACAGCGACCAGAGGAACGCGGCGATCGTGCCGACCGAGATCAGGGTGTCCATGGTGGCCGCGCCGTGCTTGGCGTTGGTCCAGGCGGCCCTGTGGAAGGGCCAGGCGGCGTAGACGACGACCGGCGCGGCGAGCGTGAGGCTCAGCCACTGCCAGTACTCGATCTGCAGCGCCGGGACCATCGCCATCGCAATGACGGGCACGGCGAGCGCGGTGGCGGTGACGAGCCGCTGCCTGAGGGGCCGCAGCTCCGCGTCGGCCTTCTCCTCGTCGGTGGGGCCGGCGCTGTCCTCGTCGGTCTTGGGGGGAGCGGGCTCCTCGGCGGTGTAGCCGGTGGCCTCGACGGTGGCGATCAGGTCGGCGACGTCGATGTCGGCGTCGAAGGTGACCTTCGCCTTCTCGGTCGCGTAGTTGACGGTGGCCTCGACCCCGTCCATCCGGTTCAGCTTCTTCTCGATACGGGCCGCGCACGAGGCACAGGTCATGCCGCCGATGGCGAGCTCGACCTGGGCGGTGCCCGGAGTGGTCGTGGTCATTTCCTGCTCCTCGGTGTAGCGGGTTCGGGGGCCGGGGCCCGGGCGTGGTGGTCGGGCCCCGGCGGCCGGGGTGGTGCGGGCGGTGCGACCGCCTGCCGGGCCGACCGTCCGGCACCGGGACGGGGGACGCCGGTGCGGGGTCGGTCTGCCCGGCGGCGGATCAGGCCCGGCCGGTCAGCTCGTAGCCCGCGTCGTCGACGGCCGCGGTGATCGCGGCCTCGTCGGGCTCGCCGCCGGTGGTCACGGTCACCAGGCCGCCGGCGACGTCGACGTCGACGGAGATGACGCCGTCGAGGGCGCTGACGGACGTGGTGATCGCGGTCTTGCAGTGGCCGCACGTCATGCCGGAGACGGCGTAGACGGTGACGGTGCTGTCGGCGACCGCGGTGGTGGTCGCCTCGCCGGCGTTGGTCGAGCAGCTGTTGTCGGGGGTGCAGCAGGAGCCCATGGCTTCCTCCTCGGTCGGTCCTCCTGGATGGATACCCTCGGGGGGTATCGATTCGACGAGTCCATGTATACCCCCCGGCGGTATTGGACGCAAGCGTGGACCCGACTTGACTTGATACCCCCCAGGGGTATGGTGAGGTGCAGTGAAGGGTCAGCCACGCCACCCACGTACGGGAGAGCAGTCATGAACACCGGAGTGAAGATCACTGCCTTTGCCGCCGCGCTCGCCGCGACCTTCGGGACGGCGTACGGGGTCGGCAAGGGGGTCGGCCCGGTAGAGGAGCCGCGGGCGGCGGGCCACGCCGAGCATGCGGCGCGGGACCCGCAGCAGAAGGGGGAGGACGGCCACGCGGCCCACGAGAAGCCCGCGACGGACGGCCACGCGGGCCACGACGAAGGCGCCACGGCCTCCGCCGCGTCCCTCCCCGGCGGCCTCCAGATCTCGCAGGACGGCTACACCCTGGCCCTGGACACCCCTACCCCCGCCCGCGGCAGGACCACCCTGAGGTTCTCCATCAAGGACGCGACCGGCAAGAAGGTCACCGCCTTCACCACCGAGCACGGCAAGGAACTGCACTTCATCGTCGCCTCGCGCGACCTCACCACCTTCCGTCACCTGCACCCGGTGAGGGCCGCCGACGGCACCTGGTCGGTGGACGCGGACCTGCCGGCCGCCGGCGGCTACAAGGCCTTCGCCGACTTCAAGCCGGCCGCGCCCGGCGCGAAGGGGATCACGCTCGGCGCGGACCTGTCGGTCCCCGGCGCGTACACCCCGAAGCCGCTGCCCGCCGCCGCCCGGACGGCGAGCGTCGACGGCTATCAGGTGCGGCTCGGCGGCACGCTCGACCCGGGCAAGGCCGGTGAACTCCGCCTCACCGTCTCCAAGGCCGGAAAGCCGGTCACCGACCTGGAGCCGTACCTCGGCGCGTACGGACACCTCGTCGCCCTCCGCGACGGCGACCTCGCCTACCTCCACGTCCACCCGAACGAGGGCGGCCCCGGCCCGGACGTCTCCTTCACGGCGACGGCACCCAGCGCCGGGACGTACCGTCTCTTCCTCGACTTCCAGCACGAGGGGAAGGTCCGGACGGCGTCCTTCACGGTGACGGCGGGCCCGGCGGGCAAGCCTTCCGGTGCGGCCACGCACGATGCGGGGGGCCACGCGCACGGCTAGTCTGGTCATTGGACTAGACCTGTAGTCGTCATTCATGGAGGAATGGGTTCGATGAGCAACCGTGCAGTCCTTGAGGTGATCGCCCTCGACGAGGAGGACGCGGTCGCCGCCCAGGCCGGTGGGGCCGACCGGCTCGAACTCGTCACCGACATGGCGGCGGACGGACTCACCCCGTCCACGGCGTCCTTCACCGCCATCCGCCGCGCCGTGGACCTCCCGCTGCGCGTGATGCTCCGGCTCGCCGACGGCTTCGCGGCCGGCGACGTCGACGCCCTGGTCGCACGGGCCCAGGAACTGCGCGCGGCGGGCGCCGACGAGTTCGTCCTCGGCTTCCTCACGGCCGGCGGCGAGCCGGACCTGGTGGCCGTCGAGCGGCTGATCACCGTCCTGGACGGCTGCCGCTGGACCTTCCACCGCGCGATCGACCGCGCCGCCGACCGCGACGGCCTCCGCAAGAGCCTCGCCGACCTGCCGGGCCTCGACACCTACCTGACGGCCGGCGCCGCCACCGGCGTCGACGACGGCCTGCCGACCCTCCGCGCCGAAGCCGCCCGCACGGGCGAACCGGGTTACGAGCCCCGGATCCTCGTCGGCGGCGGCCTCCGCCTCGACCACCTCCCGACCCTCCGCGCGGCCGGCCTCACCGCCTTCCACATCGGCGGCGCGGCCCGCCCCCAGGGCTGGACGTCCCCGGCCTCGGCCGAGGCGGTCCGCACCTGGCGCGAGGCGCTCGACGCGGAGGCCCCGCCCCCGCCCCGGGCCGGGGCGGCCGGTCAAGGCCCGCGCGGGGGACGGTCGTTCACCGCTGCCCGAGCAGGCGCCCCCGCTCCCGCCAGGAGCGTTCGAACTGGCGGGTGAGTGACGGGTAGACGATCAGATGGCGGAACGGCGCGATCAGGGCCATGTAGAAGCGGCCGAGCCGCCCGTTGGGCTTCACCAGGACCGCCATCCGCAACTCGTGGCGGCCCGCGCCCGTCTCCACCCACCCCAGGTGCATGACCGCGTGCACGGTCTTGTTCACGACCTCGCGGGCGCACTCGTCGGGGAGCTCGTACAGCGAGGTGAACGGGCCGGGTCCGGGGGTGGGGTCCGCCGTCGCCGTCAGGTCCTCCGGCATGCGGTCGCGCAGGGACCGGGCCCGCGGCCCGGACCCCGCCTTCTCCTTGTCCCAGCCGAGCAGGGCGCCCAGCTTCCAGCGCACGGCGAACAGCAGGCGGGTCGGCAGGGACTGCCGGGCGAATCCGTCGCCCGCCGCGATCGCGGCGAGCATGACGGGGAAGTCGTCGGGTCCGGCGCCCGGGGTGCGGAAGGACCACACGTCCTGGGGCGCGAAGTCGGGGGTGAACTCGTGGATCCGCCACGGCCGGCCGGTGTGTTCGGTGACAGGAAGCCTCATGGGTGCGTCGCCTCTCCCGTTCTATACGCTGACGTACAACGACCATCCCAGACTCGATGTACGGCTGCGTATATTCGACGGAGGAGTGAGGGAGGACACACCGTGGGCGCCCCACGCACACCGCGCGAACGATGGGTGGAGGAGGGCCTGACCGTCCTCGCCGACGGCGGCCCCGACGCCGTCCGTGTCGAGGCGCTCGCCAAACGGCTCGGCGTCACCAAAGGCGGCTTCTACGGCTACTTCGCCGACCGTGACGCCCTCCTCGCCGCCATGCTCGACACCTGGGAGCGCGAGGCCACCGACCAGGTGATCGACCGCGTGCGCCAGGACGACGACGCCGACGGCGATCCGAGGACCCTCATCACGCTCGCCGGCATGCTCACCTTCTCCGGCGACCGGCTGCGCCCCATCGACCTCGCCGTCCGCGACTGGGCCCGCCGCGACGAGGCCGTCGCCGCCCGCCTGCGCCGCGTCGACAACCGGCGCATGGAGCTGCTCCGCGAGATGATCGGCAGGTTCTGCCCCGACCCCGACGAGGTCGAGGCCCGCTCCCTCCTCGCCTTCTGCGTGGCCATCGGCCACCACTTCCTCGCCGCCGACCACCAGGGCCGCACCCGCACCGAGGTCCTCGCCCGCGCCGGCGACCTCATCCTCGACCGGCCGGCGGAACCGAAACCCCTTGGCCCGCACGGCGGGTGACGGCTAGCGTCGCCCGCATGACCTCCCCCGCCATCGACACCGACCTCGTCGAGCGGCTCATCGCCGCCCAGTTCCCCGACTGGTCGGGGCTCCCCGTCCGCGAGCTGAACTCCGCCGGCACCGACAACGCGATGTTCCGGCTGGGGGACGAGTTCGCCGTACGGCTGCCGAAGGGCGACTGGGCGTCCGGGCAGGCCGAGAAGGAGCAGCGCTGGCTGCCGCACCTCGCGCCGCACCTGTCCCTGCCCGTCCCCGTGCCCGTCGGGCGGGGCGTGCCCGGCGAGGGGTACGACCAGTCCTGGTCGGTGCTCGCCTGGCTCGACGGCGACGACGCGTACAACGCCCCGATCGGCGATCTCGCCCACGCCGCCGTTGAGTTGGGGCGCTTCGGCGTCTCCCTGCGGGGCGTGGACACCGCCGGCGGACCCGCCTCCTGGCGGGGCGGGCCGGTCACCGACTGGGAGAAGGGCGCCATGCGCCCGGCCATTCGGGACCTCGGGGCGGACGGCACCATCGACGCGGAAGCCGTCACGGAGGCCTGGGAATCGGTCCTCCGCCTCCCGGCCTGGCAGGGCGAACCCGTCTGGGTCCACGGCGACCTGCTCCCCGGCAACCTGCTCACCCGCGACGGCCGCCTGCACGCCGTCATCGACTTCGGCGGCCTCGGTACGGGAGACCCCGCCGTCGACCTCGTGGCCGCCTGGTCCCTGTTCACCCCCGACACCCGCCCGCTCTTCCGCGAGGCGGCCCAGGTCGACGACGCGACCTGGGCGCGCGGGCGCGGCTGGGCCCTGTGCTGGGGCATCGTGACCGAGAACTATTACCGGGGGAAGAACCCGGTCCTGGCCTCCGTCGCCCACCGCACCTGGTCGCAGGCGCTCCCCGAGTACGGCGTCTAGCCCGCCACCAGCTCCACCTCGAACCCGTCCTCGTTCTCCAGGTACGCCGCGTAGACGCCCTCCCCGCCCGCGTGCGGATGCCGGTCGGCGAACATCAACCGCCAGCCGTGGGCCGGGGCCTCGGCGGCGAGGGCGTCGACGGCCGCTTGGTCGCCGGCGTGGAAGGCCAGGTGGTTGAGGCCCGGCCGGAAGCGGTCGTGCCGGTCCGACGTACGCGCCGGGGACTGCTCGACCACCAGGTAGCAGGAGCCGAGCGCCCAGCTGCGGCCGCCCTCCCAGGACTGGAAGGGCGCGTAGCCGAGTGCTCCGAGCAGCCAGCCGAGACTCCGCTCGGCCCGCTCCAGGTCACCGACCCACAGCTCGACGTGATGCAGTGACCCCACGGCGGTCACGGCGTGCCCAACTGAGCGGGCAGCGGCGCCGAGTGAACGACCGTCAGGCCAGACACGGCACGCGTCAGCGCCACGTACAGCCGCCGCAGGCCCGTCCGCTCGTCCGGTTCGCCGTCGACGACGGCCGCCGGCTCGTCAAGCACCACGTAGTCGTACTCCAGACCCTTCGCGAGCGAGGCCGGCACCAGCGTCAGTCGGGACTCCGCCGTCGTCTCCTCACCGGGGGAGAGGTACGCGAGACCGGCCGCCGCCAGCGCCTCCGCGAGCGGCGCGATCCGCGCGTCGGCGGCGATCAGGCCGATCGAGCCCTCGTGTGCGAGCGCCTCGACGCAGGCGGCGACGACGTCCGCGTCGAGCGCGTCGCTGGGACGGACCTCCAGGGAGCCCGGGTTCTCCCGGACCGACTCCACCGCCGCGAGCCCCGGCGACATGTGCGGAAGCAGCCGGGAGGCGTACGCGATCACCTCACGCGGCACACGGAAACCGGCGGTCAGCTCCTCCACCACCGCCTCCGGCTTCCCCAGATGCCCGAGCGCCTGCGCCCAGCTCTCCGTCGCCCACGGCGTCGTGCCCTGCGCCAGGTCGCCCAGGACCGTCGCCGAACCGGTCGTGCAGCGGCGGCCCACCGCCCGGTACTGCATGGGGGACAGGTCCTGCGCCTCGTCGAGGACCACGTGCCCGAGCGAGTGCGTCCGCTCCACCAGGTCCTTCGCCTCGTCGATGAGGACGGCGTCCGCCGCCGACCACTTCGCCGCCTTCACGCTCCGCGCCGGCTTCGCCCAGAGCAGCAGCTTCTGCTCGTCCCCGGTGAGCAGCCCCTCGGCGTGCTCGGCGAGGAAGCCGGGGTCGCTCAGCAGCCGCAGGACCAGCTTCGCGGGCTCGACGGGCGGCCAGCACTCCTTCACGACGGCCTTCACCGCCGCGTTCCGCGCGACCGCGTTCTGCACCCGGTCGTCGGGCGCCTCGCCGGCCTCCTCCATCCGGACCAGGACGGCGTGCGCGATCCGCTGCGGCAGGGCCTCGCGGGCGGCGCCGTACCGGATGTCGCGGTCCAGCAACTCCCTTACCATCTCCTCCAGTTCGTACGCCGGAACCCGCCAGCGCCGCGAACCGCGCACCACCATCAGCGGTTCCTTCGGCAGCGTCACGTGCGAGCGGACCGCCCGGCGCAACACCTCCGCCATCCGGGCGTCGCCCTTGACGACCGCCGTCGCCGCCTCGTCCGCGCCCCGCACCTCGACATGCGCGACGAGGTCGTCGACCGTCGCCTGCTGCACCTCCAGCTCGCCCAGCGCGGGCAGGACCTGCTCGATGTAGTGCAGGAAGGAACGGTTCGGTCCGATGACCAGGGTGCCGGTGCGGGCGAGCCGCTCGCGGTGCGCGTACAGCAGGTACGCGACACGGTGCAGACCCACGGCCGTCTTCCCCGTCCCCGGCCCGCCCTGCACGCACACCGTCCCCGACAGGCCGGAGCGGACGATCCCGTCCTGCTCCGGCTGGATCGTCGCCACGATGTCCCGCATGGGGCCGACGCGGGGCCGCTCGATCTCCGCCTGGAGCAGCCGGCTGGTGGTCTCCAGCTCCGCCGGGTCGGACAGGTGCTCGTCCTCGTACGCGGTGAGCTCACCGCCCGTGTACCCGAAGCGGCGCCGCAGGCCGACGTCCTGCGGGTCCTTCTTCGACGCCTGGTAGTACGGCTGCGAGACCGGCGCACGCCAGTCGATCACCATCGGGTCGCCGTCGGCGTCGTGGACGTGCCGCCGCCCGATGTAGAACCGCTGCCCCTCCTGCGTCGTGTGCAGGTAGTCGAGCCGCCCGAAGAACAGCGGGGTGTCCGCGAGGTCGGCCAGCGCCTTGATCCGGTCCTCGATCTGCCGCCCGAGCACCAGGGAGTTGACCCAGTTCGCGGTGACGTCCTTGATGTCGAGCGCCTCGACGTCCTCGCGCATCGCGCGCAGCGCGGCGCGCGACGAGGCCAGATGGGCGCGCTCGCGCGCGAGCGGGTCGGATTCGGACACGGTGAAGCCTCCGGGCAGGTGGATACGCGGACACGACGAGGTGGCCGCCGGTTTCCGACCGGACGGCGGCGCTCCACGAACGGGAGGCGGGGGAAGCCGGACAGTGTAACTCCGGCCGCACCACGCGGTGAACCACTTTCACCCCTAGGGGATGTCTCGTCGATCATGCCGGGCTCGCGGCGTCCGGCACCGCGCCTCGCCGCGTTGTCGTCGGTCGCCGACGCTCCGCGTCGACTCCCTCCTCCGCCTTGCGATGCACGGCACCAGACGCCGCTCCCTGATCCGGCCTGATCGACAAGACACCCCCTAGGGCCGGGATCCGACGCGAGACGGACCCCGAGTCCACCCCCAGGCCGATGTATCCGCAATGTCCGGATTCCATCATGGAGGCATGGCAGCGACGACCTTCACCCTCGTGACCACCGTCCCCCGCCCCCACCGCCTCGCCACGGCCCTCCGCGCGATCCGCGCCTTCGGCGGCGCGGCGGCCGCGGTAGCCCTCCTGGGCGACTACGGCCCGCCGGAGGCGGGGATCAAGGACCCCCGCCCCCGCCCGGTGCGCGCGGACTAGGGCGCCAGCAGCTCGTCCGCGTCCATGATCCGGTACGCGTACCCCTGCTCCGCCAGGAACCGCTGGCGGTGCGCCGCGAAGTCCTGGTCGATCGTGTCCCGTGCGACCACCGAGTAGAAGTGCGCCTGGTGCCCGTCCGCCTTCGGCCGCAGCACCCGGCCCAGGCGCTGCGCCTCCTCCTGCCTCGATCCGAAGGTGCCCGACACCTGGATCGCGACCGTCGCCTCCGGCAGGTCGATCGAGAAGTTCGCGACCTTCGACACCACCAGCACGTTGATCTCGCCGTTGCGGAAGGCGTCGAAGAGCTTCTCCCGCTGCGCGTTCGACGTCTCGCCCTTGATCACCGGCGCGTCCAGATGCTCGCCGAGCTCGTCCAGCTGGTCGATGTACTGCCCGATGACGAGGATCTGCTGACCCTCGAACTTCTTCACCAGCGCCTCGGCGACCTTCCGCTTCGTCGCCGTCGTCGCGCAGAAGCGGTACTTCTCCTCCGCCTCGGCCGTCGCGTACGCGAGCCGCTCCGCGTCGGTCAGGTTCACCCGTACCTCGACGCAGTCGGCGGGCGCGATGTACCCCTGCGCCTCGATCTCCTTCCACGGCGCGTCGAACCGCTTCGGCCCGATCAGCGAGAACACGTCGGACTCCCGCCCGTCCTCCCGCACGAGGGTCGCGGTCAGGCCGAGCCGCCGCCGCGCCTGGAGATCGGCGGTGAACTTGAAGACCGGCGCGGGCAGCAGGTGCACCTCGTCGTAGACGATGAGCCCCCAGTCCCGGGAGTCGAAGAGCTCCAGGTGGGGATAGATCCCCTTCCGCTTCGTCGTGAGCACCTGGTACGTGGCGATGGTGACCGGCCGGATCTCCTTGCGCGTGCCGCTGTACTCGCCGATCTCGTCCTCGGTCAGCGAGGTCCGCTTCACCAGCTCGTGCTTCCACTGCCGGGCCGAGACGGTGTTGGTCACGAGAATGAGGGTGGTCGCCTTCGCCTGGGCCATCGCCCCCGCCCCGACCAGCGTCTTCCCCGCGCCACAGGGCAGCACGACGACCCCGGAGCCGCCGTGCCAGAAGCCGTCGACCGCCTGCTTCTGGTACGGCCGCAGCGACCAGCCGTCCTCGGCGAGGTCGATCCGGTGCGCCTCCCCGTCGACGTACCCGGCGAGGTCCTCGGCCGGCCAGCCCAGCTTCAGCAGCGTCTGCTTGATCTGCCCGCGCTCGGAGGGGTGCACGGCGACGGTGTCCGCGTCGATCCGGTCCCCGACCAGCGGCTGCACCTTCTTCGACCGGAGGATCTCCTCCAGGACGGGCCGGTCGGTCGAGGTCAGCACCAGCCCGTGCGTGGGGTGCTTGGAGAGGGTGAGCCGCCCGTACCGGGCCATGGTCTCGGCGATGTCGACGAGCAGCGCGTGCGGCACGGGATACCGCGAGTACTCGACGAGCGCGTCGACGACCTGCTCGGCGTCGTGCCCGGCGGCCCGCGCGTTCCACAGCCCCAGCGGCGTCACCCGGTAGGTGTGGATGTGCTCCGGCGCCCGCTCCAGCTCCGCGAACGGCGCGATGGCCCGCCGACAGGCCTCGGCGAGCTCGTGGTCGACCTCCAGGAGCAGCGTCTTGTCGCTCTGGACGATGAGTGGCCCATTCACGTGCGTTCAGGTCCTTCCCGGGCCGCTACGGTGACGGCCAATCCTCCAGTCTGCCTGATCCGGGGCCCCGGCGGGTGGGGCCGCGTCCCTAGACCTGGTCGTCCGCCAGCTCCGCCACGCCCGTGATGCGGTGCAGGGGGTACGTGCGGACCTCGTCGGCCGTGTGGTCGTAGCCCGTCACGAAGCCGCCCTCCACGCGGACCGGGGCGATGACGCGCTGGCTCGCCGCGCCCTCCGCGTTGACGTAGCCGATCCAGACGGCCGAGCCGGTCATCACCGCCGCCTGGACCGTCGCCAGGGTCTCGGCGGCCGAGGTGCGGGGGAGGCCGCCCGCCGTCACCGGGGTCGCCGGCTCCTTGCGTACCGCCGTCGCCGCCCGGTCGCCCGCCCGGATCGCCTTCACCGCCGCGCCGAGGAGGGTCGAGTCGGGTGCCGGAGGGCCGTCGGGGACGGGCGCCGGGGCCGTACGGGCGGGGGTGCGGTACGCGTCGGCGCGGGTGACCAGGACGTCGCCCTCGGCGGACTCGGCGGCCGGCGCGTACCCCATCGACCGCAGCCCGTCCAGCAGCGACGCCGGGTCCGCCTGCGCGGCGAGCACCGTCGGCGCGAGGCGGCGCAGCCCCAGGGCGGCGGAGCGCCGGTCGGCCAGGATCTCGCCCAGGACGGTGTCGTCGTCGCAGCGCACGTACGCGGAGGCCGCCCCGATCCGCAGGTGGCCGTGTCTCCTGGCCACGTCGTCGATCAGGTACGCGAGCGGCTGCGGCACGGGCGTGCGCGAGTGCGTCGCCAGGAAGTCGTGCAGGTCGGACGCGGACCGTCCCGAGTCGAGCGCGCGCCGCACCGAACCGGGGGTGAACCGGTAGACCGTCGCGCCACCCTTCGATTCCACGTCCGCCAGGACCGCGAGCGCGTCGGCGAGCGGCCGCCGCAGCGGACCGGGCGCGACGGCCGTCAGGTCGGCCTGGAGGAGGACGTGGTCGACGGCCTCGGGGAGCAGGGGCGCGAGCAGGGTCGCCGCCCGCCCGGCGGCCACCGACAGTTCGACCCGGCCCCCGTGGTCGGTGGGCGTCGCCGCCTCGGCGAGTGGCAGGTTGAGCAGCGCCCGGGCGGGGGCGGCGAGCGCGCCCCTGCCGGTGAGCCCGAGCAGCTCGGCCTCGGCGAGCGTCCAGCGCGCGATCCGGGACCGGAGGTCGCCGGGCACGTCAGGTCCGTAACCGGTGCCGAAGCCGGAGCCGTATCCGACGCCCGCGCCCGTGTCCGTACCGGCTCCCGTGTCGTCGGCGGTCCCGGCGCCGCGCCCGGCCGCACCCGTGGCCGGGTGCGGCACGCGCTGCGGGGCAGTCTGCGCGGCGCCCCGCAGCGGCCGCTCCCAGCGGAGCCGCGCGTACAGCGTCTCGGGATCGGCGGCGGCGCCCGGCGGGAGGGTCGCGAGGAGTTCCAGGACCCGGTGCCGGACCTCGGGCGCGGCCGCGCGGTCCAGGTCCGGGCCGAGCACGGCGAGCGTGCGCCCCTTGGCGTCCTGGCCGCCGACGAGGCCCGCCGTGCGGGTGGCCGTGAGCCAGGGGGCGACGAGCCGGGCCCAGCGCTCGGCGGGCGGCAGATCGAGCCAGTCGTCGTACGCGGGCGTCGGCGCGTACCGCTCGTCCGCCTCGCCGTCCGAGGCCAGCAGCCCCGCCCCGAAGCACAGCTCCAGCCAGAAGGCGGCGAGCTGCTCCGACACGTCCAGGGTCGCGGCGGTCCGCTTGAGGTCCCGTACGGACATGCCGCCCGCCCGCAGGACCTGGGGGCCGCCCTGGTCCCAGGACTTCAGCAGCTCCTCGACCGTCGCGAGCGCCGCGTACGCCTGGCCGGCGGCGGCACTGTCCACAACCTGGGGACGGTAGTCGCGCGTCACGCCCACCGCCGGGGCCACCGGTTCCGGCGCCCGGTGCGCCCGACCGCCCCGCAGATGCAGCGCCACCTCGCGCGGCAGCACCATCGTCCGCTCCGACACCGGAAGGAGCAGACCCCGGTCGCGCAGCCAGCGGACGGGAGGCGTCGGGTTCGCCGTCACCTCGCCGTACGGCGGACCCCACACCAGCCGGTCCAGGACGGCGAGGGCCTCGGGGGGCGCCTCGTCGAGGAGCGCGCCCATCCGCGCCCGGTCGGTGAACAGCTCCGTGAGGACGGCCACCGCCGACACCGCGTCGTGCGTCGGGGTCAGTCCGGCCGTCGCGATGATCTCCTGCACCCGGCCCGGCGACATCCCCGCCGTGGCCTCCGCGACCGTCGGGCCGAGCCCGGTCGGCGAGGGATGCTGCGGCGAGGGGGCGAGCAGCTCCCGCGCGGTCCGTACGAGCCGCAGCCGGTCGTCCTCGCCCCAGACGAGGGCCTGCTCGCGCAGCAGCGCCACCGCGCCCGGCAGCGCCGCCTCGATCTCCGGATCGCCCTCGTCGCCGGTGAGCAGGGCGAGGAGTACGGGGTACGGGGCGGGGTCGGGGGCCACGGCCAGCGCTTCGGCCGTCTGGAGGGCGAACCGGTCGAGCCGCTCCAGTGCCCGCACCACCGAGCCGCGCGTGCCGGCGCGGGTCGCCAGTTGCGTCAGGTCGTTCGGTACGGGGCTCAGCAGGTCGGGCCGGGCGCGCAGCAGCGCGGCGAGTCCCTCGTCGCCGCGTGCGCGGAGCGCCTCCGCGAGCGTGCGGGGCGCCGTGGCGGCGCCAGTTACCTCGGGCACGTGCGCCTCCCGGTCGAGCTCACCGATCCCCATCCGCACCACGTTAGCCGCTGTCCAGGCGCTAACGTCGGGCCGTACCGGGCGAACCGGCCGTGGAGGGGCACCGTGGGGATCGAGAGCGACCAGTTGGTCTACGACTATCTGAGCCGGGTCGGCGATCTGGCACAGCAGCGGCAGCTGCCGGCGAGCGACCGGATGAAGCTGGTGTCCGGGCTGCGGAACGAGATCGACCGGCGGCGCGCCACGCGCGGCGAGGAGAGCCCGGCGGCGGTACGCGGCATCCTCGGCGCCCTGGGCACGCCGGACGAGGTCGTGGACCGGGCGGGACCGCTGGCCGGGCGGCCGGGCGGGCGGCCGGTGCCGGGGCCGCGTACGGAGGAGGGCGGCGGGGGTACGGGCGGGGGCGAGGACCGGGCGGGCGGCAGCCGCACCCGCGACACCTCCGACGCCTCGGACGCGCCTGACGCCTCGGGAAACCCGCGCCCGGCTCCCGGCGCGTCGGGGCCCGCGATCCCCGCCCAGGCCGCCGGCGGGGCCGGCGGGGCGGCGGACTGGTGGCGCACGTCCGACGACGCCGACGGTGCCGACGGTGAGTTCCTGGGGTTCGTCGGCGGCATCGAGCGCCCGGACCTCTTCGCCCCGCCCGCCCCGCCGGAGGAAGAGGAGGAGGCCGAGGAGCCCGCACCGGGGAAGAGCCGCCGCCTGGCGCGTGTCCTCCGGCTCCGCAAGGCGTCGGCTCAGGTCGTGGCGGTGGAGCCGGAGGCGCAACCGGCTGCTGCGCGGCGTGCCCGGCTCGGGAGCCCGTTCGTCCTGCTGGCCGCGCTGCTTCTGCTCGGCGGCGCCGTCTTCGGCTCGCTGGTCGCGCTCGCGGCGGGCTGGCTCCTCGCGTACGCGTCCCGCCGGCTGACCCGGGGCGAGGTCAGGGCCGCCGTCCTCGTGCTCCCCGGCCTCGCCGTGGCGAGCGGGATCGTCTGGCTGTGGGGCCGGGTCGAGGGCCGCTGGGGCGAGGCGGTGGGGGCGGGCGGCGAGGCGATGGGCGCGGCGGTCTCCGAGACCTGGCCCTGGGTCCTCCGAGGCGCGGCAACCGCCTCGGCCTTGTTCCTCGTCTGGCGCGCCCGCCGGCACTGAGACGCGCGGCGGGACGGTGGCCCCGTCGTGGGCTCGGTCTCAGCGGGCGGTGCCCCCGCCCACCCCTCAGCCCCGGGTGGGCTCCTCCGCGTGCCACGGCGCCCCGGGCACCACCAGGGGCGAGCCCGTCACCGGGTCCGGGACCACGACCGACGACAGGCCGAAGACGTCCCGTACGAGCTCCGCCGTGACGATCTCCGACGGCGGGCCCTCCGCGACCACCCGCCCCGCCTTCATCGCGACGAGGTGGTCGGCGTAGCGGGCGGCCTGGTTCAGGTCGTGGAGGACGAGGACGACCGTCCGGCCGCGCAGCCGGTTGAGGCGGCGGACCAGGTCGAGGACCTCCACCTGGTGGGCGATGTCCAGATAGGTCGTGGGCTCGTCGAGGAGGAGGAGGTCCGTCTCCTGGGCGAGGGCCATCGCGATCCACACCCGCTGCCGCTGCCCGCCCGACAGCGCGTCGACGGGCCGGTCGGCGAGGGCGGTCACGTCCGTGCGGGACATGGCGTCGGCGACGGCTCGCTCGTCCTCCTCCGACCACTGCTTCCACCAGGCCTGGTGCGGCTGGCGGCCCCGGGACACCAGGTCCGCGACGGTGATCGCCTCGGGCGCGACCGGCGTCTGCGGGAGCAGGCCGATGGAGCGGGCGATCCGCTTGGTCGGCAGCTTCGCCAGCGACTCCCCGTCGAGGAGGACGGCGCCGCCCGCCGGCTTGAGGAGCCGGCCGAGCGCCCGGAGGGTGGTGGACTTGCCGCAGGCGTTGGGGCCGACGATCACGGTCACCCGGCCGTCGGGGACCGCGAGGTCGAGCCCCTCGACGACGGTCCGGTCCTCGTAGGCGAGCGTCAGCTCGCGGGCCCGCAGTCTGCTCACGTCTTGCCTCCAACGGCTCGGCTCCGGACGATGAGCCAGATCAGGTACGGGGCGCCGACCGCCGCCGTGAGGACACCCACCGGCAGTTCGACGGGGGACAGGAGCCGCCGGCCGAGCAGATCGGCGACGACCACGATCACCGCGCCCGTCAGCGCGGAACAGAACAGCGGGATCTGCGCCGTCCGGGTCATCCGGCGGGCGATCTGCGGGGCGAGCAGCGCCACGAAGTCGACCGGACCCGCGACGCCCGTCGCCACGGAGGCGAGGACCACGCCGATGACCACGAGCCCGAGCCGGACCCCGCCGAGCCGTACGCCGAGCGCGGTCGCCGTGTCGTCGTCGAGGGAGACGGTCCGCTGGGCGCGGGCCGCCCACAGCACGGCGGGCAGCAGCAGGAGCAGCGTCCAGCGGATCGGCGCGGACTCGTCCCAGCCGCGCCCGTTGAGGGAGCCGGTCATCCAGATCTGGGCCTGCTGGGCGACGAGGTAGTCGCCCTTCGTCATGAAGAGCGTGATGAGGGACCGCAGCGCGATCGCGAAGCCGATGCCGATGAGCACGAAGCGGGTCGCGTGAAGCCCGCCGCGCCAGGCGAAGGCGTACACGAGGGCGGCGGCGAGGATGCCGCCGGCGATGGAGACGTACGGCAGGACGGTGTACGAGGTGAGGCCGAAGGTCATCGCGGCGACGGTGACGGCCCCGGCGCCCTGGCTGATGCCGATGATGTCGGGGCTGGCGAGCGGGTTGCGGGCCACGGTCTGGATGAGGCCGCCCGCGATGCCGAAGGCGGCGCCGACGGCGAGGGCGACGACGAGCCGCGGCTCGCGCAGCTCCTCGACGACGAAGGCGGAGGGGGACGCGTCGCCGAGCAGGATCCGTACGACCTCGCCGGGCGCGACGAACCGTTCGCCGACGCAGAGGTACGCGACGCAGGCCGCGGCCAGGAGCAGCAGGAGGCCGGTGGCGACGAGGGCGGAGCGGCGGTGGAGGAGGAAGGACGCGCGTCCGGCGCGCACGAGCCCGTACCCGGCGGCCCGGGCTCCGGTCAGGGAGGCGCTCACGCGGGGACCGCCTTCCGGCGTGCGGGCGGGACCGGGACCGACCGGCCCGTCAGGGAGGCGCTCACGCCGGGACCGCCTTCCGCCGCACCAGCGTCACCAGGAACGGGACCCCGATCAGGGCGGTCATCACCCCGGCCGGGACCTCGCCCGGCGGGAAGACGATCCGGCCGGCGACGTCGGCGACGAGCAGCATCACCGGACCGGTGATCGCGGCCATCGGCAGCACCCAGCGGTGGTCGGAGCCGACGATCGCCCGCGCGATGTGCGGCACGGCCAGGCCGACGAAGGCGACGGGACCGGCGGCGGCGACGGCCGCGCCGGTGAGGACCGTCGCGCCGAGTCCGCCCACGATCCGTACGGTCGCGACGCGCTGCCCGAGCCCCTTGGCGACGTCCTCGCCGAGCGCGAGCGCGTCGAGTCCGCGGGCCACGGAGACGACGAGGACCGCGCCGAGCAGCAGGAAGGGCCAGATCTGGCCGGCGATCGCGGTGTCGCGTCCGTCGAGGGAGCCGATCTGCCAGAACCGGAACTCGTCGAGCGCGGAGGCCCTGGTGGTGAGGACGCCGGTGGTGACGGAGAGCAGCAGCGCGTTGATCGCGGCCCCGCCGAGCGCCAGCTTCACGGGCGTGGCCCCGCCGCGCCCGCCCGCGGCGATCGCGTAGACGGCGACCGAGGCGAGGGCGGCGCCGACGAAGGCGAACCACACGTATCCGCTGAGCTCGTGGACCCCGAGGAAGGCGATGGCGAGGACGACCGCGACCGACGAGCCCTGGCTGATGCCGAGGATGCCGGGGTCGGCGATCGGATTGCGGGTGATGCCCTGGAGGGCGGTGCCGGCGAGCGCGAGGGCGGCGCCGACCATCAGCCCGATGAGGGTCCGGGGGACCCGGAGCTGCCGGACGACCTCGGCGTCGTCGCCCGTCGCGCCGTGCAGCAGGGCGTCGAGCACGGTGCCGGGCGCGATCGGGCGGGCGCCGACGGCGAGGCTGAGGAGGACGGCGAGGAGCAGGGCGACGAGGGCCGCCGAGGTCGCGAGGACCCGTCTGGTACGGAAAGCGGCTGGCATCGGGACCCATCGGCGGAGTACGGGTTTGGTAAGGCTCACCTCAGTCTAAGCAGCGCCGGTATTCGAACACCTGGGCCCCGGGTACCCCGACAATGGCCCCATGACCACCACGCCGCTCCCGCCCCGGAACCCGCTCACCGTCGGCTTCGACCTCGACCTGACCCTGCTCGACACCCGCCCCGGCATCAAGGCCGCCTTCGTCGCCTTCTCCGCCGAGGTCGGGGTCCCGATCGACGCCGACCTCGTCGTGAGCCGCCTCGGCCCGCCCCTGGAGCAGGAGATCGCGCACTGGTTCCCGGCGGAGCACGTCACGGAGATGACCGCCCGCTACCGGGCGCTCTACCCCTCGTACGCGATCGAGCCCACGGTCCCGATGCCGGGCGCCCGGGACGCGATCGAGGCCGTGCGCGGGGCGGGCGGCCGCACGATCGTCGTCACCGCGAAGAACGGCCCGCACGCCGAGCTGCACCTCGCCCACCTCGGCATCGAGCCCCACGCGGTCGTCGGCGGACTGTGGGCCGAGGGCAAGGCGGAGGCCCTGCGCGCGCACGGCGCCGGGGTGTACGTCGGGGACCACGTCGGCGACGTCAGGGGCGCCGCCACCGCGGGCGCGTACTCGGTGGCCGTCGCGACCGGCCCCTGCCCCGCCGAGGAGCTCCGGGCGGCCGGCGCGGACGTGGTCCTGACGGACCTGACGGACTTCCGCGCCTGGTGGGAGGGGTACCTGGCCTGAGCCTCAGGCGGTGTGGCCGGAACGGGCCTGCCGCCGCTGGGCCGCCACCGACCGCAGCACGCCGCCCGCGGCGACGAGGAATCCGACCCCCATCAGCATCGACACGAGGTACGCGACGGTGGGGAACGGGTCCGTCCCGAGGAACAGCGGAGCCACGGTGACCAGCGTCCCGACCGCGCCGACCGCGAACACGATCACACCGGCCTTGACGAGTCCGTCACCCGGGGCACTGTCGTCCACCGGCACGGCGGGGGTTTCACTACGCATCCGGCCAGGGTAGTTCCCAGGCCGGAGGAACACGTCGGCGGCGTCTTGCCACCGGCCTTCCGACCATTAGCCTGGTGCCGGCGGGTCGGTCGACGACCCGCTGTTCGCCATCCCCATCGACGAGTACGAGGACGAGGACAGACGTGCCTACCGGCAAGGTCAAATGGTTCAACAGTGAGAAGGGCTTCGGCTTTCTCTCCCGTGACGACGGCGGCGACGTCTTCGTCCACTCGTCGGTGCTCCCTGCCGGAGTCGACGCCCTGAAGCCGGGGCAGCGGGTGGAGTTCGGGGTCGTCGCCGGTCAGCGCGGCGACCAGGCGCTGTCCGTCACGATCCTCGACCCGACCCCGTCCGTCGCCGCGGCGCAGCGCCGCAAGCCCGACGAACTGGCGTCCATCGTGCAGGACCTGACGACGCTCCTGGAGAACATCACCCCGATACTGGAGCGCGGCCGCTACCCGGAGAAGTCGGCCGGCAAGAAGATCGCCGGCCTGCTGCGCGCGGTCGCCGACCAGCTCGACGTCTGACCGCTCCCGGTCACGGGAACCGCAGCGCGTCCGGGCCGAGGGGCGGTACGAGCCCCTCGGCCGCGGCGCGCGTGAGCAGCCCGCGGACCGCCGCGTAGCCGTGCTCGCCGAGGTCGGCCGTGAACTCGTTGACGTAGAGACCGATGTGCTGGTCGGCGACCTTCGGGTCCATCTCCTGGGCGTGCGCCAGGACGTAGGGCCGGGAGGCCGCGGGGTCGTCCCAGGCCATCCGTACCGACGTGCGGGCGGCCTCGGCGAGCCGCTCCAGCGTCTCGGCGCCCAGCGAGCGGCGGGCGACGATCGCGCCCAGCGGGATCGGGAGGCCGGTCGTGGACTCCCAGTGCTCGCCCATGTCGGCGAGACAGTGCAGCCCGTAGTTCCGGTACGTGAAGCGGGCCTCGTGGATGACGAGCCCCGCGTCGACCTTCCCGTCCCGCACCGCGGGCATGATCTCGTGGAACGGCATCACAACGACGTTCCCGACCCCGCCGGGCACCTCCTCGGCCGCCCACAGCCGGAACAGCAGGTACGCGGTGGAGCGCTCGCTCGGCACGGCGACCGTCTTCCCGGCGAGGTCGGCGCCGGTCGCCTCGTCCCGGGTGAGGACGAGCGGCCCGCAGCCCCGGCCGAGGGCGCCGCCGCAGGGCAGCAGGGCGTACTCGTCGAGGATCCACGGAAGGACGGCGTACGACACCTTCAGGACGTCGTGGCTGTCGGCGCCGCTCTCCGCCCAGCCGTTGGTGACGTCGATGTCCGCGAAGGTCACGTCGAGCCGGGGCGCGCCGGGGACCCGGCCGTGCGCCCAGGCGTCGAAGACGAAGGTGTCGTTCGGGCAGGGCGAGTAGGCGATCTTGAGTTTCACGCGTGCGCCTCCACGAAGACGGTTCTGCTGAGCAGCTCGAAGGTGTGCCGGAGGGCGCCCAGGGCCTCGCCGATGCGCCAGGCGGCGCGGTCGCGGGGTCCGACGGCGTTCGACACCGCCCGGATCTCGACGACCGGCACGCCGTGCGCGGCGGCGGCCTCGGCGACGCCGAAGCCCTCCATCGCCTCGGCGGCGGCCGTCGGGTGGCGCTCCGCGAGTTCGGCGGCGCGACGGGCGGTGCCGGTGACGGTGGAGACGGTGAGGACGGGCGCGAGGGTGTACGGCGGGCCCCCGGCGGTCTCCAGGGCGGCCGTGATCCGGCCGGTCAGGGCCTCGGGTACGGGGTGGACGGACCGCCCGAAGCCGAGTTCCTCGATGGCGAGGTACCCGTCCGGGGTCTCGGCCCCGAGGTCGGCGGCGACGATCGCCGAGGACACGACGACGGAGCCGAGCGGCGCCACGGGCTGGAACCCGCCGGCGATTCCGGCGGAGGCCACGAGGTCGTAGCCGCCCCCGGCCAGGGCCTCGCAGGCGAGCGCCGTCCCCGTCGCGGCGGCGACGGCGGCGGGCCCGACTCCACCCACGAGCACGTCGGCAGTGCCCTCGTGACGGCGCAGGGTGAGCCCCCCCGGCAGCGCGAGGAGTTCAGGACTGCCGGGGCCGAGGCCGGCGGAGACGGAGTCCGCCTCCGCCGCCACGGCCGTCACGATCAGGATCCGGTGGACCACCGGCGGATCAGGAGTCCTTCTTCAGCTGGAAGTGCCAGATCCCGGTCAGCTTCTTGCCGGTGTTCTCGACGATGGTCACCTGGGTCTTGTCGGTGGTCTCGCCGGTCTGGCTGGAGAAGAAGGCGCTGGCCGGAATGGTCCGGTACGTCTTCTTGTACGGCTCGGGCTCGGCCTGCTGGCCGCCGAGGAAGATCGTCCAGCCGTGGTCCGCGATCTCGGGGTCCACGCCGAAGCGGATCTTGTCGTCCGCGGAGACCGTGATGGTCTTCTCGGCCTTCTTGTTGAGGCACTGCTGGATCTGCGACTCCTTGATGGCGGCGCCGTCGTTGTAGCAGGCGGCCTCGGAGTTCACCGAGTCGGTCCCGACCGTCAGGGTCGCGAGCGGAGTCGGCTTGTCGCAGGCGGAGAGTACGAGGAGCCCGGCGGAGACGGCCCCGAGGGCGACGGCGGCCCGGCGACGCGAGCCGGAGAAGAACGCAACGGTCATGAGCCGAAGGCTATCGGGCCGCCGCGTCCGCGCCACGCGGGGGTACGGCGTGCCGCCACGGCGTACCGCTTCGTACGGAGTGTCCCGCCGGCCCGGCCGGGGCGCCGGACCGGATCGGGAGGGCCCGCCCAGGCCGCTGTCGCCTTCGGGCAGCCCCTCCTCTCAAGCCACTTTCGCCTTCGGACGGCCGCCCTTGGAACCGGGGCGGCTGCGGGCCGCCGCGAGGAGACCGCGGACCGAGAGGAGCGCGCCCAGGCCCAGGATCCCGGCGGCGACGGACATGCCGAGGGTGCCGTTCAGGGGCAGGGCGATGCCGATGCCGCCGCCCACCACCCACGCCATCTGCAGCGCCGTCTCGGAACGGGCGAACGCCGAGGTCCGCACCAGTTCCGGCACGTCCCGCTGGATGAGCGCGTCCAGGGACAGCTTCGACAGGGCCTGGGTGAGCCCCGCGACCGCGCCCAGGACGGCGACCATGACACCGCCGAAGAAGACGGCCGTGCAGATCGCCGTACCGAGCACCACGCTGACCATCGTGGCGATGATCACCTCGGGGCCGTGGCCCCGGTCCCGCAGCAGGGAGCCGACCGCCGTGCCGCAGGCGTTCCCCACGCCCGCCGCCACGCCCACGATTCCCAGCGACACGGCGGCGCTCTGCCCCGACAGCGGGTGCTCGCGCAGCAGGAACGCCAGGAAGAAGATCAGGAAACCGGACAGCATGCGCTGCGCCGCGTTCGCCTCCAGGCCGTGCAGCACCGACGGACCCACCGTCCGCAGACTCGGTTTCTTCTCGCCGTGGGTCAGCAGGTGCGCCCGCCGCTCACCCTTCGCGGAGTCCACCTTGGGCGGCATCCGCAGCGCCCAGAACGCGCCGAGCAGGAACAGGGCGCACGCCCCGTACAGGGGCCAGCCCGGCCCGACCATCTGGAGCCCCGCCCCGATGGGCGCGGCGATCCCGGTGGCGAGCAGCCCGGCCAGGGTCACCCGCGAGTTCGCCTTCACGAGCGAGAAGCCGGGTGGGAGCAGCCGGGGCACGACGGCGCTGCGCACCACCCCGTACGCCTTGGAGGCCACGAGGACGCCGAGGGCCGCCGGGTAGAGCTCGAGCCCGCCCGTCGCCACGGCCCCCGACATCATGATCGCGAGGACCGCGCGGGTCACCATCGCGCCCGCCATCGCCGCGCGCCGCCCGTGCGGGATCCGGTCGAGGAGCGGACCGATGACGGGGGCGAGGAGGGTGAAGGGGGCCATGGTGACGGCGAGGTAGAGCGCGACGCGGCCGCGGGCCTCGTCGGTGGGCACGGAGAAGAAGACGGTGGAGGCGAGGGCGACGGTGATCATGACGTCGCCGGCGCCGTTCACGGCGTGGAGTTCGATCAGCTTCCCGAGCCCCGACTCGCCCGCCCCGTGCGCGTGGGTGGCCTTCCGGATCCCCTTCGCGGTGCCGGTGAACGGCAGGTGCAGGGCACGCCCGACCTTCCGGCCCGCTCGGCGGAGCGGCCCGGCGGGATCATGCGATCGTACGGCGGCTGCCACTCCGTCATAGTGCCCCACGCCCCCGCCGGACGAACCGTGGCACGACGACGGACTGGGGGGTCGGCCGGAAACCGGTGGGTCGGACGGGGCGCGGCGCGGCATGGCGTGCGGGCCGACTTCCGTGGGGCCGGGTACGGCGCGCGGGCCCCGGCCGGGGCCTTGCCCCGGGCCTCTCACGGGCCGCTCGGCGCGTCGGGCGGCCGCCGTACGAGGGTCGATTCGGCCGGGCGCGTCGTCCGCGATCCGGGCCACTTGGGGCGGGCAGGTGGGCGGAGGCCCGCGAACGGGGTAGCGTGCGTAGCGCGTCACCGGCGGAAGCTCTCGGCCGCGCGCCTCTTCGGCATCCCGCAGAATGGATGACGTTAGGTGTGCCCGAGACGTGCGAGACAAGTCGGGTGCGGACGTCGATGCGGCCCTCAGGTCCGCTCCGCCCGCCGCCCGTGGCTTCGCTCCCGCCCCTCGGCCGGCGCACCCGTGAGACGGCGTAGGAGAGAAGCGAGACCTGTGAGTGCTGCGACGACGCGAAGCGGTACCCCGCGTACCCCGCGAGCCACGCGTACCCCCGACCGCCTGTGCGCGGAGGCCGTAGACCTCGCGCGGGAGGCCGCCGAGGAGGCGGCCGCGCCAGGGATCGTCGGCGCGCACGTCGAGGCGGTCGCGGAGGGCGACCGGGTCGTCACGCACTTCTTCGAGTGCAAGGAGCCCGGCTACCGGGGCTGGCGCTGGGCGGTGACCGTCACCCGCGCCTCCCGCGCGAAGAACGTCACGCTTGACGAAACCGTCCTGCTGCCCGGCGCCGACGCGCTCCTCGCCCCCGAGTGGGTGCCGTGGAGCGAGCGGCTGCGGCCCGGGGACATGGGGCCGGGGGACCTGCTCCCGACGGAGCAGGACGACCTGCGCCTCGAGCCGGGCTACACGGGTGAGGACGCCCCGCCGCCGAACTCCGTCGTCTCGGAGGAGATGGAGGAGCACCTCGACGAGGAGGACGCCGAGCTGACGTCGCGGACCCCGTCGCGCGGTGCGATCGCCTCGGTGGCCGAGGAACTCGGCATGCGCCGGGCGAGGGTCCTGTCCCGCTACGGCCTGCACGTGGCGGCGGACCGGTGGGACGAGGCGTTCGGCGCGAGGACGCCGATGGCGCAGGCGGCGCCGGCGTCGTGCGAGTCGTGTGCGTTCCTGGTGCCGCTGGCGGGGTCGCTGAAGCAGGCGTTCGGTGTCTGTGCCAACGAGTTCTCCCCGGCGGACGGCCGGGTCGTGTCCCTGGCGTACGGCTGCGGGGGCCACTCGGAGGCGGCGGTCATGCCGAAGCCGCCGCGGCCGGCGCCGCCGGTCCTGGACTCGATGGCGCCGGACGCGTTCCCGCTCCGCCCGGCGAAGGACTCCGGCTCCACCCTGGAGCCGGACGCGTCCTCGGAGGACCTGGGGCACTCGTAGCCCACCCCACGCGCCTGCGGGCGGCGCTCCCGCGCCCCCGCTGCGCGGGCCGCACCCGCGTACCCGCCGTGCGGGCAGCGCCCGCCAGGACGGCGCCCCCGCCCGTGTGAGCTGCGCCCACGAGGCCGGTGAACCCGCCCACCCTCCTTGCGGGACGCCTGCCGCCACCCCCCCGGGCGCGCGGCCGTCCATGGCCCCGCCCGGCGAGGCCCAACGCCCTCCACCCCGCGGGCGGCGCCCGCAAGCCGGCCCGGCGAGAGCGTACCCCGCACTGGCCAGCCGGTCGTCCATGACCGGGCCCTGCCTGGGGAGACCCGCCCCCACCCCGCGGGCGGCGCCCGCAAGCCGGCCCGGGGAGGGCGCAGACCCCGCACCGGTCAGCCGGCCGTCCATGACCGCGCCCTGCCTGGGGAGACCCGCCCCAACCCCGCGGGCGGCGCCCGCAAGCCGGCCCGGGGAGGGCGCAGACCCCGCACCGGGCGGGCGCCCACGACTCGGGCGGCCCCGGACCACAGCCCCTCCACGGCCCACCACCCCGCACCACCGGGACGCGCCACCACGGACGGTCTCCCGCCCCCCACCCCCGGACGTGCCCGGTCAACCCGCACCCCAGCCGCGCGGTACCTTCGGGCCCCGGCATCATCACCGCAGTACCGCCCCGCAGAGTGGAGTCAGACGTGAGCGTCAGCGTCCGGACGTCGACCGACGGAACCGATCCCTTCGGCACCGCCCGGCTGCGGCGGGGCGTCCTCGACGCCTGGGGCGCGAGCCCGGCCAGGTTCCGCGAGGACGCCAACGCCGAGGAGGACCTCGCCCTCGGCGGCTACCGCGACCGCCTCGTCGTCGAACTGGCCCAGAACGCCGCCGACGCCGCCCACCGCGCCGGCGTCACCGGCCGCCTCCGCCTGACCCTGCACCCCGCGGACCACGAGGGCCCCGCCGTCCTCGCCGCCGCGAACACCGGCGCCCCGCTGGACGCCGCCGGCGCCGAGTCGCTGTCCACCCTCCGCGCCTCCGCCAAGCGCGAGCACGCGCAGGGCGCCGTCGGCCGCTTCGGCGTCGGCTTCGCCGCCGTCCTCGCCGTCACCGACGAGCCCGCCGTCCTCGGCCGTCACGGCGGCGTCCGCTGGTCCCTCGCCGAGGCCCGCGAACTGGCCGCCGAAGCCGCCCGGTACAGCCCGGGCCTCGGCGACGAACTGCGCCGCCGCGACGGCCACGTACCCCTCCTGCGCCTCCCGCTGCCCGCCGAGGGCACCGCCCCCGAGGGGTACGACACCGTCGTCGTCCTCCCCCTCCGGGACACCGCCGCCCAGGACCTCGTCGAACGCCTCCTCGGCTCCGTGGACGACGCCCTGCTCCTCACTCTTCCGGGTCTCGCCGAGATCGTCGTGGAGACGGCCGAGGGCGTACGGACCCTGCGCCGCTCCGAGGACGACGGCTACATCCGTATCGACGACACGGCCACCGGCAGCCACCGCTGGCGCACCGTCAGCCACGGTGGCCCGCTCGACCCCGGCCTCCTCAAGGACCGCCCGGTCGAGGAGCGCCTGCGGCCCCACTGGTCCGTCACCTGGGCCGTACCGGTGGACACGGAAGGCGCCCCGCGCTACCCCCGTACGACCCCCGTCGTGCACGCCCCGACCCCCACCGACGAGCCCCTCGGCATCCCGGCGCTCCTCATCGCGTCGCTCCCCCTGGACACGGCCCGGCGGCACCCGGCGCCGGGGCTGCTCACCGACTTCCTGGTGCAGCGGGCGGCCGACGCGTACGCCGAACTGCTCGCCGAATGGCACCCGGTGACGACCGCGGCCCTCGACCTCGTACCGGGGCCGCTCGGCAAGGGCCCGCTCGACGGGGCGCTGCGTGAGGCGATCCTCGACCGGCTGCCGAGGGTGGCGTTCCTGGCGCCGGCCGCGCCGTCCGAGGAGCTGCCCGCGCTCCGTCCGATCGAGGCGGAGGTCGTGGAGGGCGCGGGCGCGGAGACGGTGGACGTGCTCGCGGAGGTGTTCCCGACCCTCCTTCCCGCCGGCCTGGAGCGCCGCCCCGAGCTCCGCACCCTCGGTGTCGGCCGCGTCCCGCTGACGGAGGCGATCGACCGTCTGGCCGGTGTGGACCGGGCGCCGACGTGGTGGTGGCGGCTGTACGACTCCCTCGCCGGCGTCGACCCGGACCGTCTGACGGGCCTCCCGGTGCCGCTCGCGGAGACCGTCGAGGGGGCGAGGATCCGTACGACGATCGGCCCCCGTCAGGTCCTCCTCCCGCAGGACCGGACCCCCGCCGAGCTGACCCGGCTCGGTCTGAAGGTCGCGCACCCGGAGGCGGCGCATCCGCTCCTGGAGAAGATGGGCGCGCTGCCGGCCACGCCCCGCGCGGTCCTGACGACCCCGCAGGTACGGGCGGCGGTGGCTGCCTCGCTCGACGCGGGGGAGATCTGGGACGAGGACGCGGACGCCCTGGACGCGGAGGAGCTGGCCGACACGGTCCTCGCCCTGGTCCGCGACGCGGAGCTCGACCCGGGTGAGGAGCCGTGGCTCGGCGCGCTCGCCCTGCCCGACGAGGACGGCGAGCTCTCCCCGGCGGGCGAACTGGTCCTGCCCGGTTCGCCCTTCGCGTCCGTCATGCGCGAGGGTGAACTGGCGTACGTCGACGCCGACCTGGCGGCCCGCTGGGGTGAACAGCCCCTCGCCGCCTGCGGGGTCCTGGCGAACTTCGCCCTGGTCCGCGCGACCGACCTGGTGCTCGACCCGGACGAGGTCGAGCCCCGTGAAAGCGACTACCCGGAGCCGGACGACGCGGGCCTGCTCGACGCGGTCGACGTGTGGTGCGAGGACGTCCTGGACCGCCTCCCGATGACCCCCGTACCGCCCGTGGCGACGGAGATCGTGGCCGTACGGGACCTGGACCTGGTGGACGACGAGGCCTGGCCGCAGGCGCTCGCGCTCCTCGCGCAGCCACCCCTCCGGGACGCCCTGACCCAGCCCGTACGGGTCCTCCTCCCGGACGGCACGACGGAGACCGTCCGCTCGTACACGGCGTGGTGGCTGCGCGACCACCCGGTCCTGGACGGGCGGCGCCCGGCGGGCCTGCGCGCGGCGGGCTCGGACCCGCTCCTCGCCGGTCTGTACGACTCCGCCGACGCGACCGGCTTTGAGGACGAGCAGGTCCTCCGCGCCCTGGGCGTCCGCACCTCGGTCGCGGCGCTCCTCGACGAACCGGGCGGTGCGGCGGAACTCCTGACCCGCCTCGCGGACCCGTCGAGGGAGGTGACGGCGGTTCAGCTCCACGCCTTGTACACGGCGCTGGCGGACCTGGATCCCGAGCAGGTGACGCTCCCCGACGACCTGCGGGCGGTCGTGGACGGCGCCCTGGTCGTGGTCGACGCGGCGGAGGCCCTGGTGGCGGACGCCCCCGACCTCCTGCCGCTGGCCGGCGGCCTTCCCCTCCTCCCGGTCTCCCCGTCCCGCGCGGCCGACCTGGCCGACCTCTTCCAGGTCCGCCGCCTGAGCGAGGCCGTCGAGGCCGAGGTCACGACGGACGGCGAGGAACACGAGGTCCCGCCCGCGGTCCACGCCCTGCTGGGCCCCGCCACCCCCTCCTCGTACGTCGAACACGAGGAACTCCACGCCGGCGGCACCGAACTCGACTGGCGCAGGACCCCCGACGGCGTCGTCCACGCCGCCACCCTGGAGGGCGTGGCGGCGGGCCTGGCCTGGGCGGCCGGCCAATGGCCCCGCCGCTTCGAGGTGGCAGCCCTCCTTGAGGACCCGTCGAGGACAGCGGAACTGGCCCGGGACCGCTGGTTCGACTGAGTGGCCCGGGTGCCGGGGAGGGCACCGGCGGCCACCCGTCATCAGACGGACCCCGCTCCAGAGGAGGAGCTAGGTGGACGCGGCCGCCGGCCCGTACCCACCCCGAACGTGTCAGCACCCGGGGTGGGGGGATCGTAGGTGGTAGAGGGCTACGCCGCGAACCTCCGGTCCACCCACCGCCACGCCAGTTCCAGCAGAGCGCAGCCCCCCGCCGCGACCGCCACCGCCGTCCAGGGCATCGTCACGCCCACCAGTCTCAGCGCGAAGAAGTCCTGGAGCCAGGGGACGGCGAGGACCAGGAGGAAGGCGGCTCCCATGGTCGCGACCAGGGTGACGCGCCACCAGGTGTAGGGGCGGGCGATGATCGCCAGGACCCACAGGGAGACCAGGAAGAGCGTGAGGGTGGCCGCGCTCGTCTCGGCGCTCAGCGCGTCCGCGCCCGTGTAGTGGTGGCGGGCCAGGAGGTACGTGGTGAAGGTGGCCGCCGCCGCGATGACGCCGCCGGGGATCGCGTACCGCATGACCCGGCGTACGAAGTGCGGCTTCGCGCGTTCCTTGTTGGGGGCCAGCGCGAGGAAGAACGCCGGGACGCCGATCGTGAGGGTGGAGAGCAGCGTCAGGTGGCGGGGCAGGAAGGGGTACTCCACCTGGGAGCAGACCACCAGGACCGCCAGGAGCACCGAGTAGACCGTTTTGGTCAGGAAGAGCGTCGCCACGCGGGTGATGTTGCCGATCACCCGGCGGCCCTCCGCCACCACCGACGGGAGCGTCGCGAAGCTGTTGTCGAGGAGGACGATCTGCGCCACGGCCCTCGTCGCCTCCGAGCCCGAGCCCATCGAGACGCCGATGTCCGCGTCCTTCAGGGCGAGGACGTCGTTGACGCCGTCGCCCGTCATGGCGACCGTGTGGCCGTGGGACTGGAGCGCCGCCACCATGTCCCGCTTCTGCTGCGGGGTGACGCGGCCGAAGACCGCGTTCTCGTCGAGCGTCCTGGCCATCTTCTCCAGCTCGGTGGGGAGCTTGCGGGCGTCCACCGTGTTCCGCGCGCCTGCCATGTCCAGCTTCGCGGCCACCGCGCCCACCGAGACGGCGTTGTCGCCCGAGATGACCTTGGTGGCGACGTTCTGGTCGGCGAAGTAGGCCAGGGTGTCGGCGGCGTCGGGGCGCAGGCGCTGTTCCAGGACGACCAGCGCGGCGGGGTGGGCGCCGGTGGCGACCTCGGGGGAGTCGAGCTCGTGGGCCGTACGGGCGAGGAGGAGGACCCGCAGGCCCTCTTCGTTGAGCTGGTCGATCTCCGGGAGGGCCGGGTCGTCCGGGGACAGGAGGACGTCCGGGGCGCCCAGGAGCCACGTCGAGTCCTCGCCGTCCCCTTCGCTGAACGACGCGCCGCTGTACTTGCGCGCCGAGGAGAACGGCAGGCTCTCCGTGCAGCGCCACTCCGCCGTCTCCGGGCAGGCGTCGATGATGGCCTGGAGGGAGGCGTTCGGGCGCGGATCCGACGCGCCGAGGGCGCCGAGGACCTTCCGCACGTACGCCTCGTCGCTGCCGTTCAGCGGGCGGAGGTCCGTGACGTCCATGCCGCCCTCGGTCAGCGTGCCCGTCTTGTCCAGGCAGACCACGTCGACCCGGGCCAGGCCCTCGATCGCCGGCAGCTCCTGCACGAGGCACTGCTTGCGGCCGAGGCGGATCACGCCGATCGCGAAGGCGACGGAGGTGAGGAGGACGAGGCCTTCGGGGATCATCGGGACGATGCCGCCCACCGTACGGGCCACGGCGTCCTTGACGTTGTTGTCCTTGACCACGAGCTGGCTGAGGACGAGGCCGATCGCGGTCGGGATCATCATCCACGTCACGTACTTGAGGATCGTCGAGATGCCCGTACGCAGCTCGGAGTGGACCAGGGTGAAGCGGGACGCCTCCTCGGCGAGCTGTGACGCGTACGCCTCGCGGCCGACCCTGGTGGCGGTGAAGGCGCCGCCGCCCGCGACCACGAACGAGCCGGACATCATGCGGTCGCCCGGTCTCTTCACCACCGGGTCGGCCTCACCCGTCAGCAGCGACTCGTCGATCTCCAGGCTGTCGGCCTCCGCGACCTCGCCGTCCACGACCACCTTGTCGCCCGGCCCGAGTTCGATGAGGTCGCCCAGGACGATCTCCGACGTGGACAGCTCGGCCGTGACGCCGTCGCGCCGGACGGTGGGTTTCGCCTCGCCGATGACCGCGAGTCCGTCGAGGGTCCTCTTGGCGCGGAGCTCCTGGATGATGCCGATGCCGGTGTTGGCGACGATGACGAAGCCGAAGAGGCTGTCCTGGATCGGCGCGACGAGGAGCATGACCACCCACAGGACGCCGATGATCGCGTTGAAGCGGGTGAAGACGTTCGCCCGGACGATCTCCGTGGCCGAGCGGGAGCTGCGGACCGGGACGTCGTTGACCTCGCCGCGCGCGACGCGCTCCGCGACCTCGGCCGAGGTCAGTCCGGCGAGGCGGTGGACGACCGGTGTCTCATCCGGCCCCGTCCCGGGACCGGTTCCCCCGCCGCCCGTGTCGATCTTCGCCCGCTGCGTCATGTTTCCGACGGTACGACCGGATGCGGTCGTTCACCTGCCGAGGAGGGGGCGAGGGGGATCTCCCGTTACGCGCCCGGGGGTGTCTCCGGCGTTTCGCTCGCCCGCGCCGCCGCGTGACGCTTGATCGCCGCGTCCCGCTTCCGTACGTACCAGATGCCGATCAGGCCGAGCCCCGCCCCGGCGAGGCAGGTCCACACCCACCAGGTGAGGTCCCGGTCGTCGAACCAGCCGTAGAAGGGGACCTGGACGAGGAAGAGGACGAACCAGAGGATCGTTCCGCCGGTGATGGTGGCGACGACGGGCCCTTCGAGGGGCTCGGGTGCCTCGTGCTTCGGTGTCCACTTCGCCATGGGGCTCAGTCTAGGCGGCGCCCTCCTCCGGGCCGGGCCCGAGCGGGTCTACGCGCGGAGATGGACGCTCGCTCGTTCATGTGTTCATACTGAAACGGTTTGCCTCTGGCGGGTTCCACTCGTATGAACCGCCAAAAAAGGACTTCTCAGACCTCCGAAGAGGAACCCCCATGAGCTCGACGGCCACCGCCAAGGCCACGCCCCCGGAGACCCCTGGTACCCCCGTCTCCGGGCTCGACCGCTACTTCAAGATCTCCGAGCGCGGCTCGACCGTCGCCCGCGAGGTCCGCGGCGGCTTCGCCACCTTCTTCGCGATGGCCTACATCATCGTGCTGAACCCGATCATCCTCGGCAGCGCCAAGGACATGTACGGGCACCAGCTCGACGGCGGCCAGCTCGTCACCGCCACCGTCCTCACGGCGGCCTTCTCGACCCTCCTCATGGGGGTCATCGGCAACGTCCCGATCGCCCTCGCCGCCGGCCTCGGCGTCAACACCGTCGTCGCGCTCCAGCTCGCGCCGAAGATGTCCTGGCCGGACGCGATGGGCATGGTCGTCCTCGCCGGCATCGTCGTGATGCTGCTCGTCGCGACCGGCCTGCGCGAGCGCGTCATGAACGCCGTCCCGGTCGGCCTGCGCAAGGGCATCGCGATCGGCATCGGCCTCTTCATCATGCTCATCGGCCTCGTCGACTCGGGCTTCGTCTCCCGCATCCCCGACGCCGCGCACACCACCGTCCCGCTCCAGCTCGGCGGCGGCGGTCACCTCACCGGCTGGCCGGTCCTCGTCTTCATCCTGGGCACGCTCCTCACCCTCGCCCTGATCATCCGCAAGGTGCCGGGCGCGATCCTGATCTCGATCGTCGTGATGACGCTCGTGGCCATGGTGATCAACGCGGTCGCGACCGTCCCCTCCTGGGGCCTCACCACCCCGGAGTGGCCGGGCAATCCGGTCGCCTCGCCCGACTTCGGTCTCGTCGGCAAGGTGAGCCTCTTCGGCGGCTTCGACAAGGTCGGCGTCCTGACCGGCGTCCTCTTCGTCTTCACGGTCCTGCTGTCCTGCTTCTTCGACGCGATGGGCACGATCCTCGGCGTCGGCGACGAGGCCAAGCTGATCGACAAGGACGGCGACTTCCCCGGCATCAACAAGGTCCTCCTCGTCGACGGCCTGGCCGTCGCCTCCGGCGGCGCGACCTCCTCCTCCGCCACCACCTGCTTCGTGGAGTCCACGGCGGGCGTCGGCGAGGGAGCCCGTACGGGACTCGCCTCCGTCGTCACCGGCGGTCTGTTCTCGGTGGCGCTGTTCCTCACCCCGCTCGCCACCATGGTCCCCTCCCAGGCGGCCACCCCCGCGCTGCTCGCGGTCGGCTTCCTGATCCTGGCCGGTTCGGTCAAGGACATCGACTGGAGCGACTACACCATCGCGGTGCCGGCGTTCCTGGCCATGGTGATGATGCCGTTCACGTACTCGATCACGAACGGCATCGGCATCGGCTTCATCGCCTTCAGCGTGCTGCGTCTCGCGGCCGGCCGGGGCCGTGAGGTCCCGGTGGCCATGTACGTCGTGTCGGCCGTCTTCGTCTTCTACTACGCGATGCCGGCGCTCGGCCTCACGTGATCCCGGGGCGCCTCGGGCGTCCCGTAGAACTTCTCCGTCTCGTCGACGGCGGTCTTGAACCGCTCGTCGAAATCCTCGCGAATGAGCGTCCGGGCCACGTAGTCCTGGACGCTCATTCCTCTTTTCGCGGCGTGACTCCTGAGCCGGTCGAGCAGCTCACCGTCGATGCGCAGGCTGAGCACTGTCGATCCCATGCCGTTCAGGGTCGGGGCAGCCGGGGCCTCTTTGCGTCACTTTCCGGATCCCACTCACTCGTTCGGGTGATACATGGATGCCCAAGCGTGATCTGTCGTGCGCCGTGCTGCCACCCTTCGCGCGCGTTACGGGTGAGACGGCCGGCGCCACCCGCGCGCGTCGCGGACGGACGCGCGCGGGTGTTACGGGTGTGATCCCCGCTACCTCCGCGTGTTCCCGTTGGTATTTAGACAGGGTAATGAGTTAGCCTAATGAACATGCCTGACCTGTCCCACGGCTCCGCCGACGACGCCGCGGCCGTGAACGCGCTCCGCTCCTCCGTCATGCGACTGGGCCGACGCCTCAAGCACCAGCGCGTCGACGAGTCGCTGAGCCCCACCGAGATGTCGGTGCTCGGCACCCTGTCGCTCTGCGGCTCCGCCACCCCCGGTGAGCTGGCCCGCAAGGAGCACGTCCAGCCGCCGTCGATGACCCGCATCGTCGCGCTGCTCGAAGCCAAGGGACTGGTCCGGCTCGAGCCTCACCCCGACGACCGCCGGCAGAAGGTGGTCAGCCAGACCGAGCAGGCCGAAGCCATGCTCGAACAGTCCCGCCGCAAGCGGAACGCCTGGCTGGCCACCCTCGCCGAAGGCCTGGACGAGGACGAATGGGCCAAGCTGCGCGCAGCCGCCCCCGTCCTGGAGAAGCTCGCCCACCTGTAACCCCTGCGCCAAGGAGGCGACGCACTTTGAGTACGGGACCCGGAGCAGACTCCGCACCCGTCCATAAACCCACCCTCGACACCCGTGGGCGGGGGGACACCTTCTCCTCGCTCCGCATCCGCAACTACCGGCTGTTCTTCACCGGAGCGATCGTCTCCAACACCGGTACCTGGATGGCCCGGATCACCCAGGACTGGCTGGTCCTGAGCCTCACCGGCTCCGCCGCCGCCGTCGGCGTCACGACAGCCCTGCAGTTCCTGCCGATGCTGCTCTTCGGGCTGTACGGCGGTGTCATCGCCGACCGCTACCCGAAGCGGCGCCTGCTCCTCGTCAGCCAGGCCGCCCTCGGACTGTGCGGGCTCGCGCTCGCCGTCCTCACCCTCTCCGGGTCCATCCAGGTCTGGCACGTGTACCTGATCGCGTTCCTGCTCGGCATGGTGACCGTCGTCGACAACCCGGCCCGGCAGTCCTTCGTCTCCGAGATGGTCGGCCCCGACCAGCTCCGCAACGCCGTCTCCCTGAACTCGGCGAACTTCCAGTCCGCGCGGCTCATCGGCCCCGCCATCGCCGGTGTCCTCATCGCCGGGGTCGGCAGCGGCTGGGCCTTCCTCCTCAACGGCCTGTCCTTCCTCGCCCCGCTGGTGAGCCTCCTGCTCATGCGGACGAGCGACCTCCACAAGGTGGAGCGCGCCCCGCGCGGCAAGGGCCAGCTGAGGGAAGGGCTGCGCTACGTCGCCGGGCGCCCGGACCTGATCTGGCCGATCGTCCTCGTGGGCTTCGTCGGGACCTTCGGGTTCAACTTCCCGATCTGGCTCACCGCCTTCTCCGGCGACGTCTTCCACGTCGGCGCCGGTTCGTACGGCTTCCTCAACACCCTGATGGCGGCCGGCTCCCTCGTCGGCGCCCTCGCCGCGGCCCGCCGCGGCTCGACCCGGCTGCGGATGCTGGTGGTCGCGGCGGCCGTCTTCGGCGTCCTGGAGATCGCGGCGGCCCTGTCGCCGGCGTTCTGGCTGTTCGCCCTGCTGCTCGTCCCCATCGGCATGATCGGCCTCACGGTGAACATCACCGCGAACTCCGCCGTCCAGATGGCCACCGACCCGGCGATGCGGGGGCGGGTCATGAGCCTGTACATGATGGTCTTCGCCGGCGGTACGCCGATCGGCGCCCCGCTCCTCGGCTGGGTCACCGACACGTACGGCGCGCGCGTCGGCTTCGCCGCGGGCGGCCTGATCTCGCTCGCCGCGGCGGTCGTCGTGGGCCTGCTCCTGGCCCGGGTCGGCGGCCTCAAGGTCGCGATGGGCTGGCACCACGGGCATCCGCAGGTGCGGTTCGTGGCCCGCGAGCGGCTGGCGACGGCCGCGTAGCCCTTCGGCGGGCGGGCGGGCCGGGCCGGTTCCGCCGGGCCCGACCCCTCCCGTCGTCGTCAGACGCGCCGTTCCAGGACCTGGCCCCGCCAGTCGCCGACCTGGAACGGCTCGGTGCGGGTGAAGCCCTGGCCTTCGTAGTACGCGATCAGGCGGCCCTCGCTGCCCGCGAAGCAGTCCACCCGGAGCAGCGACACTCCCTGTCGTCTTGTTTCGTCCGCGGCGTGGGCCAGGAGCGCCGCCCCCGCCCCGTGGCCGTGGAAGCGCGCGTCGGTCGCCAGGAGGCGTACGTACACCTCGGGCTCGTCCGCGGGCGCGATGTGCTGCCCGGGGTGCGGCGTCAGCGTCATCGTGCCCGCCGGGACGCCGTCGATCTCGACGACCCATGGGTCGCCCTCGGACATCGTCCGCTCGACCTGCTCGACGGCCTTGGGGCGGGTGGAGAACGGCTCCGTGCCCCACTGGGCCGTGATGCCCTTGTCGTTGAGCCAGACCACGGCGCTGTCGAGTATCGCGAGTATCGCGGGGAGGTCCTCCGCCCCGCCCTTACGGATCTTCATGCCGGAGAGGCTAGTGGGTGACAGACTTCTGCCATGAGGCTCTTCGCCGCCGTCGTGCCCTCCCGGGAGTGCCTGGACGAGCTCGGACACGTCGTCGACCGGCTGCGCCGGATGCCCGGCGCGGACGGGCTCCGCTGGACCTCGCGGCCCGGCTGGCACCTCACGCTCGCCTTCATGGGGGAGGTCGCGGACGAGCTGCTGCCCGAGCTGCGGGTGCGGCTGAGTCGGGCCGCGCACCGGACGCCGCCGTTCTCGCTGCGGCTGCACGGGGGCGGTCACTTCGGGCGGGGCGTCCTGTGGGCGGGACTCGCCGGGGATCTGGACACGCTGCGGCTCCTCGCCGAGCGGTCCGACGCCGCCGCGCGCCGGGCCGGGGTGGCGATGGAGGAGCACCGCCGCTACCAGGCGCACCTGACCGTCGCCCGTGCGCGGGGGGACGGGGTGCCGCTCGGCTCCTTCGTGGAGGAGCTCCGTGGTTTCGAGGGCGCGAGGTGGCAGGTCGGCGAGCTGGCGCTCGTACGGTCGGACCTGCCGGTGAGCGGGGTGCGGGGGGAGCAGCCCCGGTACGAGACGGTCGGCGCCTGGCCCCTTGAGGGGCGGGAGGGGCGCTCGGGTTAACCTCGTCGGGTGGACCCGAAGACCCGAAACCGGATCATGGCCGGCGCGCTCGTACTGATGTTCGCGATCATCGCGGTGGCAGCGCTGACCGGTCAGTAACCCCTCGCACCCGTCCCTGCCACCCCGTGGGAAGGGCCTTGCTTCGAGTGCGCTCGAAGCAGTTGGCTTGTCGCCCATGGAGTACACGCAGCTCGGACGCACCGGACTCAAGGTCAGCCGACTCGTCCTCGGCACGATGAACTTCGGACCGCAGACGGACGAAGCCACCAGTCACGCCATCATGGACACCGCCCTCGACGCGGGGCTCAACTTCTTCGACACCGCCAACGTCTACGGATGGGCGGAGAACAAGGGGCGCACGGAGTCGATCATCGGCTCCTGGTTCGCCAAGGGCGACGGCCGCCGGGACCGTACGGTCCTCGCCACCAAGGTCTACGGGAACATGGGCCCCGACGGTGAGGCCTGGCCCAACCACGACAAGCTCTCGGCGCTCAACATCCGCCGGGCGGTGGAGGCCAGCCTCAAGCGGCTGGGGACCGACTACATCGACCTCTACCAGTTCCACCACGTCGACCGCTCCACTCCCTTCGAGGAGATCTGGCAGGCCGTCGACGTCCTCGTCCAGCAGGGCAAGGTGCTGTACGCGGGCTCCTCGAACTTCCCCGGCTACAAGATCGCCCAGGCCAACGAGACGGCCGCCCGGCGGGGATCGGTCGGGCTCGTCAGCGAGCAGTGCCTCTACAACCTGATCGAGCGGCGCGCCGAGATGGAGGTGATCCCGGCCGCGCAGGAGTACGGCCTCGGGGTCATCCCCTGGTCGCCGCTGAACGGCGGTCTGCTCGGCGGGGTCCTGAAGAAGGAGTCCGAGGGCAAGCGGCGCACGGAGGGACGCGCGGCGGCCACGCTGGCCGACCCGGCGAAGCGGGCGCAGCTCCAGGCGTACGAGGATCTGCTCGACAAGCACGGTCTCGCCCCCGGTGAGACGGCTCTTGCCTGGCTGCTCACCCGGCCCGGTGTCACCGGTCCGATCGTCGGGCCCCGCACCCCGGAGCAGCTGGCCGGCGCGCTGGCCGCTCTGGAGCTGGAGCTGAGCGAAGAGGTGCTGGCCGGGCTCGACGAGATCTTTCCCGGGCCGGGGCCGTCCCCGGAGGCCTTCGCCTGGTGATCCCGTAGGGGTTCAGGGCGCGCCGAGCCAGCTGGTGGCGTCCAGGCGGAACGCCGTCTCGGCGGGGACGACGTTCCGCAGGGCCGCCTCCATGTCCCGGACGCGGTCCGCGCCGAGGGTCGCGACCCATTCCGCGCGCAGGTCCTCGAAGATCGCGGCGGAGCGGGCGAGGGCGTCGTACCCGTACGGGGTGAGCCGGACGAGCTTGCGCCGGGCGTCGGCGGGGTCGTCGGCGCGCTCGGCATAGCCGGCGGCGAGCAGCCGGTCGACGGTCTTGCCCGCGGCCTGCTTGGAGACGCCGAGGCGTCGCCCGATGTCGCTGGCGGTCGCCCCGTGGGCGCCCGCGCCGGCCCCGCCCGTGCCGCTCCCGCCTGTGGTGCCGCCCGCGAGGATCGCCTGCATGGCGAAGCCGAAGGCGGGGCGCAGGTCGGGATGGCCCTCGGCGGCGAGGCGGGCGTGCAGCCGGTCGATGAGGGTGCGAAAACCGCCGAAGAGGAGCAGGGGCAGCTCGTATCCGGGACTGTCCCGGGGTACCCCCTTGCCAGTATCGACAACCTGGTTTACGTTTTCTCCAGCGACATGGTCAACCATGTTGTCCATTCTAGGGGAGATCGCCTTGTCCGTACCCGTCGACCTGTCCGCTCGTATCGCCGCCGCCGCCGCTCTCCTCAAGGAGTCCCCGGAGACCCTCGACGGCTTCCTCAAGCTCAGCGCGGCCTTCGAGTCCACCACCCTCGACCCGCACTCCCGCGAGACGGTCATCCTGACCGTCGCCGAGCGGAACCAGTGCCACCTCTGCGTCGACATGCACGAGGCCAAGCTGGCCGCCCTCGGCCCGGCACCCGACGCCGAACGCCTCGCCGCTGTCCGGACGTTCACCCTCCGGGTCCTCGCCTCCTCCGGCGCGGTGAGCGACGAGGACCTCGCCGCCTTCGAGAAGGCCGGCTACACCCGCCG
The DNA here is from genome assembly GCF_055575535.1 of Streptomyces sp. NPDC034084. Lineage (NCBI taxonomy): Bacteria > Bacillati > Actinomycetota > Actinomycetes > Kitasatosporales > Streptomycetaceae > Streptomyces > Streptomyces sp. NPDC034084. Next base: position 230,799 of record NZ_JBVISK010000006.1, read on the forward strand.
CAACGCCCTGGAGGTCTGCCTCGGCATCGGTACGTACACGCTGTCGACCTTCGCCAACCGCCTCACCCGCGCCGCGTGACTCCGTCAGCGGGCGTACGGGCCACCCAGCCCCCACGCCTGGTGCATCGCGTCGGCGAACGCGGCGGCCAGCTTGTGCTCCCCTGAGGGGCCGGGGTGGGTGCCGTCGTAGGTGTCCGCCCGGAGGTCGTACGACTCCGGGACCGTCGCGAGCAGCAGCGGCGAGGCGGCCGTGTCCAGGTCGGCGACCGCCTTCGCGAGGAGCTCGTTGAAGCGGGCGCACTCGGCGGCGAAGAAGGCGTCGCACCCGGCGCGGACGTTGGGGATGACCGGTAGGAGGACGGCCCTCACGCGCGGGTTCGCGGCCCGCGCCGCCGCCACGAACGCCCGGACGTTCTCCTCCGTCTGGTCGCTGTTCGTGTAGAAGCCCAGGTCGATCAGGCCGAGGGAGACGAGCAGCACGTCCGCCCCGGTCGCCGAGACCGCCTCGCCGATCACCGGGGCCATGTGGAGCCAGCCCTCGCCCCAGCCCGCCAGGTGACGCCGGGCGGCCGCGGGGAACGCGGGATCGGGGTACGCCTCCGAGGCCGGGGCGTCCACGGCGGGGTCGTACAGACCGGAGCGCGGGCCGACGATCTCGTACCCGCCGGGGAGCGTGGCCTCCAGGTGCTCCCACATGCGGTAACGCCAGGTCCAGTCGCCGGCGCGTCCGATGGTCATGCTGTCGCCGACGAACAGAAAACGCATGGTCATATCATCGCGGACCGTGTCCCGGAGCGGCGACGTGATCCGGGACACGGGATTCGGGATCCGGGATATTGGATCCGTGATTCGTGATCCGTGATCCGTGATCCGTGATCCGTGATCCGGGATCCGGGATCCGGGATATTGGATCCGGGATATTGGATCCGGGATCCGGGATGTTGGATCCCGGACCCTGGATCCGGATCCGCGCGCCTACCTCAGAAAAGCGCCCACCGTCGACGCCACCCACTCCGCGTCGTCGTGCCACGGGAAGTGCCCCGCCCCCGCCAGGACCGCGAGTTCCGAAGCCGGGAACAGCTCCGCGTACGCGCGGGCCGTCGGCACCGGCGTGTTCGCGTCGCCCTCCCCGGCGACGACGAGTACCGGACGGCCGAACTCGGCGAACACCGCGCGCGTGGCCTCCGGTTCGAAGGCGCCCTCGCTCCCGTAGACACCGGCGGCCTCCACGTTCCGCTGCCGCTCCATCGCCGCGTGCCGCTCCCGCGCGGCCTCGTCCCAGGTGCCGTGGAAGAACGGCGCGACGGCCTGGAAGGTCTCCGCCGTCCCCCGCCCCGCCGTCAGGTCCTCGAGCGCCGTGTACGCCTCCGCGAACCACGGCTCCCCGGTCCGCAGCCGTGCCGCCGCGAGCCGCTCCTCCCCGGTCGTCTCGAGGCCGACGGCCGCCGTGCCCGGGGTGAGGAGGACGAGACGGGACACCCGTTCCGGATACCGGGCCGTGTACAGCGCGGCCAGGTTCGCCCCCGCCGAGTGCCCGAGGAGATCGACGGTGTCAAGGCCGAGGTGCACGCGCAGCGCCTCCACGTCCTCGACGAGCCGGTCGCAGCGGTACGAGGCCGGGTCCTCCGGCACCGCCGACGCGCCCGTGCCCCGCAGGTCGAGCCGGATGAGCGTCCGGTGGGCGGCGAGACCGCCGAGGTCACCGAGGTAGACGGAGTCCTGCATGGGGCCGCCGGGCAGACAGATCAGCGGGTCGCCGGAACCGGACGCGTGGTACGCGAGCAGGGTTCCGTCGGGAGCGGGGAAAGTAGGCATGGCCGCGACCATGACAGTGCCTCCGATGCTGGTCAAGCCGGTTTCCGCGCCGTCATGGCAGGCTTGCTCCCATGCGATCTGCTCTCTGCGCCCTCGGCGCGGCCGCCGCCCTGGTGCTGCTCCCGGCCGGCCACGCCCGTGCCGAAGGGCAGGAACCCGACCGGGACTTCACGATCGAGGACGCCCGGATCACCGAGTCCAGCGGCCTCGCCGCGAGCCGGGCCCACCCCGGGATCTACTGGACGCACAACGACCAGGACGCGCCCCTGATCTACGGCGTCGACTCCCGTACGGGAAAGACCGTCGCCACCCTGACCATGGCCGGCGTCGGCACCCCCCGCGACATGGAGGCGATCGCCGTCGGCCCGGACGGCGACCTCTACGTCGGCGACATCGGCGACAACCTCGACGGCTCCTGGGACCACGTCTGGATCTACCGCTTCCCCGAGCCGAAGACCCTGAAGGACCAGACCGTCAAGGCGAAGCAGTACGTGGTGAAGTACGCCGACGGGGCGCGCAACGCCGAGGCCCTGATGGTCCATCCGAAGACCGGCCGGGTGTACATCGCGAGCAAGAACGAGGACGGGGGCGGCCTCTACGCGGGACCCGAGCGTCTCTCCCCGTCCGGCACGAACGTGTTCCGGCGCGTCGACGACGTGCCCTGGGTGACCGACGGCGCCTTCTCGCCGGACGGTGACCGGCTCGTCCTGCGCGGCTACTTCAGCGCCAAGGAGTACGCCTGGAAGGACGGCCGCCTCGGCGACGACGGCACGCCCGTCGGGGCCCCTTTCCAGGGCCAGGCGGAATCGGTGACGTACACGACGGACGGCTCGGCCCTCATGTTCGGCTCGGAGGGCCGCAACAGCCGCGTGGTGCGTGTGGACCGGGAGGGCGCCGCCGGCCCGTCGGGCAGTCCGTCGGACCCGCCGTCCTCGCGGGCGCCGGGCGTGTCCCAGCCCCCGGCGGCGGGCGGCCGGGGCGGTCAGGGGAGCGCGACCACCGGCTTCCTCGTCCTCGCCGGCGCCACCGTCCTCGTCCTCGGCGCCAAGCGTCTGCTGCGCCGCGGCTGATCCGGGCCGAGACTGGAAGGAGACCGGGGAGGCCGGGGCCCGGCCGGGCAGGCCGACGCGAGGCTTGGAGGAATCATGACGGGATTCACGCGCGAGGACACCCCCGTCGCCCTGGAAGGCGGCGGCGTGGACTTCCGCAAGCAGGAGGCCGGTGGCGGCCTGAGCGTCTCCTTCGTCCACCTCCCCAAGGGCACCGACATGGCACCGGCGCTCAAGGGCCTGGAAGGCGACCTGTGCCAGTGCCCCCACTGGGGGTACCTCCTGAACGGCCGCATCAGGATGCGGACCGCCTCGGGCGAGGAGATCTACGAGGCGGGACAGGCCTACTACTGGGGGCCGGGCCACGCCCCCGAGGCGCTGGAGGACACCGATGTCGTGGAGTTCTCGCCGACCGCCGAGTTCGACGCCGTGATCGATCACGTGAAGGCGCGGTCGGGCTGAGTCCGGCCGGGCACGGCGAAGGGCCCGGCACCTGTCGCCTCGGTGCCGGGCCCTCGGTACGACCGCAGAGGTCAGAGCCTCTCGATCACGTGGTCGACGCAGGCCGTCAGGGCCCGCACGTCCGCCGGGTCGATCGCCGGGAACATCGCGATCCGCAGCTGGTTGCGGCCCAGCTTGCGGTACGGCTCGGTGTCCACGATGCCGTTGGCGCGCAGCACCTTCGCGACCGCCGCCGCGTCGACCTCGTCCGCGAAGTCGATCGTGCCGATGACCTGCGAGCGCTTCGCCGCGTCCGCCACGAACGGCGAGGCGTACTTGGACTCCTCGGCCCACGTGTAGAGCGCGTCCGAGGACTCCTTCGTCCGGGCCACCGCCCAGTCCAGACCACCCTGGCCGTTGATCCACTTCAGCTGCTCGTTGAGCAGGAAGAGGGTCGAGAGCGCCGGGGTGTTGTACGTCTGGTTCTTCAGCGAGTTGTCGATCGCCGTCGGCAGCGAGAAGAACTCCGGGACGTGGCGGCCGGACGCGTGGATCCGCTGCGCACGCTCCAGGGCGGCCGGGGAGAAGGCCGCGAGCCACAGGCCGCCCTCGGCGGCGAAGGACTTCTGCGGGGCGAAGTAGTAGACGTCCGTCTCGGTGATGTCGACGGGCAGACCGCCCGCGCCGGAGGTCGCGTCGACCAGGACCAGCGCGCCCTCGTCGGCGCCCGCGACCCGCTTGATCGGGGCGGCGACACCGGTGGAGGTCTCGTTGTGGGTGTACGCGTAGACGTCGACGCCCGCCTCGGCCACCGGCTCCGGGTGGGTGCCCGGGTCGGAGGAGATCACGGTCGGCTCGGCAAGCCAGGGAGCCAGCTTGGCGGCCTTCGCGAACTTGGAGGAGAACTCGCCGAAGCTCAGGTGCTGCGACTTGTTCTCGATGAGACCGTGGGTCGCGACGTCCCAGAAGGCGGTGGAGCCGCCGTTGCCCAGGATCACCTCGTAGCCCTCGGGCAGCGAGAAGAGGTCGGAGATGCCGGCACGTACCTCGCCGACCAGGTTCTTGACCGGAGCCTGGCGGTGGGACGTGCCGAGGAGGGAGGTGCCGGTGGCGGCCAGGGCGTCCAGCGCCTCCGTACGCACCTTGGAGGGGCCCGCGCCGAAACGGCCGTCGGCGGGCTTGATGTCAGCGGGAATCCGGATCTCAGCCACGAGGCGGAGAGTATCGGGTCGGGGCGGCACCGGTCGCCGTATGTCCGCCCGATGAGACGAGGACTGAGACATCCTGGCCTCGTGGGAAGACACGAGGAACACCCGTCCGGCCCGGCCTCCCGACTGGCGGGCGACCTGCGCGCCGCCGTCGCCGGAGAGGTCGACTTCTCCGTCACCGCCAGGGCCCTGACGACGATGGACGCCTCCAACTACCGCCGCGTTCCCGCCGGTACGGTCGCGCCGCGCGACGCCGCCGACATCGCGGCCGCCCTGGAGGTCTGCCGGGCCCACGACACCACCCCCGTCGTCGCCCGGGGCGGCGGAACCTCGATCGGCGGCCAGGCCACAGGCACCGGAGTCGTGCTCGACCTCACACGCCACATGGACGGGATCGTCTCCCTGGACCCGGAGGCACGGACCGCCGTCGTCCAGCCCGGAGTCATCCTCGACCGGCTGCGGGCGGCGGCCCGCCCCTACGGGCTGACCTTCGGCTCCGACCCCTCCACCCACAGCCGCTGCACCCTCGGCGGAATGATCGGCAACAACGCCTGCGGGGCGCACTCCGTCGCCTGGGGGACCACGGCGGACAACGTGCGCTCGCTGGAAGTGGTGACGTACCGGGGCGAGAGATTGACGCTCGGCCGGGACGGACAGGGCGCGCCCGCCGGACTCCTCGACCTCGTCGACCGCCACCTGGCCCTTCTGCGGACCGGCTACCCCGCCGGGCTCCCGCGCCGGATCTCCGGCTACGCCCTCGACGCGCTGCTCCCCGAGCGGGGCGCGGACGTGGCCCGCTCCTTCTGCGGCAGCGAGGGCACGCTCGGGGTGGTGACGGAGGCGACCGTGGCGCTCGTCCCGCTGCCCGCCGAGCCGGTCCTCGTCGTCCTCGGGTACGCGGACGAGAGCGCGGCGGCGGACGCGGCGGCGGGCCTGCTCCCGTACGGGCCGCTCACCGTGGAGGGCATGGCGGCGGATCTCGTCCGGGGTGCCGCGGGGTTGCCCAGGGGCGGGGCGTGGCTGTTCTGCGAGGTGGACGGGGAAGGGGCGGCCGGACGGCTGGTCCGGGCGGCCGACGCGCTGGACGCGGCGGTGGTGCGCGAGGCGGCCGGGCAGAGGGCGCTGTGGCGGATCCGGGAGGACGCGGCCGGGACGGCGACCCGGATGCCGGGGGGCGGGGACGCCTGGCCGGGATGGGAGGACTGCGCGGTGCCGCCGGCCCGGCTCGGCGCGTACCTGCGGGAATTCCGTGCCCTGCTGGCCGATTTCGGCCTCCGGGGGATCCCGTACGGGCACTTCGGGGACGGGTGCGTGCATGTGCGGATCGATTTCGACCTGTGGACGGGCGAGGGCGTACGGGACTTCCGGCGGTTCTCGGAGGCGGTCGCCGACCTCGTGGTCGCCCACGGCGGCTCGCTCTCCGGGGAGCACGGCGACGGACAGGCGCGGGCCGAACTGCTGCCGAGGATGTACGGGGAGGAGCTGGTCGGCCTCTTCGGCGCCGTCAAGGACGTGTGGGATCCGGACGGCGGCCTGAACCCGGGGGTGCTGGTGCGGCCGAAGCCGCTGGATTCCGGACTCCGCTTCGAGGGCCTGCCGCTGGTCGGGGTGGGCAGGTCCGCGGCCCGGTGCGTGGGGGTGGCCAAGTGCCGGGTGGACGGCCCGAGCACCGGCCCGGGGGTGATGTGTCCCTCGTACCGGGCGACGGGGGAGGAGAAGCACTCCACCCGGGGCCGGGCGCGGCTCCTGCACGAGATGGCGCTCGGCGAGGTGATCACCGACGGCTGGCGCTCGGAGGAGGTCCGGGAGGCGCTCGACCTGTGCCTGTCCTGCAAGGGCTGCCGCAGCGACTGCCCGGTGGGCGTGGACATGGCCGTGTACAAGGCGGAGTTCCTCGACCGGCACTACGCGGGACCGCTCGGGGTTCTGCGCCGGCCGCGCTCGCACTGGACGCTGGGCCGCCTGCCGGGGTGGCTGGCGCACTTCGGGCGGGCCCTGAACGCGGCGATGGCGCTGCCGTTCGCGGCGCGGCTCGCGGGGGTGACGCCGGAGCGGACGATGCCGAGGGTGGCGGAGCGGACCTTCGCGTATTGGTTCGCCCAGCGCGCCTCGACACGCCCGCCGTCGCTCACGCTGTGGCCGGACACCTTCACGAACCACCTGGCACCGGAGGTCGGCGAGGCGGCCGTCCGCGTCCTGGAGGACGCCGGCCTCGGGGTGGAGCTGCCGCCGGGCCGGGTCTGCTGCGGGCTCACGTATGTGTCGACGGGGCAGTTGGGGGCGGCGAGGAAGGTGATGCGGCGGACGCTCGACGTGATGGAGGAGGGGACGGGCCCGGTGGTCGTCCTGGAACCCTCGTGTGCGGCGACCCTCCGCACCGACCTGCCGGAACTGCTCCCGGACGACCCTCGCGCGGCGCGCCTGGCGGGGGCGGTCCGCACCTTCGCGGAGGCTCTGGAGGAGTTTGCCCCCGACTGGACCCCACCCCGCCTCGACCGACCGGTCACCGGCCAGACCCACTGCCACCAGCACGCCGTCCTGGGCGACGCGGCGGACCGCCGCCTCCGGGAACGGGCGGGCCTGACGGGCGAGTTCACGGGCGGGTGCTGCGGCCTCGCGGGCGACTTCGGCTTCGAACCGGGCCACTACGAGGTGTCGGTGGCGTGCGCGGAGGATCAGCTGCTGCCGGCCCTCCGCGCCGCCGGCCCGCAGACGACGGTCCTGGCGGACGGCTTCTCGTGCAGGACCCAGATCGCGGACCTGACGGGGCGGAGGGGGCGGCATCTGGCGGAGGTGCTGGCGGAGGGGGTGGAGGGGGAGCGGTGAGACCGGGTCCCGCGCCTCACTCCCCCTCCCCCACGATCTCCCGAGCCAGCGCCACCAGCGCTTCCGTCGCCGGGTGCGGGAAGGCGTCGCGCCACGCCAGGACGACCGGCAGCGGGGGCGCGTCCGGGAGGGGGCGGTACGTGACGCCCGGGTGGGGGTGGAGGGCCGCCGTCGAGGCGGAGGAGACGCCGATGCCCCGGCCGGCGGCGATCGCCGTCAGCCAGTCGTCGGTGTTGGCGACCGTCAGGGTGGCCGCCGGGCGGCCACCGGCCGGCCAGAGCGCGAGGGTGGTCGTGCCCGAGACGGTGTTGAGGACGACCGTCTCGCCCGCGAGGTCGCCGAGGGAGAGCCCGGGACGGTCCGCGAGCGGACTGTCGGCGGGCAGCGCGACCACCCGTTCCTCGGTGGTGAGTTCCGCCGTGACCAGGCCGGGTGCCTCCACCGCCCCGCGCAGCAGCGCCGCGTCGACCTCGCCCCGGGCGAGGCCGGCGGTGCGGTCGTCGACGCGGAGGAGTTCGAGCGGGGTCTCGGGGTGGGCGCGCTGCCAGCGCCGGAGCAGGGGAGTGGTGTACGCGCCGAAGGCCGACCAGGCGTGCCCGAGGCGCAGCGGGCGGTGGCGCAGCCGCGCCGGGTCGACGGCCGCCTCGAAGGCGGCGAGAGCGGCGGCCGCCCGGTCCTGGAACGCGCGGCCTTCGGCGGTGAGCGCGAGGTGGTGCGTGGAGCGGTCGACGAGCCGGGCGCCGAGGTGCTGCTCCAGGGCGGCGAGCGTGCGCGAGACGGCGGGCTGGGTGAGGTGGAGCCGGGCGGCCGCCCTGGTGAGGCTGGACTCCTCGGCGATGGCGAGGAAGCAGCGGAGGTGGCGTAGCTCGATGCTCATGCGTCCGGAGCATAACCGCAGCACAATCGGCATTTCCGCTGCCGCGCGGAGGCTCGTAGCGTGGAGAGGGAATCCGGCTGCGGGCCGGAACGGGGGTGCATTATTCTGGACTGAGAGTCCAGTGCATTGAACTAGCGTGCGTGGTGAGGAGCCGTCGGTGGACAGTCCGGTCAAGGAGGCCTCGGCCGCCGCACCTGCCGCCGTGCCTCAAGCGGGCCCTGGGCCTCAAGCGGCCCCCGGGGCGCGGTCCGAGGCGGCGCATTCGCGGGCCGCCGCCCCGCTCGCGGCCGGTCACCGGCTCGGGCCCGTGGCGCTCGTCGTCGCCGGCGGGCTCTCCGTGCAGTTCGGTTCCGCCGTCGCCGTCCTGCTCATGCCCCGCGCGGGCGCGCTCGGGGTCGTGACCCTGCGGCTCGTGCTCGCCGCCGCCGTCCTGCTGATCGTCTGCCGGCCCAAGGTCCGCGGCTACGGCCGCGCCGACTGGGGGACGATCGTCGCCTTCGGCGCCGCCATGGCCGGCATGAACATCCTCTTCTACCAGGCCGCCGACCGGATCCCGCTGGGCGCCGCCGTGACCCTGGAGGTCCTCGGCCCGCTGATCCTCTCCGTGGCCGCGTCGCGTCGGCTGATGAACCTCCTGTGGGCCGGGCTCGCCCTCGGCGGCGTCGTCCTCCTCGGCGGCGGCGGCTTCGACCGCCTCGATCCGCTCGGCGCGGGCTTCGCGCTCGCCGCGGGCGTCATGTGGGCCACGTACATCGTCTTCAGCGCACGCACCGGCCGCCGCTTCCCGCAGGCCGACGGGCTCGCGCTCGCCATGGCCTTCGGAGCCGTCCTCAGCCTGCCGCTCGGGATCGCGGAGGCGGGCGACAAGCTCCTCGTGCCGTCGACGATCGGCCTGGGCCTCGCCGTCGCGCTAATGTCCTCCGTCCTCCCGTACACCCTGGAACTCCTCGCGCTGCGCCGCCTGCCCGCGCCCACCTTCGCGATCCTGATGAGCCTGGAACCGGCCATCGCGGCGACGGCCGGCTTCCTCGTCCTCAGCCAGGCCCTGTCCGGCACCGACGCCCTCGCCATCGCCCTCGTCATCGGGGCGAGCATGGGCGCGGTCCGCACCCAGGCGCGTCGGGCCCGCGCCGAGTAGCTTCGGCGGGGGCCAGTCGTCCCTCGCGAGACGCGCCGCCGGCCGGTCGAGGCGGTGCTCGCGGGCACTGCGCCTGCGCCCTGCCCGCCCCTAGACTCCGCGCATGATCGCCGAACTCCAGTGCCTCGTCCTCGACTGTTCAGCGCCCCGGGACCTCGCCGCGTTCTACCGCGCCGTGCTCGGCGGGGACGTCGACCGGCCGGACCCGCGCTGGTCCCTCGACGAGAACTGGTCCACCCTGCACACCCCCGGCGGGCTCGTCCTCTGTTTCCAGGGCGTCGCCGATCACCGCCCGCCGGCGTGGCCGGACCCGGAGCGTCCCCAGCAGTTCCACCTCGACTTCGGCGTCGCCGACCTGGACGCGGCCCAGGAGGAGGTCCTCGCGCAGGGCGCGAGGCTGCTCGACGACGGGGCGGGGACGCGGAGCTGGCGGGTGTACGCGGACCCGGCGGGGCATCCGTTCTGCCTGGTCAGGCACTGACCCGATCCTGTCGTTCCATGGCCGCCGGGCTGTTGAGGGGGCCGGGGGCGGGCGCTGATCATGGAGTGGTTCTCAGTCGTACGAGGAGGGGGAGCCGACCATGGCCCTGGAGATGCGAGACCGTTGCGAGCGCTGTGAGACCGAGGCCCTGACGCCGGACGGGCCCGCCCGGATCTGTTCGTACGAGTGCAGCTTCTGCGTCCCTTGCGCCGACGCGATGGGCGGCGTCTGTCCGAACTGCGGCGGCGAGCTGGTGGCCCGGCCGCGGCGCGTCCGCTCCTGAGGGGCCGGGGCGTGCCGTGAGCGTCCCTGCCGTACGGCTGGTCGCCTCACGGAGGAAGCGGAGGGGGTCCGGCCCGCCTAGCGCCCCGAAGCCCCCAGAAACTAAAGCAAGCACGCTTGATTGTTTCTGGTCCCGCTGGCATGCTCCTCGGCGAAGGCCCGTGACCGCCCGTCCCCCGAGGGGAGCGCACCGTGTCCGACCCCGCCGTCGTCCTCGACGACCTCCGCGCCGAGAGCGAAGAACTCGACCGTCTCGTCGCGGAGTCGACCGAGGAGCAGTGGGGTACGCCGACCCCCGCGCCCGGCTGGACGATCGCCCACCAGATCGCCCACCTCGCCTGGACGGACCGGGCCGCCCTCCTCGCCGCCACCGACGCCGAGGCCTTCGCCGCCGAGACCGCGAAAGCCCTCGCCGCCCCCGACCGCTTCGTCGACGAGGGCGCCGAGGAGGGCGCCGGGCTGCCGCCCGCCGAGCTCCTGGCCCGCTGGCGCGCCGGCCGCGAGCGGCTCCAGGAGGCGCTGCGCGCGGTCCCGCCCGGCGTCAGGTTCCCCTGGTACGGGCCGCCGATGAGCGCCCCCGCCATGGCCACCGCCCGGCTGATGGAGACCTGGGCGCACGGCCAGGACGTCGCCGACGCCCTCGGGGCGGCCCGCCCGCCCACGGCCCGGCTCCGGCACATCGCCTGGATCGGCCACCGGGCCCGCGACTACGCCTTCCTGGTACGGGGCATCCCGGCGCCCGCCGAGCCCTTCCGCGTCGAACTCGTCGCCCCCGACGGCCGGTTGTGGGCGTACGGCCCCGAGGGCGCCGCCCAGAAGGTCACCGGTCCAGCCCTCGACTTCTGCCTCCTCGTCACCCAGCGGGTCCACCGCGACGACACCGCCCTGGTCGCCGAGGGCGAGGACGCCGAGCGCTGGCTCGGCATCGCCCAGGCCTTCGCGGGCCCGGCGGGCGCGGGTCGTACGCCCAGGGAGGCCGGGGCGTGATCCGTATCGGCAACGCCTCCGGCTTCTACGGCGACCGTTTCGACGCCGTCCGCGAGATGCTCACCGGCGGCGGGCCCGGCGGCGCACTCGACGTCCTCACCGGCGACTACCTCGCCGAACTGACCATGCTCATCCTCGGCCGCGACCAGCTGAAGGACCCGGCCGCCGGGTACGCGAAGACCTTCCTGCGGCAGATGGAGGAGGGCCTCGGCCTCGCCCACGAGCGGGGGGTCCGGATCGTCGCCAACGCGGGCGGCCTCAACCCCGCCGGGCTCGCCGACGCCCTGCGCGCCCTCGTCGCGAAGCTCGGCCTGCCGACCCGCATCGCCCACGTCGAGGGCGACCGGCTGCCCGCCCGGGACGGCGCCCTCGCCGCCAACGCCTACCTCGGGGGCGCCGGCATCGCCGCCTGCCTCACGGCGGGCGCCGACGTCGTCGTCACCGGCCGGGTCACCGACGCGGCCCTCGTCACCGGGCCCGCGCAGTGGCACTTCGGCTGGAGCCCGGAGGCGTACGACGAGCTGGCGGGCGCGGTTGTCGCCGGGCACGTCCTGGAGTGCGGCACCCAGGCCACCGGCGGCAACTACGCCTTCTTCCGGGGCCATGACGTGCGCCGCCCCGGCTTCCCGGTCGCCGAACTCCACGCGGACGGCAGCGCGGTCATCACCAAGCACCCCGGCACCGGCGGCCTCGTCGACACCGGCACGGTCACCGCCCAGCTCCTCTACGAGACGGCCGGCGCCCGCTACCCCGGCCCCGACGTGACCGCCCGGCTCGACACCGTCCGGCTCACCCAGGAGGGCCCCGACCGCGTCCGGATCGAGGGCGCCCGGGGAGAGGCCCCGCCCCCGACGCTCAAGGTCGGGCTCAGCAGGCTCGGCGGCTACCGCAACGCGGTCGTCTTCGTCCTCACCGGCCTCGACATCGAGGCCAAGGCGGCCCTCCTCCGGGAGCAGCTCCACGACGCCCTCGCGAAGGACCCGCCGGCCGAGGTCCGCTGGGAACTCGCCCGCACCGACCGGCCGGACGCGGAGACCGAGGAGACCGCGAGCGCCCTGCTCCGGCTCGTCGTCCGCGACCGGGACCCCGACAAGGTCGGCCGCGCCGTCACCGGGGCCGCCGTCGAACTGGCCCTCGCGAGCTACCCCGGCTTCCACGTCACCGCCCCGCCCGGCAGGGGCGCCCCCTACGGGGTCTTCGAGTCGGCGTACGTACCGGCCGCCGAGGTCCCCCACACGGCGGTCCTTCCCGACGGGACCCGCCTGGACGTCCCCGTACCCCCGAGGACCCGCGAGCCGGGACCCGTACCCGACCCGGAGCTTCCGCCGCCGCTCCCCGAGGGGCCCACCCGGAGAGCACCCCTCGGCCGGATCGCGGGGGCCCGGAGCGGTGACAAGGGCGGCGACGCGAACGTGGGGGTGTGGGTCCGGACGGAGGAGGAGTGGCGCTGGCTGGCCCACACCCTCACGGTGGAGAGGCTCAGGGAACTCCTGCCGGAGACCACCGGCTTGACCGTCACCCGGCACCTCCTCCCCAACCTCCGCGCCCTCAACTTCACCATCGCCGGGATCCTCGGCGAGGGCGTCGCCTCCCAGGCCCGCTTCGACCCCCAGGCCAAGGCCCTCGGCGAATGGCTCCGCTCCCGCCACGTCGACATACCGACGGCCCTGCTCACCGCCCCTCCGGAGGAACCGTCGTGACCGTCCTCGCCTCCGCCCTCGACCCCACCGCCCCCGACCACGCCGCCCACCGCGCCGCCATGCTGGAGAAGCTCGCCGCCCTCGACGCCGAGCACGCCAAGGCCCTCGCGGGCGGCGGCGAGAAGTACACCGCCCGCCACAGGAAACGCGGCAAGCTGCTCGCCCGCGAGCGCGTCGAACTGCTCGTCGACCCCGACAGCCCCTTCCTCGAACTCTCCCCCCTCGCCGCCTGGGGCAGCGACCACACCGTGGGCGCCTCGCTCGTCACCGGCATCGGGGTCGTCGAGGGCGTGGAGTGTCTGATCACCGCCAACGACCCGACCGTGCGCGGCGGCGCCTCCAACCCGTGGACCCTGAAGAAGGCCCTGCGGGCCAACGAGATCGCGTACGCCAACCGGCTGCCGGTCATCTCCCTCGTCGAGTCCGGCGGCGCCGACCTGCCCTCCCAGAAGGAGATCTTCATCCCCGGCGGCGCCCTCTTCCGCGACCTCACCCGCCTCTCCGCCGCCGGCATCCCGACCGTCGCCGTCGTCTTCGGGAACTCGACGGCGGGCGGCGCGTACGTCCCCGGCATGTCCGACCACACCGTGATGATCAAGGAGCGGTCGAAGGTCTTCCTCGGCGGGCCGCCGCTGGTGAAGATGGCGACGGGCGAGGAGAGCGACGACGAGTCGCTCGGCGGCGCCGAGATGCACGCCAGGACCTCGGGCCTGGCCGACCACTATGCCGTCGACGAGGCCGACGCGATCCGTCAGGCCCGCCGGATCGTCGCCCGCCTCAACCACCGCAAGGCGCACCCCGACCCGGCGTCCGCGGAACCCCCGAAGTACGACCCCGAGGAGCTGCTCGGGATCGTCCCCGGCGACCTCAAGACCCCCTTCGACCCGCGCGAGGTGATCGGCCGCATCGTCGACGGCTCGGACTTCGACGAGTTCAAGCCGCTGTACGGGACGTCGCTGACCACGGGCTGGGCGCGCCTGCACGGCTATCCGGTCGGCATCCTCGCCAACGCGCGGGGCGTCCTGTTCTCCGCCGAGTCGCAGAAGGCCGCCCAGTTCATCCAGCTCGCCAACCAGCGCGACATCCCGCTCGTCTTCCTCCACAACACCACCGGCTACATGGTCGGCAAGGAGTACGAGCAGGGCGGCATCATCAAGCACGGCGCCATGATGATCAACGCGGTGTCGAACTCGAAGGTCCCCCACCTCTCCGTCCTGATGGGGGCGTCGTACGGCGCCGGGCACTACGGCATGTGCGGCCGGGCCTACGACCCGCGCTTCCTCTTCGCCTGGCCGAGCGCGAAGTCCGCCGTCATGGGCCCGCAGCAGCTCGCCGGCGTGCTCTCCCTCGTGGCGCGCGCCTCGGCGGCGGCGAAGGGGCAGCCGTACGACGACGAGGCCGACGCCGGGCTGCGGGCGCTGGTCGAGGCGCAGATCGAGTCCGAGTCCCTGCCGATGTTCCTCTCCGGCCGGCTCTACGACGACGGGGTCATCGACCCCCGCGACACCCGCACGGTCCTCGGGCTGTGCCTCTCCGCGATCCACACGGCACCGGTCGAGGGCGCACGCGGCGGCTTCGGCGTCTTCCGAATGTGAGGCATCAGGTGATCAGGACTGTCCTCGTGGCGAACCGGGGCGAGATCGCCTGCCGGGTCTTCCGCACCTGCCGTGACCTCGGCATCGCGACCGTCGCCGTGTACTCCGACGCGGACGCCGGCGCACTGCACGTCCGGGAGGCGGACACGGCGGTACGGCTGCCGGGGGCCGCGCCCTCGGAGACGTACCTGCGCGGCGACCTGGTGGTGAGGGCGGCGCTCGCGGCGGGCGCCGACGCCGTCCACCCCGGCTACGGCTTCCTCTCCGAGAACGCCGGCTTCGCGCGGGCCGTGACCGACGCCGGTCTGGTGTGGATCGGCCCGCCGCCGGCGGCGATCGAGGCGATGGCGTCGAAGACCCGGGCGAAGGAGCTCCTGGGGATCGCGCCCCTCCGTCCGGAGGACGTCGGCGAGGCCGACCTGCCCGTCCTGGTGAAGGCGGCGGCGGGCGGCGGCGGCCGGGGCATGCGGATCGTCCGGGAACTGGACGCCCTGGCAGGTGAGTTGAAGGCCGCTTCGGCGGAGGCGGCGAGCGCGTTCGGTGACGGCGAGGTGTTCGTCGAGCCGTACGTGGAGAACGGCCGTCACGTCGAGGTGCAGCTCCTGTGCGACGCCCACGGCACGGCCTGGGCGCTCGGCACCCGCGACTGCTCCCTCCAGCGGCGGCACCAGAAGGTCATCGAGGAGGCACCCGCGCCCGGTCTGCCCGCCGCGCTCGAAGCGAGTCTCCTCGACACGGCCGTCCGGGCGGCGAAGGCCGTCGGCTATGTCGGCGCGGGCACGGTCGAGTTCCTGGTCGCGGATGTCCCCCAAGCTCTCGGCTTCGCTCGAGCAGGGGGGACCCCCAAGGCGCACTTCCTGGAGATGAACACCCGCCTCCAGGTCGAGCATCCCGTCACGGAGGAGGTGTACGGCGTCGACCTCGTCGCCCTCCAGCTCGCCGTCGCCGAGGGCCGTCCGCTGCCCCCCGAGCCCCCGGCCCCGCGAGGCCACGCCGTCGAGGCCCGGCTCTACGCCGAGGACCCGGCGCGGGAGTGGGCGCCGCAGACGGGCGTCCTGCACCGCTTCGAGACCCCGGCGGGTGTGCGCGTCGACACCGGATACGCCTCCGGGGACACGATCGGCGTCCACTACGACCCGATGCTCGCCAAGGTGATCGTCCACGCCCCGACCCGGGAGGCGGCGCTCCGCAAGCTCGCCCACACTCTGGAGCGGGCCGTGCTGCACGGCCCCGTCACCAACCGCGACCTGCTCGTCGCCTCGCTGCGGCACCCCGAGTACGCCCACGAGGAGGCCCTCGACACGGGCTTCTACGACCGGAACCTGCCCGCCCTGCTCGCCCCGCCCCCGGACGGGCGGTACGCGGCCGCGGCCGCCGCCCTCGCCCAGGCGGCGGCCCGCACCGGCCGGTTCGGTGGTGGTTGGCGCAATCTGCGGTCGCAGGACGAGACGAGGACGTACGGCGACCACGAGATCCGCTACCGGCCGACCCGGGACGGCGGTTACGAGGTCACGTCCCCGGAGGGCGTACGGGTGGTGGAGGCGACGCCCGGCCGGGTGAGCCTGGAAGTGGCGGGAGTCGTCAGACACTTCGAGGTCACCGCGTACGAGGACACGGTCCACGCGGGCGGCCACCGCCTCACCGTCCACCCCCGCTTCCCCGACCCCACCGACCTGCGAGCACCCGGTTCCCTGCTCGCCCCGATGCCCGGCACCGTCGTCCGGGTCGCGGACGGCCTCGCCGTCGGCGACCGGGTCACCGCCGGACAGCCGCTGCTCTGGCTGGAGGCCATGAAGATGGAGCACCGCGTCATCGCCCCCGCCTCCGGCACGCTCACCGCGCTCCACGCCGCCCCCGGCCGCCAGGTCGAGGTAGGCGCCCTGCTCGCCGTCGTACAGACCGATGCACAGGAGGAAGTCCCCGCATGAGCACCCTCGTCGACACCCCCGAGCACACCGCACTCCGCGCCGCCGTCTCCGCGCTCGGACACCGCCACGGACCCGGCTTCGACCGGGCCGAACTGTGGGCCGAGGCGGGCAAGCTCGGATATCTGGGTGTGAACCTTCCCGAGGAGTACGGCGGCGGAGGCGGCGGCATGGCCGAGCTGTCGATCGTCCTGGAGGAGGCGGGCGCGGCCGGCGCGCCGCTGTTGATGATGGTCGTCTCGCCCGCGATCTGCGGCACGGTCATCGCCCGCTTCGGCACCGAGGAGCAGAAGCGGGCGTGGCTGCCGGGCCTCGCGGACGGGTCGAGGACGATGGCGTTCGGCATCACGGAGCCCGACGCGGGCTCCAACTCGCACCGCATCACCACCACCGCCACCCGCATCGAGGACGGCTGGGCCCTGAGCGGCCGGAAGGTCTTCGTCTCGGGCGTGGACATCGCGGACGCGACGCTTGTCGTGGGCCGCACGTCGGACGCCAGGACGGGCACCCTCAAGCCCTGTCTCTTCATCGTCCCGCGCGACGCGCCGGGCTTCGGCCGCCGGCACATCGAGATGGAACTCGACGCGCACGAGAAGCAGTTCGAGCTGACCCTCGACGACGTGCACCTGCCCTTCGACGCGCTCGTGGGCGACGAGGACGCGGGCCTGCTCCAGCTCTTCGCGGGCCTCAACCCCGAGCGGATCATGACGGCGGCCTTCGCGATCGGCATGGGCCGCTACGCCCTCGCGCAGGCGGTGAAGTATGCGAAGGAGCGCCAGGTCTGGAAGGCCCCGATCGGCGCCCACCAGGCCATCGCGCACCCGCTCGCCCAGGCGCACATCGAGCTGGAACTGGCCCGCCTGATGATGGCGAAGGCCGCGCACCTCTACGACGCGGGGGACGACATGGGCGCGGGAGAGGCGGCGAACATGGCGAAGTACGCGGCCGCCGAGGCCTGTGTGAAGGCGGTCGACACCTCCGTGCACACCCTCGGGGGCAACGGCCTCACACGCGAGTTCGGCCTCGCGCGCCTGATCACGGCGGCCCGGGTGGCCAGGATCGCTCCCGTGAGCCGGGAGATGATCCTCAACTACGTCTCCCACCAGACGCTGGGGCTCCCGAAGTCGTACTGAGCGGGCCCGGCTCGCCGGCGGGGGGCGGCGGGGCCGGTGCCTGACGTCTCATCTCGCCGATTCCGCCTCCGGTTGTGAAGACCGCGTGTACGATCCCTGCACTTCGCTCACGTCCGAGCGTCACGAGCCCCGGGAGAGGCGCGCGTGTACCAGAACACCCACCAGTTCCAGCCCCCGCCGCCGTGGACGCCACCCCGCCGCTGGTGGCAGCATCCCGCCCTGGTCATCACCCTGTTGGTGCTCTTCCCGCCCGGCGGCATAGCCCTGGCCTGGCTGAGCCGCTGGACCACCCGGACCAAGATCGTGGCCACGGTCCTGTCGGCCCTGTGGTTCCTCATCGCCCTCGCCGTCGACGACCCGCAGCAGAACGGCGTGGACGACCCGAAGCCCGCCGCGACGGTGACGGCCTCCGCGACCCCGACGCCCGCGCCGAGCACCGCCCCGACCACCCCCGAGCCGAGCCCGACCACCGAGGCGCCCACCCCGGACCCGACGCCCACCACCGTCGCGCCCACCCCGGAGCCGACCACCGCCCCGCCCCGGACCTCCGCCCCGAAGCCCACCCGCACCCGCACCCCGGAGCCGGAGCCCACCACCGAGGAGCCGGAGCCCGCCCAGACCACGGAGGAGGCACCCTCCGGCGTCCACTACGCCAACTGCTCCGCCGTCCGCGCTGCCGGCGCCGCCCCCATCCACATCGGCGAGCCGGGCTACGGCAGCCACCTCGACCGCGACGGCGACGGAGTGGCCTGCGAGCGCTGACGCGCCGTGAGGGGCCTGTAGGCGGACCGGCCCCGCAGCGGCGACGGCCCGCCCCGTGTGCCGGGGGCGGGCCGTCGAGGGCGGGTCGGATCAGCTGACGTGCTCGTACTTCCAGCCCGTGGCGATCTTGACGCGGGCGGCGAACGTCGCGGCGCCGCCGCGGCCGGTGGCCGAGTAGCGGTAGACGTCACCGCCGGAGGTGACCGCGACCAGATCGGCCCGGCCGTCGCCGTCGATGTCGCCCGGTCCGGCCAGGTGCGCGTACCCGCCCCAGCCCGCGCCGATCAGGACGCGCGCGGCGAACGGCGCGGTGGCCGATCCGGTGCCCGGGTGCACGTACAGGCGGTCGTCGTAGCGGGAGACCAGGTCGGGGCGGCCGTCACCGGTGACGTCACCGGTGCCGACCAGCGTGTCCGTCTTCCAGCCCGTGGCGACCTTCACGGCCGCGCCGACGCGGGTCGGCGTCTCGTTCTTGATGCCCGCGTGGAGGAACAGGCTGCCCCACGCGTCCAGGCCGAGGACGTCGGCCTTGCCGTCGCCGGTGACGTCGCCGACCGAGAGCCGGACGGCGTAGTCGCGGAAGACCGGGCTGCTGGAGACCTGGTTGCCGGTGCTGTCGCCGCTCCAGCTCCACAGACCGCCGTTGTCGGCGGTCAGCAGGGTGGCCCGGTCGTCGGCTTCCAGGGCGTGGACGCTGGACGTCGTCCAGTGGTACGCCCACTCGCCGTCGAAGCCGAACTGCCGGGGCGCGGTGAAGGTGCCGTTGGTGAGCGTTCCGTAGGTGTAGGAGTTGCCCGCTCCGTTCACGACGTAGAGGCTGTGCTTGCCGTAGGCCGGCACACCGCCCTGGCCGAGGTAGTACGAGAGGTTCTGGCCCCCGCCGCCGTAGTACGTCCGTGTCCCGAACTTCCCGCCGCCGGTGGAGAGGTACCGGTAGAAGGCACCGCTGTACGTGCGGGCCAGCAGATCGCCCCTGCCGTCGCCGTTCAGGTCGTCGGCGCCGATGATCTGGTTGTACGTGTTCCAGCCGCCGCCGATCCGGACGCGGGCCTTGAACGGGGTGGTGGCGGAGCCGGTGCCCTTGTAGAAGTAGAGGTCACCCGCCGGTGTCCGGGCCACGAGGTCGGCGATCGTGTCGCCGTCGAGGTCGTTGGTGCCGACGAGCTGGTCGTAGATCTGCCAGCCTCCGCCGATCGCGACGCGCGACGCGAAGGGACCCCGGTAGTCCACGCTGCCCTTGCCCGTGTACAGGTAGAGCGTGCCGGACTGGGTACGGGCCAGCAGGTCCTGGCGGCCGTCCTTGGTGAGGTCGCCGGGGGCGAGGACCTTGTTGTAGATCTGCCAGCCGCCGCCCTGCCAGACGACCCCCTTGTCGGTCTCCGTGGGACTCACGGCGGAATGCAGCCGGAGCGTGCCGTCGGAGCGGAGCGTCAGCAGCTCCGGGGCGCCGTCGGCGCCCCACAGGTCGTCCGCGGGCAGGATCTCCTCGCTGACGGCGCCGTTGAGATCGTCGGCGCCGATCGTGAACGGTGCGCCGCCTGTCTTCGACAGGATGATCGTCAGCTTGCCGGTGGTGGCCGACCGGTAGATCCGGTCGCTGCGGCCGTCGCCGTCCCGGTCGAACCGGGGCTTCGCGACGGCCGTGGCCGCGGCCGGGACGACCGGGGGGTCGGTGGCGAGCGGTGCCGCGACGGTCGCGGACACCAGGCACGTGCCGAGCGCGAAGGTGGTGCAGGCCGCCAGCCGACGCGTTCGGCGCGGGTGGTGCGTGTGGTGCAAAGTCCCTCCCGGGACGGGGGCGGAGTGTGGGCGTCCGGATCCTAAGGACCGCGGGGAACGGAAAGGAAGATCTCCCGCGTACAACCTTTGACCGGCTCGCCGGTCGTCCGCTCCACCCACCCCCTCCAAAACCATGCATGCGTGCTTGATTGTTCTTCGGGGTGCTGACAAGGTCTCCCCAAGTCCCGCCCACAACAGCGATCCTGGCGACCACCTTCCACCTCCCCAGGGGGCAACGCATGGTGTTCCACAGCGCGTACGAGGACGTCCCGCCCGTCTCCGTCCCCATCCACGACGCCGTCCTCGGACGCGCCGCCGCGTACGGGGACACCCCGGCCCTCGTCGACGGGGCCGGGGGCCTGACGCTCACGTACGCCCAGGTCGACGCCTTCCACCGGCGGGTGGCCGCCGGGCTCGCGGAGGCCGGGGTCCGCAAGGGGGACGTCCTCGCCCTGCACAGCCCCAACACCGTGCTGTTCCCGGTCGCGTTCTACGCCGCCACGCGCGCGGGCGCCGCCGTCACGACCGTGCACCCGCTCGCCACGCCCGAGGAGTTCGCCAAGCAGCTGAAGGACGCGGGCGCGCGATGGATCGTGACCGTGTCCCCGTTGCTCGGCACCGCCCGCGCGGCCGCCGAACTCGCGGGCGGGATCACGGAGATCCTCGTCTGCGACCGGGCGGGAGAGGGCGAGGGCGTCCGCTCGCTCCAGGACTTCCTCGCCTCCACCGGACCCGTCCCCGAGATCGACGTCGACCCCGACGAGGACGTCGCCGTCCTCCCGTACTCCTCCGGCACCACCGGCGTCCCCAAGGGCGTCATGCTCACCCACGCCTCGATCGCCACCAACCTCGCCCAGCTGGAGCCGTTCGTCCCCATGGGGCCGGGCGACCGCATCCTCGCCGTCCTGCCGTTCTTCCACATCTACGGACTCACCGCCCTCATGAACGCGCCCCTCCGCCAGGGCGCCACCGTCGTCGTCCTGCCCCGCTTCGAACTCGACACCTTCCTCGGCGCCATCCAGGAACACCGCGTCAACGGCCTGTACGTGGCTCCGCCGATCGTCCTCACCCTCGCCAAGCACCCGGCGGTCGCCGACTACGACCTGTCCTCCCTGGAGTACATCGTCAGCGCCGCCGCCCCCCTCGACGCCGCCCTCGCCGAAGCCTGCTCCACCCGCCTCGGCCTCCCGCCCGTCCGGCAGGCGTACGGCATGACCGAGCTGTCCCCCGGCACCCACGTCACCCCGCTCGACATCGCCACGCCCCCGCCCGGCACCGTCGGCAGACTGCTGCCCTCCACCGAGATGCGGATCCTCTCCCTCGACGACCCCGCCAAGGACGCGGCGCCCGGCGAGGAGGGCGAGATAGCGATCCGCGGCCCCCAGGTCATGAAGGGCTACCTAGGCCGCCCCGACGCCACCGCCGCCATGATCGACGCCGACGGCTGGGTGCACACCGGCGACGTCGGCCGCGTCGACGAGGACGGCTGGCTGTACGTCGTCGACCGCGTGAAGGAACTCATCAAGTACAAGGGCTTCCAGGTCGCCCCCGCCGAACTCGAAGCGCTCCTCCTCACCCACCAGGGCATCGCCGACGCCGCCGTCATCGGCGTCACCGACGCCGACGGCACCGAGATCCCCAAGGCCTTCGTCGTCCGCCAGAGCACCGCGCCCGGCCTCACCGCCGAGGACGTCATCGCCCACGTCGCCGCCCGCGTCTCCCCGTACAAGAAGGTCCGCGCCGTGGAGTTCATCGACACCGTTCCCCGGGCAGCGTCCGGAAAAATCCTCCGAAGGGAACTGAGGGACCGCGCATGACCCTTGTCCACGTCACCGAGGAGCGGGGCATCACCACCCTCGCCCTGAACTCCCCGGCCACCCGCAACGCCCTCTCCGCGCCGCTCGTCACCGAGCTCGCCGACGCGCTCACCACCTGCGGCAAGGACCCCGCGGTCCGGGCGGTCGTCCTCACCCACACCGGCTCCACGTTCAGCGCGGGCGCCGACCTGAAGGCGCCGCCCAGCCCGTACGCCTTCGTCGACCTGCTCCGGCAGGTCGTCGAGCTGCCGAAACCGGTCGTCGCCCACGTCACCGCCGGCAGCCACACCCGGGCCGGCGGCCTCGGCCTGCTCGGCGCGGCCGACATCGTGGTGGCGGGGGAGGGGGCGGACTTCGCCCTCACCGAGGTACGGATCGGGGTCGCGCCCGCCGTCATCTCCCTCACCCTCCTGCCGAGGCTGGAACCGCGCGCCGCCGCCCGGCACTACCTGACGGGCGAGCGGTTCGGCGTCCCCGAGGCGGTCGCCATGGGCCTCGTGACGGCCGGCGACCAGGAGCTCCCCGGCATCCTCGACGCCCTCCGCGCCGCCTCCCCGCAGGGCCTGCGGGAGGCGAAACGACTGGTCACCGCTAAAGTCCTGGAGACCTTCGAACGCGACGCGGAGGACCTGGTGCAGAGGTCGGCCACGCTCTTCGCCTCCCCCGAGGCGCGCGAGGGGATGACGGCCTACCTCGAACGACGGGACCCCGCATGGCGGCTCTGACCGCACCCAAGCCCGACCGGCCCGACCGGAACCCCAAGCAGGACCGGAGCCGCGCCACCCGGCAGCGGCTCCTGGAGGCCGCCGTGTCCTGCCTCGCCGAGCACGGCTGGGCGGGCTCCACGGTCGCCGCCGTCGCCGAGCGGGCCGGCGTCTCCCGGGGCGCGGCCCAGCACCACTTCCCCACCCGCGAGGACCTGTTCACGGCCGCCGTCGAGTACGTCGCGGAGGAGCGCTCGCAGGCCCTGCGGGCGGTCCGTACCGACGACCGCGAACAAGCCGTCGCCGCCCTCGTCGGCCTCTACACCGGGCCCCTCTTCCGGGCCGCGCTCCACCTGTGGGTCGCCGCCACCGACGAGGAGCAGCTCCGCGAACGGGTCACCGACCTCGAGGCGCGCGTCGGGCGCGAGTCCCACCGCATCGCCGTCGAGGTCCTCGGCGCCGACGAGTCGCGGCCCGGCGTCCGCGAAACCGTCCAGGGCCTCCTGGACATGGCCCGCGGCCTGGGCCTCGCCACCCTCCTGACGGACGACCGCGCCCGCCGGGAACGGGTGGTGTCCCAGTGGGCGCGGCTGGTGAACGAGGCGCTGACCCCCTGAGAGGGCCCTTAGACGCCCGGGATCTCCCGCGCGCGGAAGGCGTCGCGTACGGCCGTCGCGGCCTGCGTCCCGTACATCTTCTGCGCGGTCGCGACCGTCGTCAGGGCCGCGTCCTCGAAGCTGGTGTCGGCGGCGAAGCCGAACTGCGCGTTCACGATGATCCGGTCGGCCGTGCGGGCTCCGAGCCTGTTCCGGATGTCGAAGAGCGCGCGGGACCAGATCTCGCCGTCCGCGTGGACCTCGCCCTCGCGGTCCGCGTAGGTCTTCGTGCCGTCGATCCGGCGCAGGCAGTGCGGGGCCGCGCTGTACCCGGTGGAGTCCCAGTCGGCGACGCAGGCCAGGTCGGCCTTCATCGGCCAGCCGTACTTCGTCACCGCGTTCGTGCCGACCTCCACGGCCAGGTAGTCACCGAAGGCCTCGCCGATCGCGCCGGCCTCGGGGGAGGTGCCGAAGCCGGGCACCTGGGCGTGGTGCACCGCGTGACCGTACTCGTGGACGATCACCTCGGCGTCCTCGGCGTCGTCCACCCCGCCCTTGCCGAAGCGGATCTCGGCCTTCTTGTCGGTGAAGAACGAGTTGTCGGCGCCCCACTGGTTGAGGCGGACCGGCTGCACCCGGTCGTTCGCCCCGCGCAGCTCGGTGCCGAAACCGAGGCCCTGGAGGTACTCCTGCGCCTCGTTGACCCAGAAGTACGCCATGACCTGCTCGAACTCGTCGTCGGAGCGGTCGTACGAGGCGGCGCCGGCGGCCGTCGCGGGGTTACCGGTCTCCGAGCGGACGGCGACCCAGCGGCCCGACAGGGCGCCGCTCGCGTCGAGGTTCCGCAGCGCGACCGTGGCGTACGCGGAGGCGGGGACGTCGCTCACCGCGTCCTTGTGGTCGGTGAGGGACTGGTCGCCCGAGGACTGGACCGGGTTCACCATGAAGACGCGGGCCTGCGGCGGCGCGGCGGCGGAGGCTCCCGCGGAGGGGAGCAGCGCCGCGGTGGCGGTGGCCACGGTGACGGCGGCCGCGGCGACCAGGCCACGAGAGGTGCGGCGGGTCATGGACATCCTCCTGCGATGGGATGCGGCGACGAAAAGCTTGGCGTGTACCGGACACGCGTGGCGGCGATCTTCGCGCACCCCCGCCACTTTGAACAGGCTTTGAGCCATCCCCGCAGCGGACGTGACGCGCACCACAGTCCCCCCGACCGCGCCGCAGTACGCTGATCCCATGCCTCTGCTCGTACGCCGTCGCCACGTGGACTACGTCCGCGTCACGAGCATGGGCTGTCGCCGCTCCGCCTGACCTTCCGGGGTACCACTCCACACCCCTGCGGTCCCTCGTCCGAGCCCCAGCCGACCGGCACCCGTGGCCCCCGCCCCACCCCTGGCGGCCGCCCCGGGCACCCGTACACCCCGCGGATGCATACACATGACGAACAGCTCGTACTCCTCGCAGCTCCCCATCGTCGACCTCTCGGCGGCCGACCGAGACCCCCAGGCCCGGAGGCTGCTCCACGCGCAGCTCCACTCGGCCGCCCACGACGTGGGCTTCTTCCAGCTCATCGGGCACGGCGTCACCGAGGCCGAGACGCGGGCGCTCACCTCCGCCATGCACGCCTTCTTCGCCCTGCCCGAGGCCGACCGGCTCGCCCTCGACAACATCAACTCCCCGCACTTCCGCGGCTACACGCGCATCGGCGACGAGCGCACCGCCGGCGCCCGCGACTGGCGCGACCAGCTCGACATCGGCGCCGAGCGCCCCGCGCGCGAACCGGCACCCTGGGAAGCCCCGTACTGGTGGCTCGAAGGCCCCAACCAGTGGCCCGCCGCCCTCCCCGAGCTCCGCACGGCCGCCCTGCACTGGATCGACCGCCTCAGCGGCGTCGCCGAGCGCCTCCTCCACGAGCTGCTCGCCTCCATCGGCGCGCCCGCGGACTTCTACGACGACATCTTCGGCCCGCGCGCCCACCCGCACCTCAAGCTGGTGCGCTACCCCGGCAGCAGCGGCGAGGGCGACGACCAGGGCGTCGGCGCGCACAAGGACTACGGCTTCCTCACCCTGCTGCTCCAGGACCAGGTCGGCGGGCTCCAGGTGCAGCGCGAGGACGGGAACTTCCACGATGTGCCGCCGCTGCCGGGCGCGTTCGTCGTGAACCTGGGCGAACTCCTGGAGGTCGCCACGAACGGCTACCTGATCGCGACGAACCACCGGGTGGTCTCCCCGCCCGGGGCGACGGAACGCTTCTCCGTGCCGTTCTTCTACAACCCGCGGCTCGACGCCCGGATCACGCCGCTGGAGTTCCCGTTCGAGGACCGGGCGCCCGGCGTCACGGCCGACCCGGCGAACCCGCTGTTCGCCGAGTACGGCCGCAACGAGCTGAAGGGCAAGCTCCGCGCCCACCCCCTGACGACGGCCCGCCACCACGCGGACCTGCTGCTCTCCCAGGACCAGCAGGCCCAGCTGGTGTAGACGGCACCCCGGCGGCCCGGGCGGGTTCCGGGCCGCCTGTGCGGGGTCGGCCCGGACCGCCTGCGCCAGGACCCGGTCCTAGCCGGTGATGTCGGCGTAGCCCTCGATGTCGCGCGGGTCCCGCTGGCCGGGGCCCGTGTAGCGGGCCGAGGGGCGGACGAGGCGGCCGGTGCGCTTCTGCTCCAGGATGTGCGCCGACCAGCCGGCCGTACGCGCGCACGTGAACATCGACGTGAACATGTGGGCCGGGACCTCCGCGAAGTCGAGGACGATCGCCGCCCAGAACTCCACGTTCGTCGCCAGGACCCGGTCGGGGCGGCGGTTGTGCAGCTCCTCCAGGGCGGCCTTCTCCAGCGCCTCGGCGACCTCGAAGCGCGGCGCGGCCAGTTCCTTCGCCGTACGGCGCAGCACGCGCGCGCGGGGGTCCTCGGCGCGGTAGACGCGGTGGCCGAAGCCCATGAGGCGCTCGCCCTTGTCGAGGGCCTGCTTCACGTACGCCGTGGCGTCGCCGGTCCGCTCGATCTCCTCGATCATGCCGAGGACGCGGGAGGGCGCGCCACCGTGCAGCGGGCCGGACATGGCGCCGACGGCGCCGGAGAGCGAGGCGGCGACGTCGGCACCCGTGGAGGCGATGACGCGCGCGGTGAACGTGGAGGCGTTCATGCCGTGCTCGGCGGCGGAGGTCCAGTAGGCGTCGACGGCCTTGACGTGCTTGGGGTCGGGCTCGCCGCGCCAGCGGACCATGAAGCGCTCGACGACCGAGTCGGCCTTGTCGATCTCGCTCTGCGGGACCATCGGGAGGCCCTGGCCGCGCGCGGACTGCGCGACGTACGAGAGGGCCATGACGGCGGCGCGGGCGAGGTCGTCGCGGGCCTGCTCGGCGGAGATGTCGAGGAGCGGTTTGAGGCCCCACACGGGCGCGAGCATCGCGAGGGCGGACTGCACGTCGACCCGGATGTCACCGGAGTGCACGGGGATCGGGAAGGGCTCGGCGGCCGGCAGGCCCGGGTTGAACGCGCCGTCGACGAGCAGGCCCCAGACGTTCCCGAAGGAGACGTGACCGACGAGGTCCTCGATGTCGACCCCGCGGTAGCGGAGGGCGCCGCCCTCCTTGTCGGGTTCGGCGATCTCCGTCTCGAACGCGACGACTCCCTCGAGGCCGGGTACGAAGTCGGACATCAGGCGGCTCCTCTATCGATGATCGATCAACCGTGTTGGTCGATGGTGGGGAATCAACAGTCATCCAGCCGAAGAGTCTGTACGGTTCCGATGATGCGGGGAAGCGTGACATCCGGCACACTGCGCCGATTCGGCGAGGGAGGATTAGCGCCCTGTGGTGCCGGGCAGACTGGGGCGCTGCGGCAGGATGGCCCTGTGACCGACGCCCTGGATCCCGCCGACATGCGCGAGCAGTACCGCACCACGGAGCTCTCCGCGGCCGACCTCGCGCCCGAACCGGTCGGGCAGTTCACCCGCTGGTTCAAGGAGACCGCCGCGAATCCGGCCATCCACGAGCCGAACGCGATGATCGTCTCGACCGCGACGCCCGAGGGCCGCCCGTCCTCCCGGACGGTCCTCCTGAAGCACTACGACGAGGCCGGCTTCGTCTTCTTCACCAACTACGAGTCCCGCAAGGGCAGGGAGCTGGCGGCCAACCCGTACGCCTCGCTGCTCTTCCCCTGGCACCCGCTGGCCCGCCAGGTCATCGTCACCGGCCGCGCGGTCCGCGTCGGCCGCGACGAGACGGTCGCCTACTTCCGCACCCGCCCGCACGGCTCCCAGCTGGGCGCCTGGGCGAGCCCCCAGTCCACGGTGATCCCGTCCCGCGCGGACCTCCTCGCCCGCTACGCCGAACTGGCCGCCCGCTACCCGGGATCCGAACAGGTCCCGGTCCCCCCGGAATGGGGCGGCATCCGCGTCGTCCCCGAGACGGTCGAGTTCTGGCAGGGCCACGAGAACCGCCTCCACGACCGCCTGCGCTACGTCCGCGAGCCCGACGGGACATGGCGGGTGGAACGCCTGGCGCCCTGACCCGCCCCGGGAACGCAGACGACCCGTGAGTCCTGGCTCCGTCCGCCTAGGTTCGGACGGAAGCCGGCCGGCCGGACTTGCCGGCGACTCACGGGTCGGGTGACTGCGTTGGTGTTCGGCAGAAGGCCTGCCGAGGTGCACAGAGTGCGACTGGCAGGCCTCAGCCCGCAGTCACCTCACGAGTCCGAAAAGAAACCATTTTTCCGGATCACCTCCTTTCGCGTGTACCCACACAGTACGAACGGTCCGCCGCCCGCTCAAGCGATTTACGTGGGTGATTCGGAACGAAGGATTTGACGAAGGTGGTGTGCGCTGGGTCACGTTCCAGTTGAATGGTCGCAGCATGGGGGGTGCCTGGATGAGTGCATTCACGGGGGCCGCGAGCGACGCCGTTGCCGTCCCGGGGGCGGGGGCCGATCTGTTGGCCGCGTTGCTCGACGGGATGGACGCCGCGCTCTGCGCGTTCGACGCCGACGGGACGGTCACGCACTGGAACCGGGAGGCCGAGCGGATCCTCGGGTGGTCCGCCGGGGAGGCCGTGGGGCGGCGCGGGTTCCAGGGGTGGGCGGCGCGGAGCGCGGACGCCGAGGAGACCCTGGGGCGGCTGATGGGAGCCATGAAGGGCCCCGGGCGCCAGGTCCACGAGTTCGTGCTGCTGCGCAAGGACGGCGGGCGGGTGCTCGTACGGAGCCAGGCCGCCGGCGTGCGCGGCGCCGACGGCGCTCCGGCCGGGGTGTACTGCGCGTTCAGCGAGGTCCACGTCCAGCTCGACCTGGAGCGTTCGGTGGCCCTCAGCGAGGCCCTGTTCGAGGACGCCTCCTGGGGGGTCGTCCTCGTCGACGCCGACCTGCGCCCGGCCATGGTCAACGGACACGCGGCCCGCGCCTTCGGGACCGGGCGTACGGCTCTGCTCGGGCGGCCGCTCGGTGACGTAGTCGTGCACGGCGCGGAGGAGCTGGAGGACGCCCTCCAGCACGTCCTGGCGGAGGGCACGCCGCCCGCGCCGGCCGAGGTGTGGGTGACGCTGCGGACGGCTTCGGGGGACCGGCGGCGGTGCTGGCGCAGTGGCTTCCTGCTGTTGTCGTCGCCGATGGCGGAGGAGCCGGTGCCGTTGGGCGTGGCCTGGCTGTTCCAGGACGTCACGGAGGAGCGGCTCGCGGCGCGCGATGCCGACCGGCTGCGGTTCCGGTGGAGCCAGCTGCACCGGGCGGGCGCGGCGGCCGCGGAGTGCGAGGACCCGGCGGAGGCGGCGACGGTCCTGCTCGACTTCGCCCTGGCCGGGTTCGCCGACCACGCCCTGGTGGACCGGCCGGCGGGGGAGCGGCGGCTCACGCGGGCCCTGGCCACCCCGGCGGGCGCCGCCCCCGGCCCGTCCTCGCCGGTGGTGGGCGGCGGGATCCCGTTGCGGTACGGGCCGAGGCATCCGGCGCTCCAGGCCTGGGACCGGGTGGGCACGGTGCGGGCGAGCGCGGGCCGGACGGCCGAGGTGTGGGCGGAGGCCCACCAGTGGCCGGGGGACGCGGCCCACGCGCTGTGCGTGGTCCTGCGCTCCCGGGGCCGGACCCTCGGCGTCCTGACGTTCCTGCGCGCCGCCTGCCGGGCGCCCTTCGAGCGGGAGGACGTGGTGTACGCCGAGTCGGTGGCCGCCCGGGTCGCGGCGGAACTGGCCCTGGCCGAGCGCGCGAGCTGAAACGCGTGCTAGTGCCGGAAGAAGATCCGGTCGCCGTACTCGCTCATCACGCGCCCGTTCCACTCGTGCCCGCCGTCGACGTTGCCGGAGCGCAGCAGCGGGGGCTCGATGCCGAGGCGTACGAGTTCCTCGGCGGCGGCGGCCATCGTGGCCTGCATGAGGGCGCTGGTGACGACGGTGGAGGCGGGTGCGAAGGGTGCTTCGATGCCCTCGTGGGTGAGCTCGGCGTCCCCGACGGCGATCCTCGAGTCGAGGACGATGTCGCAGTGGTCCTTGAGGTACGTCCCCGAGACGTGCCGTGACTTCGTCTCCGTGGCGTACGCGAGCGAGGTGACGCCGATGACGGTGAGGCCGAGCGCGCGGGCGTTCATGGCCATCTCGACGGGCAGGGCGTTGCGCCCGGAGAGGGAGATGATGATCAGGACGTCCCCGGCCCTGGCGGGGGAGGAGTCGAGGACCGCTCCGGCGAGGCCGTCGACCCGCTCCAGGGCGGAGCCGAGGGTGGCCGGCATGACGTCGACGCCGACGGTGCCGGGGACGGCGAGCAGGTTCATCAGGGCGAGGCCGCCGGCCCGGTAGACGACGTCCTGCGCGGCGAGCGAGGAGTGGCCGGCGCCGAAGGCGAAGAGCCGGTTGCCGTTCGCGACGGCCGCGGCGATCGCGGCTCCGGCGGCGGCGATCTCGGCGGAGTCCCCGTCGCGCACCTCCTTGAGCAGGCCGATCGCGGCGTCGAAGAACTGTCCGGCCAGCTTGCTCTCGCCCATCGCGGCGGCTCCTTCTCGTCGTGCTCGGGGGGTCGTGCGCGTCGTGTGCGGAAGTCGCGGCTCCCGCCGAGGTCGCGGATCACGGTGCGGTCTGGACCATTGCTCTGTCAATACCGCCTCGCCCTGCCTCTCCCCGGCGCGGCCCGGTTGTCGGTCCGATGCGTCAGAATTGGGGCAGGGCCAGCGCACGACTCATCGAGGGGCACGTATGTCCGGACTGATCGACACAACGGAGATGTATCTCCGCACCATCCTCGAGCTCGAGGAAGAAGGTGTGGTCCCCATGCGTGCCCGGATCGCCGAGCGGCTCGACCAGAGCGGCCCGACGGTGAGCCAGACGGTGGCCCGGATGGAGCGCGACGGCCTGGTGGCCGTGGCGAGCGACCGCCACCTGGAGCTCACGGACGAGGGACGTCGCCTCGCCACCCGGGTGATGCGCAAGCACCGCCTCGCCGAGTGCCTGCTCGTCGACGTGATCGGCCTGGAGTGGGAGCAGGTCCACGCCGAGGCCTGCCGCTGGGAGCACGTGATGAGCGAGGCCGTGGAGCGGCGGGTGCTGGAGCTGCTGCGGCACCCGACGGAGTCGCCGTACGGGAACCCGATCCCGGGCCTGGAGGAGCTGGGCGAGAAGGCGGAGGCCGAGGCTTTCCTCGACGACTCGATGGTGTCGCTCGCCGACCTGGACGCGAGCGACGGCAAGACGGTGGTCGTGCGCCGGATCGGCGAGCCGATCCAGACGGACGCCCAGCTGATGTACACGCTGCGGAGGGCGGGCGTGCAGCCCGGCTCGGTGGTGTCGGTGTCGGAGTCGCCGGGCGGTGTCCTGGTGGGCAGCAGCGGCGAGGCCGCGGAGCTGGGCGCGGAGGTCGCGGCGCACGTGTTCGTGGCGAAGCGCTGAGCTTCTCCCGTACGGGCTTTGCTCGTACGGGCTTTTCGCGTACGGAGTGAGGGGCGCCCTGCCGGGGCTGTGACGACCGGCGGGGCGCCCCCTCGCGTATCCGGGATCTGGCGCGCGCCCCGTTTTACGCCGGAATCGCCACGCCCGCGCCCTTGCCGTGCCACGCTGGTACGAGCCGGGCGATGAGCGGGTGCGGGGGTGGGGCCATGAGGGCTGCGGACGACAGAGGGCCCCGGCGCCTTCCGGCGCCGGGGCCTGTCCTCCCCTGTGCTGACCTGGAGCCCCGAGCTCTCAAGGTCATTCCCCTCGGACCGTTTTTCCCCGAGCGGTCCGCCTCCCGCTCAAGATCTCCCCTCGGCAGGGCGCGTCAATCCTTGAGGCGTGTCACTCGAACGAGGGGTGTTGTGTGGCAGGAGCGCATTTTCGAATGCGAGTTCGATAGTCTGGCGAGGTTCGACGGAAAAGAGGGGGTGCCGGATCCATGGTGCGACGACTCGACGTCACCGGGGCCGACGGCGTCCGGCTGGCGGCCTGGGACCACACGGCCCAGGACCACGCGGTGTTCTGGGACCGCGCTGCCGGACCGGCCGGGTCCGGCCGCCCCGGGATCGGCCCACAGGCCGGCCCGCAGCAGCCGGGCCCGGACGGCGCCGCGCGCCCCGGCGGCCGACCCGTCCCCCGCCCCGTACGAGCCCCCCAGGCCGCCCACCCACCCCACCTCCCGGCATCGCAGGCTCCCGCTCCCGGGGTGTTACTCCTCCACGGTCTGATGGGGCACGCGGGCCACTGGGCCCCCGCCGTCCGCCGGCTCACCGGTGGCCACCGGATCGTCGCCCTCGACCAGCGCGGCCACGGCGCGAGCGAGAAGCCGGCCGCCGGACCGTTCACGCGCGAGGCGTACGTGGCGGACGCCGCCGCCGTCGTCGAGCAGCTCGGTCTCGGCCCCGTCACCCTCGTCGGCCACTCCATGGGCGCCCTGACCGCCTGGCAGCTGGCGGCCGAGCGCCCCGACCTCGTCCGGGCCCTCGTCATCTGCGACATGCGGGCCTCGGCGCTGGGCGCGGCCTCGCAGCGGGCCTGGCAGGACTGGTTCCGGGGCTGGCCGGCGCCGTTCGCGTCCCTGGAGGCCGTTCACCGCTGGTTCGGCGCCGAAGACCCCTGGGTGGAGACCCCGAATCCGGCGCGGGGCGCGTTCTTCGCCGAGGTGATGGCCGAGCACCCCGACGGCTGGCGTCCGGTCTTCGACCCGGAGCAGATGCTGACCTCCCGCGAGACCTGGGTCCACGACGCCCACTGGGACTCCCTCGCCCAGGTGCGCTGCCCCACCCTCGTCGTGCGCGGCCTCGACGGCGAGCTGGGCCGCGCGGAGGCCCAGGAGATGGTCCGGGTCCTGCC
Organism: Streptomyces sp. NPDC034084; assembly: GCF_055575535.1. NCBI lineage: Bacteria > Bacillati > Actinomycetota > Actinomycetes > Kitasatosporales > Streptomycetaceae > Streptomyces > Streptomyces sp. NPDC034084. The sequence goes on from NZ_JBVISK010000006.1 coordinate 263,170, forward strand.
CCACGGGGCGTACGCGGAGATCCCCGACGCGGGCCACCTCCTCCACTACACGCACCCGGAGGCCTGGAGCGAGGCGGTGGAGCCGTTCCTGAACGGGGTGCTGACCCCCTGACGGCGGGCACCGGAAGGCCGCACGGTACGGTCCCTCTCACGGCGCGTCGAGCAGCACGCCTCCGCGCCGCTTGGAGGGAACTCAATGCGCATTTCCATGCTGCGGCGCGTGGCCACGGTGGCCACGACGCTGGGGCTCACCTCGCTCGGCCTCTTCGGCGCGGGCGCGGCGCCGGCGCAGGCCGCGATCAGCGACTGTCCGTCCGGCTACTTCTGTGCCTGGAAGTCCGACAACGGCACCGGCACGATGTACAAGACGAACGTGAACACGGCGACGCTCGGGACCTGGGACAACACGTTCCGCTCGGTCGTCAACCGCACGAGCAGGTTCGCCTGCCTGTACGACGACCCGAACTACGGCGACTCCGCGGGCGCCGGCGTGATCGACCCGAGCCCCTCGGGCTCCGAGTGGGGCGGTCCCGGCAGCAACTCCGTCAGCTCGCTGAAGTTCGTCCCCACCGAGCGCGAGTGCGTCCTGCCCGCGTACCCGGAGTGGCACGCCTCCACCGCCCCCAAGGCGGCGGGCTTCGGTGACCTGAACGCCGACAAGAAGTCGGACGTCCTCGTCCGCGACAAGGCCGGCCGCCTCTGGTTCCTGCCCGGCGACGGTACGGGCAAGCTCGTCGGCGCCGGCGGCTGGAACGCCATGAACGCGGTCACCCGGCACGGCGACTTCACGGCCGACGGCCGCGAGGACGTCATCGCCCGTGAGGGCGCCACGGGCAAGCTGTGGCTCTACCCGGGCACCGGCACCGGCGCGGTCGGTGCGCGGAAGCTCGTCGGCGCCGGCGGCTGGAACGCCATGGACAAGCTCACCGCCTTCGGCGACCTGACCGGCGACAGCCGCTCGGACCTGCTCGCCGTCGAGAAGTCCACGGGCAAGCTGTGGCTGTACCCCGGCACCTCGGCGGGCACGCTCGGCGCCCGCAAGCTGATCGGCGCAGGCGGCTGGACCGCGATGAACGCGCTGGTCGGCACCGGTGACCTGAACGGCGACAACCGGGCCGACCTGGTCGCCCGCGAGGGCGCCACGGGCAAGCTCTGGTTCTACCCGGGCACCGCGAGCGGCACCTTCGGCTCGCGCGTACTGATCGGCAGCGGCGGCTGGAACGTCATGGCGTCGTTCCTCGCGGTCGGCGACTACAACGGCGACGGCCGCAACGACCTGGCGACGATCACCAACAGCAGCTACGTCTCGCCGGAATGCCGGGGCGTGGGCTGCCTGGTCCTGTACACGGGCAAGGGCACGGGCGCGTTCAACGCCGGCGTCCCCGAGGACGGCAACTGGTGGGGCCTGAACGGGGCCTTCTGACCGTGGCCGACGCGTGAGGGCCTCCACCCGCCGGGGTGGGGGCCCTTTCCGGTGCCACCGCCCCAGCTCCCAGGCGTCGTTACGGGTTCACCGGCTCAGGCGCCACACCCTGTCCTCGCCCGTCTCCCCCGGTGCGGAAGGCTCGTAGGGGCGGCGGCGGTGGTCGGTGAAGCCGAGGCGTGAGGGGACGGCGCCGCTGGCGTGGTTGGCGATGTCGTGGACGATCTCGACGCCGGTGACGCCGGGGAGCCGGAAGGCCTCCTCGACGAGGGCGCGGGCGGCGCGGGTGGCGAGGCCCCGGCCCGTGGCGGCCGGATGCAGCCAGTAGCCGATCTCGAGCGTGTCGTCCGGGGTGTCGTCGTGCCGGTGCAGCCCGCAGGTGCCGACGAGGGCCCCGTCGAGCACGATCGCATAGGTGTACTGGTCGCCGTTGGCCCACAACTCCGCGCGGGAGGACAGGAATTGCACGGTCCTCTCGTGGCTGTGCTCGGCGACCCACGGCATCCACGGGCGCAGGTGTTCCACCGACTCCTCGATGACCCGGAACAACTCGGCGAGGTCCGCCTCGCCCTCGAGCGCGCGCAGCGTGAGCCCGTCGTCGAGCTCGATGCGGGGCGGGGGCGAGGGCTGGGGGCGCGAAGGATCCATACGGGGAGGATCGTCCGCGCCGGTCGCCTCGGGCAAGGGATTTCGGCCGCCGGCCGCCGGCCGCCGGTACGGGCGCGGGCTGCCGCAGGCGGACCAGGTCCTCCATGCTCGCTCCCCGGGCCGGCCGACGATGGGACGGCCAGTCATCAGGGGGTACGCGATGGAGATCGACGAGAGCCTGGTACGGGCGCTGCTCCACGACCAGCACCCGGACCTGGCGGAGCTGCCGCTCCGGCGGGTGCCGGGCGGCTGGGACAACCAGATGTGGCGGCTCGGCGACGCGTTGGCCGTACGGATGCCCCGTACCGAACGGGCTCCGGGCCTGTTGCGCAAGGAGCACCGTTGGCTGCCCGCCCTGGCGCCGCTGCTCCCGCTGCCCGTCCCCGTCCCCGTACGCACCGGGGAACCGTCCGCGCGCTTCCCCCGGACCTGGGCGGTCGCCCGCTGGGTTCCGGGCGAACCGGCGGACGCCACGCCCGTCACGCGCGGCGGCCACGCGGCCGAGGCGCTGGCGGGCTTCCTGCGGGCGCTTCACCGCGAGGCGCCCGAGGACGCACCCGCCCATCCGGACCGGGGCGTGCCCCTCGGGGGCTTCACGGCGGGGTTCGAAGCGGGGTTCCCGCTCCTGGCCGCCCACGCCGACCCGGAGGCCGTCCGACGGGTGTGGGAGGACGCCCTCGCGGCCCCCGGCCCGCAGGGCCCGCCGGTGTGGCTGCACGGGGCCCTGCACCCCGCGAACGTCGTCGTCTCGGACGGCACCCTCGCGGGGGTGCTGGACTTCGGCGAACTCCGCGCGGGCGACCCGGCGACGGACCTCTCGGCGGCGTGGCTGTTGCTGCCCGGTGGCGCGGCCCCGCACTTCTTCGAGGCGTACGGGGACGGGGACGGGGCGACCGTCCGCCGCGCCCGGGGCTGGGCCCTGCTCCGCGCGGCCGGTCTCATCGACATCGGCCACGCGGGCGAACGCGGCCTCCCGGGCGGGAAGCCGACCTGGGGCCCGGCCGGCCGCGCCGCCCTCGCCCGCGTACTGGCGAACGAGCAGCCCCGGACTACCCCTTGCTGACCGCCGTCAGGATCTCCGGCAGGCGGCGCGCCGCGCGCGGGGCCGCCAGCCTGAGGCCGGCGACGAGGAGGAGTGCGCCGTACAGCGTGCCGGCCGGGAGGATCAGCCACAGCAGGGACGCCTGGTCGGAGACGTGGAGGTAGATCGTCGCGGCGATCAGCGGGGCGCACAGGATCGCGGCCGTGAACATGCCGCCCATGATCGAGATCCAGGCCAGACCCGCCTGCCCCGGCACCACGTTCTTGTAGCCGCTGTCCTGAGGAATCGAGTACGGGAAGCGCGCTGAGGTCACCGCTCCCGTCCCGACCATCGCGCCGAGCAGGCCGAGCGCCAGCCCCAGGGCCTCGGGGAACCGCGCCCAGTCGCCGAGGACGGCGGCCGTCAGCGCGGTCACGAGCAGGGTGAACGGCAGCGTGATCATCAGCAGGGCAAGGGCCCGCGCCCGCAGTTCGGCGTACGCGTCGGCCGCCGTCGAGATGGTCTGGGCGACCATCCAGAACGCCGAGCCGTCCTGCCCGAACTGGTTGTACATCAGCATGCCGAGCATGCCGGAGGCGAAGCACGCGAAGTAGATCGAGCCCGCGCCCTGGAAGGCGTTGAAGAGCGGGACGATCAGGCCGATGGCGAGCGAGGTCACCCACGCCGCCTTCGTCTTCGGGTCGCGCCAGATGTACCGCAGGCTGCGCTCCATGATGCTGCCGGTGCGCCCCTGCGGAAGGATCCGGCCGAGCAGCCCCGAGCCCGCCTTCTCGGCCGCGGCCGCGTCGGAGGCCGCGCCGATCGTGGAGCCGTCCGGCTCGACCATCAGCCGCACCAGGCTCCGCTGCCACCAGTACACGAGCGCGACGAGGGCTGCCGCCGTGAGCAGCAGCCGGGCCACCGCCACCGCGTGGTCGCCCCGGCTCGCGGAGTCGACCGCGCCGATCGCGGCGGCCGGCGGCAGCCAGCCGATGACGGCCGCCGCCGGTTCCAGGGACTCCAGGCCGCCGGGCCGGCCGAGGCGCTGGGCGCCGAAGTTCACGAACTGCATGCCGACGGCGATGACGAGACCGCTCAGCAGGGCCAGGTCCCGGCCCTTGCGGGAGGTGAGGAGCCGGACGTTGGCGGCGGCCACGGCCCGGGACAGCGCCACGCACGTCACCGTCGTGAGCGGGACCGCGAGGACCGCCAGGACGGTGCCCGCCGCGCCGTGGGCGAGGGACAGGGCCGCGCCCAGGGCCAGGACGAAGGTGAGGACGGGCCCGATGCCGACGAGGGAGGCCACGAGCAGCGCCCGGACCAGCGGCCGGGGCAGGAGCGGCAGCATCACGAGCCGTGAGGGGTCGAGGGTCTCGTCACCACTGGAGATGAACAGCGGCATCACGGTCCACGACAGCGCGAGCACGCCGGTGAGGAGGAGCGCGACGGTGGCGGCACCCGCGTGGCCCCGCAGGAGGACGAAGGCCAGCACTATTCCGGCGGCGAAGACCACGCCGAACACGATCGTCACGATGTACGCGGCGGTCCGCCCGCCGGACTGCCGCAGCGCGTTCCGCAGCAGCGCCACCTTGAGCCGTACGAAAACGGAGGTCAGAGACGGTACGGGGGCGGTGGTGGGCGTCACGGGAGAGGTGGCGGCGCTCATCGCTGCGTACCGCCCGCGCCCGTACCGGCGTCCGTGCCCGTACCCGATCCCGTCCCGCCGCCCAGCCAGTCCAGGGAGTCCCCGGCCGCCTCGCGGCCGTTCGCGCCGACGAGTTCGAGGAAGGCCGCCTGGAGCGAGGGCGCCGTGCCCCGGACCTGGGCCAGCGGGCCCTGCGCGCGGATCTGGCCGGCCGCCATCACGGCGACCCAGTCGCAGAGCGACTCGACGAGCTCCATGACGTGGCTGGAGAAGACGACGGTCGCGCCGGAGGCGGTGTACCGCTCCAGGACGCCGCGGATGGTCTGCGCGGAGACCGGGTCGACGCCCTCGAAGGGCTCGTCGAGGAAGAGGACCTCGGGATTGTGGAGGAGCGCGGCCGCGAGGCCGATCTTCTTCCGCATGCCGGTCGAGTAGTCGACGACCAGCTTGTTCTGCGAGCCCGTCAGGTCGAGCACGTCGAGGAGCTGCGCCGCCCGCTTGTCGACCTCGGCGCCGGGCAGCCCCCGCAGCCGGCCGGTGTACGCGAGGAGTTCACGGCCCGAGAGGCGCTCGAAGAGCCGCAGGCCCTCGGGCAGGATCCCGATGCGGGCCTTGACCTGGGCGACCGAGTCCGGGTCGGCCCACACGTCGTGCCCGGCGACGAGGATCCGCCCGTGGTCCGGGCGCAGCAGGCCGGTGATCATGGAGAGGGTGGTGGTCTTGCCGGCGCCGTTGGGCCCCACGAGCCCGATGAACCGGCCGGCGGGCAGGACGAGATCGATCCCGCTCACCGCCACCTGCTCGCCGAAGCGCTTCCACAGCCCCTCGACCAGCACGGCGGGCGCCGCACCGTCCCCCGGTGCGGCGCCCGCCGTCTCGAACGCTCCGTCAAATGCCTGGTCAGGCATGGTCAGTCAACCTTTCGGTCGTCCCCGTCATACGTACGGGGACACCCTACGGGCGGGGCCGACCGGGCCCACGGGTCACGGGGTGCGGCTCCTCGCCTCCGCCGCCTCCCGGCCGCACGCGTACGCGAGGGCGCTGATCAGCTCCTCCGCGTCCGGCAGCCAGCGGTTCGCCGGGGTGGGGCGCCGCGCCCACTGCACCGCCCCGAAGCCGCCGATCCGGGTGGGCGGGGCAGCCACGTAATGGCCCTCGCCGAGCGTGGCCAGGTCGAGGGAGGCCGGGGCCCAGCCGAGCTTGCGGACCAGGTCCGGGACCTTCGTGGCGGCGCCGGGCAGGACGAAGAAGTACATCCGGCGGTCCGGCGTGCAGGTCACCGGGCCGAGCGTCAGTTCCATGCGCTCCATGCGGGCGAGCGCCAGGAAGCCGGCCGACTCGGACACCTCGATCGCCTCGAAGGTGCGGCCGGTGGGCAGCAGGATCGACGCCTTCGGCGTCTTCGACCACATCCGCCGCGCCCCGACCCCGCTCCCGGTCGCCTGGGTCGACCAGTCGGGCCTGATCGCGTGGGCGCCGGGGACGGCGCACGCGTCGGCGCCGCAGGAGCAGCGCTCCCGGCCCTCGACGGCCTCGAGCCAGGTCCCGGGAAACACGTCCCAGTGCCGCTCTTCCGCGTACCGCACGGCGCTGTCCAGCAGCTGCTCGCCCCGCTGCTTGGGGATCTGTGCGGCTTCCGTGACTCCCATGGTCTCTTCCACGGTGAACACAACTTCCCCCGCCACCTGGGGTTACGGGCGTGGCGGCGGCCGTGTTGGCGCATCGATCCTGCACGCGGGGCGCATGGGTGCACTGGCGGGGGCGCGCGGAGGGCCGGGGAGCGGGGGTGGGTACGCAGAGGTGGGGGCGCCGGCGGCGGGGGGTGGCTTCATCCCTCACGGCCGACGTGTCCGGTTTCGCGTGTTCACATCGGCATTGACCGGATTGCCGCCGGGCAGTGATCCCTTCTCCGATGACCACCGCACGGCCTCAGGGGGTACACATGGCAGCCAGGCCACTCGTTCCGCGTCAGCTCAACGAACGGCTCCAGGCGCTCATCCAGGAGGCCGGCTGCTCCAACGCCGGTCTCGCCCGCAGGGTCAACATGGTCGGCGCCGAGCGCGGCCTCGATCTGCGCTACGACAAGACGTCGGTGGCGCGCTGGCTGCGCGGGCAGCAGCCGCGCGGCCGGGCGCCCGGGATCATCGCGGAGGCGCTGGGCCGCAAGCTGGGCCGTACGGTCACGATCGACGAGGTCGGCATGGCCAACGGCCGGAACCTCGCCGCCGGGGTGGGGCTCCAGTTCGCGCCGACCGTGCCGGGGGCGATCGAGCAGGTCTGTGAGCTGTGGCGCAGCGACGTGGGGCGCCGGGACTTCCTGAACGGCTCGACGGTCGCGGCCTCCGCCCTGGTCGAGCCCAGCAGGGACTGGCTGATCACGGGGCCCGACGCGCATGTGGCCCGGATGGCGGGGGCCCGCGTCGGGGTCGCGGACGTGGCGGCGGTACGGGAGATGACGGCCGCGCTCGTCGACCTCGACCGGCGCTTCGGCAGCGGTCATGTGCGGCCGGTGGTGGTCCACTACCTCAACAGCGTGGTGTCGGGGATGCTGTCCGGCTCGTACCGGGAGGCGGTCGGCCGCCAGCTCTTCGCGGCGGTCGCCCGACTGACCGAGCTCGCCGGGTACATGGCGGTGGACACCGGTGAACCGGGCCTCGCCCAGCGGTACTACATCCAGGCGCTGCGGCTCGCGCAGGCGGCGGGGGACCGGGGGTACGGCGGCTATGTGCTCGCCGCCTCGATGAGCCACCTCGCGGCGCAGCTCGGCAATCCGCGGGAGATCGCCCAGTTGGCGCGGGCGGCTCAGGAGGGCGCGCGCGGGAAGGTGCCGCCGCGCGCGGAGGCGATGTTCCTCGCGGCGGAGGCGCGCGGGCACGCGCTGATGGGCGACGTGCGCGCCTTCGAGACGGCCGCGGGCCGTGCCGTACGGGCGCTCGGCCGGGCCGACCCGGAGGCGGGCGACGATCCGGTGTGGATCGCCCACTTCGACGCGGCCTACCTCGCGGACGAACTGGCCCACTGCTACCGGGACCTGGGGCAGGCGGAGGCGGCGGCGCGGGCCGCGGAGGAGTCGGTCGCCGGGCATCCGGAGACGCGGGCGCGGCGCCGCGCGATCGGTCTCGCGCTGCTCGCCGCGGCGCAGGTCCAGCAGCGGGAGGTGGAGCAGGCCTGCCGGACGGGGACGCAGGCGCTCGAACTCCTCGGCACACTGCGGTCGTCGAGGGGCGCGGAGTATCTGGAGGACCTGCGGGCGCGTCTGGAGCCGTACGCGGGGGAGGCGGTGGTGCGGGAGTTCGGCGCGCGGATGGAGCTCTACGCGGCATAGAGCGTGTCAACCGTGTAACCGGTCTCACACGTGTGTGCGGGCCCAGTCGGCACCCGGTAGCGTGAGTCGACGATTCCGTAGGCAGGTCCATCAGTGGGAGTCCCGGTGACGCAGAACGGACAGGGTCCGGAGCAGGGCGGCGGTCAGCCGTGGGGCGGCGCCTGGGGCCCCGCCGGTGGTCAGCCGGGCGGGCAGCCGCTGCCGCCCGCGCAGCCGCTGCCCCCGGAGGCGCCGCAGGGCGCCGCCGACATGCAGTCCACCCAGTACCTGCCGCCGATACCGCCGCAGCCCGGGTACGGCTACCCGGGCCCCGGTGCTCCGGCCGCCGCCGACATGCAGGCGACCCAGCACATCGCGCCGGTCCCGGGCGGGATGCCGCCGGTGCAGGCGGGGATGCAGCAGGGCGGGACGCCTCCGCAGCAGGGCGGGATGCCGCCCGTGCAGGGCGGCCCGCAGCCGGGGTACGGCTACCCGCCGCCGGCCGGCTCCTCTGACGCGACCCGCTTCATCGCCCCGGTGCCGCCGCAGCAGGGCGGCGGCTCCGACACCCAGTTCCTCGGCACGGGCCCGCTCGCGCCCCAGGGCCCCGGTCCGGCCGGATCCTCGGACGCGACCCAGTACATGGCCCACGTACCGCCGCAGACGCCCGGTGAGCGGCAGCCGCCCGCCGAGTTCGACAGCCTCTTCCGTACGGAGGCACCGCGCCCGCCCCAGCAGCCGCACGCGCCGCAGGGCTACCAGCAGCCGGGCCCGGCCCCGTACCAGCAGCAGCCCCAGCACCAGCAGCACCACCAGCCGCCGCAGCCCCCGCAGCAGCAGTACGCCTACCAGGACGCCTACTACGAGGACGACGAGCCCGCGCCGCGCCGCAGGTCGCCGCTCGCGCTGATCGCCGCCGTGGTCGTCGGCTGCGCGGTCGTGGGCCTCGGCGCCGGGATGCTGCTCAGCGGCGGGGACGAGGAGAAGGACCCCAAGACCCCCGGGCAGAACGTGGCGGCGAGCTCCGCCGCGCCCTCCACCGGGGCGCCCGAGCCCACGGAGAAGCCGGCCGACCCGGCGGAGCCACAGGCGCAGGAGCTCAGCAAGCTGCTCGCGACCAGCAGCAGCAGCCGTCAGACGGTGATCGGCTCGGTCGCGTCCATCAACCAGTGCAAGGACCTCGACAAGGCCGCGAGCGATCTGCGCGGCGCCGCCGAGCAGCGCCGCGGGCTGATCACCAGGCTCCAGGCGCTGTCGGTCGACAAGATCCCGGACAACGCCGCGCTGACGGCGGCGCTCACCAAGGCCTGGCAGGCCTCGGCCGCCGCCGACGACCACTACGCGGCCTGGGCCGGCCAGATGAAGGCCAAGAAGGCGTGCAAGGGCGGCCACGCCCGGTCGACCAGTCAGAAGGCCGCGGGCGACGCGAAGAGCGGCGAGGCCAGCGCCGCCAAGAAGACGGCGGCCGGGCTGTGGAACCCGACCGCCGCGAAGTACGGCCTGGAGAAGCGGAGCTGGACGCAGCTCTGAGCGGGCTCACGGGGCGCCGAGGACGGTCTCGCCGACGTCGACGAAACCGGGCTTCTGCGCCACGAGCCGCCCCTGGCGGACCACCTGGAAGGTCACCTCGTGGTTGACGATCCGGGTGAAGCCGGGGGCGCCGAGCAGGTCCTCGTACTTCCAGCGCAGGCTGGGGGTGAGGCCGCCGGTGTCGATCCGCTCGCCCCGGTCGAGGGCGTGGCTGATCTGCCCGGCCGTGATCGTGTCCTGCCGGAGGGACTCGATGACCTCCTTGAGGACCGTGTACGCGATCCAGGTGGTCTGGACGCCGGCGTCGGCCGGGTCGACGCGGTTGTCGACGAACGCGTACTCCTGGATGACCTTCCGCATCGGCCCCCAGCTCCGGTCGCCCGCCTCCGGGTACCAACCGGTGACGAACGCGCCCTCGAAGGGGCTGTGGGGGCCGCCGGTGCGGTCGATGACGGGCTGGTCGACGCTGCCGAGGACCGAGGAGATCCGGACGGTGTCCTTCTCCCGCTTCTCCTCCTGCCCGGGGAGGCGGCGGAAGGAGTCGAAGAAGGTCTGGGTGCGCTCGCCGAGGACGGCGGTCACGCAGCCCTTCCGGCGGCCGGCCCGGCTGCGGGCGCGCTCGGCCTGCCGGGTGTACTCGGCGGAGTCCTCCAGGGCCGGGATGTCGACGGCGATCCGGTGACTGGCTTTGCGCAGCCCGGAGTTGAGGAGCTCGGGGAGCTTGTCGCCCGCGGTGGTGTCGGGGCGCACGAGGGAGACCCGGTCGCAGGCGTCGGCGAGCTGCATCCCGTGCCCGGCGACGAGCGCGGCCACCCCGCCGTTGACGGGGTAGGAGAGCGGGCTGGTGAACTCGTCCTCCGCGATGCCGTAGCCGCCGATGTACGGGATGCCCGCGGCCTCCAGCGGGGCCATGAACGCGCGGCCGTTCTGGCTGTACGAGCCGACGACGGCCACCGCGTTCTCGCGGACCGCCCGGCGGGCGCAGGCGGCGGCGCCGGCGGTGCTGTTCTCCTCGTTGCAGGTGAGGACGCGCAGCTCGTGCCCGTCGATGCCGCCCTGTGCGTTGACCCACCGGGCGTAGGTCTGCGCCATGGCGGGCATTCCGGGCATGTTGGTCGCCCGGGTCTGGTCGGGAGCCCAGGTCATCACCGTGACGGGCTCCCTGGAGCCCCCCGTGGCACCAGGGAGCACGTCACACCCGGTGAGCAGCGACGCCGCGGCCGCCGCGGTCGTGACGTACGCGAGGAGTGAGGTCAGTCGCCTACCGGTCATGGGCATGCACATTTCCGCCTCATGGGTAACGCGGGAGTGAGCACGGTTCAACGGGGGGTGACGTGAAGGTGAATTACGGGGGCGGGCGCCCGGCGCGGAAGGGGGCGGGTCCGCTGACCGGACAAGGGAACGTACGATCGAAACGTGTCCAGTCCAGTCCCCGGCCCGGTCTCCGGTTCGGTTAACTCTTCCCGTCGCGGCCGTCGCTCCTCCACCATGGGCGGCATGCCGCTCAACGACATGCCGTGGTGGCGCTGGCGCATCAACGTGCGCTCGGCGCTGCACATGCTCTCCGACCCCGCGTTCCACGAGACGACCTGGCTGGCCGGCCAGGAGGGGTACGGCGACGTCACCGACGCCGTCTACCGCCTCGTCGAGGACACCTGGCTCGACAACTGGTCCGCCGAGAAGTACGTGGGCTCGATCTTCCGGGACTCCGGCGAGGCCGCCCTCGTCGACGCCGCCGTCCTCCGGGTGCTGCGGATCATGCACCAGGTCGGACCGGACGCCCCCGTCTCCGCGTACGTGGCGCACCCCGGCTGGCCCGAGGCCGTACGCGCCGCCCGCGAGGCCCACGTCCGGCTGGCCCACGCCGACGGCGAGGACCCCGACACGCCCCCGCGCTCCCTCGACGTGCTGCGTATCATGACCCGGTCCTGAACCGTTCCGCCAGACGGACGCGGACCTCCCGGCGGGGCCGGGTGTGGGAGGCTGGCGGGATGACCGACCAGTACGTCCTCACCCTCTCGTGCCCCGACAAGCAGGGCATCGTGCACGCCGTGTCGAGCTACCTCTTCATCACCGGCTGCAACATCGAGGACAGCCAGCAGTTCGGAGACCGTGACACGGGTCTCTTCTTCATGCGGGTCCACTTCTCGGCCGAGGCCCCGGTGACGGTCGACAAGCTCCGGGCGAGCTTCGCCGCCGTCGGCGACTCCTACGCCATGGACTGGCAGATCAACCGCGCCGACCAGCCCATGCGGGTCGTGCTCATGGTCTCGAAGTTCGGCCACTGCCTGAACGACCTGCTGTTCCGCTCGCGGATCGGGGCGCTGCCGGTGGAGATCGTCGCGGTCGTCTCCAACCACACGGAGTTCGAGGAGCTGGTGGGCTCGTACGGGATCCCGTTCCGGCACATCCCCGTCACCAAGGAGAACAAGCCGGAGGCGGAGGCGGAGCTGCTGGAGCTCGTCCGCTCCGAGAACGTCGAGCTGGTCGTCCTGGCCCGCTACATGCAGGTCCTCTCCGACGACCTCTGCAAGCAGCTCTCCGGCCGGATCATCAACATCCACCACTCCTTCCTCCCCAGCTTCAAGGGTGCCAAGCCCTACCACCAGGCGCACGCGCGCGGTGTGAAGCTCATCGGCGCGACCGCGCACTACGTGACGGCCGACCTCGACGAGGGCCCGATCATCGAGCAGGAGGTCGAGCGCGTCGGACACGAGGTGACGCCGGACCAGCTGGTGGCGGTCGGGCGTGACGTGGAGTGCCAGGCGCTGGCGCGGGCGGTCAAGTGGCACGCCGAACGCCGCATCCTCCTGAACGGCCGCCGCACGGTCGTCTTCGCGTAGCCGTCGCGGTCGGCCGTTCCGGCGGGGCGGCGCCCCACCACCCACCCCGTTGGGGGCAGTCGTTCCGCGGGGACGTTGCCCACCCGCACCCCCGTTGTGAGCAGTCGTTCCGCAGGGCGAAACGGGTGGGCACAACGGGACGGCGCCCCTTGCCGGGCCTAGGCTTCCGTGCCCTGACCCGCACCGCCAGTACGGCGCACACGCCCGCACGGCCGCGGCGCGCGCGGCGCGGCTACAGGCGGCTCAGCGACGCCGCCGCTGAGAGGACGTCCCGGATGGCCTCGCGGTCGCCGTCCTGGCCCGCCGCCGCCTCCTCCGGGGTGACGTGCCCCGCCACCAGCTGGCAGAACTCCACGCCGTCCATCGCCACCTGCGCGACCGCCCGTTCCGGGGAGCCGACCGCCGCCGGGGAGTCCAGCGCGATGTACCAGTGGCCGCCGCCCGCGCCCTCCACCTCCAGGTGGAGCGAGCGGCCCGGCGCGCCCGCCGTGACGAGCTCCTTGGCGGGGCCGGCCAGGCCCGTGCGGCGGCGGTTCGCGAGGGCCGCCGGGAGCAGTCGGGCCGCGAGGTCGATCATCCCGTGCAGGTGCGGGCCGCTGGGCGGCGCGTACGGGTAGGCAACCGCCGTCGCGATGTCGTCCGCGTGCAGCCAGCACTCGAAGGCCCGCTCCAGGAGGGAGTCCCGCAGGGGCAGGGCGAAGTCCTTGTAGGTGACGGTCAGGTCCGCCACCCCTCGGCCCGCGAAGGCGGCCGTCCGGATCAGCGTGTGCGACTGGTCCCGCCACGGGCCCCGGACGGACCGGTTCGGCGGCCGGTCGAGGGCCGACCAGAACGCCTGCGTCCGCTCCGTCGGGGACAGCTCCGGGACCCCGGCGCCCAGCGGGTCGTCCAGGCCCATGGCCGCCGACACGAGGCCGTCCACCGCCAGGAGGTGGCCGATGACCGCCGCGACGGTGGCCTTGCGGCGCACGATCCGGTCCTCCTCGTACCACTTGAGCCGTACCGGCGCGTGCCACTCGGACTCGCCGATGTCCCGGAGGAGCGCGTCGAGCCGGGCGGTCTCCGCGTCGTACGGCGTGACCCAGTCGGGGACGGGGATACGGGCGGGGCGCCGGCCCAGGCAGTTCTCCAGGACGCGGGAGCGGAGCAGCGGGTCGAGGTCCAGCTCGCGGTCCTCGTGGAGGAGCGCGACGGCGTCGCGGAGCCGGAGGGCCTCGTCGGCGCACGGGGCGCAGGAGGTGAGGTGGATCTCGACGGCCCGGGTCTCGCCGGCGGAGCACGCCGAAAGTGCCCAGGCCCCGAGGAGGGACTTGAGCACGTTGTGGGTGAGGTCCGGGACCTCCGGCTCCTCCATCTCCGGGTCGTCCGCTTCCTGGCCCTCCGCCTCCGCCTCCGGCCGTGCCGTCAGGTCCGCGTGGTCGTCCGCGGCCATGCGGGGCCCGGGTATCCAGGGGGCGCGTGCGACGTCGTCCGCTTCGCCGCTCGCCCCGGTCACGGCGTCCGTCCGTAACCGGGCGGCGAGGACCCTTCGAGGGGCCGGGTGTTCGCGGAGGAGATCAGCTGGAGGCCGAGCCGGAGGCGTCGGCGGGCCTCGTCCTCGGTGACGCCGAGGTCGGCGGCGGTCTGCCGGTAGTCGCGCCGCTGGAAGTACGCCAGTTCGAGCGCCTTCCGGAGCGGCGCCGGCAGGGAGGTCACGATGTAGTCGGCGCGGGCGGCGACCGAGGCCCGGTGGACCTTCTGCTCCAGCTCCTCGGCCGAGCCGATCCCCGTCTCCGCGTACGCCAGCGCCTCGGCCTGGCGCAGCCGGTGCACGGCCTGCCGCTGGGTGAGCCGGGCGACCCACGAGCGCATGCTGCCCTGCTTCGGGTCGTACGAGTCGGGGTTCTCCCAGATGTAGCCGAAGACCTCGCGGGTGACCTGGTCGGCCGCCGCGTCGTCGTCGAGGACGCGGTGGGCCAGGCTGTGCACCAGCGCGGCGAACCGGTCGTAGAACTCGCCCAGGGCAGCGGCCTCCCCGCGCGCCAGCCGCTGCTGCATCCTGCGGTCCCAGCGCGGTGGTGTGTCCATCGCCATACGGCCCTCCGCCCCTTCCCGGATCCCGGATCCCCGGTTCCCGGCGCCCGGTTCCTCTCCAAAGTAATGCGCCGCTCCGACAACGCACGCCTGTTTGCCGCAAGTGCGCCCTTGACGCGGATGCGGATGGTAAGGAAAGCGTCATCTCCGGGCTCGGGGGTTTCGGCGTTTCCCGGCGGGGCAGGCGGCGTCCGTGACGACGATCGAGGTCGACGAGGACGTGCACGGATCCTGGACGGTCTTCCATGTCCGGGGCGAACTGGACCTGGTCACCTCCCCGGGGATACGCCGCCGTGTCCACGACGCCGTCGCGGGCGGCCGTCACGACGTGATGATCGACCTGACCGGCGTGCGGTTCTGCGACTCCAGCGGTGTCGGCGTGCTGATCGCGTCCCGCCGGCTGCTCCGCTCCTGCGGTGGCCGGCTCCGCCTCGTCCTCCCGGAGGAACGGCCGGACCGGGAGGGTCACGTCGGCCGGGTGCTGTCCGCGCTCGGCGTGCGCCGTCTCTTCGACGTGTACGAGGACATGCCGGACGCGCTCACCGGGGCGGCCTCGCCGGGTGTGCCGGCGCAGGGCCGAAGCGCTCCCTGAGCTTGTACTTCAGGACCTTGCGCAGGGTCTCGTTGCGGGGCAGCGCGTCCACGACCTCCAGCTGTTCGGGCAGCTTGTGGACGGAGAGTCCGGCCTCCCGCAGGAAGGCGGTGACCTGCGCGAGGCCGAGCGGGGCGGCGCCCGGGGGCTGTTCGACGACGGCGCAGACGCGTTCGCCGCGCTCGGCGTCCGGGAGTCCTATGACGGCGGCGTCGCCCACGTCCGGATGGCGGTGCAGGAGGTCCTCGATCTCCTTGGCGGAGATGTTCTCCCCCTTGCGGATGATGATGTCCTTGACACGGCCCGTCAGGACGAGGTGGCCGCTCGGCGTGAGGTGCCCGAGGTCGCCGGTGATGAGGAAGCCGTCCTCGTCGAAGGCGGCGGCCGACTGCGCCGGGTCGAGGTAACCCCGGCAGACGGCCTCGCCGCGGAGCCGGACCTCGCCGTCGGCGGTGATCCGGATCTCCATGCCGGCGGGCGGCCGGCCCTCGGTGGAGGCGAGGTTCTCGTCGGTGTCGTCGGGGGCGCCCATCGTGATCATGGGGACCTCGGTCATGCCGTACCCGTGCGTGAGCCGGCAGCCCAGCTCCTCGCGTACCGCATGGTAGATCTCGGGCGGCTTGGGCGCCCCGCCGCCCGCGAGCAGCCGGAGGGTGGGGATGACGGGCTTCCCGGGTTGCTTGCGCTGCTCGGCGAGGAACATCGAGTAGAAGGCGGTGGAGCCGCCGGCGACCGTCACGCCGTGCCGGTTGTACTCGTCGAGCGCCTCGGGCAGCGAGAACTGTTCGAACATCACGGCGGGGAACCCGTACAGCAGGAGCATCACCGTGTAGTCGGGCCCGGCGATGTGCGCGTACGGGAAGGCCATCGAGCCGACGTCCTCGGCCGTCAGACGGAGGGCGTGGGCGAGGCAGGAGCCGCCGGCGAGGAGCGAGCGGTCGGTGTGCAGGACGCCCTTGGGGTCGGAGGTGGTGCCGGAGGTCCAGTAGATCCAGCGGACGTCCGTCCCGGAGGCGGGTGGCGGGGGCAGCACGGCCGGGTGACCGTCCGGGAGGTCCTCGTAGGCCTCGAAGACGCCGCGCGCGCCGAGCCTCCGCGCCATCTCCGCATGGTCGAATCCACGCCAGATGCCGGGGACCGCGAAGTACTCGGCCCGCGACTCGCGCAGCGCGAAGCCGACCTCCTTGTCCCGGTAGAAGGGGATCACGGGGGACTGCACGGCGCCGAGGCGGGCGAGCGCGAAGGAGAGCACGGCGGTCTCGATGCGGGTGGGCAGCTGCCAGGCGACGACGGTGCCGGGGCGCACCCCCATTCCGTGGAGACCGGCGGCGCAGCGCTCGGCGCGCTCGCGGAGGCCGCCGAAGGTGAGGACGCGGTCGCCCTGGAGGAGGACGGGCCGGTCGGGGGTGAGGGCGGCGCGGCGTTCGACGAGCTCCCAGAGCGTGCGGGACCCGCCCAGGGCGTACGCGGTCTGGTCCATGACCGTACTCCTCTTGGCTGACGTTCCGTCAGATAGTGCGGTGAGCGTAGAGGTCCGGCGCTTGTCGGTCCAGGGGCGCGAGGCTAGCCTGATGCCGAGTCCGTATCTGACGGGTCATCAGAAAAATGGAGGGGTCATGACGGAACTGCCCCGCATCATCAGCGTCGACGACCACGTGATCGA
Source organism: Streptomyces sp. NPDC034084 (assembly GCF_055575535.1). NCBI lineage: Bacteria > Bacillati > Actinomycetota > Actinomycetes > Kitasatosporales > Streptomycetaceae > Streptomyces > Streptomyces sp. NPDC034084. Next base: position 279,912 of record NZ_JBVISK010000006.1, read on the forward strand.
GCCCGCGCACCTCTTCGAGACCTGGCTCCCGGCCAGGTACCGAGACCGGGGCCCCCGACCCCTCACCGCCGGCATCGGCGAGCTCGCCTACGTCGCGGGCAAGTACCGGATCACGATGGACCCCGAAGGGCCGCCGACCGACTGGTGGATCTACGAGGACCTCACGTTCCCGTACAAGCGGAACATCGCCGCCGTCGGCTTCGACCGCGACGACATGACCCTGGAGGGGATCACCCGGGAGGAGATGCGCCCCGGCTGCTGGGACCCGAAGGCCCGCCTCGCCGACATGGACCTCAACCACGTCGAGGCCTCCCTCTGCTTCCCCACCTTCCCCCGCTTCTGCGGCCAGACCTTCGCCGAGGCCCACGACAAGGAGGTCGCCCTCGCCTGCGTCCGCGCCTACAACGACTGGATGGTCGAGGAGTGGTGCGGCGACAGCGGCGGCCGGCTGATCCCCCTCTGCATCATCCCGCTCTGGGACATCGACCTCGCCGTCGCCGAGATCCGGCGCAACGCCGCCCGGGGCGTCAAGGCCGTCACCTTCTCCGAGATCCCCACCCACCTCGGCCTGCCGTCGATCCACTCCGGCTACTGGGACCCGTTCTTCGCCGTCTGCCAGGAGACCGGGACGGTGGTGAACATGCATATTGGATCCAGTAGCCAGATGCCTGCCGCCTCGCCCGACGCGCCGCCAGCCGTCCAGGCCTCCCTCAGCTTCAACAACGCGATGGCCTCGATGATGGACTTCCTCTTCTCCGGCGTCCTGGTCAAGTTCCCCCGGCTCAAGCTCGCCTACAGCGAGGGCCAGATGGGCTGGATCCCGTACGCCCTCGAACGCGCCGACGACGTCTGGGAGGAACACCGCGCCTGGGGCGGCGTCCGCGACCTCGTCCCCGAGCCGCCGTCCACGTACTACTACCGGCAGATCTTCTGCTGCTTCTTCCGCGACAAGCACGGCATCGCGTCCCTGGACGCCGTCGGCCGCGACAACGCCACCTTCGAGACCGACTACCCGCACGTCGACTCGACCTTCCCGCACACCAAGGAGGTCGCCCTCGACCACGTCCAGGGCCTCGACGACGAGACGGTCTACAAACTCATGCGCGGCAACGCCATCCGCATGCTGGACTTGGGCATCGTCTGATGGACCTCTCCTGCACCGACGAGGAGGAGGCCTACCGCGCCCGGCTGCGCGAGTGGCTCGCCGCCACCCTGCCCGGCCTCCCCGAGCGGCCCGACCCGCTCGACTGGCCCGCCCGCCGCGCCTACGACTGCGGCTGGCAGCGCCGCCTGTACGACGCGGGGTACGCCGACACCCCCTGGGACGCCTCCCCGACCCAGCGCCTCATCTTCCTGGAGGAGACGGAACTGGCCGGGGCGCCCTACGTCGGAGCCAACTTCGTCGGCCTCCTCCACGCGGGCCCCACCATCGCCGCCGAGGGCACGCCCGTACAACGCGCGCGGTGGCTGCCGCCGATCCTGCGCGGCGACGAGGTCTGGTGCCAGGGCTTCAGCGAACCGGACGCCGGCTCGGACCTCGCCGCGCTCCGTACCCGGGCGGTACGGGACGGGGACGCGTACGTCGTCACCGGCCAGAAGATCTGGACCTCGCACGCCGAGGTCGCCGACTGGTGCGAGCTGCTGGTGCGGACCGACCCGGACGCGCCGTCCAGGCACCGGGGCATCACCTGGCTCGCCCTGCCCATGGACGCGCCCGGCATCACCGTACGGCCGCTGCGCACCCTCGCCGGGTCGACCGAGTTCGCCGAGGTCTTCCTCGACGAGGTGCGGGTGCCGGTGGCCAACCGGGTGGGGGAGGAGAACGACGGCTGGCGGGTCACCATGGTCACCCTCTCCTTCGAACGCGGCACCGCCTTCGTCGGCGAGGTCGTCGCCTGCCGCCGCGTCCTCGGCGAACTCGCCCGCACGGCCAGGAAGAACGGCACCTGGGACGACCCCGTCCTGCGGCGCCGACTCGGCAGGCTCTCCGCCGAGTTCCAGGCGCTCTGGCGGCTCGTCCAGGCCAACGTCAGCGAGGCCCGGGCGACCGGCGGGGTCCCCGGGACCGGCGGATCCGTCTTCAAGCTCCACTACTCGCACGCCCGCCAGGAGCTGTACGACGCGGCCGCCGCCGTCCTCGGGCCCGACGCGCTCGACCTCGGGCGCGAGTGGAACCTCGACCGGCTGTCCTCCCTCTCGTACACGATCGCGGCCGGCACCTCCCAGATCCAGCGCAACATCGTCGCCGAGCGCGTCCTCGGCCTGCCGAAGGGCCGGTGACCCTCTGATGGACTTCCGACTCACCGAGGACCAGCGGGTGCTGCGGCGGGGTGTACGGGAGCTGCTCGGGCGCCTCTTCGACCGGGAGGCGCTGCGGGCGGCCGTCTCCGCGCCCGCCCTGGACAGGGGCCTGTGGCGGGAGCTCGGCGCGGCCGGCTTCTTCACGTTGCGGCTGCCGGAGGCGGAGGGGGGCGTCGGGCTCGGGCTGCCCGAGGCCGTCCTCGTCTTCGAGGAGGCGGGGAGGGCGCTGCTGCCGGGGCCGCTGGTCGCGACGCATCTGGCCGCGGGGACCGTGCCGGGCGCGGCGGAGGGGGGCGTCGTGGTGACCGGAGCCTCGGAGGGCCTGGTCCCTTGGCTGGACGAGGCCGATGTGGTGTTGGGCGAGGTGGAGGACGCCGTCCCGATACGGTCGGTCGATCCGCTGACGCCCCTCCATCGGGTACCGCGGTCCGCGCCCGCGACGGATACGGAGGCGGCCCTCCTCACCGCCGCCGAGCAGGTCGGAAGCGCCGCGGCCACCACCGACATGGCCGTCTCCCACGCCCGGACGCGGACGCAGTTCGGACAGGTGATCGGGGGGTTCCAGGCGGTGAAGCACCTCTGTGCCGGGATGCTCGTGCGGGCGGAGCTCGCGCGGGCCGCCGTGTGGGCCGCCGCCGTCACCGGTGATCCCGTCGAGATCGCCGGGGCCAAGCTCCTCGCCGACGAGGCCGCCGTCGGCAACGCGCGGGACTGCCTCCAGGTGCACGGCGGAATGGGCTTCACCTGGGAGGCGGACGTCCACCTGCACCTGAAACGGGCCTGGGTGCGGGCCGAGCTGCGGCTGCCCGCCGCGCGGGCCGAGGAGATCGTGGCCGCCGGACTGTAGCGCCCGTGGCGGTCGCGCCAGGTGCCAGTCGCGGTGCCAGTCGCGCCGTGCCGCTGTCGCGCCCCGCGTCCGACACGTCACGCAATGTTGATACCGGCTCGTGTCCTTCGGCGGGGCCGTCACGGCCCGGAGTCGGCCTCCGGCTCCGGTACGCTCCGTGGGATGCGAGTGCTCATCGGCCCGGATCGTCCCGGTGTCGCCCCTCCGGCGGCTCCGCGGCCGGGAATGCCCGCCGCTCGCCCCCGGCGTTCGACTCCCCGCAGCGTGCGTCGCACAGTATGGACCATGCGTACTCCTTCGCGCTGGAATATGCCCGAAGCGCTTGTTGCGGTGACTGTACGTCAACCATGCTGTTCCACAAGGGAATCACGTTCCGTAAAGGTGTGTCCGCCGGTTCGGATGGTGTGAGCGGTGCAGGTGCTTCAGGTGCAGTTGGAGGTCGGGCCGGACCCGGCCGAGGTGGGACGAGCCCGGAGGTGGGCCAGGTCGCGGCTCGCCGGTTCGGGCATACGGGATGACGAGCCGCTCGCCGAGACGCTGGTGCTGCTCATCTCCGAGCTCGTGACCAACGCCGTGGTGCACACGGGCTGCCCGGCGGTGCTGCGGATGCTGTTCGCCGCGGAGGGGGCGGTGCGGGTCGAGGTGGCCGACGCGAGCGACCGCCCGCCGCGGCCCCGGCATGCGGAGGGCGACGACACCAACGGGCGCGGCCTGGAGCTGGTGGACGGCCTCGCGGACCGGTGGGGCTGGCAGCCGGAGGGCGCCGGCAAGAGCATCTGGTGCGAGGTGGACCGGGTGGTGGCCGTCTCTCCGATGACGCCGTTGTCGTCCAGTCGGGTGCCCTGTTGACGATTCGTTCCGTTTTGCCCACCCTAGGGTGAGCGATTCGTGGCGAGGGGAGCCGAGGGCGGTGCCCTCGGCGTGTGCGGATCGCGGTCGGGCGGCGGCGGGTCGTGCCGTGCTCGGGGCGCGTGCGAGCGCGCCGCCGCCCACAAAGTCCCTCGGGGGGATCTACAGGATCGCGACCGGAGCCACCGGTGTGCCCGTGCCGCCGACGAAGGGCTCGGGCATCGCGGAGAGCAGGAAGGCGTAGCGCCCTTCTTGTCCACAGGCTGTGGACAGATTCTCCAGATTCCAGTTCTGCCCCTGGAGCATCCCCATCTCGACCAGGTCCAGGGCGTGCACGGGCAGCCACAGGTCCTCTCTCTCGGGCGGGAAGATCTCGAAGGTGAGGGTGTCGTTGGCGACGGCCGCGACATCGTGGGCGTGGAACCACTCCGGCGTGCGGACCGAGAGGCCCGGTGAGGGGAAGGCGTACCCGTGCCGGTCCCCGGCCAGGTACAGCTGGATCTGCCCGGTCCGTACGAGGACGACGTCCCCGGCCCGTACGGTCACCCGGCCGAACTCGGCGGCCTCGTCGAGGTCTTCGGGGGTGACGGCGTGGTCGCCCGGAAGGCGGTCGACCCCCTTCGCGGCGGCGACGTCCAGGAGGACCCCCCGGCTGACGAGGTGGCGTGCCGTGTGGATGCCGCTGAACTCGGAGCGCCCGTGCGGGGTGATCGAGGTGGCGGGCCGGCCGTTGTAGATGCGTCCCGAGTGGGAGACGTGCGTCAGGGCGTCCCAGTGGGTGCCGGCCTGGAGGCCGAACGTCACGGCGTCGTCGCTGGTGGCGACCGTGCCGGGGCCGAAGATCTCCTGGTTGACCTGGACCATGACGTGGAGCGGGTTCACCCGGCCGGGGATCATGCCGGTCTGCACGCCGTCCTGTTTGAGGTCGACGGCGAGCGGGACGCGGTGGCCGGTGCGGACGGTGGCGGCGGCCTCCCGTACGACCTCGTCGGTGACGAGGTTGAGCGTGCCGATCTCGTCGTCCTCGCCCCAACGACCCCAGTTGTTGACGCGCTTGGCGATCTCGTGGAACGCGGCGGGAAGAGACATCGGGGCCTCCGGGGTCTTGTTTTCCGGTATCTGACGGACCGTAGAATCCTGACGACGAACGAATCTAACGGACCGTCAGAAAGCGCGGGAAGGGGCCGGGCGTGGGGAACTTCTTGGCTGGGAAGGTCGTCGCCGTGACGGGAGCGGGGCGCGGCATCGGCCGCGCCGTCGCCCTCGCCTGCGCGGCGGAGGGCGCGAAGGTCGTCGTCAACGACTACGGCGTGTCCATCGAGGGCGGCGAGCCGACCTCGGAGGTCGCCGCCTCCGTCGTGAAGGAGATCGAGGCGGCGGGCGGGACGGCCGTCGCCGTCGCCGACGACATCTCCACGATGGAGGGCGGAGCGAGGGTCGTCGAGACCGCCTTGACCGCGTACGGGCGGATCGACGGGGTCGTGTGCGTCGCCGGCATCCTGCGCGAGCGGATGCTGTTCAACATGTCCGAGGAGGAGTGGGACCCGGTCGTCGCCACCCACCTGAAAGGCACCTTCACCGTCTTCCGGGCCGCGTCGGCGGTCATGCGCAAGCAGGGGTCCGGGACGCTCATCGGCTTCACGAGCGGCAACCACCAGGGCTCCGTGGCCCAGGCCAACTACGCGGCGGCCAAGGGCGGGATCATCTCGCTCGTACGGAGCGCGGCCCTCGGCCTCCACAAGTACGGCGTCACCGCGAACGCGGTCGCGCCGGTGGCACGCACCCGGATGTCCGCGAACGTCCCCATGGAGCTCAAGGAGATCGGCGAACCGGAGGACGTGGCGGCGCTCGTCGTCTACCTGCTGAGCGACCGGGCGCGCGAGGAGAGGATCACCGGCCAGGTGTACACGATCGCCGGCCCCAAGATCGCGGTCTGGGCGCAGCCGAGGGAACTGCGCGCCGGGTACGCGGAGGCGGGTTCCTGGACTCCCGAACGCATCGCGGACTTCCTGCCGGGGACGGTCGGTGTGGACCCCATGCCGATGCTGGCCCGCCTGGAGGAGATGGCCCGGGCCGCCACCGCGGGCGAGCGCCCCAACGCCGGTGAGGGGAACGGATCATGAGAGGGGTCGTCTTCGACGGGAAGCGGGTCCAGGTCGTCGACGACCTGGAGGTACGCGACCCCGGCCCCGGCGAGGTGCTCGTGGCGATCGCCGCCGCCGGGCTCTGCCACAGCGACCTGTCCGTCATCGACGGGACCATCCCGTTCCCCGCGCCCGTCGTCCTCGGCCACGAGGGCGCCGGTGTCGTCGCGTCCGTGGGCCCCGGGGTCACCCACGTCGCCCCCGGCGACCACGTCGCCCTGTCCACGCTCGCGAACTGCGGCGCCTGCGCCGACTGCGACCGGGGCCGCCCGACCATGTGCCGGAAGGCGATCGGGATGCCGGGGCGGCCCTTCTCGCGGGACGGCCGGCCGCTCTTCCAGTTCGCGTCGAACTCGTCCTTCGCGGAACGTACCGTCGTCAAGGCCGTCCAGGCCGTGAAGATCCCGCCGGACATCCCGCTGACCTCCGCCGCCCTCATGGGCTGCGGCGTCCTCACCGGCGTCGGAGCCGTACTGAACCGGGCGAAGGTCGGCCGCGGTGACACCGTCGTCGTCATCGGCACCGGCGGCATCGGCCTCAACGTCCTCCAGGGCGCCCGGATCGCGGGCGCCCTGACGATCGTCGCCGTGGACACCAACCCGGAGAAGGAGGCGGTGGCCCGGCGGTTCGGGGCGACGCACTTCCTCGCCTCCGCCGACGGCGTACGGGACATCCTGCCCACCGGCGCCGACCACGTCTTCGAGTGCGTCGGCCACACCGGCCTCGTCCGGACCGCGATCGACCTCCTCGACCGGCACGGCCAGGCGGTCCTGCTCGGGATGACCGCGCCGAAGGCGGAGGCGAGCTTCCCCCCGGCCGCGATGTTCCTGGACAAGTCGATCCTGGGCTGTCGGTACGGCTCCTCCCGCCCCCAGAAGGACATCGCCCTCTACGCGGAGCTGTACCGCTCCGGAACCCTGCTCCTCGACGAACTCGTCACCCGGACCTACCCCGTTGAGGACTTCGCGCGGGCCGCGGAGGACGCGGAACGGAGGAGGGTGGCGCGCGGGGTGCTCACGTTCTGAGGGGGAAGCGCGCGCCAAGGGCTCGCGGGATGAGATCGGCGGAAACGCACTGGGCATCGGGTGCGTACGGCCGTTACGGTCCCCCACATGTCCTACCGCGAGCTCGCCACCCGCCCCGTCCTCGCCTGGTCCGCCGTCACCGTCGCCGGCCGGCTGCCCGTCGCCATGGCACCGCTCGCGCTGGTGTTCCTCGTACGGGAACGGCCCGGGGGCTACACGCTCGGCGCGGTCCTCGCCGCCGCGTACGTGCTCGGGGAGATCCTCGCCGCGCCCGTCCTCGGCATGCGGATGAGAGCCGAGCGGGCCCGGCCGCAGCTCGCCGCAGGCCTCGCGGTCGGCGCCGCCGGGTTCGCCGGACTCGGGCTCGCGCCCGGCGCCCACCCCGTCGTCCTCGCCGTCCTCGCGCTGCTCGCGGGCGCCGGCCCCGCCGCCGTGCCCGGCGGACTGCGGGCCCTGCTCACCAGCCTGGTCCCCGAGCGGGCCGTCACCCAGGCGATGAGCGCGGAATCGATGCTGACCTTCGCCCTCTGGGCCGCCGCACCGGCACTCACCACCGGCCTGGCACTCGGCGCCGCCCCCGCCGTACCGCTGCTCCTGCAGGGCGTCCTGATGGGGCTCGCGGTGGCCGGACTGTGGACGCTGCCGCCCGGATGGGCCGCCGTGGAGCAGGAGGAGGGCGCCGCGCTCCGGCGGGCACTGTTGCGGGCCTGGCCCGTGTACCTCCTCGGGGCCGCCGGTCTCACTCTGCTCGCGCTCGCCGAGCTGATCCTGCCCGCCCTCCTCGAACAGCGCGGGATCGGCATCGGCTGGGCGGGCCCCCTGCTCGCCGGGTTCTCCATCGGCTCGGCCGTCGGTGCCTTCGTGTACGGCCTCCGGGGGCGCTGGCCCGGCCCGCTGGCCGTCCAGTCCCTCGTCCTGGTCCTCGCGGTGGCCCTGGGCGTCGCGCTGGTCGCCGTACTGCCGTGGACCGCCGCCATCGCGGTGGCCCTGGTCGCCGCCGGTCTCCTCCAGGCCCCCGCGAGCCTCACCCGGAACCTGGCCCTCCGGCAGGTCCTCCCGCCGTCCGCGCTCGCCGCCGGGTACTCGGTCATGTACGCGGCGGTGGGCGCCGGTTACGCGGTCAGCGGTACGTTCACGGGCGGGCTGCTCAAGGTGGTGGCACCGTCGACGGCGATCCTCTGGGGGGTGGGCCTGACGGTGCTGCTGACGGTGGTGGGAGCGGCGGGCGAGCGGCGCCTGACGCGGCGCACGGCGCGCGCGTCCGACGCCGGCGCGGACGTTCAGGCCGAGGCCGCGCCCGTGCGGAAGGTGCGGCGGTAGGACGTCGGGGTCACTCCGATCGCGCTCATCAGGTGCACGCGCAGCGACTGGGCCGTGCCGAAGCCGGCGTCCTGGGCGACCCGGTCGATCGGCAGGCCGGTGGACTCCAGGAGGTGCCGGGCGCGCTCGACGCGCTGCTGGGTGAGCCACTGGCCGGGGCTGATGCCGACCTCGTCGCGGAAACGGCGCGTGAACGTCCGCACGCTCATCGCCTCCTTCTCCGCCAGGTCCCGCAGCTGGATCGGCTCGTGGAGGTGCGCGAGCGCCCAGGCCCGCGCGGTGGTCGTGGTGTGGGTGCCGGTCTCCGGCAGGGGCCGCTCGATGTACTGCGCCTGGCCGCCGTCCCGGTGGGGCGGTACGACGGTCCTGCGGGCGACGTCGTTGGCGACGGCCGTGCCGTGGTCGCGGCGCACGATGTGCAGGCACAGGTCGATGCCGGCGGCCACTCCGGCCGAGGTGAGGACGTCGCCGTCGTCGATGAAGAGGACGTCCGCGTCGACCCGCACGCGCGGGAAGAGGCGCTGGAAGTGCTCGGCGGACGCCCAGTGGGTGGTGGCCGGGCGCCCGTCGAGGAGACCGGCGGCGGCCAGCACGTACCCGCCGGTGCAGATGGAGACCAGCCGGGTGCCGGGCCGGATGTGCGCGAGCGCCGCGGCCAGGTCCTCGGGGAGCCTGCCCTCGTCGTGGACCGGCCCGAGCTCGTACGAGGCGGGCACGACGACGGTGTCGGCGGTGGCGAGGGCCTCCGGGCCGTGCTCCACGTGGATGGAGAAGTCGGCGTCCGTCTGCACCGGACCGACAGCCGTCGCACAGGTCACGATCTCGTACAGCGGGCGTCCCCGGGGGTCCTTCGCGCGGCCGAAGATGCGGTGCGGGATGCCCAGCTCGAAGGGGAGGAGGCCGGGCAGGGCGAGAACGGCGACGCGGTGCGGCGACGGCACGGGCAGCGCCCCCTTCGTCATTCGGTGGTGGGCCAGACCATACGGCTGGTGCGCGTACGTGTCCGTGACGGACAACACGTACAAGTCCGAGGCCGACGAGCGGATTCCCGTCCCGGTCGCGCCGCCCGCCTTCTGGCTGGTGATGTGGTCGACGGCGGTCCAGACGCACGTACCGCAGGAAGCCCTGCACCGGATGCCGTCGTGCAGCTGAGAACCGTGTCCCGATCCTTTGGAAACCTGTCATCCGGGCCAATGGCCGGGGGCGGCCCGGAACGGGAAGCTCGGTGGCATGGCCCAGACAACCGAGACTCACGTCCGTACGCCCGAGAAGACCCCCCGTCACCGCGTCCACCGTGCGTGGTTCGTCGCGGCGGTCACCTTCGTCACGATCATCGGCGCCGCGGCCTTCGCCTCCCTGCCGGGCCTGCTGATCGAGCCGCTGCACGAGGAATTCCACTGGTCGCGGGGGACGATCGGCTTCGGCGTCTCGGTGAACCTCGCGCTCTACGGCCTCACCGCCCCCTTCGCCGCGGCCCTCATGGACCGCTTCGGCATCCGCCGGGTCGTGGCGGTCGCGCTGAGCGTGATCGCGCTCGGCTCGCTCCTCACCGTCTGGATGACGGCGGCCTGGCAGCTCGTCCTCTACTGGGGCGTCCTCGTCGGCCTCGGCAGCGGCTCCATGGCCCTCGCCTTCGCCGCGACCGTCACCAACCGCTGGTTCGTCGCCCGCCGGGGCCTGGTGACCGGCATCCTCACGGCGGCCGGCGCCTCCGGCCAGCTCGTCTTCCTGCCCCTCCTCTCCTGGCTGGTCGCCCACCACGGCTGGCGCCCCGCCGCCGTCACCGTGGCCCTCGCCGCGCTCGCGGTCGTCCCCTTCGTGTGGCTGCTGCTCCGCGACCACCCGGCGGACGTCCGGCTCGCCCCGTACGGCGGGGAGTACGCCGACAAGCCGGCCCCCGTCACCGGCGCGGCCCGCCGCACCGTCACCGTCCTCCTCAGGGCCGCCCGCACGGGCCCGTTCTGGCTCCTCGCCGGGTCCTTCGCGATCTGCGGGGCGTCCACGAACGGCCTGGTGAAGACCCACTTCGTACCGGCCGCCCACGACCACGGCATGGCGGTCACGGCCGCCGCGGGGCTGTTGGCCGTGATCGGCGTCTTCGACGTCGTCGGCACGGTCGCCTCCGGCTGGTTCACGGACCGCTTCTCGCCGCGCCGACTGCTCGCCGTCTACTACGCGCTGCGAGGGATCTCCCTCCTCTTCCTCCCGATGCTGCTCGCGCCCTCGGTCCACCCCCCGATGCTGTTCTTCATCGTCTTCTACGGCCTGGACTGGGTCGCGACGGTCCCGCCGACGATCGCCCTGTGCCGCGAGCACTACGGCGAGGACTCGGCGATCGTCTTCGGCTGGGTCCTCGCCTCCCACCAGGTCGGCGCGGCGGCCGTCGCCTTCGCGGGCGGCGTGGCCCGCGACGTCTTCGGCACGTACGACGTCGTCTGGTACGCCTCGGGCGCGCTGTGCGCGGCGGCGGCCTTGATGGCCCTGGTCATCAGTCGGCCCCGGACGGAGACGGTGTCCCTGGCCGGAGCATGATGACCGCCGGGGGGCCTACGCGCTGAACCGACCGAACCGCCCCCGGTGGAACAGCAGCGGCTCCGCCTCCTCCTCCGCTCCCAGCGACTCCACCCGCCCCACCACGATCAGATGGTCGCCCCCCGTGTGCACCGCGGTGATCGCGCAGTCGATCCAGGCGGGCGCGCCGGCGAGGCGCGGCGAGCCGGTGACCGGCGCCGCCGCCCACTCCACGCCCGCGAACTTGTCCGCGCCGCTCACCGCGAACGACCGGCACAGCTCGCCCTGCCCTGCGCCGAGGACGTTGACGCAGAAGGCCCCGGCCGCCGCGATCCGGGGCCAGGTCGTCGACGTGCGGGCCACCATGAAGGCGACCAGGGGCGGATCGAGGGAGAGGGAGGCGAAGGACTGGCAGGCGAAGCCGGCCGGTCCGTCCGCGTCGCGCGCCGTCACGATCGTGACGCCGCTGGCGAAGTGCCCGAGGACGCGGCGGAACTCGCCGGGGTCGACGGGGGCGCGCTCGTCCTCCCCGACCGCGCGCAGGGCCGGCCGGGGCAGTGGTTCCACGGCCGTCGGCGAACCGGCCGCTCTCAGGTGTCGGACGACGGTGGCCGCCATCCCCGCGTGTCCCATCACACCGTCCATTGAAACTGACGGTCCATCAGATGGGAACCCCTCGGGGACGACGGCCACGGTCTCCGCTCAGCCGGCGACGGCCCCCGTCGACCGGGTCCAGGCCACACCCGACAGGTGCCCGGTCCGCGCGGCCGTCACCCGCACGGTGATCTTCAGCCCGCGCTGGGCCTTCGTCAGGACGAACGTCGTCTTCGTCGCCCCACTGATCGCCCGCCCGTTCGCGTACCACTGGTACGCGTACGAGGTCGGCGCCGGCGTCCACGTCCCCCGGTTCAGACCGAGCGTCCGGCCGACCTTGACCGTGCCGGTGACGTACGGCGCCCGGGTGGCCTTGGGCGCGACGCCCTTCACCACCACCGAGCCGCTCACCGCGGTGAGCGTCGGGTGACCGGCCTTCCGTGCGATCACGGCCACCGACAGCTGCTTCCCCTGGAGCGAGGACGGGATCGTGTACGTGGAGGCCGTGGCGCCCGCGATCGCGACCCCGTTGGCCCGCCACTGGTACGCGAGGGAGTTCACTGGCAGCGACCACGACCCCGGCTTCGCCGTCACCTTCCCGCCGACGACCGCCGTACCGGAGATCCCGGGCGCCGCCGTGTTGCGGAGGGCGGCGACGACGGTCACCGACGGCTTCATGTACTGCGCGCCGAACGCGTACACGCTGAGGTTCAGCGAGCCGAGCGGGGCGCGCGTCAGGTCCAGGGCCACCGTCATGCTGCGCCGGTCCGGCGCGACGGAGAGGGTGGTGGACTCGGCGCGGAAGGACCCGTCCGTCACGACGACCTTGGCGGAGCTGTGCAGCGCCGAGCCGGTGACGGTCATCGAGATCTTCCCCCGCCCGACGGTGGCCGGGCCGACGGTGCCGAGGGAGCGCTCGTCGGGACCGCAGAGGTACTGGGCACACGTGATGCCGGCGTTCACCGCCGTGGAGGACTCCGCCGGCGCCTCCGGGAGACCGATCACGAGGATGCCCGGCCGCACCTGCTTGGGGGAGAGGTTCGACAGGGTGCACTCGTAGTTCTGGCCCTCGCTGGAGTACGACCCGGAGCAGCCGTTCTTCCACGTCTCCCGGTCGTACAGCCACGGCGTCGGCTGCTGCTCGAAGGTCCCCGCGGGCGTGAACCGCACACCGAAGCGGTCGCCCGACGCCGACGGAACCGCCGCGCAGAGCGCGGTCTTATGCTCGGTCAGGGTGCCGGCGAGCGGGCCGAAGCCGTAGCTGACGTTCGGGACCTTGACGCACTCGGGCGCGGGCCCCGCCGGGGTGGCGATGCGCAGGGCGTCCAGGCGGTAGCCGGCAGGCGCGGTGCCGCCGACCGGGACCTGGACGAGCACCTGGTACGCCGCCGATCCGGTGGCGGCGCACCCTCGGGCGAAGTAGTCGCAGACGGCGTCGCCGGCCGCGTCGAAGGCCATCAGCCGGACGGCGTTCTTGGCGTCGCGCACATTGAGGTGCAGGGTGTCCCCTGCCGAGGCCGTGGTCACCCGGTGGCACAGGAAGGTCCCGGGCACGGCCGGGACTCCGCCGGTGGACGGGCCGCCGACGGCCACCGCCGGGGTGGCGACGCAGCCGCGCGCGGTGGCGGTGACGTCCCGGCGGGTCAGCGCGATCTCGGCGGCGAGGTCGCGGCCCTGGACGAGGACCGTGTGGGCGACGCCCGGAGTCAGGTCGCAGCCGGTGAAGGTGGAGTAGTACGAGCGGATCTCGCAGATCCGCTTGCCGTTCGCGTCGACGACGACGATCTCGGCCGCCATGTCTCCGGCGGTCTTCTCCACCTGGAAGAGCTCGCGGGCGGAGTGCCCGCCGGCGGGGATGGTCAGACAGTCGGCGAAGACGCCGCCGCCGGTCTTGACCCGCATCCGGGTCGGGTTCGCGGTGAGGTCGCCGGCGAGGAAGGTCCGGCAGGTCGCGGGGGCGTCGGTGCGGTGGACGACGAGGCCGTAGCCGTCGCCGCCCTCGGGCGCGTGGGCGTCGGTGACGATCATCCGGTACGGGGCGGTGCCGCCGAGGACGCAGGTGCCGTCCCACAGGCCGTTGCCGTAGAGGCATTGCTCGGCGCCGTTCGCGTCGAGGACCTTGATGTCCGTGCTGTGGTCCGACAGCACGGCCACGTGCGCCCCCTGGGGCGCCGGCAGGTTCAGGCAGTCCGCCTCGCCGGGACCGGAGAACGTGCCCCGGTAACTGCTCGCGAGCGTGACGCCGTCCGTGCAGCCCTCGGTGGAGGTCCGGCCGAGGATCCGCAGGGCCTCGTCCGTGAGCACGGTGTACGTCGCGCCGGCGGTGAGCGTGCAGCTCTCGTCGTAACCCCGGCAGACGAACGTGCCGTCCTTCGCGTACACGGACATGGGGCTGATCGCACCGGACGCGTCGACGGTCTCGACGTCGTAGCGGCCGGTCACGGCGGGCGTGAAGGTCTTGCACCCGGTCGGCGGCGAGGCCTGGGCCGGCGCGGTGCCGTAGGCGGTGACGGCCACGGTCGCGCAACCGGCCGGGTCGGAGAGCCGGCGGACCTTCAGCGAGTACGCGGCGGGGAATCCGCCCTCGACGTATCCGACGGTCCCGAAAACGCGGTAGCCGCTGGTCCCCTCGGGCAGGACGCAGCCCTCGCTGCCGTCCGCGTTGCCGAGCGGGCAGAGCCGCTTACCGGTGTCGTCGGCGATCCACGCGTAGGACTCGCCGTACTTGACCGGCCGGAAGAGGGTGGTGATCCGGTCGCCCGGGGCGGCGGTGAAGGAGTGGCAGACCACGCTCAGCGCGGCGGGCACCTGGCCGGTGACGGGCGCGGTGTCGTAGCCGGTACCGGAGACGGCGGGGCACTCGCCCCGGACGCCGGCCATCAGCGGGACGAGGGCGACCCGGTTCTCGGCGGCCTGCCAGTCGTTGTTGGTGAGCTTGAGCGTGTACGAGCCGACGGCCAGGTCGCACCAGGCGTCCTTGTAGCCCCAGTCCTCGCACGTGACCCGGTCCTCACCCGCGTACAGCTCCGGGTAGGTGTCGTGGCTGCCGTCGATGAGGATGCGGTGCGTGCCGGGCTTCTCCACGGTGACGTTGAAGCAGGCGGTGCCCTTCGCCTCGACGGTGACGTCCCTGACCGCGTCGCCCGGGTCGCCGAGCGGCGCGAGGGGCAGCACGGGACACGGGTCCGAGGTCGGTGTCGGGTCGGGCGTCGGATCGGTGGTGGCCGTCGGGTCCGGCGTCGGCTCGGTCGTCGGCGTCGGGTCCGTGGTGGCCGACGGTTCGGGCGTCGGCTCGTCCGGAGCCTGGGCGTTCTGGGCCGGCGCCGCCCCAGACGCGGTCGGCGCGGGCGTCGCCGCCAGCGCCGTACCCGTCGGGAGCATCGGCCCCACCAGGGCCGTCAGCAGGGCAGGGACCAGCAGGAGCGTTCTCGCGGATCGTCTGGATCTCGAGCGAGAGCGCGCGAAGTTCGGCATTGTTCCGTTCCCCCCGGAGCGGTGCGTGTCATATGCGCGTCACACCCTACGGGCAGCCCCGGACACCGTCGCGCGACTAAATCCCCTGGTACCGCGCCCCCCGCCGCTCCACGAAGCTCGCCACCCCCTCCTGTGCGTCCCTCGTCGTCATGTTGATCTCCTGGGCCGTCGCCTCCGCCGCGAAGGCGGTCGAACGGTCCACGTCCAGGGACGCGTTCACCAGCTGTTTCGTGAGGGTCAGGGCCCGCGTCGGGCCCTGGGCCAGGCGTTCGGCCCATTCCCTGGCCGTCTTCGACAGCTCGGCCGCCGGGACCACCCGGTTCACCAGGCCCATGCCGAGCGCCTCCGCCGCCGGTACCGCGTCGCCGAAGAACATCAACTCCTTCGCCCGCTGCGGCCCGATCAGCCGCGGGAGGAGGTAGGCGCCGCCGCCGTCGGGCACCAGGCCCCGCCGTACGAACACCTCGATGAAACGGGCCGACTCGGACGCCAGGACCAGGTCGCACGCGAAGGCCAGGTGCGCGCCGATCCCCGCCGCCGTGCCGTTCACCGCCGCGATCACCGGCTTCTCGCAGTCCAGTACGGCTCCGACGAAGCGTTGCGCACCGAGCCGGATCATCCGCGCCACGTCCCCGGCGACACGCTCACCGGTGGCGGGCGCGCCCCGCAGGTCCGCGCCCGCGCAGAAGCCGCGCCCGGTGGCCGTCACCACCACACAGCGCACCTCCGGGTCGGCGGACGCCTCGGCCAGCAGGGCGATGATCCGCTCCCGCTGGTCCCAGGTGACCGCGTTCATCGCCTCGGGTCGGTTGAGCGTGATCCACGAGACGCCGTTCTCGACGGTGTGCAGCACGTCCGGCACGGCTCTCCTATCGGCAGACCGCCAGCGCGTCCAGGGCGACAGCCCCCTGCCCGCGCGGCAGCACCATCAGCGGGTTGATGTCCAGTTCGGCGAGGTCGCCGTCGAGTTCGAGGGCCATCCGCTGGACGCGGAGCACGACCTCGACGAGCGCGTCGACGTCGGCCGGCGGGGCGCCCCGTACGCCGTCGAGCAGGGCCCGGCCGCGCAGTTCGCCGAGCATCGAGCGGGCCTCGCGCTCCCCGAAGGGCGGGACGCGGACGGCGGTGTCGTTCAGGACCTCCACGAGGACCCCGCCGAGGCCCACCGTGACCGTCGGGCCGAACAGCTCGTCATGGGTCACGCCCACCACCATCTCGACCCCGTGCCCGACCATCTGGCAGACGAGGACGCCGTCGAGGTCGATCTCCTCGAAGCGGGCGATGTCGGTGAGCTCGCGGTAGGCGTCCCGTACCTGGCTTGCCGAGGTCAGCCCGACCTTCACCAGGCCCAGCTCCGTCTTGTGGGCGAGCTGCGCACCCGAGGCCTTCATCACGACCGGGTAGCCGACGAGCCCGGCGGCCCGGACGGCCGCCGCCGCGCTGGTGACGAGCTGCTCGCGCGGCACCCGTATCCCGTACGCCCGCAGCAGCTGCTTCGCCGCGTGCTCGCTGAGCCGCCGGCCGGGCCGCACGAGGGCCTGGGCCTTGCGGAAGGACGGGGAGGGGGTGCGGGGGGCCTCGTCGAAGGGGGAGCGGTAGCCGGCGGTGAAGCGGTGGTGGTCCAGATAGGCCTTCACCGCCCCGATGCAGTTGGCGAAGGTACGGAAGGTGGCGACGCGGGAGGAACCGAGGAGGGTCGTGCGGTACGCCTCCTCCGTACCGACCGGCGAGCCCCAGACCACGCACACCAGCTTGTCCGTGGCCTCGGCCGCGTCGACCAGGTCCTGGGCGAGCTTGTCGCTCATCGGGGGGAAGGGGCCGGTGATGGGACAGATGAGGACGCCGACGGACGGGTCGGCGAGGATCGCGTCGATGATCTTCCGGCCGCGCCAGTCGCCCACCGGGTGCCCGCCGTTGTCGACGGGGTTGGCGACGTTCAGGTACTCCGGGATCCACTGGTGGAGTTCGTCCTGCTTGGACTGGTGGAGGGTGGGGAGCTCCAGCCCCGCCGCCGTGGCCAGGTCGGCGAAGTGTGCTCCCGTGCCGCCGGAGATGGAGTAGACGACGACCCCTTCGGCGAGCGGCCTGCGCGCGCGGGCGAGGAGGGCCGAGGTGTCCTGGAGCTGGTCGAGCCCGTCGACCCGGATCACCCCGTACTGCCGCATGGCCGCGTCCACGACCCGGTCGGCGCCCGTGAGCTTGCCGGTGTGGGAGGCGGCGGTCCGGGCGCCGGTCTCGGTGCGGCCGACCTTCACGGCGACGACGGGGACGCCCTGGCGCGCGGCCCGGTCGGCGGCGAGGAGGAAGGACCGGCCGTCCTTGAGCCCTTCGACGTAGCAGGCGATGGCCCCGACCTCGGGCCGCCCGGCGAAGTACGAGAGGAAGTCGGCGGTCTCCAGGTCGGCCTCGTTGCCGGTGGGCGCCCAGTGGGAGAGGCGGACGCCGAGCTCCTGGAGGGTGAAGACGGGTCGCCCCTGGTGACCGGACTGGGTGATGAGGGCGACGGCGGGGCCTTCGAGGTCCTCGCGGAAGCGCTCGAAGGCGTTGAGGTTGGTGTTGGGGCCGAGGAGCCGGAGTCCGGAGCGGCGCACGGCGGCGGCGAGACGTTCCTGCGCGGCGGCCCCCGCCTCCCCGGTCTCGGCGAAGCCGGAGGCGAAGGCGACCGCGAACCTCACCTTGGTCTCGGCGAGTTCCTCGATGACGGGCAGCGGGTCGGCGACGAGGAGGACGGCCAGGTCGACGGGTTCGGGGAGCGCGCCGACGGAGGGCACGCAGTCGATCCCGAAGACGCTCGTACGGGTCGGGTGCACCGGCACGAGCCGGGCGCCGACCCGCTCGGCCCAGGCGAGCAGCTGCCGGGTGATGCCGGTGGTGGGCCGGCCCTCGGTGTCGGAGGCGCCGACGACCGCGACGGCCTCGGGCCGGAAGAACCGGTCGAGGTCGGGGACGGGCGCGTGCAGCGGCCGCCCGCTGACGTCCAGGTCGCCGGCGACGGCGGTGACGCCGTGCACGGCGTCCCTGGGCGTGTCCCCGCAGGCGACCACGCGGGCGCGGAGATCGGTGGTGAAGGTGCCGTGAGTCGATCCGAGCATCGTTCCGCTCCACCCTTCAGTCCCTGACAAGAGAGCTGACGTACTGTCAGGTTACATAACTGACGGTCAGTCAGGAATGGGTGGACGCGGATCGGCTCCGTCAGCTCTCCGGGGGTGTCCGGCGGTCCGCCCGCGCGATCCGGCGGGCGATCCTCTCCGCGTCCCGCGCCAGCTCCCGGAGCATCCCGCTGATCGGGTTCGTGAACCCCGTGAAGTACAGCCCGGGCGCCTCGCGCGGGCTCCGCGCCCCGTGCGCCACCGGCAGCCCGCGCTCGTCGAGCACCTCCAGGTGTCCGAGGAGCGGCTCCAGGGCGCGCCGGTAGCCGGTCGCCGCGATCACCGTGTCCGGGGTGATCCGGCTGCCGTCCGCGAGGACCACCTCGCCGCCCTCGAAGGACTCCACGGCGGCGACGATCTCGACCTTCCCCACGCGCACGGCGTCGACGAGGCCGACGTCCTGCACCGGGATCGCGCCCTCCCGCTGCCGGGTGGCGAGCCCCTTGTCCGGCCGGGGCAGTCCGTACGCCGTGAGGTCCGGCCCCGCGAACCGGGCGAGCAGCGCGCCCAGCCGGTCGACCACGGCCGCCGGCAGCCGCCGCACCAGGATCCCGGAGCGCTGGGCGGGCCAGCCGAGCGTCGTGCGGCGCACGATGTGCGGGACGGTCCGCACCGCGAGCCGCACCCGCGCCGCCCCGCCCCCGGCGAGGTCGGCGGCTATCTCGGCGCCGGTGTTCCCGACGCCCACGACGAGGACGTCCTTCCCGGCGTACGGCCCCGGGTTGCGATAGGTCCGGGCGTGGCTCAGCTCGCCCCCGTACGCGTCGCGGCCGGGCCAGTCGGGGACGTACGGGGTGTGGTTGTATCCGGTGGCCACCACCACCGCGCGCCCGGTGAGCCGCCGGCCGCCGGTGGCGTGCAGGACCCAGTCCGCGCCGGCCCGCTCGACGCGGTGGACCTCGACCCCGGTCACGACCTCCAGCTCGTGCTTCTCCGCGTACGTCTCCAGGTAGCGGACGACGTCGGCGCGGGCGACCCAGCGGCCGAACGAACGGGGCATCTTGAGCCCGGGGAGTGCGGAGAGCCGGCGGGTGGTGTGCAGCCGCAGCCGGTCGTAGTGCGTGCGCCAGGAGGCGCCGACGGCATCGGACCTCTCCAGGACGACGGCCCGGACGCCCCGCGCGCGCAGGGCGGCGGCGACGGCGAGCCCGCCGGGTCCGCCGCCGATGACGTACACGGGGTGGACGACCTGTGGAGAGGGTGTTCGGGGGGTGGTGACCATGAATGCTGAGCGTAATGACGTGTACACGCAATGGGTCTCGATCGAGAGGGGATTTCGGTTGCGAATCGGTCACGCGCCCCCACCCCTTGCGGCCGGGGGCGGATCTGCGCTGAACTGACGTACCGTCAGATCCAGTACGTGAGGGAGCCCGCATGCAGACCGTCTGGCTCACCGGCGCCGAATGGCTCGCCGTCCTCCGCATCGGCCTCGGCCTGTGGTGGCTGGAGAGCTGGCGCCACAAGGACAGGAAGGCCTGGTTCGAACGCGGCACCGGCATCGCCTGGGCCGCCGACGTGGCGGGCAAGCACAGGTGGCCGCCGGTCAAGAGGGGCTTCGAGACGGTCGTCGCCCCACGCCCCAAGCTCATGGCGTACGTCGTCGTCTACGCGGAACTGGCCCTCGGCCTCGGCCTGGTCACCGGCTTCCTCACCCCGATCGCTCTGATCGGCGGCCTCCTCCTCAACCTCCTCTACCTCGTCCTGATGATCCACGACTGGGCCGAGCAGGGGCAGAACGCGATGATGGCGCTCATCTCCCTCGTCGCCCTCCTCGCCGTGTCCTGGCAGACCTGGTCCCTCGACTCCGCGATCGGACTCTTCCGGTGACGGCTGCCGACCCCGACATCGACACCTTCACCCGCCCCTACTGGGACGCCGCCGCCGAGGGGCGTCTCCTCCTGCGCCACTGCGCCGCCTGCGACCGCGCCCACCACTACCCGCGCGAGTTCTGCCCGTACTGCTGGAGCGAGGACGTCCGCTGGGAGCGGGCGAGCGGCCGCGCCACCCTCTACACGTGGTCGGTCGTCCACCGGAACGACCTCCCGCCCTTCGGCGACCGCGTCCCGTACGTCGCGGCCGTCGTCGACCTCGCCGAGGGCCCGCGCATGATGACGGAGGTCATGGGCGTGCCGGAGGGCGACCTCCGGATCGGGATGGAGCTGGAGGTCGCCTTCCGGAGGGACGGGGACGTCACCGTCCCCGTCTTCGGCCGTCCCCGTTCAGAGGGCTGAGATGTTCCGCCAGAGGTAGGCGCGGTCCGCGGAGTTGCAGGAGTACGTCATCACGAACGGCGGTCCCGTCAGCAGGCACATGCCGTTGTTCACGTTCTTGATCGTCCGCCCGGCGGACGTCGAGGTGCCGATCTTCCAGGACTGGACGCTGGAGCCGTTGCAGGGGGAGAGCGCCACGGTGGAGCTGGAGGGCTCCAGACACTTTCCGGACTTCCTGCTGACGAGGCGGAAGGTGCCGTTCGCCCCGGGGGAGTAGGTCCAGGAGTAGGAGAGGCTGCCGCCGTTGCTGGGCGCGGAGCCGCACTCGTAGGTGTTGACGAGGGTGGCCCAGCCCTCGTCGCTTTCGGCCAGACACTGCCCGTTCGAGGCGTTCTCGATGGAGTACGTCCCCGAGGGCGCCGAGCCGCCGGAGGGCGGCGGGGGCGCGGGCTTGTTCGTCGGCTGGGGTGCGGGCCGGGTCGTCGACCCGCCGGAGGACCCGGAGCCCGAGCCCGAGCTGGTGGAGCTGGAGCCGCCTCCCGAGCCGCCGGTGTCGGAGCCCCCGGAGGACGTGGAGGTGCTCGATCCGCCGCCCGTGACGGACCCGCCCCCGCCCCCGGCTGCGCCGGAGCCGTCGGGCAGGGTGCCGGTACCGCCCGCGTCGCCACCACCGGAGGCGGGCGGGAGCGGGGCCGTCGACCCGGCCGACGGCTTCCCCGAGGGCTTGCCCGGCGGCTTGGCGGAGGGCTTGGCCGAGGGCTTGCCCGTGCTGGACGAGGAGGGTACGGCCGCCGGCTGCGAGGCGACGGCGGACGGGGAGCCCGAGGTGCCGGGGGACGCGCCGAGACGGCCGATCTCGTACGGACCGAGGGCGACGGTCAGGGTGGTGCCGGTAGCGACGACGACGGGCACGGCGAGCATGACGAACTTGTTGCGCCGCCGTTTGTCAGGTGCGGCCGTAGCCGTGAGGGCGACGGCGTCGGGCGAGGCCGTCGCGGGCTCCTTGGGGGCCTGCGGGGTCAGCGAGGCCGTCGCCACGTCCTGGGCGGGGTCGGTCCGCTCCAGCTCGGCGAGCTGCTCGGCGGTGGGCGCCCCGGCGGCGAAGACGGCCCGCTCGGCGATCCGCTCGGTCACGGCCGCCGGCCAGACGGCGCCCACCGCGCGCTCCTCGGCGAGCCCGACGAGTTCGTCGGCCGTCGGCCGGTCCGCCGGATCCTTGGCGAGACACTTCTGTACGAGCTCCGCGAGCTCGGGGTCGCCCTCGGTGAGCCGCCCGAAGTCGGGGTCGCCGTGGACGACCCGGTAGAGCAGATCGGGCCCGGAACCGTCACCGAACGGAGGGCGTCCGTTCGCGGCGTAGAGGAGAAGGCTGCCGAGGGCGAACACATCGGCCGCGCCGGTCAGTCCGCGGTCGGCGACGGCCTGCTCGGGGGCCATGTAGGCGGGGGTGCCGATGACCATGCCGGTCTTGGTCAGCCGGCTCTGGTCGGCGGCGCGGGCCACGCCGAAGTCGATGAGCGAGAGGCCCTCGCCGGTCAGCATCACGTTGGACGGCTTGAGGTCGCGGTGCACCATGTCGGCGCCGTGCACCACCCGCAGCCCGGCCGCCGCGCCCCGGAGGAGCCGCCACAGGGCGTCGCCGGTGAGCGGGCCGCCGTTGAGGCGGATGGCCTCGTTGAGGGTGATGCCCGGGATGAACTCGGTCGCGAACCACGGCGGCTTCGCCGTGCGGTCACTCGCGAGGAGCTTGGTGTTGGCGCCGGCGGGCAGCCGGGCCAGGTTGTCGAGCTCGTGGCCGAAGTGACTGAGGAAGTCGGCATCCTCGGCGAGCACGGGAAGGACCCGCTTCACCGCGGCGAACTTCCCGGGGACGGCGCCGAGATAGACCCGGCCCATCCCGCCGGACCCGAGCACACCGAGCAGCCTGAACGCCCCGATCTGCCGCGGGTCGCCCGCTTCGAGAGGCATCGCCCCGCTGCCGCTCAAACTGTCCGAAGTGGATTGGTCTTCCGGTTCCCCCTGCATGGGCGACACAGTAGCCGAGCGGGTTTGCGATCTGAATGGAGCCCAAGTCGTTGTTGCTGAGGTGTGGTTGAGGGGCGGGGGAGGGAGGGGGCTTCGAGAGTGCGGGTCTCGGAGGTTCTCGGTGTGGCCGGGCTTCGAGGGCTTCTGGTGTGGCCGCCCTCTTTCCGAGTGTGGCGGGCTCCACCACCGCGTCAAGGGCAAGTCGGCTCCGCCGATGGGCTGCGCCCACCCTTGACCCGGCGGCGGAGCCCGCTCTTTCACACTCGGAGGGCGGCCGGGGGAACGGGTCCACGCAAGGGGCGGTATCCGCGTCCCGCCGTAGGCGGGCGACGGGCCGGTGGGCGGGGCCGAGGCCGGGCATCGGCCGGGCGGGTAGTCGGCGCGCGGCGGGGTGGGTGGGGGGCGCGGTTCGTGGCCGGGGAGGGTGGGGCCGGTTCCGTGGGTTCGGGGTGCGCGGCAGTTGCATGGGGCGGCCCGGCGGCGCTTAGCGACTCATCGTGGCCGTGTGGTGGGGCTTCATGCCCCGCTGGTCACTGTCGGGGGGTCGTTTCCCGCAGTAACCCGCCTCGGTTGGGCGGTTCGCCCTCTATGAGGCCTCGTCCGGGGGCCGTTACCGCGAGTAGAGCGGACTTACCTCCCAGGACGCGCCTCACCACCCACCGGGAATGACCAGCGGGGCCTGAATCCCAGCCGACACACGGCCCACAGCCGCCAAACCGACCCGGGCCGCCCCATTCCACAACCGCGCACCACCGACCCACCCGGAACGGGTCCACCCTCCCCGGCCACAAACCGAGCCCCCACCCACCGACCCGCCACCCGCACACTCACCCCGGACACTGCCCGGGCCTGGGCGGGGACCCCGACCCCCGGACCGCCCTCCGAGAGGTCTTTCGCGCCTGGAGCCGCCGGGTCAAGGGTGGGCGAAGCCCATCGCGCAGCGACGCCGAAGGCGCCCTTGACGCGGCGGTGGAAGGCGCGACTCTCGGAAAGAGGGCGGTCCCACCAGAAGCCCACGAACCACCCCCACCCCCAGCACCTCAGAAACCCATGAAAGAACGCGCCGTGACG
The DNA here is from genome assembly GCF_055575535.1 of Streptomyces sp. NPDC034084. NCBI lineage: Bacteria > Bacillati > Actinomycetota > Actinomycetes > Kitasatosporales > Streptomycetaceae > Streptomyces > Streptomyces sp. NPDC034084. The sequence goes on from NZ_JBVISK010000006.1 coordinate 303,432, forward strand.
GAGGTTTTCGACGCCCCGCCGAGCGGGGCGGCTCTATGCCGACAGCGACCAGGGCGCGGACAGGAGGTCGGCGACGCTGCGCCGGTCCCGGCCGTCCGGGCGCTCCCCGGCCGCCTTCCCCAGGGCGACCATGGAGACGATCGCCCATCCCGGCTTCGGACCGAGCTCCTTCGTGAGGCCTTCCATGTCGAAGGCCCGGAACTGGTGCGAGGCCAGCCCCAGCGCCTCGCCCTGGAGGGTCATGTGGGCGATGGCCTGGCCCAGGTCGTAGTCCGCGAACTCCGAGTACAGCAGCTCCGTGTCCCCCACGTGCCGACGCGCCAGCGTGACGACGAGCAGGCCCGCGTTCGTCGCCCACCGGGCCGAGCTGGGCGCGAGGTGGCGGACCACCCGCTCATGGTCCGGCTCACCGGGCCGGCTCGCGAAGAAGCCCCAGGGCTGGGAGTTCCCGGCCGAGGGTGCCCACCGCGCGGCCTCGAGCAGCAAGTTCAGGGAGTGGTCGTCGACGGCGGCCGACGGGTCGAACTGGTACGGGCTGAACCGACCCGCCAGCAGGGGATGAATGCCGTCGGACGATTCCAGATCACGTTGCATGAACCGGTGCAACCTTCCCCCACTCAGGCGTATTCCAGTCCTAGGAGAGGGCGTCCAGGATGTGCGGTGCCGCCTCCGCGAGGCTCGGGAAGTGGCGGTGGGCGTCCGGGTGCGGGGCCGGGGTGTTCACCGTCCAGACCGTCATCCCGGCATCCAGGCCCGACCGGACCCCGGACGGCGCGTCCTCGATCACGAGGCACTCCGCCGGGTCCGCGCCCAGCTTCTCGGCGGCCGTGAGGTACGGGACGGGGGACGGCTTCCCCTCGGCGACGGAGGCCGCGTCGATGACGAGCCCCGGGAGGGGAAGCCCGGTCCGCTCGAACCGACCCCGCACCCGATGCTCGTAGTTCGACGTGACGAGTGCCCACCGGTCCGAGGGGAGCGCGGTGAGCAGCTCGACGGCCCCGTCGAAGGCCGCGTACGAGCCCGTACGGACGTCCTCGTCCTCCAGCGCGTGCAGAAGGGCGAGGCACTCGTCCGGGTCCTCACCCGGTACGACGGCCACGAAGGTCTCCACGGGCCGCGTCCGTAGCGCGACGGCGTACACCTCGCCCCCGTCGAGCCCGTACCGCGCGGCCCACGCGTGCCAGACGCGCCGCTGGTTCTCGACGGCGTCCATGAGGGTGCCGTCGACGTCGAAAAGAACGATCTTCATGGGGGTCACGCGCCGGATGCTACGTCCAGGAAAGCGGCCCAGGAGGCGGGGGAGACGGCGAGCTGGGGGCCGCGGGGGTTCTTGGAGTCGCGGACGTGGACGGTGGTGGGGTGGGCGGCGACTTCGACGCAGTTGCCGCCCGAGGCATCGCTGTAGCTGGACTTCTGCCAGTCGTAGGCGACTTCGATGCACTCGCCGCCTTCGGAGCTGCTGTAGCTGCTTTTGAACCAGGCGAGTTCCGTGGTGTTCATCGTTCTCCCAGCAGTTTTTCGATCCAGGCCAGGGACTCCTGCGGCGAGAGAGCTCGCGCCCGGATGATCCCATAGCGCTCGGCGTAGGTGCGCGCCTGTTCCGGTGAGGTGATCAGACGGGCGTGCCCGTAGATCTCGGTGTACGCGACCTCTCGCCGACCCGGTGGAGTGAGCAGCGTGAACGCGCCGTCCAGATAGGGGTGTTCCGTTCCGTCCTGCGGCATGATCTGCAACTCGATCGTGCGCTGCCGAGCGACGTCCAACACGCGTCGCAGCTGCTCGCGGTGGACCTGCGGTCCACCGAACGGACGCAGCAGGACAGCGGCCTCCAGGACGAAGCTGATCGTTGGCGAAGGCCACTTGTCGAGGATCACCTGTCGTGAGATCCGGTCTGCCACCCGTTTCTCGACCGTCTCCTCGTCCAGCATGGGACGACGGTTTCCGAAGAGATAGCGTGCGTAAGCCTCGGTCTGCAGGATGCCTGGCACAGCCTGCACTGCGTAGTAGTGCAGGGCCACTGCCTTCGCCTCAGCCTCAGCGAAGTCCTGGAACCAGTCCGGATGTCGGGTTCGCGCCCGCGCCAGCGCCTCCCGTACGTCGTCCACCGCAGCCGCCAGCACACCCCCCGCCCCCAGTGCCTCGTCGGCTCGCAACAGGAAGTCCGGCTGCGGAGTCCGTACCCCCCTCTCGATCGCCGAGATCAGGTCCTCGCTGCAATGCGTGATCTCCGCCAGCTCCGCCTGGCTCAGGCCCGCGTTTCTCCGCAGCACCTTGATGATCTTCCCGAGCGCACGGAAAAGGTGCGCCGTACCGTCCACCTCGGAGGGCCGTTCCGGCCGCTCCTCCTCGTTCCCCGACATCCGTACCGCCTTCTTGGCGTACCCGTACAGTTACTCAGCGTCGTGGCGTCGCTGCTGGTCAGCGTACGGCCGAGGGGTCAGGCTCGGGGGCATGAAATCCGAAACAGCCACTCCAACCGGTGAGTTCACGCTCCGGCTCTCGGCCACCCGCCGGGGCGCACGCCTGGCGCGGTTACTGGCCGTGCAGCAGCTCCGTGACTGGGGTCTGCGCGGGCCCGCCGTCGAGGCCGTCGAGCTGGTCGTCGCCGAGCTGGCCAACAACGCCGTCCAGCACGGGTGGGTCCTGGGGCGGGACTTCGAGGTGCGGATGGAGCGGGGCGGCGACCACGTACGGATCGAACTGTCCGACGCGCGCGGGGAGCGCAGGCCCGTGCCGGCCCGGGAGCCGGACGAGGGCGGCTACGGGCTGCTGCTCGTAGCCGCCCTCGCCACGGCGTGGGGCGTGAAGGACCGGTCGGTCGGCAAGACGGTCTGGGCGACCGTGCCGGCCGGGCCCGCCCCGCTGACCGGTCAGAAGATGGCCAGCTCCCAGCCGAAGTAGTCGTAGGAGTAGATCGGGCTGCGGGTGCCGAAGGGGGCCCGCCAGTTGCCGGTGCCCTTGTACACGTACGTGTTGCCGTACTCGTTGCTCGCCAGCAGGTCGGGGTGGCCGTCACGGTCGACATCGCCGAAGCCGGCGACGCCGTGGTACGCGTTCCAGCCGCCTCCGATCCGGGTGCGGGCCGCGAAGGTGCCGTCGCCCTTGCCGAGGTAGAGCCAGAGGACGCCGGCGGTGTCGCGGGCGACGAGGTCGCCGGCCGGGCCGCCGCCGATGTCGCCGGTGGCGGTGAGCTGGTTGTAGGCGCCCCAGCCGTGGCCGGCCTTGACGCGCGGACCGAAGGGGGCGGTGGCGGAGCCGGTGCCCTTGTAGAGCCACAGGTCCCCGGCCTTGTCGGTGGCGAGGAGGTCGAGGCGGCCGTCACCGGTCAGGTCGCTGCCGCTCGCGATCTGCCGGTAGGCCTGCCAGCCGCCGCCGATGCGGACCCGGGGGGCGAGGGCGTGGCCGGTGCCCTCGTGGAGCCAGAGGACGCCGGTCTTGTCCCGGGCGAGGACGTCGCTGTACGGGGCGCCGCCGAGGTCTCCGGGAGAGAGGAGCCGGTCGTAGTCTTTCCAGCCGCCGGTGCCGAGCACCTCGGGGGTGCCGGGGGTCCAGGATCCGAGGGGCAGGCTCGTGTTGTAGAGCTTCAGACCGGCGGCGTCCCGGACGAGGACGTCCGGGGTGCCGTTGTCGTTGAAGTCGTGCGCGACGGTCTTGCGGACGACCTTGAAGGTGCCGGTCCTCTCGAGGGCCGGGCCGATTCCGTTCAGGGGCCGTGCGGTCATCCGCCAGGTGTAGTCACCGTTGGGGGCGGGGACGGCGTCGCCGTTGCTGCCGAAGACGGCCTTCCAGTTGAGGGTCCGGTTCACTCCGTCGTAGGACAGCCGGTAGGTCTCCTTCCGCCGGGTCGCCGTGTGCGTCAGTTCGAGGCGTGCGTCGACCCTTTCCCGGCTGAAGGACCAGCTCAGGGGCGTCGGACCGGTGGCGGTGTCGAGGTCGATCACCTCGGGGACCCTCTGATCGCCCGCTTCGAGCGCGGTGGGCTTGCCGGAGCCCGCCACGAGCGTGGCGACCGGAGTGCCGTCGCCGCCGGCGGAGATCCGGTACAGGCCCTCGCCCCCGGCGAGGGTGCCGCCGCGCGCCATCTGGGTGCCGTCGGGCCCCGGGAGGGGTTCGGCGAAGTCGTCGAGGAGCTTGACCTTCGTGCCGTCCTTCAGCGAGAGGGCGGTCAGCGCGTGCAGGGGGGTCTGGTAGCCGGCCGTGTAGCCGCCCGTCTGCCCGTACGTCGCCCAGTCGCCCACCAACTCGACCTGGATGGGCGAATACGTGCTGCCCAGGGGGGTGCGGGTGGCCGCGCCGGTGTCCCGACGGGCGGTGACCAGGGTCGGGGTGGACGGGGTGGGCCACTCGGTCCAGGCGATGTGGGTGGGGGACAGCGCGGTGCTGAAGTTGGCCATCCGCTGGGGTTCGTACGTCTCGACGACCGCGCGGGCCGCGAGGTCCACCACGGCTATGTGGTGCGCGGGGGTCGCTCCGTCGCCGGCGCGTGTGTACACGACCACGGCGGTGCCGGGGGAGTCGACGTCGAGGTGGGCGAGCACGGCGTCGTCGGGCAGGCCGGTCACCTTGTGGTCGACGAGTTCGCCCTGCGGACGGGTGATGACGTGGAGTTCGCGGCCGCCGGCGGCGTTGGCCTTCGTCGTGAGGACGGAGGAGCCGTCGAGGGCCTTCGCGGCGCCGTAGCCCTCGCCCAGCACGCTGAGGTCGAACACGACGGGGTCGGCACCGGTGGCCAGGTCGTACACCGAGTAGACGGTCCCGTCGGCCCGGGTGACGAGGTCGGTCCGCCGGCTCGACACGTACCGGCCCTCGGGCAGCGTGGTCGTGACCCCGTCCGCGTACCGCGTCCACCGGTAGGTGAGATGGCCGCCGTCGCTCCGGGCGCTCAGGAAGCCCGACGGGCCGGCGCCCGCGAGCTGGGCGTCGGCGGGGAACGTCAGCGGCGTGGTGTCCTGCTGGGATGCGGGGGCCGGGGCGGCCGCGGCCGGTGCCGCCAGGGCCGGGACGGTGGCCAGGCCGCTCGCGGTGACCGCGAGGGTCGCCGTCAGTGCCAGGGCGAGCCGACGGCGGGGCGTGCGCGTGTGGTTCACAGGGCGGTCCTTCGGGAGTACGGGCGCGGCGGATCCTCCGCCGTGCCCGTACTCGACTCGCGAGGGGTTCGGAAGGTTGTAGGCCGGGGCCCGGGTCAGGCGACGCTGTTGAACTTCGTGCCCTCGCCCGCGTACAGGTTCGTCGTCATGCGGCTGAACGGTGCCGTGGCCGAGCCCGTGGACCGGTAGGCGTACGTGCCGCCCGTCCCGTACGCGATCAGGTCCGGGCGGCCGTCGTTGTCGAGGTCGCCGGCGCCGACGAGCTGGGAGAAGGCACCCCAGCCGGAGCCGATCTTCACGCGGGTGGTGAAGCCGCCGGTGCCGTTGCCCTGGTAGAGCCAGAGGACGCCGGTGGTGTCACGCGCGATGAGGTCGCCCGCGGCGCTGCCCGCGATGTTGCCGACGGCGGTGAGCTGGTTGTACGTCCCCCAGCCGGTGCCGATCTTCACGCGGGCCCCGAAGGGGGCGGTGGTGGAGCCCGTGCCCTTGTAGAACCAGAGCGTGCCGGTGGTGTCGGTGGCGAGCAGGTCGGCGCGGCCGTCGCCGTCGAGGTCGGAGCCACCGGTCAGCTTGTTGTAGCCGCCCCAGCCGGAGCCGATCTTCACGCGGGTCGCGAAGCCGCCGTCGCCCTTGCCCTGGTAGTGCCAGAGCACCCCCGAGCCGTCGAGGGCGACGAGGTCGCCGTGTGCGCTGCCGGCGATGTTGCCGACGGCCTCGATCTGCTTGTACGTCTGCCAGCCCGTGCCGACCTTCGTACGGCGGGCGGTGACGATCTGGCCGCCGGTCGGCCAGTCGAAGAGGTCGTCCCGCCACAGGGTGCCGGAGGCGTCGCGGGCGAGGACGTCGGTCGAGCCGTTGTCGCTGAGGTCGTGCGCGTTGGCCTTGCGGGTCACCTTGAAGACGCCGGAGGCGTACGCGGGGTCGCCGACGCCGTTGAGCGGAGTGGCGACGACCGACCACATGTAATCGCCGTTGGGGGCGCTGGAGTCGCCCGTGAGGCCGTTCCAGCTGATCCGGGCCGTGGTGGAGGTCGGGACCACGCGCTGCGTGTGGGTCTTGCCGGTCCTCGTGTGCTTGAGGGTGATGTCCAGGACGACGTTGGAGCGGGAGAGGGTCCACTCCATCGGGACCGTGGTGCCGTTCTTCTCCAGGTCGACGACCGCCGGCACGTGGGAACCGGTCACCTGGACACGGGTCGTCCGGCCGGTGCTCGCGACCAGGGTGACGTTCGGGGCGCCGCCGGTGTCGGAGATCCGGTAAAGGCCTTCGCCCTGGTCGACCGTGCCGCCGCGCACCAGCAGTGAGCCGTCGGTCGCGGCGGTCGCGCTGCTGAAGTGGTCGAGGAGCTTGACGCGCTCGTTCGTGACGATGTTGCGGGCGGTCAGGGCGTTGAGGGGGTTGGCGGTGGTCGCCGTGGCGCCGTCGGTGTTGCCGTACGTCACCCAGTCACCGACGACACCGGCGATGACGGCCTTGTCGCTGTCGGAGCCCAGGGAGAAGTGGGCCGGGCCGGCGTCGTTCGTGAAGTCGTCCGCGTACACCTCGGTCGTGGAGTCGCCCGGGACCGAGGTCCACGCCTGGTACTTCGACGTGATGGCGCCGGTGACGGTGGCGGGGTCGAACTTCCCGGTGCCACGGACGTAGTCGTACACCGCGCCGCCCCCGCGGAACTGGGTGGAGCGGAAGTAGCCGGTCTGGTTGTTGAAGAACGACATCCCCAGGATGGAGATGCGGTCCCCGGAACCGCCCTGGACCTTGTAGAAGGTGTTGCTGTAGCCGTACGAGATCTTCTGCTTCGCGTCGACCCCGTTGGTCCTGGTCAGCGTGTAGAGGTCGTACGTGCCGGAGAGGTTGGGCACGGACACGTACAGGGTGTTGTCGACGGCCCCGGCGAACTTGGCGCCGGGACCGAACTTCTGGATCAGGTTGAACGACGTGCTGACCTGGTTGGGGTCGTTCACGTCCCGTATGAAGAAGAGGTTGTCGTCGGACGTGGTCACCGCGAAGTCCGAGGAGGTGCCGTAGCCCCGGGTGCCCTGGACGGTCTCGGTCGAGCCGTCGGAGAAGTTCGTCCAGACGAGGGTGCGGCCGCCCGCCCCGTCCCCCTGCGAGGAAAGGAAGCCGGAGGGGCCGGTGCTGACGATCTCGGCGTCGGGCGCGAGGGTGATCCCCTCCTGGGCGTCGGCGGGCAGGGCGGGGACGGTGGCGGGCGCGGCGGTGGCGGGGGTGGTCGCGAGAGCGGTACCGGCCGTGACGGCCAGCACGGCGGTCACGGCAACGGCGAGACGCCGCCGCGGAACGCGGGAGAGAGACACGCTCGGATCCTTCGTGCGGAGGGAGGTAGAACGGGGTACGCCGCGACGGCGCGCCCCGGTGGCGCCGTGGTCCTGGGGGCTTCGCGTCAGAGGACGTGGCCGTACGGGTCGGCCTGAGGGGCGTACACGGAGGGCACGGGACGGCGTTCCCCGGCGGCCGCGGCGAAGGCGCGGCGGATGGTGCGTGCTGAACTCAAGATTCCCCCCGTGAGAACCGGATGTCGCACGCGATCGCGCGTGCGACATCCGGTCAGACACCCGAAGGAAACGAGAGGTTGTACGGGAGCTGACGAAAGATCCGGCTCGGTGAGGAGGTGTTGGCGGCTACGCCCGCCGCTTCACCACGCCCCGTACGTACGCCGCCTGCCCCGCGTGCTGGAGGTCGTCCGCGATCACCGACACCAGCCGGACGCCGAGGGTCACCGGCGGGTCCCAGGCCGTGTCGACGACGCGCTCCAGGTCCGCGTTCGTGACCGTGCGGACCAGTTCCTCCGTACGGGCGTGCACGGCGTCGTGGTAGCCGAGCAGCAGCTCCGCCGAGGCGCGGACCTTCCCCACCTGGGCGCGCGACTGCCCGTACCCGGTCGCCGCCGGGGGGAACGGGAGACCGAAGCGGTCCCGCCAGCCGTCCGCGGTCCACACCTGCTCCCTGTCGAACGCGTCCGCGAGGTGATCGTCCTGGACGCGGGTGAGGTGCCAGACGAGCCAGGCGACCGAGTTGGCGTCGGGATCGATCCGTACGGCGAGCTCCTCGTCCGTCAGCCCCTCCACGGCTTCGTGGACGACCTCACGGATCCGGCCGAACGAGTCGAGCAGAAGACCGGCGCTGTTCATGGGGGCTCCTCGGGGTCGGGGACCTACGGACGCTCCTGCCGCCACCGCTCCACGGCCGCCTCCACGTCGAACGGCCCCAGGTTCAGCGGGGGACCGGCCGGCGGACGGGCGAGGGCCTCGGCGATCTTGGTGTTGATCTCCCCGAGGATGCGGCGGACCTGGCTCTCCGAGACGGCCGCCGCCACCGCCGCCTCCGCGTCCTCGGCCTCCTTGCGCAGGGCGAGGGAGGGCGGCAGCACGGACGCGCCCTCGCGGTGCATCTTCCCCTTGATCCACCACAGCTCGTCGTACGGGGCCGAGTCGTCGGGGAGGGGCTTGCCGAAGCCGGACAGGCTCCGGAAATCGCCGCGCTCCGCGGCCTCGCGGATCTGCTTGTCGACGAACGACTCGAAGCTGACTCCGGGCGGCTTGCGTTCGGTCATGTGTCCAGACTACGTACCCACCGCCGATCGGGTGTGGTCTTCGTCGGCTACTGCGGCACGCGATCTTCCGGCACTCTGAGGTCCGTTCAACGCGCGTCGACCCTTGCTCCGCCCATGTTCCGCCGATCCCCGACCCACTCACCGGAGGACGCATGCGTGCACGGATCACCCCCCTCGGCACCCTCCTCGCGCTCGTCGCGGGCCTGCTCACCGCGCTCGTCACCACGACCCCCGCCCAGGCCGCGCCGCTGTTCAAGGCGCCCTACCCCTGCGGGCAGACCTGGACCTACAGCCACCACTCGGCCGAGGTCCGCCAGGCGCTCGACTTCGTCCGCTCGGACGGCGGCACGACCGCCGGCACCCCGGTCCTCGCCTCGGCGTCCGGCACGGCCCGGCGCTACTCCCAGCCGACCGGCGCCGGGAACTACATCGTGATCGACCACGGCAGCGGCTGGAAGACGTACTACTTCCACCTCAGCGCCTACTCCGTCGCCGACGGCGCCTGGGTCGCACAGGGGCAGCAGATCGGCACCACCGGTTCCACGGGCAACAGCTCCGGCGCCCACATCCACTACGAGCAGCTCTACAACGGCGTCGGCCAGACGATCCTGATCAACGGCGTCTCCCTCGCCCCCTACCCGGGCTCCTACGGCTCCAAGTTCCTGACCAGCGACAACGGGTGCTCGGGCGGCGGCGGTGGAAAGTACTGGGTCGACACCTTCGCCAACGCCACGGGATACGCCCAGGCGAACACGAACGACCCGCAGGGCGTGCTGAACGCGGGCACGAACTACGTCTACTGCAAGGTCTGGGGCGCCGAGGTCCGCGACGGCTCCGGGAACTACAACCACTGGTGGCTGCGGACCGACCTCGACACCGTCTACGCCGGGAAGAACGGCTACGGAGCGTACGTGTCGGCGTACTACCTGTCCCGCTGGGGCAACGACGAGGCCCGCGACAACAACGGCGCCGTGATCCCGAACTGCTGAAAGCGGCCCGGAAAAGGGCAGGAGCCCCGCTCGTGCCGAGGCACGGAGCGGGGCTCCTTGGGTACTGCTCTAGTCGTGCTTTCGCCGACCCGGGCAACTAGGCCGGGGAGACGTTCTCCGCCTGCGGGCCCTTCGGGCCCTGCGTGACGTCGAAGGTCACGAGCTGGTTCTCCTCGAGCGAGCGGAAGCCGTTCGCATTGATCGCGGAGTAGTGGACGAAGACATCCGGGCCGCCGCCGTCCTGGGCGATGAAGCCGAAGCCCTTTTCAGCGTTGAACCACTTCACGGTTCCGGTAGCCATGAGCCCTCCTATGGGCCAAAGGGTCGCCCTGCTCCAGAACCTGCAAACAAGTCTGAAAACTACAAAAGCCTGCGGGTTACATGCTCCGCAGGCTCTGTACTGCAAGGGAAACCAAACTGCAACTTGCGTTGAGCGTAGCACGCAGGCCCCTCGCGGCGGTAGAGGTAAAGATCACGTCACCCGGATGTTTGATTCTCTTCCGGGCACTGACGGGCGTGCCCCGCCGATGCCCACACCGCGAGACGGGTCTAGCCTCGCGATGTGGACAAAGCAACCGACGACCAGCAGCGCAGCCGGCCCCGCGTCGGACACATCCAGTTCCTGAACTGCCTCCCCCTCTACTGGGGCCTGGCCAGGACCGGGACGCTCCTCGATCTCGAGCTCACCAAGGACACGCCGGAGAAGCTCAGCGAGCGGCTCGTCCGGGGCGATCTCGACATCGGGCCCATCACCCTCGTCGAGTACCTCCGCAACGCCGACGACCTGGTCGCCCTCCCTGACATCGCCGTCGGCTGCGACGGGCCCGTCATGTCCTGCGTGATCGTCTCCCAACGGCCCCTGGCGGAGCTCCACCACGCGCGCGTGGCCCTCGGCTCCACCTCGCGCACCTCCGTACGCCTCGCCCAGCTGCTCCTTTCCGAGCAGTACGGGGTCGAGCCGGACTACTACACGTGCCCGCCGGACCTCGGCGTGATGATGCAGGAGGCGGAGGCCGCCGTCCTGATCGGCGACGCCGCGCTCCGGGCCTCCCTGCACGACGCGCCCCGGCTCGGCCTCCAGGTCCACGACCTGGGGCTGATGTGGAAGGAGTGGACGGGCCTGCCGTTCGTCTTCGCCGTCTGGGCGGCGCGCAAGGACTTCCTGGCGAGCGAGCCGGAGACCGTCCACGAGGTGCACCAGGCGTTCCTGGCCTCGCGTGACCTCTCCCTCGAAGAGGTCGCCAAGGTCGCCGAGCAGGCCGCCCGCTGGGAGACCTTCGACGCCGAACTCCTGGAGCGGTACTTCCGCACGCTCGACTTCCGATTCGGCCCCGAGCAGCTCGCGGGCGTTCGCGAGTTCGCCCGCCGCACCGGCCCCACGACCGGCTTCCCGGCGGACGTCGCGGTGGAACTCCTGCCGCGCCCGGCGCGATAAGCGGCGGAGCCGCGGGGAGCGGCGGGAAAGCAATACCGGCAGGCGCTCCCGCGTGCCGGGCGGGCCTTTCCGCGCACCATGCGGAATGCGGTCGCTCCGCCCCGGGCGCCGGTAAGGGGGACGCACCCGCAATTCACCGGCTATTCGCCGTTCCCCCGCTCGCGCGTCACGGATCCGACCCCTCCCCGGACACCGGCGGCCGCCGACCCGCACCCCGCACGAGCCGCGAGGGGCCCTGGCGTAGGCTGGTTCGGTCTGTCATAACCCCTCCGAAAGGGACGCACCCGGTGACCGAGAAGGCCGAACTCCAGTCTGTTCTCGACCGCGCCGCCGCGGGTGGCCGGATCACCCCCGAGGAGGCGCTCGACCTCTACCGCTCGGCGCCCCTGCACGCGCTGGGCGCCGCCGCCGACGCCGTGCGCCGCCGCCGGTACGCGGGGACCGAGCACATCGCGACGTACATCATCGAGCGGAACATCAACTACACGAACGTCTGCGTGACGGCGTGCAAGTTCTGCGCCTTCTACGCCGCGCCGAAGGACACCAAGAAGGGCTGGACCCGGGACCTCGACGACATCCTGCGCCGCTGCGCGGAGACCGTGGAGCTCGGCGGCACCCAGATCATGTTCCAGGGCGGGCACCACCCGGACTACGGCGTCGAGTACTACGAGAAGCACTTCGCCGCCATCAAGAAGGACTTCCCCCAGCTGGTCATCCACTCCCTCGGCGCCTCCGAGGTCGAGCACATGGCCAGGATCTCCGGCGTCTCCGTCGAGGAGGCGATCACCCGCATCCACGCCGCCGGTCTCGACTCCTTCGCGGGCGCCGGCGCCGAGCTGCTGCCCGAGCGGCCGCGCAAGGCCATCGCCCCGCTCAAGGAGAGCGGCGAGCGCTGGCTGGAGATCATGGAGATCGCCCACGGGCTGGGCGTCGAGTCGACCTCCACCATGCTGATGGGCACCGGCGAGACCAACGCCGAGCGGATCGAGCACCTGCGCATGATCCGTGACGTGCAGGACCGGACGGGCGGCTTCCGGGCCTTCATCCCGTACACGTACCAGCCCGAGAACAACCACCTCAAGGGCCGGACGCAGGCCACGCTCTTCGAGTACCTCCGGATGATCGCCGTCAGCCGGCTCTTCCTCGACAACGTCGCGCACATCCAGGGCTCGTGGCTGACCACGGGCAAGGAGATCGGGCAGCTGACCCTGCACTACGGCGCGGACGACCTCGGCTCGATCATGCTGGAGGAGAACGTCGTCTCCTCGGCCGGCGCCAGGCACCGCTCCAACCTGCGCGAGATGATCGACATGATCCGCACGGCGGACCGCGTCCCGGCGCAGCGCACCACGACGTACGAGCACATCGTCGTCCACGACGACCCGGCGAACGACCCGGTGGACGAGCGCGTCGCCTCGCACATCTCCTCGACCGCGATCGAGGGCGGCACGGCGCACCCCGAGCTGAAGCTCCTCGACGCCCGCTGACGCCCGTGCTCACGATCCACGTCGCCGAGGCGTCGCCCGAGACCGCCGTCCTGGTCGACGGCGGCCTCGTCGCGGCCGTCGGCCCGTACGAGGACCTGGCCGCGGTGCGCCCCGAGGCGCGGCTCCGCGAGTGGCCGGGCATCCTCACGCCCGGCCTGCTCAACCCGTACGGGCCCGAACTCCTCGAAGGCATGTACCACCCGGACCCCCGGGAGGCCGAGGGCTTCGGCACCGAGCCGATCACCGGCGAGCGGGCGCAGCGGATCTTCCGCATGGACGCCTCACGGCGGGGCGCCTCCGCGCGCCGCGCCGTGCAGCGGCTCCTCGCGCACGGGACGGTCGCGGTCGCGGGCGAACTCCGCGGTCAGGCGGCGGCGGACGCCGTCCGCCGGGCGGGCCTGGCGGTGGGCCGCCGCCCGGAGAAGCTCCCGGGCACCCCCTCCTTCTCCCCGAGCCCGCTCATCCTCCTGCCGGGGTTGGAGCCGGGAGGCCCGGCCCGCTTCGCGGTCTTCGACGTTCCCGACCGCGCCTCCCTGGTCCGCCTGGGCGCGTCAACCTGCGTCGCCACCGTGATCGCCGGCCGACTGGTCTACCGCGCCCGCTGAGCCGTCCCGGAACCAGCTCCGGTCCCGGCCGCCCCAAGGCTCCTCCCGCTCCTCCACCGGACGTGCGTCCGCGCTCCTCACCAGCTCAAGGAAGCGCGGGTCCGCGGCCACGGCAAAGAAGTCGCGTGCCTTCAGCGGCGCCGCCGCCGTCCCGGCCCTCCCCGACATCCCCGCGTACACGGAGAGCTCGACCCGGCTCGTGCGGTACTGGTACTGCACGGACGTCAGGCCCTGCCATTCACTGATATGACCGGTCGGTGACCTTCGGGGGCAGCAGCTCATCGAGCAGAGCCGCCGCCTTCCGGCCCCCGGTCATCCGTACGCGTACGCCAAGACGGTGCTGACCCGCACCTTCCAGTCCGAACGGCGCCGCCAGCTGCGCGTCGCGCTCGACCGTCCTTGAGCACGCCGGGCCCGGAAAGGTTGAAAGGAGTTCCGGGAAATCGGGAAATCGTGCTGCGCAGGCTGCCCGGCGGGCCCGCGCGGGGTGGCCGGGGCCCGCCTGCCAGAATGGGCGGATCCGTCCGCACCGACCTTGCGAGGCCGAACGCCAGTGACCCGCGCATCCCTGGACAAGCAGCCGCACGAAGTCGCCACGATGTTCGACGACGTGGCGGCCAACTACGACCTCACCAACGACGTCCTCTCCCTCGGGCAGGACCGCCGGTGGCGCAAGGAGGTCGCGAAGGCGGTCGACGCCCGTCCCGCGCAGAAGATCCTCGACCTCGCCGCCGGCACGGCCACCTCCTCGCAGCCGTTCGCGCGGGCGGGGGCGTACGTGGTGCCGTGCGACTTCTCGCTGGGGATGCTCCAGGTCGGCAAGAAGCGGCACCCGTGGATGCCGTTCACGGCCGGCGACGGCATGAACCTGCCCTTCCGCGACGACGTCTTCGACGCGGTCACGATCTCCTTCGGCCTGCGGAACATCCAGGACACGGACCAGGCGCTGCGCGAGCTGTACCGGGTGACGAAGCCGGGCGGCCGGGTCGTCATCTGCGAGTTCTCGCACCCCACCTGGGCGCCGTTCCGCACGGTGTACGAGGAGTACCTGATGCGCGCGCTGCCGCCGGTGGCCCGTGCCGTCTCCTCGAACCCCGACGCGTACGTGTACCTCGCGGAGTCCATCCAGTCCTGGCCGGACCAGCCGACCCTGGCGGGCATGCTCCAGAAGGCCGGCTGGTCGAGGGTGGCCCACCGGAACCTGACGGGTGGCATCGTGGCGCTCCACCGGGGGTTCAAGCAGGCGTAGGGCGGCTTCGGCCTACTTCTTGTACATGCCGTAGCCGCTGATTCCGGCGTACACGGCGTCGGAGACCGCCCGGTGCACGTACACGCCGTTCACCCGGTCCGTCGGCGGGGTGCGGACGGTGGTGCCGGCGGTGGTGGTGGCGGTGATCAGGGTCGCCGAGCCGCCGCCGTCGAGGTTGAGCGCGTCGATCAGGCCGAGCTCGTCGGAGTCCAGGAGCTCCCCGAAGGCGTGCAGCCAGGCGCCGTCCTCGTGGGTGGTGGTGTTGTCCGGCTGAGGCTGTCCGGTCAGGGTGACGAAGACGGTGTGGCCCCGCACGTTCGTGCCGAGGGCCACCCGCGAGTCGGTGCAGATCTCGGTGCCGGGGGTGGCGCCGGGGCTCGTGTCGCCGCAGGTGTCGGGCAGTTCGGCCGGGATGTCGCCGTTGCGCAGGAGCTGGTGGAAGGAGCTCACGACGTCCACCGACGGGTCCAGAGGGATCTCCCGGGCGAACCGGGTGTCGGTCAGCTTCTGGGAGACCTTGAGCGTGGTGCCGAGGAGCGCGTGGTCGCGCAGCCACGTGGCACCGGTGCCGACACCCTGGAGAATGCGGCCGCCGGACGGCACCCTGACCTGGGCGGTGTTGCCCTTGCCGCCGCCGCGGCTCGCGCGGGCGGCCGTCACCTTCCCCGTGGAGTCGAGGACGACCTCGTAGCCGGGGTCGTCGTCGGTGGTGACCGTCGGGTCGAGGCCGGGCTTGGGCACCGGGTACTTGTAGTCGGACGTGAACAGGACGATCTCGTCGGGGTCGGTGTAGACGCCCTTCTGCCCGGTGATCGACTCGGCGACGAGCCTGTCCTCGGCGTCACGGGCGCAGCCGCGGGCGCGGCCCGGGTCCCGGTTGATGTCGTCGAGGCGCGCGGGCGCGCCGTCGGCCGCCGTCAGGCCGAGGTCGGTGCGCAGCTTGGTGATGTACGGGACGCCGTACTGGATCACGGCCCCCGATGTGCCCTGGCCGCCGCCCCAGCAGCTGGAGCCGTGCAGGACGCCGTCGGTGACCGAGACGCTCATGTGCTGGAGGGTGACGGGACCGGCGGCCGCCAGGTCCGGGTGCGGCGTCTCCGACTTGAACAGGCTGCCGTTGACGCCCGCCACGGGGTGCCGGGAGGGCGCCGAGCTGACCCCGGCGAGCTGGTCGGCGACCGTCTCGGCCAGACCGTCGCCCGCGCCGACGGTGCTCGAAAGGTCGAGCGGCGCGGCGGTGGGGTCGATCTCGACGACCTGGAGGATGCGCGGTCTGGTGCGGTTGTCCAGGTTCTTCTCGGTCCAGTTGGTGACCGTGATGCCGGCGGGAAGCTCGGCGGCGCCCGGCACCGGGGTCTGCTCCCAGTTGGCGGCGAGCGGGCTCAGGACGCCGTCCACCGCCGTGGAGGCGGGGGCGTTGGAGGTGGTCAGGGCGAGGGTCGCGGTGAGGGCGGCGGCGACGGCGAGGGCCGGGCGCAGGGACGTGGTCACTGGCACTCCGAGGTTCCGTTGACGAGTTCGTGGGAGCGGAACGTGCCCGCGAAGGGCGCGGGGACGGTGACGCTCTGGCCGCGCAGCACGACGTACGCGCCGTACGACGTGGTGCCCTGCGTCCAGGTGCCGGTGTAGTCGGGGTTCGGGTAGAAGCAGAGGTGCTTGGCGGTCCGGTTGAACACGGACGCGGGGGCTACCTCGGGGCCGTAGCTGTTGCCGTAGTTCTGGGTCGCGGCGTCGGGGCCCGGGTCGTGGACGGTCATCGCGCCGCGCCCGTTGCGCTCGGCGAAGGTGCAGACCTGGCCGTCCTGGCAGCGCTCGTAGCCGGTGAAGCACAGGGCGCGGGTGGGCACGAGCTTGTACGAGCCGACGACCCAGCGGGTGCCGCCCTCGACGTACTCGTCGGCGTTGCCCGGCTTGACGGTCTGGAGGCCGCCGCCGTACTCGGACCTACCGTACACACAGGCCCACATACCGGTGTTGTTCTTCACGGAGAGGACGGTGCCGGCGTCCCGTTCGGCCTTGGCGCCCTCGGCGACGTCCGTGCGGGTGCCGGTTCCGCCGCTGCCGTCGTAGAGGCAGAACTGTCCGGCCGGGCAGTCGGGGAAGGCGGCGGCGTCGGCCTTCCCGGGCAGCACGAGGAAGGCCGAACAGAGCAGGGCGAGGAGGGCCGCGAGCAGCGTGCCTCTCCGTATGTGTGTACGAGTGATGGTCACGATCGATGATCTTGCCCGAGGGGTGGCCCTCCGACCAGTCCGTCACGGGCCCCCATAGACTGCCCCGGTACGTCCGTACCCCCCTTACCGTCGAGTCTCCGGGAGATCCGCCGTGACCGAGCAGCCCCTCTCCGAGCACACCGCAGATGTGATCGTCGTCGGGGCAGGCCCGGCCGGCTCCACCACCGCGTACTACCTGGCCAAGGCCGGCCTCGACGTCCTGCTCCTGGAGAAGACCGCGTTCCCCCGGGAGAAGGTCTGCGGCGACGGCCTCACCCCACGCGCCACCAAGCAGCTCGTCTCCATGGGCATCGACATCTCCGAAGAGGCCGGCTGGCTGCGGAACAGGGGCCTGCGGATCATCGGCGGCGGCGTCCGGCTCGAACTCGACTGGCCGGAGCTCGCCTCGTACCCGGACTACGGACTCGTCCGCAAGCGCGACGACTTCGACGAGCAGCTCGCCCGCCAGGCGCAGAAGGCCGGCGCCCGGCTGTACGAGCGCTGCAACGTCGGCGCGCCCGTCATCGACGACCGTACGGGCCGGATCACCGGTGTCCACGCGAAGCTGGGCGAGGAGAAGCGCGACGTCACCTTCCACGCCCCGCTGGTCGTCGCCGCCGACGGCAACTCCACCCGGCTCTCCCTCGCCATGGGCCTGCACCGGCGCGAGGACCGGCCGATGGGCGTGGCGGTGCGGACGTACTTCACCAGCCCCCGCCACGACGACGACTACCTGGAGTCCTGGCTGGAGCTGTGGGACCGGCGCGGGCCGCAGGACCGTCTTCTGCCCGGCTACGGCTGGATCTTCCCGATGGGCGACGGCACGTCCAACGTCGGCCTCGGCATCCTCAACTCCTCGAAGGCCTTCCGGGAGCTGGACTGGCGCGAGGTCCTCAAGGCCTGGTGCGCGTCCATGCCGGAGGACTGGGGCTACACCCCGGAGAACATGACGCAGCCGATCCGCGGCGCCGCCCTCCCGATGGCCTTCAACCGCCAGCCGCACTACACCAAGGGCCTGCTGCTCGTCGGTGACGCGGGCGGCCTGGTCAACCCGTTCAACGGCGAGGGCATCGCGTACGCCATGGAGTCCGGCCAGATCGCGGCCGACGTCATCGTCCAGGCACACGCCCGCGCGACCCCCGCCCAGCGCGAACTGGCCCTGCGGAACTACCCGCAGATCCTCAAGGACACCTACGGCGGCTACTACACGCTGGGCCGCGCCTTCGTGAAGCTCATCGGCAACCCGAAGGTCATGAAGATCGCGACCCAGCGCGGCCTGACCCACCCGCTCCTGATGAAGTTCACCCTCAAGATGCTGGCGAACCTCACGGACCCGACGGGCGGCGACGCGATGGACCGCATCATCAACGGCCTCTCGAAGGTGGCGCCGAAGGCGTGAACGAGCGCCGGTAGGCGGTGGGGGAGAGCCCGACGGCCAGGGTGAAGTGGCGGCGCAGGTTCGCCGCCGAGCCGAGCCCGCTCTCCTCACCGATCCGCTCCACCGGCAGGTCCGTCGACTCCAGGAGGGTCTGGGCCCGCGCCACGCGCTGCCGCAGCAGCCACTGCAGCGGGGTGGTGCCGTGGGCCTCCCGCACCCTGCGGTGGAAGGTGCGCGGGCTCATCCGGGCCCGGCGCGCGAGTTCGTCCACCGACAGGGGCTCGTGCAGGTGCTCCAGGGCCCAGTGGAGGACCGGCCCCAGGCTGTCCTCGTCGCTCGCCGGCACCGGCGCCGCCACGAACTGCGGCTGCCCGCCGGGGCGGTGCGCGGGGACGACCAGCCGCCGGGCCAGCTCGCCCACCACCGCGGCGCCGAGGTCCCTCCGTACGAGATGCAGGCACAGGTCCAGGCCGGCGGCGGCGCCCGCACTGGTGAGCACGCGTCCCTCGTCGGTGTAGAGCACCGAGGCGTCGACGGTGACCCGCGGGTGCCGGGCGGCCAGCGCGGCCGCGTAGTTCCGGTGGACGACGGCCCGGTGGCCGTCCAGGACCCCGGCCGCCGCGAGCGCGAACGCGCCGGTGCACATCGAGACCATGCGCGCCCCCGCCGCGTCCGCCTCCCGCAGGGCCGCGACGAGCTCGGCGGGCACCTCCCGGCGGCCCTCGGCCACCTCGTCCGGCACCGACGGCACGATGACCGTGTCCGCGCCGGCGAGTCCGTCGAAGCCGTGCGTGGCGTGCGGGACCGGGCCGCACACCCTCAGCGCGTACCAGGGGTCGGCCAGGTCGGTGTGCGGCACGCCGAACACCATCGAGACCGTGGACAGCTCGTACAGGTCCCACGGCGAAAGCCCGCCCCGCTCGTCGGGGACGAGGACGACGGCGACCGCTCCAGCGCTCATGCACCCGACCGTACGACACGGCACTGACACCGTGGCAGGAACCGTGCGCAGCGGGTCGGTTCCTCCGCTGTCGGCGGGATCCGCGCGCTGCGAGCGTGGAGCCATGAGCACGAAGCGCACTCCAGTGACCGTCATCGGCCTCGGGCAGATGGGCGCCGCCCTCGCGGGCGCCTTCCTCGACGCCGGCCATCCCACCACCGTCTTCAACCGCACCCCGCAGAAGGCGGCCCCGCTCGTCGCGCGGGGAGCCGTCCAGGCCGCCACCGTCGCCGAGGCCGTCGAGGCGGGCGAACTCGTCGTGGTCTGCGTCCTCGACTACCCGGCGGCCCGCGCCCTCCTCGCCCCCGCCGCCGGGGCGCTGCGCGGCCGGGTCCTGGTCAACCTCACCTCCGGTTCGCCCGAGCAGGCCCGCGAGGAGGCCGAGTGGGCCGCAGGCCACGGCGCCGGCTATCTCGACGGCGGCATCATGACCACCCCGCCGGGGGTCGGCGACAGCGACAGCATGATCCTCTACGCGGGCGGTCCGGGGCTCCTCGCCGAGCACCGGGCGACCCTGGAGGTCCTCGGCGACCCGGTCGACCTGGGCGCGGACGCGGGACTGGCCTCGCTCTACGACGCCGGGCTGCTCGGCCTGATGTGGTCGGTCTTCGGCGGCTGGCTGCACGCCACCGCGCTCGCGGGCGCGGACGGGGTGCCGGCCAAGGAGTTCACGGCGGTGTCGGTGCGCTGGCTGCGCACGGTGTCCTGGTTCCTCACCACGTACGCGGAGCAGATCGACGCGGGGGAGTACCCGGGCGACGACGCCACCATCGACGTCCAGGTCGCGACCATCGGGCACCTGCTGCACGCGGGCGAGGAGCGGGGGATCGACGGGCGGCTGCCGCGGCTGCACCTGGAGCTGATGAGGGAGGCGGTGGCGGCGGGCCACGGCGGGGACAGTTACGCCCGGATCATCGAATCCTTCCGCACATAGAACAGAACGTTCCCGAGGTGGCCAGACAGGGCAGAAGCCGTCACTCCCCCGAGGAGTGACGGCTTCTCACCGTTGAAGGCGCAGGGATCAGAGGATGCGCACGGCGCCCGAGGGAGTGTCCCAGTCCAGGGAGCGCTCGACGACGCCGGTGGACGGGTTCTGCGCGCCGACGTACTTGCCGCCGCCGACGTAGATGGCGACGTGGTACGAGCCGCTGCGGCTGCCCCAGTACAGGATGTCGCCCGGCTGCAGGTCGCTCAGGGAGACGGAGGTGCCCATGCTCGACTGCTCGTACGAGATGCGGGGCAGGTCGATGCCGGCCGCGCGGTAGGCGGCCTGGACGAGTCCGGAGCAGTCCCAGGAGTTGGGGCCGGTGCCGCCGGAGACGTACGCGTCGCCGACCTGGGCCTGGGCGAAGGCCACGATCGCGGCGGCGGAGCCGGAGGGGGCCTGCGTCCGGGTGTCGCTCTCCGAGGCGGTGGAGCCGCCGTCGTCCGACGACGAGCCGGTGTCGTTCGAGGAGCTCGTGGTGGAGAGCTGGGTGCGCACGGCGTCGCGGGAGGAGCGCTCGGCGGCCTCCTTGCGCTCCTGCTCGGCCTTGAGCCGGGCCTCTTCGGCGCGCTCGGCCGCGGCCTTGCGCTCGGCCTCGGCCTTGGCCTTCTTGGCCTCCTTGGCGGCCTTCTGCAGCGCCGCGTCCTCCAGGGTGCGGAGGTTCTGGTCGAGGGCCTCCTGCTGGGAGGCCTCGGCGGAGGCGGCGACGGCGCTGGCGAGGCCGGTGGAGGCGTCGAGCGTGCCCAGGGTGGGCATTTCGATGGTCTCGGTCACCGGCTCGGCATTCGCCGGCCCGGCAGCACCGGCCACCGCGATGGTGCCGAGGACGCCACCGGCAACTCCGGCGCGGAGCGCGAGCTTCGAGGCGCTGCGGCGGGGCTTCCGGTGGCTGGGTATGTGAGCGGTGTGGGACATGGGTACAACCGCTATCAGGGCTTCACGGTTCCCTTCAAGAAACGTGGGTTGCGCCACAGTTACGTCTGGAACCTGTGAATCCACTTGCGTGGCAACCTTATTGACGCCGTAACGGGCAAATCGGGCATGGGTCATCCGGCCGGTGATCACGGGTTTTCATTGAAACGCCCGAATTGCCCGACGCTTACCACCTCTTGACGCCGATGGCCAAGCCCTCTTCTTTTGAAGCTCCTGTGGCGTGACGCAGGTCACATCGGGCTCGTGAATCCGTGCACGTGTCCGTCGTCGCGTCCACCTCCGTCCGCCGGACCCCCCGACCGGGCGACGGCCGGATCCTTTATCACTCGGACGCACCCACCGCCAATTTGCCTGTATGGGCCATCGCTTGATAGTGCGACACCCCTTCCGAGCAGCGATTTCCGGTCCGGATGTCACAACTGGTGATCACCTGGGCGCTTCGCGCAACAAGATCACCGCTCATCCGACTTCATGATCCTTCGTCAGGTGGTGGAGATCACAAAGTCCTTGCTGTACCCCGTGTCGCAGATCACAGAGGGGCAGGCATAAGATGCGGGGCAGTCGGGCTTGTGAACTGCCTCACATGGGGGCGATCTTTCACGGTCCGGTGGTGCGGTCCAACGGTCAAGGACGACTGGAAGGAGCGAGGAGCGTGAATGCGTACGCGCCCGTCCTCGTGCTCGGTGCCCTGGGTGCGGGGTTTGCGATCTTCTCCGTGGTCATGGCCACGCTAATCGGGCCAAAGCGGTACAACAGGGCGAAGCTTGAGGCATACGAGTGCGGCATCGAACCGACGCCCACTCCCGCCGGGGGCGGTCGCTTCCCGATCAAGTACTACCTGACGGCGATGCTCTTCATCGTCTTCGACATCGAGATCGTCTTCCTCTACCCCTGGGCCGTCACCTTCGACGCCCTGGGGCTTTTCGGGCTCGTGGAGATGTTGCTCTTCGTGCTCACCGTCTTCGTCGCCTACGCGTACGTGTGGCGACGTGGCGGCCTGGAATGGGACTGAGGGGCTGAGGGGCACCTATGGGACTCGAAGAGAAACTCCCGAGCGGCTTTCTGCTGACGACGGTCGAACAGGCCGCGGGCTGGGTGCGCAAGGCGTCCGTGTTCCCCGCGACCTTCGGCCTCGCCTGCTGCGCCATCGAGATGATGACCACCGGAGCCGGCCGGTACGACCTGGCCCGCTTCGGCATGGAGGTCTTCCGCGGCTCGCCGCGCCAGGCCGACCTGATGATCGTGGCCGGCCGGGTCAGCCAGAAGATGGCGCCCGTCCTGAGGCAGGTCTACGACCAGATGCCCAACCCCAAGTGGGTCATCTCCATGGGCGTCTGCGCCTCCTCGGGCGGCATGTTCAACAACTACGCGATCGTGCAGGGCGTCGACCACATCGTGCCGGTCGACATCTACCTGCCCGGTTGCCCGCCGCGTCCGGAGATGCTCCTGGACGCGATCCTCAAGCTCCACCAGAAGATCCAGACCTCCAAGCTCGGCGTGAACGCCGAGGAGGCGGCCCGCGAGGCGGAGGAGGCCGCGCTCAAGGCGCTGCCGACGATCGAGTTGAAGGGTCTGCTCCGGTGAGTGACGAAACTCCGAACCCCGAGAAGGAGCTGAGCGAGCAGAACCTGCCCGGTCAGCGCGGGGACCACGGCGAGGAGGTCCGCGTCCAGCGCGGCATGTTCGGCGCCCAGAGCGGCGCCGACACCTCCGGCTACGGCGGCCTCGTCCGCTCGATCCGCCTCCCCGGCCCGGCCACCCGCCCGTACGGCGGCTGGTTCGACGAGGTCGCCGACGAGCTGGAGGGCGCCCTGGAGGAGCAGGGCCTCCTGCCCGGGAACGCCATCGAGAAGACGGTCGTCGACCGCGGCGAGCTCACCTTCCACATCGAGCGCGAGCACCTGGTCCGCGTGGCCCGCACCCTGCGCGACGACCCGGCGCTCCGCTTCGAGCTCTGCACCGGCGTCTCCGGCGTGCACTACCCCGGTGACAAGGGCCGCGAGCTGCACGCCGTCTACCACCTGCGCTCGCTCACCCACGGCCGGCTGATCCGCCTGGAGGTCTCGGCCCCCGACGCCGACCCGCGCATCCCGTCGCTCGTCGCCGTCTACCCGACGAACGACTGGCACGAGCGCGAGACGTACGACTTCTTCGGCATCGTCTTCGACGGCCACCCCGCCCTCACCCGGATCATGATGCCGGACGACTGGCAGGGCCACCCGCAGCGCAAGGACTACCCCCTCGGCGGCATCGCCGTCGAGTACAAGGGCGCCCAGATCCCGGCTCCGGACCAGCGGAGGTCGTACAGCTGATGTCCACCTCACACGCGTCTCCGCGCGAGACCACGGAAGGCACCGTCTACACGGTGACCGGCGGCGACTGGGAAGAGGTCGTCCAGTCCGCCGCGAAGGCCGACGACGAGCGCATCATCGTCAACATGGGCCCCCAGCACCCCTCCACCCACGGCGTGCTCCGGCTCATCCTGGAGATCGACGGCGAGACCGTCACCGAGGCCCGCTGCGGCATCGGCTACCTCCACACCGGCATCGAGAAGAACCTCGAATACCGGACCTGGACGCAGGGCACCACCTTCGTCACCCGCATGGACTACCTCACCTCGTTCTACAACGAGACGGCGTACTGCCTCGGCGTGGAGAAGCTCCTCGGCATCACCGAGCAGATCCCGGACCGCGCCAGCGTCATCCGCGTCCTGCTCATGGAGCTCAACCGGCTCTCCTCGCACCTGGTCTGCATCGCCACCGGCGGCATGGAGCTCGGCGCCACCACGATCATGATCTACGGCTTCCGGGACCGCGAGATGATCCTGGACCTGTACGAGCTGATCACGGGCCTGCGCATGAACCACGCGTTCATCCGCCCCGGCGGCCTCGCCCAGGACCTCCCGCCCGGCGCCGTCGACGCCGTCCGCGAGTTCGTGAAGACCATGAAGAAGAACCTGCCGGAGTACGACAAGCTCGCCACCGGCAACCCCATCTTCAAGGCCCGCATGCAGGACGTCGGCTACCTCGACCTCACCGGCTGCATGGCCCTCGGCGCCACCGGACCGATCCTGCGCTCGGCGGGCCTCCCGCACGACCTGCGCAAGACCGACCCGTACTGCGGCTACGAGAACTACGAGTTCGACGTCCCCACCGCCGACACCTGCGACTCCTACGGACGCTTCCTCGTCCGCCTGGAGGAGATGCGGCAGTCCCTGCGGATCGTCGAGCAGTGCCTCGACCGCCTGGCGCCCGGCCCGGTCATGGTCGGCGACAAGAAGATCGCCTGGCCCGCGCAGCTCGCGCTCGGCACCGACGGCCTCGGCAACTCCATGGACCACATCGCGAAGATCATGGGCACCTCCATGGAGGCCCTCATCCACCACTTCAAGCTGGTCACCGAGGGCTTCCGGGTCCCGGCCGGACAGGCCTACGCGGCCGTCGAGTCACCCAAGGGCGAGCTCGGCGTCCACGTCGTCTCCGACGGAGGCACCCGCCCCTACCGGGTCCACTACCGCGACCCGTCCTTCACCAACCTCCAGGCCATGGCCGCGATGTGCGAGGGCGGCCAGGTCGCCGACGTCATCGTCGCCGTCGCCTCCATCGACCCCGTGATGGGAGGCGTCGACCGATGACCGAACAGATCAGCCTGGGCATGCCCCAGCTTCCCGCCCCCGCGTACCCGGCGGACGTCCGCGCCCGCCTGGAGGAGGACGCGCGGGCGATCATCGCCCGCTACCCGGACTCCCGCTCCGCGCTCCTGCCGCTGCTGCACCTCGTGCAGTCGGAGGAGGGCTACGTGACCCGCACCGGCATGCAGTTCTGCGCCGACGTCCTCGGCCTCACCACCGCCGAGGTCACCGCCGTCGCCACCTTCTACACCATGTACCGCCGCAAGCCCTCCGGCGACTACCAGGTCGGCGTCTGCACCAACACGCTCTGCGCGGTCATGGGCGGCGACGCCATCTTCGAGGAGCTCAAGGCCCACCTCGGCGTCGGGAACAACGAGACGACCCCCGACGGCAAGGTCACCCTGGAGCACATCGAGTGCAACGCGGCCTGCGACTTCGCGCCGGTCGTGATGGTGAACTGGGAGTTCTTCGACAACCAGACGCCCGAGTCCGCCAAGAAGATGGTCGACGACCTGCGGGCCGGCCGCACCGTCGAACCCACCCGCGGCGCCCCGCTCTGCACCTTCAAGGAGACGGCCCGCATCCTCGCCGGCTTCCCCGACGAGCGCCCCGGCGCCGTCGAGGCCACCGGCGGGGCGGGACCCGCCTCCCTCGTCGGCCTGCGACTGGCCAAGGGCGAGCAGCCGCACCACCGAATCGTCCACCCGCGTGGTGAGACCTCCGGTCAGGAGGGGGAGTGATGACCTTGGCCGCCGAGATCAACAACAGCAGTCCCGAGAAGCTGCTCGCACCCGTCCTCTCGGCCTTCTGGGACCAGCCCGACTCCTGGACCCTGGAGACCTACGAGCGCCACGACGGCTACCAGGGCCTCAAGCGGGCCCTCGCGATGAGCCCCGACGACCTCATCGCGTACGTCAAGGAATCCGGCCTCCGCGGACGCGGCGGCGCGGGCTTCCCCACCGGCATGAAGTGGCAGTTCATCCCGCAGGGCGACGGCAAGCCGCACTATCTCGTCGTCAACGCCGACGAGTCCGAACCCGGCACCTGCAAGGACATCCCCCTCCTCTTCGCCAACCCGCACTCCCTCATCGAGGGCATCGTGATCGCCTGCTACGCGATCCGCTCCCACCACGCCTTCATCTACCTGCGCGGCGAGGTCGTCCCCGTCCTGCGCCGCCTCCATGAGGCCGTCCGCGAGGCCTACGCCGCCGGCTACCTCGGCACGGACATCCTCGGCAGCGGACTCGACCTCGAACTCACCGTCCACGCCGGCGCCGGCGCGTACATCTGCGGTGAGGAGACCGCGCTGCTCGACTCGCTCGAAGGGCGCCGCGGCCAGCCCCGGCTGCGACCCCCCTTCCCCGCGGTCGCCGGTCTGTACGCCTGCCCCACTGTGGTGAACAACGTCGAGTCCATCGCCTCGGTTCCCGCGATCCTGCACAAGGGCAAGGACTGGTTCACGTCCATGGGCAGCGAGAAGTCCCCCGGCTTCACGCTCTACTCGCTCAGCGGACACGTCGCCTCGCCCGGCCAGTACGAGGCCCCCCTCGGCATCACCCTGCGCCAGCTCCTCGACATGAGCGGCGGCATGCGGCCCGGTCACCGGCTCAAGTTCTGGACCCCGGGCGGCTCCTCCACCCCCATGTTCACCGACGAGCACCTCGACGTGCCCCTCGACTACGAGGGCGTCGGCGCCGCCGGGTCCATGCTCGGCACCAAGGCCCTCCAGTGCTTCGACGAGACCACCTGCGTCGTCCGGGCCGTCACCCGCTGGACCGAGTTCTACGCCCACGAGTCCTGCGGCAAGTGCACACCCTGCCGCGAGGGCACGTACTGGCTCGTCCAGCTGCTCCGCGACATCGAGCACGGGGCGGGCACCCTGTCCGACCTCGACAAGCTCAACGACATCGCCGACAACATCAACGGCAAGTCGTTCTGCGCCCTCGGCGACGGCGCCGCCTCGCCGATCTTCTCCTCCCTCAAGTACTTCCGCGAGGAGTACGAGCAGCACATCACGGGCAAGGGCTGCCCCTTCGACCCGGCCAAGTCGACCGCCTGGGCGGACAACCACAAGGAGGTGACCGCATGACCGTCATCGCGTCCACCCCCAGCGGCGGCGGCAGCGCGCCCGTACCGCCCGAGGATCTCGTCACGCTGACCATCGACGGCGCCGAGATCTCCGTCCCCAAGGGGACGCTGGTCATCCGCGCCGCCGAACAGCTCGGCATCGAGATCCCGCGCTTCTGCGACCACCCGCTCCTCGACCCCGCCGGCGCCTGCCGCCAGTGCATCGTCGAGGTCGAGGGCCAGCGCAAGCCCATGGCCTCCTGCACCATCACCTGCACCGACGGCATGGTGGTGAAGTCGCAGCTGACCAGCCCCGTCGCCGAGAAGGCCCAGCACGGGGTGATGGAGCTGCTGCTCATCAACCACCCGCTGGACTGCCCGGTCTGCGACAAGGGCGGCGAGTGCCCCCTGCAGAACCAGGCGCTGTCCCACGGACAGGCCGAGTCCCGCTTCGAGGGCGTCAAGCGGACGTACGAGAAGCCGATCCCGATCTCCACCCAGGTGCTGCTCGACCGCGAGCGGTGCGTCCTGTGCGCCCGCTGCACCCGCTTCTCCCACCAGATCGCCGGCGACCCGATGATCGAGCTCATCGAGCGCGGCGCGCTCCAGCAGGTCGGCACCGGCGAGGGCGACCCCTTCGAGTCGTACTTCTCCGGCAACACCATCCAGATCTGCCCGGTCGGCGCCCTCACCTCCGCGGCCTACCGCTTCCGCTCCCGCCCCTTCGACCTGGTCTCCTCGCCGTCCGTCTGCGAGCACTGCGCCGGCGGCTGCGCCACCCGCACCGACCACCGGCGCGGCAAGGTCATGCGGCGGCTCGCCGCCGAGGACCCGGAGGTCAACGAGGAGTGGGTCTGCGACAAGGGCCGCTTCGCCTTCCGGTACGCCCAGCAGCGCGACCGGCTCACCACCCCGCTGGTGCGCAACGAGGCGGGCGTCCTCGAACCGGCCTCCTGGCCCGAGGCCCTGGAGGCCGCCGCCCGCGGGCTCGTCCGCGGCCGGACCGGCGTCCTGACCGGCGGCCGGCTGACCGTCGAGGACTCCTACGCGTACGCCAAGTTCGCCCGGGTCGCCCTCGACACCAACGACATCGACTTCCGGGCCCGGATCCACTCCGGCGAGGAGGCCGACTTCCTGGCCTCCGTCGTCGCCGGACGCGGACGCGACCTGGACGGCAGCGGCGTCACGTACACCTCGCTCGAAGCCGCCCCCGCCGTCCTCCTCGTCGGCCTGGAGTCCGAGGAGGAGGCCCCGGGCGTCTTCCTGCGGCTCCGCAAGGCCTGGCGCAAGCACGGTCAGAAGACGTACGCGGTCGCCCCGTTCGCCACCCGGGGCCTGCAGAAGGCGGGCGGCACCCTGCTGCCGGCCGCCCCCGGCACCGAGACCGAATGGCTCGACGCCCTCACCGCCCGGGTCGGCCTCTCCGGGGACGGCGCCGCCGCGGCCGAGGCCCTCCGCCAGGAGGGCGCGGTCCTCGCCGTCGGCGAGCGGCTCGCGGGCGTGCCCGGCGCGCTCACCGCCGCCCTGCGCGCCTCCGCCACCACCGGCGCCCGCCTCGTGTGGATCCCGCGCCGCGCCGGCGAACGCGGAGCCGTCGAGGCCGGCGCGCTCCCGGCGCTGCTGCCCGGCGGCCGGCCCGCGACCGATCCCCGCGCACGTGAGGAGGTCGCCGCCGCCTGGGGCGTCCGCGAACTCCCGCACCGCTACGGGCGCGACACCGGCCAGATCGTGGAGGCCGCCGCCACCGGCGAACTCGGCGCGCTGCTCGTCGCCGGTGTCGAGGTCGCCGACCTGCCGGACCCGGCACGCGCGCGTGAGGCCCTCGACGCGGCCTTCGTGGTCTCCCTGGAGCTGCGGCCGAGCGAGGTCACCGAACGCGCCGACGTGATCCTGCCGGTCGCGGCGGTCGCCGAGAAGCCCGGCACCTTCCTCAACTGGGAGGGCAGGGCGCGGCTCTTCGAGGCCGCGCTCAAGCCCGAGCAGATGACCCGGCCGCTCGCGCCGAGCGACGCCCGCGTGCTCCACATGCTGGCCGACGCCCTCGACGCCCACCTCGGTCTGCCCGACCTGCGGTCCGCGCGGCGGGAGATGGACCGGCTCGGCGGCTGGACCGAGGAGCGGGCCTCCGAGCCCACCTCGCCCGGACAGGCCGCGCCCCGGGCCGGCGACGGCGAGGCCGTCCTCGCCGGACACCGGCTCCTGCTCGACCTCGGCCGGCTCCAGGAGGGCGACGCCGCCCTGGCCGGCACCCGGCACGCGGCGGTCGCCCGGCTCTCCGCCGCCACCGCCGCCGACACCGGGGTCAAGGACGGCGACGTCCTGGAGGTGACCGGCCCCGCGGGCTCCGTCGCCTTCCCGCTCCAGGTCACCGAGATGCCCGACCGGGTCGTCTGGCTCCCGCTGAACTCGGCGGGCCGGGGCGTCCTCTCCGACACCGGCGCCCAGCCCGGCGACCTGGTCCACATCGGTCCGGCGACGCCGCAGGAGGTGCAGGCATGACCGCGAACGTCCTCGCCGCCGAAGACCTGTCCATGTTCGGCACGGACCCCTGGTGGCTCGTCCTGATCAAGGCCGTCTTCTGCTTCGCCTTCCTGATGATCACCGTGCTGTTCTCCATCGTGTGGGAACGCAAGGTCGTCGCCTGGATGCAGCTGCGCATCGGCCCCAACCGGCACGGCCCCTGGGGCCTCCTCCAGTCCCTCGCGGACGGCATCAAGCTGATGCTCAAGGAGGACGTGATCGTCAAGAAGGCCGACAAGGTCGTCTACGTCCTCGCCCCGATCATCGCCGCGATCCCCGCCTTCATGGCGATCGCCGTGATCCCGTTCGGCCCGGCCGGCAACGAGATCTCGATCTTCGGTCACCGGACCGCGATGCAGCTCACCGACCTGCCGATCGCGATGCTGTACGTCCTCGCGGTCGCCTCCGTCGGCATCTACGGCATCGTCCTCGCCGGCTGGTCCTCCGGATCCACGTACCCGCTGCTCGGCGGTCTCCGGTCCTGCGCGCAGATGATCTCGTACGAGATCGCCATGGGCGCGGCCTTCGCCTCCGTCTTCCTCTACTCCGGGTCGATGTCGACCTCGAAGATCGTCGAGGCGCAGGCGGACCGCTGGTTCGTGATCCTGCTGCCGGTCTCGTTCATCATCTACATCGTCACGATGGTCGGCGAGACGAACCGCGCCCCCTTCGACATGCCGGAGTCCGAGGGCGACCTCGTCGGCGGCTTCAACACCGAGTACTCCTCCATCAAGTTCGCGATGTTCATGCTTGCCGAGTACGTGAACATGGTGACGGTCTCGGCCGTGTCGGTGACCCTCTTCTTGGGCGGCTGGCGGGCCCCGTACCCGGTCTCCACCTTCTGGGAGGGCGCGAACCACGGCTGGTGGCCGATGCTCTGGTTCGTCGTCAAGGTGCAGTTGCTGCTGTTCTTCTTCATCTGGCTCCGCGGCACCCTGCCCCGCGTCCGCTACGACCAGCTGATGAAGCTCGGCTGGAAGGTCCTCATCCCGGTCGCCGTGGTCTGGCTGATGCTGGTCGCCACCGTCCGCGCGCTGCGGAACGAGAACATCGCCTTCTCGAACATCGTCCTGTACGTGGCCGGCGCCGTCCTCGCGCTGCTGCTCCTCTCCTTCCTCGTCGACGTGTTCCGCGACCGGAAGGCGAAGGCGGCCGCGGACGGGCCCGCCGACGCGCGCTCCTTCGACCCGATGGCCGGCGGGTTCCCCGTACCGCCCAAGCCTGGACAGTCCCTGCCGCCCGTGCCCCGGCGCAGGTCACGGTACGACCGGGACCTCGTTGTCAGTGGCGCACCCGATACTGCTACTGCGAGTGATGGAAAGGAGACGGACGGTGTCTGATTTCCAGAATCCGGTGGCCGGATTCGGCGTGACCTTCAAGGCCATGTTCAAGAAGCGGCTGACCGAGCAGTACCCGGAGCAGCAGAAGACGACGGCGCCGCGCTTCCACGGCCGGCACCAGCTCAACCGTCACCCCGACGGTCTGGAGAAGTGCGTCGGCTGCGAGCTGTGCGCCTGGGCCTGTCCCGCCGACGCCATCTACGTGGAGGGCGCGGACAACACCGACGAGGAGCGCTACTCGCCGGGCGAGCGGTACGGCCGCGTCTACCAGATCAACTACGCCCGCTGCATCCTCTGCGGGCTGTGCATCGAGGCGTGCCCCACGCGCGCGCTGACGATGACCAACGAGTTCGAACTGGCCGACTCCTCCCGCGAGAACCTGATCTACACCAAGGAGCAGCTCCTCGCGGGCCTGGAGGAGACCATGGTCGACACCCCGCACGCGATCTTCCCGGGCATGACCGAGCAGGACTACTACCGGGGGCTCGTCGTCGAGGCGGCGCCCGGGACCGTCCGTCAGGTCGCCGTGTCCAAGGGGGAGAAGGGCGAGCCGGAGGGGGCGGACGCATGAGCGCCAACCTCGCGGCCTACGCGACCTCGACCGGTGAGGCCTTCCAGTTCTGGGTCCTCGGCACCGTCGCCGTCGTCGGCGCGCTGTCCACGATCCTGATGCGGAAGGCCGTGCACTCCGCGCTCTCCCTCGCCGGCACGATGATCGTCCTCGCGGTCTTCTACCTGGCGAACGGCGCGTACTTCCTCGGCATCGTCCAGATCGTCGTCTACACCGGCGCGATCATGATGCTCTTCCTCTTCGTCGTCATGCTGGTCGGTGTCACGGCCGCTGACTCGCTGAAGGAGACCCTCAAGGGCCAGCGCTGGCTGGCGGTCGCCTGCGGCCTCGGCTTCGGCATCCTGCTCGCCGCCGGCATCGGCAACGCCTCGCTGACGGAGTTCGCCGGACTGGGCGTGGCCAACAGCGCGCACGGCGGGAACGTCGAGGGCCTCGCCGCCCTCATCTTCACCAAGTACGTCTTCGCGTTCGAGATCACCGGCGCGCTGCTGATCACGGCGGCCGTCGGCGCGATGGTGCTGACCCACCGGGAGCGGACCGAGCGGGCCCGCACCCAGCGCGAGCTGTCCGAGCAGCGGGTCCGCGAGGGCACGCACGTGCCGCCGCTGCCCGCCCCCGGTGTGTACGCCCGGCACAACGCCGTGGACGTCGCCGGTCTGCTGCCCGACGGCACCCCGGCGGAGCTCACCGTCATGCAGACCCTGCGCAAGCGCGGCCAGATCCGGGACGTCTCCACCGAGGCCCTCTCGGACCTCAAGGCCCTGGAGCAGCGGTCGTCGGAGCGTCTGGGCCGTGAAGAGGAGGCCTCCCGGTGAACCCCGTCAACTACCTGTACCTCGCCGCCCTGCTGTTCACCATCGGTGCGGCCGGGGTCCTGATCCGGCGCAACGCGATCGTCCTGTTCATGTGCGTCGAGCTGATGCTCAACGCCTGCAACCTCGCGTTCGTCACCTTCTCCCGTATGCACGGCAATCTCGACGGCCAGGTCATCGCGTTCTTCACGATGGTCGTCGCCGCCGCGGAGGTCGTCGTCGGGCTCGCGATCATCGTGTCCGTCTTCCGTGCCCGCCACTCGGCCTCGGTCGACGACGCCAGCCTGATGAAGCTGTAAGGGGCTGACCGTGGAAAATCTCATTGCGCTGCTCATCGGGGCGCCTCTGCTCGGAGCGGCCGTTCTGCTCCTCGGGGGGCGGCGGCTCGACAGGACCGGGCACTGGATCGGCACGCTGCTCGCGGGCGTCTCCTTCCTGATCGGTCTGGCGCTCTTCGCCGACATGCTCGGCAAGAGCGCCGACGACCGGGCCCTTCACCAGCGGCTCTTCACCTGGATCCCCGTCGAGGGCTTCCAGGCGGACATGGCCTTCCAGCTCGACCAGCTGTCGATGACCTTCGTCCTGCTGATCACCGGGGTGGGCACGCTCATCCACGTCTACTCCATCGGATACATGGAGCACGACGAGCGCCGCCGCCGGTTCTTCGGCTACCTGAACCTGTTCGTCGCGGCGATGCTCCTGCTCGTCCTCGCCGACAACTACCTGCTCCTGTACTTCGGCTGGGAGGGCGTCGGCCTCGCCTCGTACCTCCTGATCGGCTTCTGGCAGCACAAGCCCACCGCGGCCACCGCCGCGAAGAAGGCCTTCCTGGTCAACCGGGTCGGCGACATGGGCCTCTCGATCGCCATCATGATCATGTTCACCACCTTCGGCACCTTCGCCTTCGGGCCGGTGCTCGCGGCGACCGGCCAGGCCTCCCAGGGCACGCTGACCGCGATCGGCCTGATGCTGCTCCTCGCCGCCTGCGGCAAGTCGGCCCAGGTGCCGCTGCAGTCCTGGCTCGGGGACGCGATGGAGGGCCCGACCCCGGTCTCGGCCCTCATCCACGCGGCCACGATGGTGACCGCCGGTGTCTACCTGATCGTCCGCTCCGCCGACATCTTCAACGCGGCGCCGGACGCCCAGCTCGTGGTCACCGTGGTCGGCGCCGTCACGCTCCTCTTCGGTGCGATCGTCGGTTGCGCGAAGGACGACATCAAGAAGGCCCTCGCCGGCTCGACGATGTCGCAGATCGGATACATGATCCTGGCGGCAGGTCTCGGCCCCATCGGCTACGTCTTCGCGATCATGCACCTGGTGACGCACGGCTTCTTCAAGGCCGGGCTGTTCCTCGGCGCGGGATCCGTCATGCACGGCATGAACGACGAGGTCGACATGCGCAAGTACGGCGGCCTGCGGAAGTACATGCCGGTCACCTTCGTCACCTTCGGCCTCGGCTACCTCGCGATCATCGGCTTCCCGGGCCTGTCCGGCTTCTTCTCCAAGGACAAGATCATCGAGGCGGCCTTCGCCAAGGGCGGCACCGAGGGCTGGATCCTCGGCACGGTCACCCTGCTGGGCGCGGCCATCACCGCGTACTACATGACCCGCGTGATGCTGATGACCTTCTTCGGCGAGAAGCGCTGGCAGCCGGCGCCCGACGCCGACGAGGCACCCGGCGCCGAGCCGGCCGCCGAGCACGCGCCGGGTGCCATGCCCCACCCGCACGAGTCGCCCAAGTCCATGGTGATCCCGATGGTCCTGCTGGCCGTCGGCTCGGTCGCCGCGGGCGCCTTCTTCGAGTTCGCCGGGTTCGTCGAGTGGCTGGAGCCGGTCACCGGCTTCGAGCACGGCCACGCGCCGATCAGCGCCGCCGCCGTCACCGCCGCCACCGTCGCCGTCATGGTGATCGGCGTCGGACTCGCGTACCTCCAGTACGGCCGCAGGCCCGTCCCGGTGGTCGCCCCGCGGGGCTCGCTGCTCACCCGGGCCGCCCGCCGCGACCTGCTCCAGGACGACTTCAACCACGCCGTCTTCGTCACCGGCGGCACCCACCTGACCCGCTCGCTGGTCTACGTCGACCACAGCCTGGTCGACGGCGTCGTCAACGGCACCGCGGCCGCCGTCGGCGGACTCTCCGGCCGGCTGCGCAAGCTCCAGAACGGCTACGCCCGCACGTACGCGGTCTCCATGTTCGGAGGTACGGCGGTGCTGATCGCCGCGACCCTGCTGATGAGGGCGGTGTGACTCCCATGTCCCAAGTGGTCAACGCGGGCTTCCCGCTCCTCACGGCGACGGCGGCGGTTCCGGCGGTCGGCGCGGTCCTCACCGCGGCCGTCCCCGCCGCCCGCCGCACCGCCGCCAAGTGGCTGGCGCTGCTCGTCTCGCTCGTCACGCTCGTGCTCGCCGCCGTCGTCTTCGCGCGCTTCGAGCCGGGCGGCGACCGGTACCAGCTCGTCGAGTCGTACTCCTGGATCAAGGACTTCGGCGTCCGGTACGAACTCGGCGTCGACGGCATCGGGGTGGCGCTCCTCGCGCTCACCGCCCTGCTGATCCCGTTCGTGATCCTGGCCGGCTGGCACGACGCCGACCCCCTGGAGACCTCGTCCAGGCGGTGGCGGCCGACGCAGGGCTTCTTCGCCCTGATCCTCATGGTCGAGGCGATGGTGATCCTCTCCTTCGAGGCCACCGACGTCTTCCTCTTCTACATCCTCTTCGAAGCCATGCTCATCCCGATGTACTTCCTCATCGGCGGCTTCGGCGACCGCGCGCACGCGGGCTCCGACGAGAACGCGGCGGCCCAGCGCTCGTACGCGGCGGTCAAGTTCCTCCTCTACAACCTCGTCGGCGGCCTGATCATGCTGGCCGCCGTCATCGGGCTCTACGTGGTCGCGGGGAACTTCTCGCTCACCGAGATCACCGCGGCCCGGGCCGACGGCTCACTGGAGATGGCGACCAGCACCGAACGGTGGCTGTTCCTCGGCTTCTTCTTCGCCTTCGCGGTGAAGGCGCCGCTGTGGCCGCTGCACACCTGGCTGCCGAACGCGATGGGGGAGGCCACCGCCCCGGTCGCCGTCCTCATCACGGCCGTCGTCGACAAGGTCGGCACCTTCGCGATGCTCCGCTTCTGCCTCGGGCTCTTCCCCGAGGCGTCGAAGTGGGCCACGCCCGCGATCGTCGTCCTCGCCCTGATCAGCATCGTCTACGGGGCGCTGGTCGCCGTCGGCCAGCGGGACATCAAGCGCCTGGTCGCCTACGCGTCGATCTCGCACTTCGGCTTCATCATCCTGGGCATCTTCGCGATGACCAGCCAGGGCCAGTCCGGCGCCACGCTCTACATGGTCAACCACGGCATCTCGACCGCCGCGCTCATGCTCGTCGCCGGCTTCCTGATCTCCCGGCGCGGCTCGCGGCTCATCGCCGACTACGGCGGTGTGCAGAAGGTCGCCCCGGTACTCGCCGGCACCTTCCTGATCGGCGGTCTCGCGACCCTGTCGCTGCCCGGACTCGCCCCGTTCGTCAGCGAGTTCCTGGTCCTGGTCGGCACCTTCGCCCGCTACCCGGTGGCCGGGATCATCGCCACCACCGGCATCGTCCTCGCCGCGCTCTACACCCTCGTCCTCTACCAGCGGACGATGACCGGGCCGGTGAAGGAGGAGGTGCGGGCGCTGCCCGACCTGAAGGCGCGCGAACTGGCCGTGGTCGTCCCGCTGATCGCCGTCCTGATCTTCCTCGGGGTCTTCCCGAAGCCGCTGACGGACGTCGTCAACCCGGCCGTGCGGCACACCATGTCCGACGTCCAGCAGAAGGACCCCCAGCCTTCGATCCAGAACGTGGAGGCGGCCAAGTGAGCACATCCGCCGTCGCACCCTCCGTCCACAGCCTGTGGACGACCGCAGCCGGGCCGCTGGAGAAGATCCCGGCGCCCCACATCGAGTACACCCAGCTCTCACCCGTACTCATCGTGCTCGGCGCCGCGATCCTCAGCGTCCTCGTCGAGGCCTTCGCGCCCCGCAGGGCCCGCTACCTCGGCCAGGTCTTCCTGTCCGTCCTCGCCCTCGCCGCCGCCTTCGCCGCCGTCGTCGGCCTGGCGGCCGGCGGCTACGGCTCCACCAAGGCCCACATCGCGGCCATGGGCGCCATCGCCGTCGACGGACCCGCCCTCTTCCTCCAGGGCACCATTCTCCTCGCCTCCATCGTGGCGATCTTCACCTTCGCCGAGCGCAGGCTCGACCCGGCCGACCACGGCCACAGGGTCGACTCCTTCGCCGCCGAGGCCGCCGCCGTCCCCGGCAGCGAGCAGGAGAAGGCCGCCGTCAAGGCGGGGTTCACCACCACCGAGGTCTTCCCGCTCGCGCTCTTCGCGATCGCCGGCATGCTGGTCTTCCCGGCCGCCAACGACCTCCTGACGCTCTTCGTCGCCCTGGAGGTCTTCTCCCTCCCGCTGTACCTGCTCTGCGCCGTCGCCCGCCGCAAGCGGCTGATGTCGCAGGAGGCGGCCGTCAAGTACTTCCTGCTCGGCGCCTTCTCCTCGGCCTTCCTGCTCTTCGGGATCGCCCTGCTCTACGGCTACGCCGGCTCCGTCTCGTACGCCACCATCGCCCGCGTCGTCGACGGCTCGATCGGCTCCGTCGACCCGGCGCTCGCCGACACCATGGGCAACGACGCGCTGCTGCTCATCGGCTTCGCCATGGTCCTCATGGGGCTCCTCTTCAAGGTCGGCGCCGTGCCGTTCCACATGTGGACCCCCGACGTCTACCAGGGCGCCCCGACCCCGGTCACCGGCTTCATGGCCGCCGCCACCAAGGTCGCCGCCTTCGGCGCGCTGCTCCGCCTGCTGTACGTGGTGCTCCCCGGTCTCACCTGGGACTGGCGCCCGGTCATGTGGGGCGTCGCCATCGTCACCATGCTGGGCGGTGCGATCGTCGCCATCACCCAGACGGACATCAAGCGGCTCCTGGCGTACTCGTCCATCGCGCACGCGGGCTTCCTGCTCGCGGGCGTCATCGCGGCGACCCCGAGCGGGATCTCGTCCGTCCTCTTCTACCTGGGGGCGTACTCCTTCGTGACGATCGGCGCGTTCGCCGTCGTCACCCTCGTCCGCGACGCGGGCGGCGAGGCCACCCACCTCTCCAAGTGGGCCGGACTCGGCCGCCGTTCACCGCTCGTCGCGGCCGTCTTCGCCGTCTTCCTGCTCGCCTTCGCCGGCATCCCGCTGACCTCCGGCTTCTCCGGCAAGTTCGCTGTATTCAAGGCGGCGGCGGACGGCGGCGCGGGCGCCCTCGTGGTGGTCGGTGTGATCTCCTCGGCGATCGCCGCGTTCTTCTACATCCGGGTCATCGTGCTCATGTTCTTCAGCGAACCGAAGGCGGACGGCCCCACGGTCGCCGTGCCCTCGGCCCTGACGAGCCTCACGATCACGGCGGGCGTCGCGGTCACCCTGGTCCTCGGCCTGGCCCCGCAGTACTTCCTGGACCTGGCGAACCAGGCGAGCACGTTCGTCCGGTAGCGGCGGACGGTACGCGCGAGGGGCCCGGCTCGGGGGCGAGCCGGGCCCCTCGTCGTACGGGCTCAGGCCGAGGGGACGATCCGGCCGCGGACCTCGCCGAGGGCCACGCGGGTGCCGTCCGGGCCCGGGGCCCAGGCCGTGAGGGTGACCTCGTCGCCGTCCTCCAGGAACGTGCGCTTGCCGCCCGGGAGGTCGAGGGCGTCGCGGCCGTTCCAGGTGAGTTCCAGGAGCGAGCCGCGCTGGTTCACCTCGGGGCCGGAGACCGTGCCCGAGCCGTACAGGTCGCCGGTGCGGAGCGAGGCGCCGTTCACCGTCATGTGGGCGAGCTGCTGGGCCGCCGTCCAGTACATCGAGGAGAACGGCGGCTCCGCCACCACCTCGCCGTTGATCTCCACCGAGATCCGCAGGTCGAAGCCGCCCGGCTCCTCCTCGGCCGAGTCGTCCAGGTACGGCAGGAGGGGAAAGTCCCGCGCGGGCGGCGCGGTCCGGGCCGCGTCCAGGGCCTCCAGCGGCGTCACCCACGCCGAGACCGACGTCTGGAACGACTTGCCGAGGAACGGGCCCAGCGGCACGTACTCCCAGGCCTGCACGTCCCGCGCCGACCAGTCGTTGAGCAGCGTCAGGCCGAAGACGTGCTCCCGGAAGTCGGAGAGCGGGACGGGCCGGCCGAGCTCGGACGGGGTGCCGACCAGGAAACCGACCTCCGCCTCGATGTCCAGCTTGACCGAGGGGCCGAAGACCGGGGCCGGGTCCGACGGGGCCTTGCGCTGCCCGGAAGGGCGTACGACATCGGTGCCGGACACCACGACCGTGCCCGCGCGCCCGTGGTAACCGATCGGCAGATGCTTCCAGTTGGGGGTGAGCGCGTCGCCGTCCGGGCGGAAGATGCGGCCCACGTTCGTCGCGTGGTGCTCGCTCGCGTAGAAGTCGACGTAGTCCGCGACCTCGTACGGCAGGTGCAGGGTCACCGCGTCCAGCGGGTGCAGCAGCGGCTCGATGTCCGCCCGGTGCGCGGGCACCGTCACCCAGGCCGTCAGCGCCCGGCGGACGTCCCGCCAGGCCGTCCGGCCCGCCGCGAGCAGCGGGTTGAGGCTCGGCTGCGCGAGCAGCGCCGCGTACGGGGAGCCGAGCGCGTGCGCCGCGGCACCCGCGTCCAGGACGTGCCCGCCGATCCGGACGCCGAGCCGGCGCCGCCCGGGCTCGTCGGCGGTCGAGAAGACGCCGTACGGGAGGTTGTGCGGGCCGAAGGGGTCGCCCTCGGCCAGGTCGAGCGGGCTGTGCTCGGACATCGGTGCGTGCCTCGCTTTCCACGTGTGTGGGGGACACGTTACGGGGCGGGCCGCCGGGCGCGGATGACATGGATCACACAGAAAGCGCGGCCTCCGTGGGCAACTGCGCGCATACGCGCGGTTTGTGCTCCCGGCAGCTCGCGAACGCCCCGACGAGCTGCGGAAACAGGCTCCCGACGGTGCCTCTCCGGCCCTACGATCATGCCGGGTGCCGCGCCGCGTGAGGTAGCCGCAGGCGCGCGCCCGCCCCATTCTTCGCAGCTTCTCTCTGACCAGGAAAAGGTCCACAACGTGAAGATCCGCCGCATCCTGGCGACCGCCGTGGCCGCCGCCGTGACCACCCCGGTCGTGTTCCTCTCGGCCGCTCCGGCGTTCGCCGACACCAAGCCGTCGTCGGCCGCGCCGCAGAAGCCCGCGTCGCACGAGGACGACTCCGACGAGGACATGCCGTCGCTCGAGGAGCTGAAGGCCGCCGTCGCCCTGGCGCAGAAGGCGTACGACGAGGCCGTCGTCGACCTCGCCGAGGCCATGGCCGGTCTGGAGGCCCTCGACAAGGCGGACAACCCGCTGAAGGCTGCGGTCGCCGACGCGCAGAAGGCCGCCGACGATGCCGCCGCCAAGAAGACGGCCGCCGACGAGGCGCTCGCCAAGGCCCAGGAGGCCGTGACGAAGCTGCCGGAGACCGCGACCGAGGAGGAGAAGGCGGCCGCCGCCGCTGCCGTCACCGCCGCGCAGACGGCCGCCGACGAGGCCGCCGCCGCGAAGAGCGCCGCCGACGAGAAGCTGCGGAAGGCGGGCACGGCCCTCGACGACGCCAAGGTCGCCGCCTCCAAGGTGATCGGGCTCGCCCAGAAGGTGAAGAAGGCCGCCGCCGAGAAGCTCGACGAGGCGAAGGAAGAGCTGGCGTTCTTCGAGGAGATCGGGGAGGAGTGCACGGAGGACTCCGCCGTCAAGGTCGCGCTGAGCGGCCCGAAGACGGTCACCGCCGGTGAGCCCGCGATCTTCTCGCTGCGCGTCACCAACACCTCCGACCACGCCCTGGATCGCGTCGACGCCGTCGCGAACGCCATGCGGATGCCCGAGCTCGACGAGGAGATGGACGAGGAGACGGACTTCGCCAAGTACGTCATCCCCGTCGAGTGGTCCTCCGCCGACGTCCTGGAGTGGACGCCGATCACCGAGAAGTTCGACTACGTCGAGATCGGCAAGCTCGCCAAGGGCGCCTCGTACGACGTGAAGCTGCGCCTCACGGTCGACGCCAAGGCCCCCGCCGGCAAGGGCATGGCCTTCGCCCTCGGCGAGTACGAGAACAACGACGGCTCGTGCGGCCTGGGCGGTGAGTACGCGGAGGTGAAGTTCGGCATCCTCGCCGCGGACAAGGGCGACAAGCCGGCGCCGAAGCCGACGGAGACCGCGACGCCGACCCCGGCGCCGACCGTCACCACCGGCGGCAACACGAACACCACCCAGCAGGGCGGCTCGTCGAGCACCCCCGTGACCGGCACCCTCGCCGCCACCGGCGCGAACGACACCCTGCCGCTCGGCCTCGCCGCGGCCGGGGCCGTCGCCCTGGGCGCCGGCGCGCTGGTCGTCGCCCGCCGCCGCAAGGCCGGCGCGCAGGCGTAACCCCTGACCGGTCCCCCGTACGGCGTGAGTTCAGCCCGCCGTACGGGGGATCCTCTTTTCCCAGGTGCGGTGGAAGACGATCTCGCCGCCCTCCTTGCACACCACCTCGTTCTCGGTGAGGAAGGCGACCGCGTCGCAGGAGATCTCCGAGCGGGTGTCGATCGTGACGTCCCAGGCCAGCTCGGGCCGGTGCAACCGGATCGTCCACTCCGAGCGGGTCCGGGCCGACAGGGGCCCGCTCTCGTCGATCGTGTACGTCTCCACGGCGTCCTCGGTGAACTCCAGGCCGTCCGGGTACACGCGCGTGCCGCCGTACTTCGGGTCGACCTCCAGCCTCCACTCGCCCTTCGCCACGTCCCGGACCACGACCCGCTCCGGGCGCGGCTCGTCCAGGGTGCTCGGGTGGACCACGCCGAGGGGCGGGGACTGCTCGGGCTCCTCCCAGGTGACCGCGTCCTCGGTGTGCGCCCGGACCGGGAGGGTGAGGGAGGAGCCGGCCGGGTCGAGGGTGAAGCCGGCGGCGTCGGGCTGGGGCCAGATCCACGGCCAGTACGTGGAGGAGACCGCGAGCCGCACCCGGTGGCCGGGCGCGAAGGCGTGCCCGATGCCGTTCAGCTCGAAGGTGAAGCTCTCCGTCTCGCCGATCCGCGCCGGCACGGCCCGGTCGCGGCCGTAGCGGGCGGAGAAGTTCAGGGCGCCCCGGGTGACGAGGGTGGAGGAGCCGTCCGGGGCGATGTCGCAGAGCCGGGCGATGACCTGTCCGGTGGGGGCCGCCGCGCGCAGGGCGAGGTTCACCGACGGCCGGCCCAGGATCTCGAGGGGGCCGCCGTCCTCGGGGACGGGGAAGTCGAAGCAGGCCGAGTGGGCGTCCTCCTCGCGCTGGTCGGGCGGCAGGTCGGCGTCGTTGCCGAAGGGGAAGAACCGGCCCGCGTCGAGCCCGGTCTGCTGGGGCGAGTCGACGACGACCGGCTCGCCCTGGAAGCCGTACGTGACGGGGGTGACATGAGGGGAGGGCCAGGCGGGGTCGGCGACCCAGCGGCCGGGCAGCTCCTCGTAGACCGTCGCCGGCGGGTGGGACTCGCTGATCCAGGAGCGCAGCAGCGGCTCGGCCATCACGTCGTTCTCGACGCCCTTGAGGTGGTGGTCCCACCAGCGCAGGGTCTCCTGGAGGAAGCCGATCGCCGGGCCGGGCGGCAGACCGCGGTCCGGGTACTGGTGGGACCAGGGGCCGATGATGCCGCGCACCCGGTCCCGGGGGAGGTGCCGGGCGAGGCGCAGGACGGTGTCGCGGTACGGGTCGTGCCAGCCGCCGACGGCGAGGACGGCGGCCCGGACGGCGGAGTAGTCCTCGCAGACGCTGCCGTGCTTCCAGTACGCGTCCCGGGTCTGGTGGGCGAGCCAGGTGTGGATGAAGGGCTCGACGGCCTCCAGGCGCTTCAGCCACAGCGCGCGCCACTCCTCGCCCACGTGGAGCGGGTCGGGGGGCCGGGCGACGAAGGCGAGCATCGTGGCCGCCCAGCCGTGCATGTCGACGGCGAGGACCGAACCGCCCATGTAGTGGACGTCGTTGTCGTAGCGGTCGTCGGTGGAGCAGACGGTGACGATCGCCTTGAGCGGTTCGGGGGCGAGGGCGGCGATCTGGAGCGAGTTGAAGCCGCCCCAGGAGATGCCGAACATGCCGACCTTCCCGGTGCACCAGGGCTGCTCGGCGAGCCAGTTCACGACGGCGACCCCGTCGGCGAGCTCGACGGGGTCGTACTCGTCGCCGGGCAGCCCCTCGCTGTTGCCGTGGCCGCGGACGTCGACCCGTACGGAGGCGTAGCCGTGGCCCGCGTACCAGGGGTGGCGCTGCCAGTCGCGGGGGGCGGTCCAGTCGGTGAGGCGGTACGGCAGGTACTCCAGGAGGGCCGGTACGGGTTCGT
Source organism: Streptomyces sp. NPDC034084 (assembly GCF_055575535.1). NCBI lineage: Bacteria > Bacillati > Actinomycetota > Actinomycetes > Kitasatosporales > Streptomycetaceae > Streptomyces > Streptomyces sp. NPDC034084. The sequence goes on from NZ_JBVISK010000006.1 coordinate 345,648, forward strand.
CGGTGAGCGGGCGCCACACGCGCGCGTACAGCCTGGTCCCGTCCGGCAGCGGGATGCGGAGGTCCTCGTGCCGGGTCTCGTACGGGAAGTCGGTGCGGATCTTCATCGCGGCTCCCTAGGGGGTGTCTTGTCGATCAGGCCGGGCTCGCCACGACACCCCCTAGTGGACGGGGTGCATGGTGCGGCGCAGCCAGGGCGCCAGGGCGATCACGGCGAGACCGGCGGCGACGGCCACGGCGCCGTTCACCGCGAAGTAGGCGGGCTTGGAGACGTCGTCGTAGAGCTTCACGGTCTGGGCCTGGACGCCGTTGGCGAGCGCGAGGCCGGTGGCGGCGAGGGGCACGGCGACGGCGCCGGCGATCATCAGGCGGACCGCCCGGCGCATGGCGTCGGGGGCGAGGGCGAACTCGGCGGAGTGCTTGCGCCCGGCCAGGTGACGGCGCCCCGCGACGTACTGGATCAGGCCGAGGGTCATGCCGAGCGCGGCGGCCGAGAAGCCCCAGTGGTAGCCCTTGTGGTCGGCGAGCCAGGCGGTGATCAGCGGGCCGGCGAAGGCGCCGATGTTGATCGCCATGTAGTAGAGGGCGAAGCCGGCGTCGCGGCGGTCGTCGTCCGTGCGGTAGAGCTTGCCGACCATGGTCGCCACGTTCGGCTTCAGGAGGCCCGTGCCGGCGCTGATCAGGCCGAGACCGACCCAGGTCATCGCGGCGGTCGGCACCGCCATGGCGTAGTGCCCGCAGGCGATCAGGACGCCGCCCCAGAGGACCGCGCGGTACGAGCCGAGGACGCGGTCGGCGAGCCAGCCGCCGCCCACCGAGACGAGGTACACGAGGGTGCCGTAGGCGGCGGAGACGGAGGCCGCGGTGCCCGCCGCCATGCCGAGACCGCCGTCGGAGACGGCGGCCGCGAAGTAGAGGACGAGGATCGCCTGCATGCCGAGGAACGAGAACCGCTCCCAGACCTCCAGGCCGGAGAGCGTCAGCAGGCCCCGGGGATGCCCGAGGAAGGCGTGATCGTCCTCGGGGGGAGGCTGTCCGCCGTTCGATTCCGTGTCGATCATTGTTCGGGACAAAACGCATACTCCTGGTCGTATGAGCTGATCCCGAACATACCGGGGGTGACGGGAAGGCGCCCACGGTGATCGAAAGGTGACCGGATACGCTGGCTTGAGTGAATCGAGCGACACATCGACAATCCGTGTGATCGACATCAGTCCATGTGAACAATCCGTGTGATCGTCAGCAGGCGTCAGCAGACAGGAGACCCCCTCGTGACCGTCGTCGGGCCGTTCGGTCTTAGCGTGCGGGACCAGGCTCTTGAGGCCGATGTCCAGACCGGTTTGGCGGCTGTGGAGGCGGGCCTCCTGGACGCCACCAAGAGCGATGTCCCCTTCATCACGGAGGCGGCGCAGCACCTCGTCCTGGCCGGGGGGAAGCGGTTCCGCCCCCTGCTCGTGATGCTCGCCGCCCAGTTCGGCGACCCCTACGCACCGGGCGTCGTGCCCTCGGCCGTGGTCGTCGAGCTCACCCACCTGGCCACGCTCTACCACGACGACGTCATGGACGAGGCCGACGTCCGGCGGGGCGTCGACAGCGCCAACACCCGTTGGGGCAACTCGATCGCCGTCCTCACGGGTGACTTCCTCTTCGCCCGCGCCTCGCACACGCTCGCGGACCTCGGCCCCGAGGCCGTACGCATCCAGGCCGAGGCGTTCGAACGGCTCGTGACCGGCCAGATCCTGGAGACGGCCGGGCCGATGGACGGCCGCGACCCCGTCGAGCACTACCTCGATGTCCTCGGCGGCAAGACCGGCTCCCTCGTCGCCGTCTCCTGCCGCTTCGGCGCCATGATGGCCGGCGCGGACGACAGCGTCGTCGACATCCTCACCCAGTACGGCGAGCGGCTCGGCGTCGCCTTCCAGCTGGCCGACGACGTCCTCGACATCGCCTCCGACTCCCACGAGTCCGGCAAGACCCCCGGCACCGACCTCCGCGAGGGCATCCCGACCCTCCCCGTCCTCCACCTGCGGGCCGCCGCGGCCGCCCACGGGCGCCCGGAGGACCTGGAGCTCGTCGCCCTGATCGACGGCGACCTTGGCGACGACGAGCGGCACGCCGAGGCCCTGCGCCGGCTGCGGGCCCACCCCGCCCTGGAGCAGGCCCGCCGGGACACCGTGCGGTACGCCGAGGAGGCGCGCGCGATGCTGGCGCCGCTGCCCGACGGCTACGCGAAGGCGGCGCTGGCGGAGATGTGCGACGCCGTGGTCCACCGCGCGGGCTAGGTCTTCTCAGGGTCGGGTCATCCCGAAGCAGTACGTGAGGTTGATCCCGGGGGCTGACGCTTCCGGGCCCCCGAGTTGATGAGATGGACCCATCGACAACGGAGGTAGCGGAGACCATGGCAGAGACCCGTAAGGCGAGCCGGTTCATCGTCCCGGTCGCGGTGGCAGGAGTGGCCGCGGCGACCATCGGACTCGTCCCGGCACTGGCGGCGGCCGGAGACCCCGACCTGCCCGAGATCACGGCCCAGCAGCTCATCGAGAAGATCGCCGCCTCGGACACCCAGACCCTGTCCGGCACCTTCAAGATCTCCACCGACCTGGGCCTGCCGGCCCTCGACGGCCTGGCGTCCGGCTTCGGGAGCATGGACGGCGACGGCGGGCCCTCCTCGGCGGACCCGTCCGAGAAGCTCACCGAGCTCGTCTCCGGCAGCCACACCCTGCGCGTGGCGGCCGACGGCCCCGAGCGCCAGAAGCTCACCCTGCTCGACGGCTCCGACGAGTACAGCCTGATCCACAACGGCGACGACGTCTGGGCCTATGACAGCAAGTCGAACGAGGCCTTCCACGAGAAGGGCGCGGCCGGCGGCGCCGGGAAGTCCGGCGCCGCGAAGGACGAGAAGCTCCCCGGCACGCCCAAGGAGCTCGCCGACGAGGTCCTCAAGGCCGCGGGCGACACGACGTCCCTCACGGTCGACGGGACGGCGAAGGTGGCCGGCCGGGAGGCGTACCAGCTGGTGATCAAGCCGAAGCAGGCCGGTTCCATGGTCGAGTCGGTGAAGATCGCGGTGGACGCGGCGAGCGGCATCCCGCTGAAGTTCACCCTCACCTCGGTCGAGGGCGGAAAGCCCGTCGTCGACGCGGGCTTCACCAAGGTCGACTTCGGGAAGCCGGCCGCCTCGGAGTTCACCTTCGAGGCGCCGAAGGGCGCCAAGGTGACGGAGGGCGGGGCGGAGAAGGCCGGGGACCGGGAGGAGCTGCCCGAGGGCTTCGAGGGCGTCCTCCCCGGCCTCGGCAAGGGCTTCGGCGGCTCCGGCGAGGGCATGAACGTCATCGGTGAGGGCTGGACGACGATCGCCAAGCTCGACACGGGCGCTCCGGCGCCCAAGACGGACGAGGCGCCGAAGGAGATCCAGGGCTTCCTGGACTCCTTCGGCGACAAGGTCACCGGGAAGTTCGGCTCGGGCACCGTCTTCAAGACGAAGCTGGTGAACGCGCTCCTCACCGACGACGGCAAGGTGTACGTCGGCGCGGTGACGAAGGACGCCCTGGTGGACGCGGCGAACGCCGGTAGGTGACGGGCTGGTTGGGACCCCGGGCGGGTCGGGGGCGATGGTCACCGGCCCGCCCGGGAGTTCTGCGTACTACGGGAACGTCAGCTTGAATCCGCTGATGTAACCCGTGTCGACCGAGGCCTTGTCCTGGACGCGGAGCTTCCAGGCACCGTTGGCGACCTCGGAGGAGGCGTTCACGGTGTAGGTCTGGTTGATGTTGTCCGCGCTGCCGCCGGCCCGGTTGCTCAGGTTGTAGACGGAGCCGTCGGGGGCGATGAGGTCGACGATCAGGTCACCGATGTAGGTGTGGACGATGTCCACGCCGACCTTGAGCGTCGAGGGCGCGTTGCCGGTGACGCCGGTGACGTTGACCGTCGACGTCACCGCGGCGCCGTTGTCCGGGATCTGCACGTCGGCCGTGTTCTCGAAGACCGTGCCGGTCGGCGGGGTCGTCGTTCCCGTGGACAGCTTCCAGACCGCGTACGCGATGGCGTCGGCGTTCCGGTCCAGGGCGGTGTCGTTGATGTTCGCCGTGGTGTCGCAGGACGAGTGGTAGCAGCGGTCGAAGGCCTGGCCGGCCGTGCCGCCCCACTTCTGCGCCTGCGCCGACGTCTTGGTGTAGTCCGCGCCGGAGAAGAGGCCGCCGACCGGGATGCCCGCGTTCTTGAAGGGCGCGTGGTCGGAGCGCCCGTCGCCCTCGGTCTCGATCTCGGTGGAGATGCCGAGCCCGGTGAAGTACTCCTTGAAGGTCTGCTCGATCGTCGGGTCGTCGTCATAGACGAAGTAGCCCGGGTTCGGCGAGCCGATCATGTCGAAGTTCAGATAGCCCTTGACCTTCGAACGCTCGGTGGTGGGCAGGTTGTTGACGTAGTACTTCGACCCGACGAGGCCGAGCTCCTCGGCGCCCCACCAGCCGAAGCGCAGGTGCTTCGTCGGCTGGAGCTGGGCGCGGGACACGGCGAGCGCGGTCTCCAGGATCGCGGCGGAGCCGGAGCCGTTGTCGTTGATGCCGGGGCCCGAGGTGACCGAGTCGAGGTGCGAACCGGACATGATCACCTGGTTCGGGTCGCCGCCCGGCCAGTCGGCTATCAGGTTGTAGCCGGTGGCGCCGTTGTAGCTGAACTGCTGGAGCGTGGTGGTGTAGCCGGCGGCGTCCAGCTTCGCCTTCACGAAGTCGATCGAGGCCTTGTAGCCGGTACGGCCGTGGGCGCGGTTGCCGCCGTTGGCGGTGGCGATCGACTGGAGGTCCGCCAAGTGCTGCTTGACGTTGGCGAGCGGGATGTCGGGCGCGGCGGCGGCCGCCCGCGATCCGGCGGAGGCGGTACCGGTGAGGCCGCCGAGGGCGAGCGCCGCGAGTGCGGCGGCCGCGGTGACGCGTCTGGGCACGGAGATGTTCATGTGGGGGCTCCGGATTCCGAACGGGGATGGGACGGAACGTGCGAGACGCCTCGGGCGTGGGTGCCACGAGGCGTTGGAGCTGTGCGGATGCGCTGTTGTTCAGTTGTGCGGCTGTTCGGATGTGCGTGCTGAATGTTCAGCGAGAATTTGACTCCACGTCAAGAGCGGAAACCGGTCAGATGCGTTCGCTCACCGGACGGGGGGCCCGGAGCGTGGTATGTCGCCGCCCGTCGGGGGGTGACGCAGGGGGGCGTCCCTGAGTCCCTCCCGCCGGGCGCTTCAGTGCTGCGTCCCTGAGTCCCCTGCCGCCGGGGCCATTCAGTGCTGCGTCCCTGAGTCCCCTGCCGCCGTGGGCGATTCAGGAGTGCGTCCCGACGGCCTGGGCTCGCAGGTGGTCCAAGAGGCCCGCCGGTTCCGGGTAGGGCTCCTCGCGGGGGAGGAGCCGGGCGGCGGCCTCCAGGTCGCCGGCCCGGACCAGGTCGTGGACCTCGTGGGCGAGCGCGGTCACGTCGGTGACGGAGACCGTCCACTCGTCCGCGTACCGACGGGCCGCCTCGCCCGACAGGCCGAGCTGGAGCGAGCGGTACGGGAGGGGCCGCAGGTGCGGGTCGCGCTCCGGGTCCCACTGGACCCGGGCCGGCGCTTCCCTCAACTGCCGCTTCCAGGAGGCCTGGTCGGCGTGGAAGCCGCGCGCGTAGTGGGAGAGGCAAGCGTTCCGCAGGGCCCACTCGAAGCCCTCGCGGGTGATCTCCACGGCGAGGACGGTCTCCTGGCCCTCCTTCCGCCCCCAGCCGGAGCGGTACATCATCCACAGGAACGACGGCTTGATCCACGTCATCCGGTCCCGCTTCCAGGCCTCCGGGAACCGTCCCTCGCGGGCCGCCGGGAGCCCGATCTCGGGCCGGTACGCCTGGTAGACGGTGATCGTGCGCTCGGTGTGGAGCGCGCGGATCCGGTACTTCGGTTCTTCCATGCCTCTCAGGGTGCTGGGGGCGCCGCCCGGAGGCCACCGGATTTCTCCGCGAGGGCCTCAGGACACCCCCGCCGCCTGCCGCGCGTCGTACGCCTCCCGTGCCGCGATCTCGTTCTGGTGCCGCTCGGTCCAGGGGAGGAGGAGCAGGGGCTCGCGAGCGGGCCGCTCGCCACCGCCACCCAGTTCGGCTCGGCGATCGGCATCGCGGCGGTGACGGCGGTGTACGGCATGGCCTCCCCGGGGCAACGCCACTGCGACCAACGTCACGGTCTGAACGGCCTGGTACGCCCCTAATGTGGAGGGATGAACGATTCGCCCGGCAGCCCGCTGATCGACGTCGCCGCCACGTACATGCCCCGGCTCTCGGAGTTCTCCTTCGAGCCGGGGCTCGTGGCCGCCGTCGACCAGCACGCGGCGGCCGTGTGCGACGCGCTGATCCCGGCCCAGCGGGGCCCGCAGGGCAGGACGGTCGGCCGGGAGGAGCTCGCGGACTACGTCCTCGGGTTCACCGACTGGCTCTCCGAGGTCGCCTGGACCGAGCCCGTCGGCCACGACTTCGCGACCCTGCGCCTGACGGCGGTCTGCTGGCTGATCCGGGAGCACGACCTGCTGGACGTGTGACCGCCGGGCCTACATCGGGTCCATGGGCGGCTCCTGGCGCCCGCGGCCCTCGCCCCGCTCGTCGTACCCGCCGCGCTCGCCGCGCGCCGTCCGCTCCTGAGCCGTCGGCATCCCGCTCCGGGCGTCCTGGCGGCCCCTCTGGTACGCCGAGATCTGCTCCTTCGCACGGCCCGTCTCCGACTCGGCGACCGCCAGCCAGCGCTCCCAGCGTCCCCGCATCGGGGTGATGAGGCCGCCGCCGACGCCCACGATCACGACACCGGCGATCATGGCGAGCACGGCCGTGAGCACCGGCCCGGTCACCGAGGTCGCGATGCCCGCCTGGCTCAGCGCGGCGATGACGCCGAGGCCGACGATGAACGCCCAGGCAGCCGTGGCGAGGACCTTGCCGTACGAGGTCTGGCCCAGCGCGCCCTGGACGATGTCCCGCACGGCGCGGGCGATGGCCATGGCGACGACGACGATGACACAGGCGACGATCGCCTTCGGCAGCCAGGCGACCACGCTGTTGATCATGACGCTGACCGGGTTGGGGCCGAAGACCCCGAAGGCCAGCTGGAGGGCGATCAGCAGGATCGCGTAGTACAGGATCTTGCAGATGATGCCGGTGGCGTCGTACTTCGACCCCTGGAGGGTGTTCGCGACGCCGCTGCGCTCGGCCATCCGCTCGAAGCCGACGCGGCGCAGGACACGGTCGGCGACCTTGGCGATCATCTTGGCCACGAACCAGCCGATGAGCAGGATCACCAGGAAGGCGATGAACTTCGGTACGAACTCGGCGACGGCGGACCAGGCGTCCGTGAACCCCTTGCCGAAGTCGACCGAGAGGGCGAGGGGCTGCGACATGGCGCCATCACTCCGCTCGGGAGGGGCCCCGCACGGAAGGGGGCCTGGACTCCCGACACAACTACGCGCGCGTGCCGCCCGCCCGCTCTCAGCGCCCCGGCTGGGCCGATGGGGTGGAAACCGGCGCGGCGGCGGGCTCCCCGCCGGTGTGTCCGGTTGCGGACACGGTCCCCGTCAGAGCCACGGCGGCCGCCGCGACCGCGGCACGGCTCCTGCGGGCCGTGCGGAGCGCGTCCCAGGTGAGGATCGTCAGGGCCAGCCAGACGAGGGAGAAGCCCGCCCAGCGCTCGGGGGGCATCTCCTCGTGGAAGTAGACGACCCCGAGCAGGAACTGGAAGGTCGGCGCGAGGTACTGGAGGAGGCCGAGCGTGGACAGCGGCACCCGGATCGCCGCCGCGCCGAAGCAGACCAGGGGGACCGCGGTGACGATGCCGGTGGCGGCGAGCAGTGCGGTGTGGCCGGCGCCGTGGGCGCCGAAGGCCAGCGTGCCCTGGCCGCCGAGCCAGACGAGGTAGCCGAGGGCGGGCAGGAACTGGACGGCGGTCTCGGCGGCGAGCGACTCCAGGCCGCCGATGTTGACCTTCTTCTTGACCAGGCCGTAGACGGCGAAGGAGAACGCGAGGGTGAGCGAGATCCACGGCGGCTGCCCGTACCCGATGGCGAGGACGAGGACGGCCGAGAAGCCGATGCCGACCGCCGCCCACTGCGCGGGGCGCAGCCGCTCCTTCAGGACGAGGACGCCGAGCGCGATGGTGACGAGCGGGTTGATGAAGTAGCCGAGGGAGGCCTCGACGACGTGGCCGGTGTTCACGGACCAGATGTAGAGGCCCCAGTTCACGGTGATGACGGCGGCTGCGACGGTGATCAGACCGAGCTTGCGCGGGCTGCGCACCAGCTCCCGTATCCAGCCCCAGCGGCGCAGCGCGAGCAGCGCGACGCCGACGAAGACCAGGGACCACACCATCCGGTGGGCGAGGATCTCGATCGCGCCGGCGGGCTTGAGGAGCGGCCAGAACAGCGGGACCAGTCCCCACATGCCGTAGGCGCCGATCCCGTAGAGCAATCCCGCTCGTCCCTCGTTCTTCTCCGTCTTCACGCCGGACCTCCCGCCCTGTGCCGCGCTGTCCTGTCGACGGTAGCGCCGCACGGGGCGGGTTGTCATGCCCGTACCGCAATACGGTCATGACAGCGTCACGAGGAGGTCAGCGCTTCCTTGATCGACTCGGCGATCGGGGTGGTGGGGCGGCCGATCAGCCGGGCCAGGTCGCCGTTCCGGCGGGCGAGCGCGCCGCGCCGCACGGCCCGGTCGACGTCGACCAGGATCTCGGCGAAGGCCTGCGGGACGCCGGCGCCCGTGAGGATCGCGAGGTGGGCCTCGGCGGGCACGTCGCTGTACGTGATCTCCCGGCCGGACAGGGCGGAGACCTCGGCCGCGTACTCGGCGAAGGACCAGGCGGTGTCGCCGCTCAGCTCGTACGCCCTGCCCAGGTGCTCCTCGACCGGACCGGTCAGGACGGCGGCCGCGGCGGCGGCGTAGTCGGCGCGGGAGGCGGAGGCGACCCTGCCGTCCCCGGCGTTGGCGACGACGGCGCCGTGGGCGAGGACCGGGGCCAGGTTCGCCGTGTAGTTCTCGGAGTACCAGCCGTTCCGGAGGAAGGTGTACGGCAGGCCGGACGCGAGGATCAGCTCCTCGGTCGCCTTGTGCTCGTCGGCGAGCGCGAAGTCGGCCTCAGGGCCGCCGAGGACGCCGGTGTACGCCAGCTGGGCGACACCCGCCGCCTTCGCCGCGTCGATCACGGCGCCGTGCTGCGCGACGCGCTGCCCGACCTCGCTGCCGGAGATCAGCAGCACCCGGTCTCCGGGCTGGAAGGCCTCGGCGAGGGTCTCCGGCCTGCTGTAGTCGGCGATCCGCAGCTCGACCCCGCGCTCCGCCAGGTCGGCGGCCTTCTCCTTGTCGCGGACGACGGCGGCGACGGACGCGGCGGGGGCGCGGGTGAGGAGGGCGTCGACGACGAGACGGCCGAGCTGTCCGGTGGCTCCGGTGACGACGATGCTCATGGGGGCTTCCTTCTGTCCGTGGGATTCGTCCGTGGGGTGCGGTGGGCCGGCTGGCGCGCTCACCGCGATGCACTCACCGTACGATGGGCGCTAACCTTTCGTAAGTACCCACTTTGAAGTAAGGTACTGGTATGGGAGTAAGCAAGCCGCCGAACGTGAACCAGCCGATGTGCCCCTCGCGCCTCGTCCTCGAGCACGTCACCAGTCGCTGGGGCGTCCTCGTGCTCGCGGCCCTCCTGGAGCGCTCGTACCGCTTCAGCGAGCTGCGCCGCGAGATCGGCGGGGTGAGCGAGAAGATGCTGGCCCAGACCCTCCAGACGCTGGAGCGCGACGGCTTCGTCCACCGCGACGCCAAGCCCGTCATCCCGCCCCGCGTCGACTACAGCCTCACCGCCCTCGGCGAGGAGGCCGCCCGCCAGGTCTGGGAGCTCGCGCGCTGGACCGAGCGGCGGGTCGGCGCCGTCCAGGAGGCCCGCGCGCGCTACGACGACGCACGTCGCGAGCGTGCCACGGATCCGTCCCAATGACGTTGTAAACGACGCGAGTTGCCGGTTCCGCGCCGTACGATCTGCTCACCGTTCGGGGGAAACCGTGAGGAACCGTGGGGGAACTGTGGCGTACGGGGACCGAAGACTGCTGCGTGCCTGCTGCGCCGTACTGGTGGGCGGGCTGATCGCGACCGGTTGCACGGCCGACGGCGACGGGAAGAAACCCGACGGCAAGGGGACTACGAGCGCCTCGGCCGCCCCGACCGTGGCCGCCAGCCCCACGCCGACGGCCCTCGACTTCACCCCGGACCCGAAGCGGGCGCCGAAGACCACGGCCGAGGCCAGGCGCCTCGCTCTCGCCGTCGTCGCCGGCCCCGACGCCTGGGGCCCCGGCTACGTCAAGCGCACCCCGCACCTCAGCGACCCGGACTACTGGCCCGTACTCGCCGCCAACTGCTCCTGGGAGACCGGCACCCGGCCGGCCGACGTCCTCGCCAGCGTCACCGCCTACAGCGAGCTCCCCGCCGTCGGCGCCAAGGGCGTCCTACGGGTCGCCGCCACCGTCACCGTGCACCGCACCGAGTCCGACGCGGACTGGGAGATGGCGGCGACCCTCGAAGAGGCGCTGCGCTGCCCCGACCAGAAACTGCGCGACGGCGAGCGCATCACCGGCCTCATGTCGCTCGGCAACCCCTTCGGCGTCGGAGGCAACTCCACCGCCCACGACGCCCTCCGCGAGGGCGGCACCTATCTCAGCGACGCCGTGAAGGGCAAGCAGTTCTACAGCTGGTACCAGTCGCGGCTCGGCCAGGTCACCGTCGCCACCGTCGTCAAGGGCGCCCCCGGCTACAGCGAGATGAACGGCGCCACGACCACCGGCACGGCCCAGGCGCAGATCCAGGCCCTCATCACGATGCTCGAACGCGCCCAGGATCAGCTGGAGGTCCAGTCGTGAGCCCCGCCACCCCGCAGCCCCGGCCCGAGCGGCCGGAACCCGGCGCCCTCCAGCCGCTGCTGCCCTCCGACCCGTCGACGATCGCCGGCTACCGCCTCCTCGGTCGCCTCGGCGCCGGCGGCATGGGCGTCGTCTACCTCGGCCGCACGGCCGCCGGCGAACTCGCCGCCGTCAAGGTCACCCACGCCGACCAGGCCGACCAGCCCGACTTCCGGGCCCGCTTCCGCCGCGAGGTCGAGGCCGCCCGCCGGGTCTCCAGCCCGTGGGCCGTCCCCGTCACCGGCGCCGACCCCGACGCCCCCGAACCATGGATGGCCACCGCCTTCGTCGCCGGACCCTCCCTCGGCGAGGCCGTCACCGCCCACGGCCCGCTGCCCGAGCGGAGCGTCCGCCTCCTCGGCTGGTCCGTCGCCCGCGCGCTCGCCGCCGTCCACGCGGCCGGACTCGTCCACCGCGACGTCAAGCCCGGGAACGTCCTCCTCGCCGTCGACGGCCCCCGGCTCATCGACTTCGGCATCGCCCGCGCCACCGGGGAGACCGCGCTCACCGCCACCGACATGGTCGTCGGCACCCCCGGCTTCCTCGCCCCCGAGCAGGCCGAGGCCCGCAGCGACGCCATCGGCCCGCCCGCCGACGTCTTCGCCCTCGGCTGCCTCCTCGTGTACGCGGCGACCGGCCGGCCGCCCTTCGGCGCCGGCGCCGTGGACGCCCTGATGTACCGGACCGTCCACGACGAACCCGACCTCACCGGCGTACCCGAAGGGCTGCTCGACCTCGTACGCGCCTGCCTCGCCAAGGACCCGGCCGCCCGGCCCACCGCGGCCGAGATCGGCGTCCGGCTCGTCGAGGACAACCCCGGCGACGGCGCCGAATGGCTGCCCGCCCCCGTCGTCCGGACCATCGCCGAACGCTCCGCCCGGATGCTCGCCCTCCCCGAGATCGACGTCACCGAGGCGGGCGGCACCACCGCCCCGGCCACCCCCGGGAAGAGCAGACGAGGCTTCCTGCTGCTCGCCTCGGGCGCCGCCGCACTGGCCGTGGGCGGCGGCGCCGCGGCCGTCTGGGCGGGGGCCGGGGACGACGACAAGACCGACGGCAAGAAGCCGGCCCCGCCCCGCGCCCGTTGGGCGATCGGCGTGCTCGCCGACCTGTCCGGGCCGGCCAAGGACATCGGCCGGGCCCAGGAGCGCGGCGCGCGCCTGGCCGTCGAGCAGTTCAACGCCCGCAAGGACAAGCCCTTCCCGCTCGACCTCAAGGTCGTCGACGACCGGGGTGACGCGGGCCGGGCCCTGGAGGCCGCCAAGACCCTCACCACCGACCCCGGAGTCCTCGCCGTCCTCGGCCCCACCACCGACGCCGTCGGCCAGGCCGTCCTCCCCGCCTTCGAAGAGGCCGGGATCCCGCTGATCACGGTGTCGGCCGGGTACAACCTGCTCACCATGCGAACGGACGCCTCGAGGAACGAGACGTTCCTGCGCGCCATTCCGAACCACATCAGCGCGGGCACCCACCTCTCCTTCGCCGTCACGCTGCTGCCGCAGATCCGCCGCCCCGGAGTCCTGGAGGACCGGACCGAGGACCACTACAGCTGGCAGGTCACCGGCGGCGTGCGCTTCGGCTTCGGGCAGGCCGGCCTCACCCCGCACTTCCGGGTCGTCCCCGCCCACGCCGACGCCGCCGCGTACCGCCGCGTGCTCGGCGAGATGATCGACGCCGGCATGGACGCGTACATCCACTGCGGAGTCACCGAGACCGCCGTCCACGCCGCCCGCGCGCTCACCGAACTGGGCTTCACAGGGCCGAGGTTCACCGGCCAGGCCGTCTTCGGCCGGGACTTCGTCAAGCAGGCCGGGGCCGCCGCCGAGGGCTGGTTCGTGTGCGCGCCCGTCGCCGACCCCACCACGCAGAAGACGGCCGCCGCCTTCGTCGCTGCCCACCGCAAGCGGTACGGGGCGGCCCCCGCGTACTACGCGGGCGAGTCGTACGACGTCGTCACCATGACGATCAAGCAGCTGACGGCCCAGGTGAAGGCCGGAGGCAAGCCCGTGCGCAAGGGCCTGTGGGCCGCGCTGCGCAAGCAGAAGTACACCGGCGTGATGGGCGGTTACAACTTCAACGAGTTCGGCGACCTGGGGCTGGGCGGCACCTTCGTCTTCGCGGTGCACAACGGCGCGTACAAGCCGATCGGCTCCGCGCCGCTGCTGCCGAACAAGGCCGCGAAGAACGAGGAGAAGGCCTGACCCGTGCAGCCGCTCCGCAAGGCCGACCCGTCGACCCTCGCCGGCTACCGGCTGCTCGGGCGGCTCGGCGCCGGCGGCATGGGTGTGGTCTTCCTCGCCCGTTCCGCCGGCGGAACGCTCGCCGCGCTCAAACTCATCCGTGCCGAGCACGCCGCCGACCCCGGCTTCCGGGAGCGGTTCCGCCGCGAGGCCCGGGCCGCCGAGCGGATCACCGGCCGCTGGGTCGTCCGCGTCCTCGGCGCCGACCCGGAAGCCCGGGAGCCGTGGCTCGCCACCGAGTACGTCCCCGGACCCTCGCTCGCCGAGGCCGTCGCCCTGCACGGCGCCCTGCCCGAGCCGACCGTACGGGCGCTCGGCGCCCGGCTGGCGTCCGCGCTCGCCGACATGCACGACGCCGGGCTCGTGCACCGCGACGTCAAGCCGGGAAACGTGCTGCTCGCCCTCGACGGGCCCCGGCTCATCGACTTCGGCATCGCGCGCAGCGCCGGGGCGACCGCGCTGACCGCCACCGACGCGATGATCGGCACCCCCGGCTTCCTCGCCCCGGAACAGGCACGGGTCTCCGGCGCCGACGAGGTCGGCCCGCCGAGCGACGTCTTCTCGCTGGGCTGCGTCCTCGTGTACGCGCTGACGGGGAAACGGCCCTTCGGTACGGGCGCGGTGGCGGCCGTCGTCTATCGCACCGTCCACGAGGAGCCCGACCTCGACGGCGTACCGGACGCCCTCCTCCCACTGGTCGCCGCCGGCCTCGCCAAGGACCCGGCGGACCGGCCCACGGCGGCCGAGGTGCGGGCAGCGCTGGGGCACGCGGACGGCCCGGCCGGGGACTGGCTGCCGCCCGGCCTGCCCGCGCTGATCGCCCAGCGCTCCGCCCGGGTCCTCGATCTGCCCGTCGCCGAACCGACCGTGCTCACGCACGCGGAGCGGTCCACGGGCGTCTCGCGGCGACGGGTCCTGATGGCCGGTTCCGCCGCCGCCGTGGCGGGCGCCGGCGGCCTCACCGCCTGGCTGCTGACCCGCTCACCGGGCGGGACGGGCACGGGAACAGGTGGCACCGACGGCCCCCTCGCCTCGTACACGATCGGCGTCCTCACCGACCTGAGCGGCCCCGCCATGGCGGACGGGCGGGGGCAGGAGCGCGGCATCCGGCTGGCCGTGGAGGAGTTCAACGCCCGCCGCGACCGGCCCTTCGACGTACGTCTGCGGGTCGAGGACGACGGGGGGAGGCCGGAGCGCGCCAAGGCCGCCGCACTCACCCTGTTGCAGGACCCCGGCCTGGTCGGCGTCCTCGGGCCGGCCACCGCGCCGACCGCCGTGGCCGCCGCTGAGGAACTCGCCACCCGCACGGTGCCGTTGGCGAGCGTCGTCGCCGACGTGCCACCCACCGAGGTCGAGGGCCTCGGAGGGAAGGTCACCTACTTCCAGCCGCGGTCCTCCCATGACCTGATGACCGTGCCTTTCGGCCGCTACCTCTCCGAACGTGGGGCCGTCCGGACCGCCGTGGTGGAGGACCGGGCCGCCGACCGGTACAGCTGGTTCGCCGTCAAGAGCATGAAGGAGTACCCGCCGTCGGCGGAGAAGGGCGGGGTCGTGACCTCGCACCCCGTGAAGGCGGACAGCGAGGACTTCGGCCCCGCCGTACGGGCCGCCCTCGCGACCGAGCCGCAGGGCGTGATGTTCGCGGGCATGTCGCCGCGCAGGGCCGCCCTGTGCGCGAGGGCCCTGCGTGACCAGGGATACCGCGGTCCGTGCGGCAGCGTCGAGCACGTGCTCCAGCCGGAGTTCCTCACCGTCGCCGGTCCGGCCGCCGAGGGCTGGTTCTTCGGCACGGGGTACGTCGACCCCGACGGCCTCCCGGCGGCGCGGGACTTCACCGCCGCGTACCGGAAACGCTGGGGCATGGCCGGCACGGCACCGGTCGATCGGTTCGCGACGGAGGCGTACGACCTCGCCAACTGGACGCTGCGGTCACTGCGCACGGCGGCCACGAACAACGCCGGGGCCGTGGCCTCGGGTGTCCGGAACAGCCTCCTGCAGACCCCGTACGAGGGGCTCGCGAAGAGGTACGTGGCCCAGACGAGCCAGGACCGCCTCGCCGCGCTGAGGGGTCTCTTCCTCTGGCAGGTGAAGGACGGAGTGCCCCGGTTCCTCGGCAAGTTCGACGAGGCGGCGGCGAAGGGCACGTGAAAGGGCCCGGTCCGTCACCACGGACCGGGCCCTTGACGTCGTACGCGTGCTACCCGACGACCGTCCAGGTGTCGTTGCCCGTGAGGAGCTGCCCCAGGTCGCCCTTGCCGTAGCGCTCGACGGCCGTCTCCAGCTGCTCGGCCATGAGCGTGTCGTACACGGGTCGCTCCACCGAACGGAAGACACCGATCGGGGTCTGGTGGAGGGTGTCCGGGTCCGCGAGGCGGGAGAGGGCGAAGGCGGTGGTGGGGGTGGCCGCGTGGGCGTCGTGGACGAGGATCCGGGACTCGTTCTCCGGGGTGACCGTCACGACCTCGAGGTCGCCGGTGGCCGGGTCGCGGACGACGCCCTTCTCGTTCTCGGCGCCGAAGCGGATCGGCTGCCCGTGGTCGAGGCGGATGACGGCTTCCCTGGCCTGGTCCTTGTCCTTGAGGACCTCGAAGGCGCCGTCGTTGAAGATGTTGCAGTTCTGGTAGATCTCGACGAGCGCCGTGCCGTTGTGCTCGGACGCCTGGCGCAGTACTTCGGTGAGGTGCTTGCGGTCGGAGTCGACCGTGCGGGCCACGAAGCTCGCCTCGGCGCCGAGCGCCAGCGACACCGGGTTGAAGGGGGCGTCGAGCGAGCCCATCGGGGTCGACTTGGTGATCTTGCCGACCTCGGAGGTGGGGCTGTACTGACCCTTGGTCAGCCCGTAGATCCGGTTGTTGAAGAGCAGGATCTTCAGGTTGACGTTGCGACGCAGGGCGTGGATGAGGTGGTTGCCGCCGATGGACAGCGCGTCGCCGTCGCCCGTGACGACCCAGACGGACAGGTCGCGGCGCGAGGTCGCCAGGCCGGTGGCGATCGCGGGGGCGCGGCCGTGGATGGAGTGCATCCCGTAGGTGTTCATGTAGTACGGGAAGCGGGAGGAGCAGCCGATGCCGGAGACGAAGACGATGTTCTCCTTCGCCAGGCCGAGCTCGGGCATGAAGCCCTGGACGGCGGCGAGGACCGCGTAGTCACCGCAGCCCGGACACCAGCGGACCTCCTGGTCGGACTTGAAGTCCTTCATCGACTGCTGGGCCTCGGCCTTGGGCACCAGGCTCAGCAGAGTCTCCGTGGGCTCAGGCATCGATGGCCTCCTTGAGGGCGGCGGCGAGCTGCTCGGCCTTGAACGGCATGCCGTTGACCTGGGTGTGGCTGCGCGCGTCGACGAGGTACTTCGCCCGGACGAGGGTGGCCAGCTGGCCGAGGTTCATCTCGGGGATGACGACCTTCTCGTACCGCTTCAGCACCTCGCCGAGGTTCTTCGGGAAGGGGTTGAGGTGGCGCAGGTGGGCCTGGGCGATGTGGCCGCCCTCGCGGCGGATGCGGCGGACGGCCGCCGTGATCGGCCCGTAGGTGGAGCCCCAGCCGAGGACCAGGGTGCGCGCGCCGTCCGGGTCGTCGACGTCGACGTCCGGGACCTCGATGCCGTCGATCTTGGCCTGGCGGGTGCGGACCATGAACTCGTGGTTGGCGGGGTCGTACGAGATGTTGCCGGTGCCGTCCTGCTTCTCGATGCCGCCGATGCGGTGTTCGAGGCCGGGGGTGCCGGGGACGGCCCAGGGGCGGGCGAGGGTCTCCGGGTCGCGCTTGTACGGCCAGAAGACCTCGGTGCCGTCGGCCAGCTGGTGGTTCGGGCCGGTGGCGAACCGCGTCCGCAGGTCGGGGAGTTCGTCGACGTCCGGGACGCGCCAGGGCTCGGAGCCGTTGGCCAGGTAGCCGTCGGAGAGCAGGAAGACGGGCGTGCGGTACGTGAGCGCGATCCGGGCGGCGTCGAGGGCCGCGTCGAAGCAGTCGGCGGGCGTCCTCGGGGCCACGACCGGCACCGGCGCCTCGCCGTTGCGGCCGTACATGGCCTGGAGGAGGTCGGCCTGCTCGGTCTTGGTGGGCAGACCGGTGGACGGCCCGCCGCGCTGGATGTCGACGATCAGCAGCGGCAGCTCCAGAGAGACGGCCAGACCGATGGTCTCCGACTTCAGCGCCACACCCGGGCCACTCGTGGTCGTCACGGCGAGGGAGCCGCCGAAGGCGGCGCCCAGCGCGGCCCCGATCCCCGCGATCTCGTCCTCCGCCTGGAACGTCCGCACACCGAAGTTCTTGTGCTTGGACAGCTCGTGCAGGATGTCCGAGGCCGGGGTGATCGGGTACGAGCCGAGGTAGAGCGGCAGGTCGGCCTGGCGGCCGGCGGCGATCAGGCCGTACGAGAGGGCCAGGTTCCCCGAGATGTTCCGGTACGTGCCGGTCGGGAAGGCCCGGGTCGCGGGGGCGACCTCGTAGGAGACGGCGAAGTCCTCGGTGGTCTCGCCGAAGTTCCAGCCGGCCCGGAAGGCGGCGACGTTCGCCTCGGCGATCTCCGGCTTCTTCGCGAACTTCTGGCGCAGGAAGGTCTCGGTGCCCTCGGTCGGCCGGTGGTACATCCAGGAGAGCAGCCCGAGCGCGAACATGTTCTTGCTCCGCTCGGCCTCCTTCCGGGACAGGCCGAACTCCTTGAGGGCCTCCAGGGTCAGCGTCGTCAGCGGCACCGGGTGGACCCGGTAGCCGTCGAGCGAGCCGTCCTCCAGGGGCGAGGTCGTGTACCCGACCTTGGCCATGGCGCGCTTGGCGAACTCGTCGGTGTTGACGATGATCTCGCCGCCGCGCGGCACGTCCCCGATGTTCGCCCTGAGGGCGGCGGGGTTCATCGCGACCAGCACGTTCGGGGCGTCACCCGGGGTCAGGATGTCGTGGTCGGCGAAGTGGAGCTGGAAGGACGAGACGCCCGGCAGCGTTCCGGCGGGTGCGCGGATCTCGGCCGGGAAGTTCGGCAGCGTGGAGAGGTCGTTCCCGAAGGACGCCGTCTCCGAGGTGAAGCGGTCACCCGTGAGCTGCATGCCGTCACCGGAGTCACCCGCGAAGCGGATGATCACCCGGTCGAGCCGGCGCACTTCCTTCTCGGTGCCGTGGTGGGGCTTCGCCGGGGCGTTGCGCTGCTCCCCGACCAGGGCCTCACCGGCCTCGCTACTGACCTGGCTGGTCACTGAACTGGACCTCCCTCGCGGCAAGGGGTCTCTCCGCCGGAGGCGGGGAGAAGGCTCGGGGTGCGGTCGGTGATCGCCGGCTCCCGGAGATCACTTTCCGTCCCGAGGCCCACCCTACGACGGTCAGGCGGGCCTTCCCGGGACTTCTCACATCATGGACCTCTTTTTGAGACGCCCTCTTGCCCTGAATTGTCACGTTCTGTCGCCACCCGGAGTGTTCCGGAAAGTCTGGTTCCGCCTCATCCTTTGGTTCTAGGCCGGGCTGGCTGACAGAATGTCAGATGATCAGGACTTCAGGTACGTCAACACCGCGAGGACGCGGCGGTGATCACCGTCGCTGGGAGACAGGCCCAGCTTCAGGAAGATGTTGCTGATGTGCTTCTCGACCGCGCCGTCGCTCACGACCAGCGCTTTCGCGATCGCCGAGTTCGTCCGGCCCTCCGCCATCAGACCGAGGACCTCCCGCTCGCGGGGGGTCAGGTTCGCCAGCACGTCCTGCTGCCGGCTCCGGCCCAGCAGCTGCTGCACGACCTCCGGGTCCAGGGCCGTACCGCCCCCGGCGACCCGGACGACCGCGTCCACGAACTCCCGGACCTCCGCGACACGGTCCTTCAGGAGATAGCCGACGCCCCGGCTGGAACCGGCCAGGAGTTCGGTGGCGTACTGCTCCTCCACGTACTGCGACAGCACGAGGACGCCGAGGCCCGGGAACTCCTTGCGCAGCCGCACCGCCGCCCGGACGCCCTCGTCGGTGTGCGTCGGAGGCATCCGCACGTCCGCCACGACCACGTCCGGCAGCGCCCCCTCACCCGCGAGCCCCGCCACCGTCTCCACCAGCGCCTCGCCGTCCCCGACACCGGCGACGACCTCGTGACCCAGGTCGGTGAGGAGCCGGGTCAGGCCCTCCCTGAGCAGTACGGAATCCTCGGCGATGACCACCCGCACGCGCTCCGCCACACCCTGCACACCCATGCCCTGCCGCCCCCATGCTCCGGTCCTCCGTTGGAGCCCTCAGCATGGCACCCCGGGCGGTGCGCCGCCCCGTCCGGGGACGCCCGGAAGGATCTACGCACGCCAGGGCAGTTCCACCGTCACCGTCGTCGGGCCCCCCGTCGGCGAGTCCACCGCCAGCACCCCGTCCACCGCCCCCACCCGCTCCGACAGGCCCGCGAGACCGGACCCGCCGCCGAGCCGGGCACCCCCCACCCCGTCGTCCCGCACCTGGAGCATCAGCCGGTCGCCGGACCGCCACACGTCCACCCACGCGCGCCGCGCCCGGGAGTGCCGGCTGACGTTCCCGAGCAGCTCCGACACCGTGAAGTACGCGATGCCCTCGATCGCCGGCACCGGCCGGGCCAGCAGGTCCACGTCCACCGCCACCGGGACCGAGCACCGCGAGGCCACCGCCGAGAGCGCCGCGTCCAGGCCCCGGTCGGTGAGGACCGCCGGGTGGATGCCCCGGGCCAGGTCCCGCAGCTCCTGGAGGGCCAGCTTCACCTCGCCGTGCGCCTCGTCGACGAGTACCGCCGCCGCCCGCGGGTCCCGCGCCAGCTTCTCCTTCGCGAGCCCCAGGTCCATGGCGAGCGCGGCCAGCCGCGCCTGCGCGCCGTCGTGCAGGTCCCGCTCGATGCGCCGCAGGTCCGCCGCCGCGGTGTCGACGACCACGCCCCGGTCCGACTCCAGCTCCGACACGCGCGAGGCCAGGCGGGACGGCCCGAGGAGCCCGGAGACCAGGAGCCGGTCGACCGAGACGAACCCGCGCAGCACCCACGGCCCGACCAGTACGAACACCAGCCCGATCACGCTGGTCACGGCCACCTCGAACGGCGCGTCGAGGTAGAAGGCGTGCGTCGCGTCGCCGTACAGCTGGATCCCGTCCTGCCCCACCCACGTGGGGAAGACCCACTGCCACAGCGGGTACGTGAAGAGGCTCCAGCCCCAGGCCCACAGCGCCACCGTCACCGAGAACGAGAACACCGCCCACGGCATGTGCAGGATCGCGTACAGCAGGTGCCGCCACGAAGCCCCGCTCTTCAGCATCGCCCCCATCCACGAGAACGCCCCGCCCGTCCGCCCCCGCACCGGCTCCGGCGCGGCCACGTCGAGGCCCAGCAGCCCGCGCGCCCTGGCCCGCTCCACCGCGCCGAAGCCCCGGCACATCGCGAGCGCCCCGGCCAGGATCGGCACGCCGAGGAAGGTGATGAGCAGCCCGGCGCCGGCCGAGACGAAGGCGACGGAGAGCGCGAACCAGCAGACGCTCAGCGGAAGCCCGATCAGCACGTAGACGAAGGCGCGCCAGGTGCGGCCCTCGAACGGCGCGCGGATCGCGGCGGGGAGGTGGGAGGCGGCCATCGCGGGATTCCTTCTCTACGGGGGAGGGGGCGGGGGCGGTACTGGTTCCAGGGTTCCGTTCCGCCGCCCGCCGGACCATGAGGAGGGTGGGCGTCTACGGGCGGGGGTTTTCCCTACCGGACGGGAGTTCCCCCGGGCCAGGGGCTATCGACGGCTCACGCCGCCGGCCGCGCGCGCCACGGCAGCTCCGCCGTGACCGTCGTCGGGCCGCCCTCGGGGGAGTCCAGGACGAGCAGCCCGTCGACCGCGCCGAGCCGCTCGGCGAGCCCCGCGAGCCCCGTACCGCCGTCGAAGCGCGCCCCGCCCGCCCCGTCGTCCCGCACCAGGAGCATCAGCCGGTCGCCCGCCCGCCAGACCTCCACCGAGGCGGACCGGGCACGCGCGTGCTTGGAGACGTTCTGCAGGAGCTCCGACACCGTGAAGTACGCGATGCCCTCGATCGCCTCCGCCGGCCGCTCCGCCAGGTCCACGTGCACCTTCACCGGCACGGTGCAGCGCGCCGAGACGGAGGAGAGCGCGGCGCTCAGGCCCCGGTCGGTGAGGACCGCCGGGTGGATGCCCCGGGCGAGGTCCCGCAGCTCCTGGAGGGCGAGCTTCACCTCGCCGTGCGCCTCGTCGACCATCGCCGCCGCCGCCTCGGGGTCCTCGAGCAGCTTCTCCTTCGCGAGACCGAGCCCCATCGCGAGCGCCACGAGCCGGGCCTGGGCGCCGTCGTGCAGGTCGCGTTCGATGCGCCGCAGGTCGGCGGCGGCGGTGTCGACGACGACGCCCCTGTCCGACTCCAGCTCGGCGATCCGCCGCTCCAGCTCGTCGGAGGGCGAGAGCAGCCCCCGGACCATGCCCCGGTCGGCGTTGGCCAGGCCGCGGGCCAGGAAGGGCAGCACGGGCCAGAGGACGATGAGCGAGACCAGCGCGAGGGTGAACGTCACGATCCCCCAGGGCAGCCGGATCAGCCCGTACAGCTGGGTCCGCCAGGCCACCGGGTCCTTCAGCGAGCCCCACAGCCAGCCGAGGAAACCGCGGTGCCGCGGCGGCGGGGAGGGCTCGGCGACCCGCACGCCGAGCAGCCCGCGCGCCCGCGCCCGTTCGGACCGGCCGATGAGACGGGCGCCGCGCAGGCCGAGGGCGAGCAGCGGCAGCCCGATGACGGTGACCGCGAGGCCCACGCCGAGCGCGACGCTGACGACCGCGTAGACGAAGCCGGCCACCGCCGTGAAGAGGTTGGAGAGGAGGAAGGAGATCTCTTTCCAGGTCTCCTTCCCGTAGGCGAGGCGCAGCGGCGGACGGGACGTTTCGGGGGAGCCGGCGGAGTCGGGGGACTCGACGGGATCAAGATCGGCGGTCATGCTCCCCAGACTGCCGGTCGGCGGCGGCGTGACGCCATGGGGGAGGTGGGTCGGAAGAAGGGGGGATATCCCCAGGGCGCCGGGCCCACGAAGGCACCCGCGACTGCTTACGGTCTCTTTAGCAGGGCCTAGACTCGCGTCCGTACGGAACTGATTCATGAGACACCGAGACCGAGGGGCGGACGTGCGGGAACCGACCGTTGTCGCGGCCGACGCGGCGGACTACTTCCAGACGTACTCCGTCGTCGGCCTGCTCGCCGTCGTCGGCGTGCTCTTCGTCGCCGTGGCGTTCGGCGCGGGCCGGCTGCTCAGGCCCGTCGTGCCGACACCCGAGAAACTCCTCACCTACGAGTGCGGTGTCGACCCCGTGGGGGAGGGCTGGGCCCACACCCAGGTCCGCTACTACGTGTACGCCTTCCTCTACGTGATCTTCGCCGTCGACTCGATCTTCCTCTTCCCCTGGGCGACGGTCTTCGCGGCGCCCGGGTACGGCGCCACGACCCTGGTCGAGATGTTCGTCTTCCTCGGCTTCCTGGCCGTGGGGCTGCTCTACGCGTACAAGAAGGGCGTCCTGGCATGGACGTAACACCCCTGCCCACACCCCTGCCCGACCCGAAGCTGGGGCTGCTCGCCCGCCTCGCCCCCGAGCCGATGAAGGTGGTCCTGAACTGGGGCCGCCGCTACAGCCTGTGGGTCTTCAACTTCGGCCTCGCCTGCTGCGCGATCGAGTTCATCGCCGCGTCGATGGCCCGGCACGACTTCATCCGGCTCGGCGTCATCCCCTTCGCGCCGGGCCCGCGCCAGGCCGACCTGATGATCGTCTCGGGCACGGTGACGGACAAGATGGCGCCGGCCGTGAAGCGGCTGTACGAGCAGATGCCCGAGCCGAAGTACGTGATCTCCTTCGGCGCCTGCTCGAACTGCGGCGGCCCGTACTGGGACTCGTACTCGGTCACCAAGGGCGTCGACCAGATCATCCCCGTCGACGTGTACGTGCCGGGCTGCCCGCCGCGCCCGGAAGCACTGCTCCAGGGCATCCTCAAGCTCCAGGAGAAGATCGCCCGGGAGAACCTGGCGGAGCGGTACGCGACCGCCGCCACGGTCTCCCAGCTGACGAGCCCCCTGGTGCCGCCGCCGGGAGGCACGGCATGAACGCCTACGACTCCCTCCCCGGCTCCGTGACGGAGATCTTCGGCGAGGAGGCGACGGCGGAGCGGGCCTACGACCTGCTGACCGTCGACGTCCCGCCGGCGGCCTGGCTCACGGCCCTCGAGACGGCCCGGGACGTCCTCGGGTGCACGTACTTCGACTGGCTGAGCGCGGTGGACGAGCCGGGCACGGGCTTCCGCGTCTGCGCGCACGTGGTGGCGCTCGGCGCCGGCCGCCCGCGCCGCCTCCTGCTGCGCACGACGGTCCCGCACGACGCGCCCGCCCTCCCGACGGCGATCGGCGTGTACGCGGGCGCGGGCTGGCACGAGCGCGAGACCCACGAGATGTTCGGCGTGGCCTTCGAGGGGCACCCGCACCTCGTCCCGCTCCTCCTCCCCGAGAACTTCGAGGGCCACCCGCTGCGCAAGGACTTCGTCCTCGCGGCGCGGGTCGCCAAGGCGTGGCCGGGCGCGAAGGAGCCGGGCGAGTCCCACGACGGCGGCGGCCCGAAGCGCCGCCAGATGCTCCCGCCGGGCGTCCCGGACCCCAACGAGTGGGGCCCCCTGAAGGGCCAGCTCCCCCCGGCCCCCACCCGCCCCACCCGCGCGGCGGCAGGCGACCGCCCGGTCCGCCGGACCCGCTCGGTCACGGAGGGCTCGGCGACCCAGGCGACGCCGGAGCCGGGCGCGTCCACGGAGCCGCGCGCGTCCACGGACGCCCCGGGTGCGACGGCGCGCCCGCCGCGCCGGACCCGCTCGGTCGCGGAGGGCTCGGCCAGCCAGGCGACGCCGGAGCCGGACGCGTCTCCGGAGCCGGACGCGTCCCCGGACGCCTCGGGCCCGGCGCGCCCGCCGCGCCGCTCCCGCTCCGCTGCGGACGGCTCGGCGAGCCAGGCGGCGGCCCCGCAGCCGCCGGCTTCGACGGCCCGCCCGGACACCGACGGCCCCGCGTCCCGCCCGGCAGCGGGCACCCCGCGTACCCGCAGCTCGGACGCCCCGTGGCACCACGCCCGCCCGGCCTTCGACGACGAGACGTCACCCCCGGCCACGCCTTCGGCAACGGAAGCCCCTGCCCCGACGGCCATCCCGGCCCCAGAGCCGGACGCCCCGACCCCGGCGGACACGCAGGCCCCCGGGCCGGAAGCCTCGAGCTCGGAGAACACCCCGTCGCCCGAGCCGGAAAACCCTGCCCCGGCGTCCCCTCGAGGTCCCGAGTCCCAGGCCTCGGAAGGCACCCCGCCTGCCGAGCCCCGGCCCCCGGCCCCGGAGCCGGACGCCCCCGAATCCGAGGCCCCCGCCCCGGTGGACCCCCAGGCGCCCCAGCCCGAGGACGCCCGTGCCACCGGCGCGGACGGAGACCGCACCCACGAGCCGCCCGCCGGGCGGGACCGTACCGACAAGCCCACCGACCCCGCCGGAGGCGATCCCGCGTGAACGACGCACTCGACGTCGCCGTCCGGCTGCTCATCGTCTTCGGGGTCTTCCTCGTGCTGCCGCTCGTCGTCGGGCAGACCGAGCACAAGGTCATGGCGCACATGCAGGGCCGGCTCGGCCCCATGTACGCGGGCGGCTTCCACGGCTGGGCCCAGCTCGTCGCCGACGGCGTGAAGTTCGCGCAGAAGGAGGACGTGGTCCCGAAGGACGCGGACCGGCGGGTCTTCCAGCTCGCGCCGGCCGTCGCCCTCCTCCCGTACCTCCTCGTGCTCGTCGCGATCCCGATCGGTCCGAGCGAGGGCGCCGTCGGGCAGGTCGTCGACGCCGGCATCTTCTTCGTGCTCGCCGTCATGGGCGTCGGCGTCCTCGGCAGCCTCATGGCCGGCTGGGCGTCCGCGAACAAGTTCTCGCTGCTCGGCGGCCTCCGGACCGCCGCCCAGCTCCTCGCGTACGAGCTGCCGATGCTCCTCGCCGCCGCCTCCGTCGCGATGGCCGCCGGCACCGTCTCCCTGCCCGGCATCCTGAACGCCTTCGCGTGGTGGTGGCTGCCCTGGCAGATCGTCGGCGCGCTCGTGTTCTTCGTCGCCGGACTCGCCGAGCTCCAGCGGCCCCCCTTCGACATGCCCGTCGCCGACTCGGAGATCATCTTCGGGGCGTACACCGAGTACACCGGTCTCCGCTTCGCGCTCTTCCTGCTCGCCGAGTACGCGGGCATCGTCGTCCTCTGCGGCCTCACCACCGTCCTCTTCCTCGGCGGCTGGCACGGCCCCTTCGGCGCCGACGGCCTCGGCTGGGTCTGGACCCTCCTCAAGACGGCCGTCCTCGCCTTCGTCGTGATCTGGCTGCGGGTGTCCTACCCCCGGCTCCGCGAGGACCAGCTGCAGAAGCTGGCCTGGACGACGCTCGTCCCGCTCGCCCTGGCGCAGATCGCGCTCACCGGCATCGTGAAGGTGGCGATCCAGTAACCATGACACCTCTTCTCCCACCCTCCCGGCCCGGCATTCCCGGCTCCGGCCTCGCCAAGGGCCTCGCCGTCACGCTCCGCACGATGACGCGGAAGACCGTCACCGCGCAGTACCCGGACGTGCAGCCCGAGCTGCCGCCCCGCACCCGCGGGGTCATCGGCCTGTTCGAGGAGAACTGCACGGTCTGCATGCTCTGCGCCCGTGAGTGCCCCGACTGGTGCATCTACATCGACTCCCACAAGGAGACGGTGCCGCCCGCCGCCCCCGGCGGCCGCGAGCGCAGCCGGAACGTCCTCGACCGCTTCGCCATCGACTTCTCGCTCTGCATGTACTGCGGGATCTGCATCGAGGTCTGCCCCTTCGACGCGCTGTTCTGGTCGCCCGAGTTCGAGTACGCGGAGACCGACATCCACGAGCTGACCCACGAGCGCGACAAGCTCCGCGAGTGGATGTGGACGGTCCCCGAGCCGCCCGCGCTCGACCCGCACGCGGAGGAGCCGAAGGAGATCGCCGCGGCCCGCAAGGCGGCGGAGAAGGCCGCCGCCCAGGCCCAGGCCGCCGCGGAGGCCGCCGAAGCCCAGGCCGCGGCCGACGCCCGGGGCGCGCAGGAGGACCAGCAGTGACCCTCGCAGCAGCCGGAGCCGCGGCCGCGGCCCACGGCTTCCTCTCGCCCACCGGCGTCGAGATCGCCTTCGTGCTCGTCGGCCTCGTCACCCTGGGCGCCGCCCTCGTCACCGTCACCACCCGCCAGCTGGTGCACGCCGCCCTCTGGCTGGTCGTGGCGCTGGGCGGGCTCGCCGTCGAGTACCTGCTCCTGACCGCCGAGTTCATCGCCTGGGTCCAGGTCCTGATCTACGTCGGCTCCGTCGTCGTCCTCCTCCTCTTCGGTCTCATGCTCACCAAGGCCCCCATCGGCCGCTCCCCGGACGCCGACTCCGGCAACCGGCCGGTCGCCCTCGCCGTCGCACTGGCCGCCGCGGCCGCCCTCGTCTGGGTCGTCGTCGACGCGTTCCGCACGACCTGGATCGACCTGGACGGACCCGCCCAGGGCTCCACGGGCGTCACCGGCGAGATCCTCTTCCAGCACTGGGTGCTGCCCTTCGAGGCCCTGTCGGTGCTGCTCCTCGCCGCGCTGGTCGGCGCGATCGTCCTCTCCCGGAAGAAGCAGGAGGACGAGCGCTGATGCACCTCGCCTACCCGGCCGTCCTCGCCGCCCTCCTCTTCGCCGTCGGCCTCTACGGTGTCCTCGCCCGCCGCAACGCGATCCTGGTCCTGATGTCCGTCGAGCTGATGCTCAACGCCGTCAACCTCAACCTGGTCGCCTTCGACGTCTGGCTCCGCGACACCCTCCACGCCGGCCAGGCCCTCACCCTCTTCACCATCGCCGTCGCCGCCGCGGAGATCGGCATCGGTCTCGCCATCGTCCTGATGGTCCACCGCAACCGCGGCACCGCGGACGTCGACCGTCTGCGCGACACCAAGGAACAGCCGTCCGCCGAGGAGAAGGCCGAGGCCGCCGCGTGACCACGACCACCCTCGCCGTCCTCGTCCCCCTCCTCCCCTTCCTCGCCTCCGCCGCCGGACTCCTGCTCGGCCGCACCGCTCCCGGCCTCGTCCGTCCGCTGGCCGTGCTGCCGACGCTCGCCGCCGCCGTCCTCGCAGCCCTCGTCGCCGCCCGCCAGGGCGGGGGCAAGGCGATCGACGCCGCCACCCAGCTCACCCCGACCGGATCCGTCCCGATCGACCTGAGCCTCTACATCGACGGCTTCGCCGCGCTCGTCGCCGTCCTCGTCGGTGTCGTCGCCACCTGCGTGCAGATCTACTCGACCGGCTACCTCCGCGAGGACCCGCGCTACCCCTCGTACGCCGCGCTCGTCTCCCTCTTCACCTCCGCGATGCTGCTCGTCGTCTACTCCGGCGACCTGATGGTGCTCCTGGTCGGCTGGGAGATCATGGGCATCTGCTCGTACTTCCTCGTCGGCCACTACTGGGAGACCCCCGAGGCGCGGTCCGCCTCCCTCAAGGCCTTCCTCGTCACCAAGCTCGGCGACGTCCCCTTCCTCATCGGTCTCTTCGCGCTCGCCGCCGACGCGGGCACGTTCCGGATCACGGGCGTCCTCGGCGCCGTCGCGAGCGGCGGCCTCGACCACCCGACCCTGATCGCGCTGCTGCTGCTCGCCGGTGTCGCCGGCAAGTCCGCGCAGTTCCCGCTCCACACCTGGCTCCCCGACGCCATGGCCGGCCCCACCCCCGTCTCCGCGCTCATCCACGCGGCGACGATGGTCGCCGCCGGCATCTACTTCACGGCCCGGCTGCTTCCCGTCTTCGCCGCGTCCGCCGCCGCGATGACCGTGCTCGCCGTGATGGCCGCGGTCACGATGGTCGGCTCGGCGCTCGCCGCGCTCGCCCAGGACGACATCAAGCGGGTCCTCGCCTACTCGACGATCGGACAGCTCGGCTACATGGCCGGGGCCCTCGCCGTCGGCGACCGCGGGGCCGCCGTCTTCCACCTCCTCTCGCACGCCGCGTTCAAGGCGCTGCTGTTCCTCGCCGCCGGCGCCGTCATCCACGCCGCCGGTACGAACTCGCTCACCGCCATGTCCCGCATGAGCGGACTCGCCAAGCGCGTCCCCGACGCGTACTGGACGATGACCGTCGCCCTCCTCGCGCTCGCCGCGATCCCGCCCTTCGCCGGCTTCTTCTCCAAGGAAGCCGTCCTCGTGGCCGCCGAGCACACCGCCCTCGGCGAGCGGGACGTCGCCCCCGCCGGGGTCGGCTGGACCGTCCTCGTCGCCGGGCTGCTGACGGCCCTGCTGACCGCCGCGTACGCGCTCCGCCTCTGGCTGCGGACCTTCCGCGGCCGCGGCGCCGAGGCCCCGGACCACGGCCGCCAGCCGCTCGCGATGACCGCCGTCCTCTGGGTCCTGGCGATCCCCTCCCTCGGCTTCGGTCTGACCGTCACCCACCTCGACGACTGGTTCGACGGACACGCCCTCACCCCGACCCTGACCACGGCCGTCCTCGGCACGGGCCTCGCCGCCGCCGGAGCCGTGATCACCTACGCGGTCTGGCGCACCCTCGCGGCGCGGACGCCGGTCCCGGTCCCCGCGGTCGCGGCCGTCCCGCACGTCGCCCACCCCGACGCCGAGGCCGGGCAGGTCGAGGCCGAGGCGCTGCACCTGCCGCACCCCGTCGCGGACCCGGCCGACCCCGGCCGTGCCCTCCTGGGGCCGCTGTACCGACCGGCCGCCGCCGGCTTCCACCTGGACGCCGTCTACCGGACCGCCTTCGTCCGCCCCGTACTCGCCGCCGCCTCTCTGGTCCGCTTCCTGGACCGCGAGGTCGTCGACACCTACGTCCGTGCCGCGGGCACCTCCGCCAAGGGTCTGGGATGGCTCGTCCGCCGCGCCCAGACCGGCAACGTCCAGACCTACCTGAGCGCCCTGCTCGCCGGCTCCGTCGTCCTGGCGATCGTCGCCGTCGCCCTCGCCAACGCCGCCGCCGGAGCGTGAGCCGTGATCGATATCAGCGAATCCGTGATGCAGTTCCTTCTCGCGTTGATCGTCGCCGGCCCGCTCGTCGGCGCCGCCGCCGCTCTCCTCCCCGCCCCGCCCGGACTGAAGGGGACGTCACCCGACCAGGCCGTGCTCCGCCACGGCGTCACCGTCACCGGCGCCGTCCTGCTGGCCGCGATCGTCCTCGCGCTGGGCTTCGACCACGACCACCCGTCGACGATGCAGGCCACGACGGACATCAGCTGGATCAGCGCACTCGACGTGCGCATCCACCTCGGTGTCGACGGCATCTCCCTCCCCCTCCTGGTCCTGACCGCGCTGCTGATCTTCCTCTGCGCGCTCTACAGCTACTTCACGATGCCGAGCGGGCCTTCCCCCAAGGCCTTCGTCGCACTCCTCCTCGTCCTGGAGTCCGGCACCCTCGCCACCTTCGCCGTCCTCGACCTCGTCCTGTTCTTCCTGGCCTTCGAGATGGTCCTCATCCCGATGTACTTCCTCATCGCCCGCTGGGGCGGCGAGGGCAGGCAGGCCGCCGCCTGGAAGTTCATCCTCTACACGCTGCTCGGCTCCGTCGTCATGCTGCTCGGCCTGCTCCTCATCGGCGTGAAGGCGGGCACGTTCGACATGGTGGCACTCGCCACCGACAACGGCCGGGGACTGACCACATCGGTGCAGGTCATCGCCGTTCTGGCGATCGGTCTCGGGCTCGCCGTGAAGACCCCGATGTGGCCGCTGCACAGCTGGCTCCCGGACGCCCACACCGCCGCCCCGACCGTCGGCTCCGTCCTCCTCGCCGGCGTCCTGCTCAAGATGGGCACGTACGGATTCGTCCGCATCGTCCTGCCGATCACCCCCGACGGCATGCGGACCTTCGCCCCGTACCTCGCGGCCTTCGCCGTCGCCGGGATCATCTACGGATCGCTCGCCTGCCTCGCCCTCGCGAAGCCCGGCGGCAAGGGCGACCTCAAGCGCCTCATCGCGTACTCCTCCGTCGGCCACATGGGCTTCGTCCTCCTCGGCATCGCCACCATGACCCCCACCGGGGTCAACGGCGCACTCTTCGCCAACATCGCCCACGGCCTCATCACCGGCCTGCTGTTCTTCCTGGTCGGCGCGGTCAAGGACCGCTACGGCACCGCCGACCTCGACACCCTCGCCGGAGCCACGGGCGCCGCCCTCTACGGCCGCGCCCCCCGCCTCGGCGGCCTCCTCGCCTTCGCCGCCGTCGCCTCCCTCGGACTGCCCGGCCTGGCCGGCTTCTGGGGCGAGATGCTGGCCCTCTTCGGCGCCTTCGACCCCGCCGAGGGCCTCAGCCGCCCCGCCTTCCTCACCTTCATGGCGATCGGCGCCTTCGGCACCCTCCTCACCGCCGCGTACCTCCTCGTCGTCGTCCGCCGCGTCTGCATGGGCGGCCCGCGACCCGCGGGGGAGACGGCGATCGCCGACGTCCAGGGGTACGAGTTCGCCGCCTGGACCCCGCTCGTCGCCCTCACCGTCCTCGCCGGACTCTGGCCCGCCGTCCTCCTCGGCCTCACCGACCCGGCCGTCCAGAAGCTCCTCGCGGGAGGCACCCAGTGACCCCAGTGACGTCGTCCGCCGGCGAGTCGCTCGTCCAGTCCGTCGACTGGCTCACGATCGCGCCCCCGACCCTCACCGCCGTGGTCGCGCTCGTCGTCCTCGTCGCCGACCTCTTCGTCCCGCAGGAGCGCAAGCGGCTCCTCGGCTGGACCGCCATCGGCGGCCTCGCCGCCGCCCTCGCCCTCCTCCTGCCGCTGCGCGCCGGCGACCGCGAGACCTTCTGTCTCACCGCCGCCACCCACACCACGGCGTGCAGCTACACCGCCGACCGCTTCACCCTCGTCATCCAGCTGCTCGTCCTCGCCGGCGCGCTGCTCACCGCGCTCCTCTCCCTGGACGCGACCCGCGAGCAGCTCCCCGCCGGCGAGTACTGGTTCCTGCTGCTTTCCTCGGCGGCCGGCGCCGCCCTGCTGCCCGCCTCCCGCGACCTGGCCACCCTCGTCGTCGCCCTCGAAGTGGCCTCGCTGCCCGCGTTCGCGCTCGTCGGCCTCAAGCGCGGCGACCGCATGTCCGGCGAGGCCGCGCTCAAGTTCTTCCTCTCCTCCGTCACCGCGACCGCCGTCACCCTCCTCGGCGTCAGCTTCGTGTACGCGGCGACCGGCACCCTCCACCTCACGGAGGTCGCCCAGCGCCTCGACGACGTCCCCGGGCAGCTCCAGACGCTCGCCGAGGCCGGCGTCGCCCTCACCCTCGTCGGCTTCGCCTTCAAGACGGCCGCCGTCCCCTTCCACTTCTGGGTGCCCGACACCTACGTCGGCGCCCCGCTGCCCGTCGCCGCCTACCTCTCGGTCGTCGGGAAGGCCGTCGGTTTCACCGGCCTGATCCTGGTGACGGTCGTCGCGTTCCCGTCGTACGCGGACGTGTGGGGCCCCGCCCTCGCCGCCCTCGCCGCGCTCACCATGACCGCCGGGAACGTCGCCGCGCTCCGCCAGCTGTCCACGCGCGCGTGGAGCGCGGTTCGGCTGCTCGCCTGGTCCTCCGTCGCCCAGGCCGGCTACCTCCTGGTGCCGATCGCGGCCGCCGCGTACTCCAGCGACGACCAGATCGGCGCCACCGTCGCGTACGCCCTCATGTACGCCGTCGTGAACCTCGGCGCCTTCGCGGTCGTCGCCCTCGTCGCCCGCACCCACCCCGAGAACCGGATCGCGGACTACCGGGGCCTGTACGCCGCCAGCCCCGCGGCCGCCCTCGCCCTCGGGTTCTTCCTCCTGAATCTTGCCGGTTTGCCCCCGGGTATCATCGGCCTCTTCGCCAAGGTGACCGTCTTCTCGGCGGCCGTCGACGCGGGCCTCGGGTGGCTGGCCGTGATCATGGGCGTCAACGTCGTGATCGCGCTGTACTACTACCTGCGCTGGACGGCCCTGCTCTTCCGCGCGCCGGAGGGCGCGCCCGCAAGCGCCCCCGTCACGCACAAGGCCGCCGCGCCGGTCACCCTGGCGATCGTGCTGACCGCCGCCGGCGGCGCCGTGCTGTCGGGCTACCCGCAGTTCGCGCTCCGCTTCGCGACGGACGGCCTTTTCTGACCCGCCACACGGAGACACCGAGGAGCGACACCCCGTGCTGAACGGATTCAAGGACTTCATACTGCGCGGAAACGTCGTCTCGATGGCCATCGGTCTGGCCGTCGGCTCGGCGTTCACCGCCGTCGTCACGGGCTTCAGCAAGGCGTTCATCACCCCGCTCATCGGCCTCGCCACCGGCTCGGTAGGCGACTTCAGCGAGGCCAAGTTCACCATCGGCAGGACCGACTTCCCCTACGGTCTGGCGATCGCCGCCGCCATAGCGTTCGTCATCACCGCCGCGGTCCTCTACTTCCTCATCGTCCTCCCCATGACGAAGATCCAGGCGCGGTTCGCCAGGGAAGAGGCCCTCGACCCCAAGGCCGAGAAGCGCGACTGCCCCCGCTGCTTCACCGAGATCCCGGCCATCGCCTCCCGCTGCGCCCACTGCACCAGCGAGGTCGAGCCCGTCCCCACCTTCCTGGACAAGATCCCCGTCGCACGCTGATCACCCGTACGGCCCGCACGGCACCCCGGGCGCGCCGGGGAACCCGAACCTCCCGCCTGGCGTTGACCCGTACGGGAGGGTCCACTGGACGAGTGGACGACCACGCAGCGAAGGGTTCCCCTGCCGCATCACCTGGAGGGCGTACCGTGCACCGCCGGCACAACGGGCTGAGGACCGCCGTCCTCCTCGGAGGGCTATCGGCCCTCATCATCGTCATCGGCAGCTTCTTCGGGCGTACGGGGCTGATCGTCGCGCTGCTCGTGGCGCTCGGCACCAACGCGTACGCGTACTGGAACAGCGACAAGCTGGCGCTGCGGGCCATGCGCGCCCGGCCCGTGAGCGAGTTCGAGGCCCCCGCGCTCTACCGGATGGTGCGCGAGCTGTCCACGCAGGCGCGGCAGCCCATGCCCCGGCTCTACATCTCGCCGACGCAGGCGCCCAACGCCTTCGCGACCGGCCGCAACCCGCGCAACGCCGCCGTCTGCTGCACCGAGGGCATCCTCGCGATCCTCGACGAACGCGAGCTGCGCGGAGTCATCGGACACGAGCTGAGCCACGTCTACAACCGGGACATCCTCATCTCCTCGGTCGCCGGAGCACTCGCCTCCGTGATCATGTTCCTGGTCAACTTCGCCTGGCTGATCCCGGTCGGCCGCTCCAACGACGACGACGGTCCCGGCATCCTCGGCTACCTGCTGATCCTCATCCTCGGCCCGCTCGCCGCCTCGGTCATCCAGCTCGCCATCTCCCGCTCCCGCGAGTACGAGGCCGACGCCTCCGGCGCCCAGCTCACCGGCGACCCGCTCGCCCTCGCCAGCGCCCTGCGGAAGCTGGAGGCCGGCACCAAACAGCTGCCGCTGCCGCCCGAGCCGAGGATCGAGACCGCCAGCCACATGATGATCGCGAACCCCTTCCGGCCCGGACAGGGGCTCTCCAAGATGTTCTCCACGCATCCGCCCATGGCCGAGCGGATCGCCCGGCTCGAACAGATGGCAGGTCGACGCCCGTGAAGACGATCCTCAACATCATTTGGCTGGTGCTCTGCGGCTTCTGGATGTTCCTGGGCTACCTGCTCGCGGGCGTCCTGCTCTGCGTCACGATCATCGGCATCCCCTTCGGCCTCGCCGCCTTCAGGATCGGCCTGTACGCCCTCTGGCCCTTCGGCCACACCGTCGTCGACCGCCGCGACGCGGGCACGCCGTCCGTCGTCGGCAACATCCTCTGGCTGGTCCTCGCCGGGTGGTGGCTCGCGCTGGGACACATCACGACCGGCATCGCCCTCTGCATCACGATCATCGGCATCCCGCTGGGCATCGCGAACTTCAAGCTGATCCCGGTGTCGCTGCTGCCCCTGGGCAAGGAGATCGTCCCGTCGGACCGGGCGTACGGCACGCGCTGACGTGCCCCGGGCCTCACGCGCGCGGGGGTAGCGCGCGTCCCCGGCCGGTCGCCCACGCCACCACGCCCGCCGCCACCACCCCCGCGCCCGCCAGGACCGAGCCGAGGGGGAGGGCGAAGGCGAGGGCGGCGCAGCCGGCGAGGCCGAGCGCGGCCAGGTACCGCTCGCGGCCGCCGAGGGTCCAGGCGGAGGCGTTCGCGATCCCGTAGTAGACGAGCACGCCGAACGACGAGAAGCCGATCGCGCCCCGCACGTCCACCGTCGCCGCCACCACGGCCACCACCGCGCCCACCGCGAGCTCCGCCCGGTGCGGCACCCGGAAGCGGGGGTGAACGGCCGCGAGCGCCGTCGGCAGGTAGGCGTCCCGGGCCATCGCCAGGGTCGTACGGGACACCCCGAGGATCAGCGAGAGGAGCGAGCCCAGCGCCGCGACGGCCGCGCCCGCCCTGACCAGCGGCACCAGCCAGTCCGCGTCCGCCGCGCGGGCCGCGTCGGCGAGCGGCGCGGGGGAGTCGGCGAGGGCGGAGGGGCCGAGGACGGTGAGCACGCTCACCGCGACGAGCCCGTAGACGGCGAGCGTGAGGCCGAGCGCGAGCGGCACGGCCCGGGGGATGGTGCGGGCGGGATCGCGGACCTCCTCGCCGAGCGTGGCGATCCGCGCGTACCCCGCGAATGCGAAGAAGAGCAAACCCGCGGCCTGGAGCACCCCGCCCGTCGTGAGCTCCCCGCCGACGGTCGGGACGCCCGCCCCGCCGGCCCGGAAGGAGACCGTGACCACGCAGCCGAGCACCGCGAGGACCAGCGCCACGACCACCCGCGTGAGCAGTGCCGACTTCTGGATTCCGCCGTAGTTGACGGCTGTCAGGGCCACCACGGCCGCGACCGCCACCGCGTGCGCCTGCTCCGGCCACACGTACGCCCCGACCGTCAGCGCCATCGCCGCGCACGAGGCCGTCTTGCCGGCGACGAACGCCCAGCCGGCCAGGTACCCCCAGAACTCACCCAGGCGTTCGCGACCGTACACATAGGTGCCGCCGGAGGCCGGATAACGGGCGGCGAGCCGCGCGGAGGCCATGGCGTTGCAGTACGCGACGACGGCAGCGGCCCCCAGCGCCCAGAGCAGCCCCGCCCCGGAGCCGGCCGCGTCCGCGGCGGGCCCGAGCACGACGAAGACCCCGGCCCCGATCATCGAACCGAGACCGATCACGACCGCGTCGAAGAGGCCCAGGGAGCGGCGCAGTTCCGGTGTCATGCCCCGCACACTAGACGCTGAGGCCGGTCTCCCTGAGGGTGATGTTCAGCCGCCCGGCCAGGCCGAGCGCCGGCTCGGCCGTGCCCGGGAACACCTTGGGAACCCCGTGGTGGACCCACCGCGAAGCCCCGCCGAAGACGAAGAGGTCCCCGGAGGCCAGCTCGACGTCCTGGTAGGGCCGGCCGCGGTTCTCCTCGTTCCCGAAGCGGAACACGCACCGGTCCCCGAGGCTCAGCGACACCACGGGCGCCCCGGACCGCTCCTCCCGGTCCTGGTGCATGCCCATCCGCGCCCCGGGCGCGTAGAAGTTCACGAGCGCGGTGTCGGGCGTGAAACCCCCGTCGTCCCCGTACGCCTCGACGAGCGCCTCCCGGCCGAGCGCGACCAGCCAGTCCGGCAGGGGGACACCGACCGTGTCGAGATAGCGGTACGGCACCCACTGCCGGCCCAGGCACAGCGAGCGCACCGACATCACGCCGCCGCCGGGCAGCACCGTCCGCCGGTACGGGACGGGTCCGCGCCCCCACTCCCGGCAGGCGTCCACGAGCTCCCGCTGCCGCGCGAACGGGAGCCACGCGGGCACATGCACCGCCCCGGGCCCGATCTCGGCCCGCTCCCGGGGGAAGAGCCCCTCGGTCACGCGAGGGCTCCCTCCAGGCCGAGGAGCCGCTCCTTGCGGTCGAGCCCGGCGGCGTACCCGCGCAGGTTGCCGTCGGCGCCGATCACGCGGTGGCAGGGCCGCACCACGAGCAGCGGATTGCGCCCGATCGCGGTGCCGACGGCCCGCACCCCGGCGCCGGCCGAGCCGACGCGCCGGGCGATCTCCCCGTACGAGACGGTCGTCCCGTACGGGATCTCCTCCAGGGCCTGCCAGACGCGCCGCTGGAACGCGGTCCCGGCGTCACCGGCGGTCGGCAGGTCGAAGCGGTCGCGGCGGCCGGCGAAGTACTCGCCCAGCTGCCGGGAGACCTCGGCGAACGCCTCGGGCGCGAGCGTCCAGCCGTCCCCGACCGCGACGGCGCCCTTCTGCCCCGGCAGGGACAGCGAGCGCAGCACGGCCCGGCCCCCTTCGGCGAGCTGCCCGACGAGCAGCATCTCGCCCAGGGGGCCGTCGGCGTACGCGTACACGGTCATGACTGGTTCCTCTCCCCGCACGGGTCTTCCCGAGACCCAGTGTGCGGGGACCGCCGGGCGCGAGGCTGGCGGTATTCGGACACGACCGTCAGCGGTAGTTCACGAACTGGATCGCGAAGTCGAAGTCCTTGCCCTTGAGCAGCGCCTGCACGGCCTGCAGGTCGTCCCGGCTCTTCGAGCTGACCCGCAGCTCGTCGCCCTGCACCTGCGCCTTGACGCCCTTGGGGCCCTCGTCACGGATGGCCTTCGCGACCTTCTTGGCGTTCTCCTGGGAGATGCCCTCCTGGACCGAGGCGAACAGCTTGTACTCCTTGCCGGACAGCTGCGGCTCGCCCTCGACGTCCAGCGACTTGAGCGAGATCCCGCGCTTGATCAGCTTGGACTGGAAGATGTCGAGGATCGCCATGACGCGCTCCTCGCCGTTCGCCTGCATCAGGATCTTCTCGCCCGACCAGGAGATCGAGGCGTTGGTTCCCTTGAAGTCGTAGCGCTGGGAGATCTCCTTCACGGCCTGGTTGAGGGCGTTGTCGACCTCCTGCCGCTCGACCTTGGAGACGATGTCGAAACTGGAGTCGGCCATGACTCGTGGCTCCTTGCTCGGATGCTGGGGTACGCCCCAAAGCCTAGGGGGTGAGCCGCCGGCCGAATCGCTGATCAATCCGGTGGCGAAGCACCCCCGGGGATCAGGTATTGTTTACGTCGTTGCCACGGAACACCGCCGGAAGGCGGGGAACCAAGGCAGCGAAACCCATGGCGATGTGCCCGAGTGGCCAATGGGAGCGGACTGTAAATCCGTCGGCTTAGCCTACCCAGGTTCGAATCCTGGCGTCGCCACACTGAAGAAGGTCCCCGGTGCTCGCACCGGGGGCCTTCTTCGTCGTTCCGGGTCAGTTTCCGGCCACGTCCTTCACCGCGACCGAGAGCGGGACCGAGCCGGCGGTCAGTTCCAGGGTGAGGCCGGCGGTCGCCGGGGTCTCGAGGAGCTCGGCGAGGACCGCGGCCACGTCGTCCCGGGGGACCGGGCCGGGGCCCGTGCGCGCCTCCAGGCGGACCATGCCCGTGCCCGCGTCGTCCGTCAGCGAGCCGGGGCGCAGGATCGTCCACTCCAGGGCCGTACGGGAGCGGACGTCGTCGTCGGCCGCGCCCTTCGCGCGGAGGTAGGCGTCGAAGATCTCGTCGCCCGGGTGGGAGGCGTCCGCGCCCATCGAGGAGACGACGAGGTAGCGGCGCACGCCCGCGCGTTCCGCCGCGTCGGCGAACAGGACCGCCGCCCCGCGGTCCACCGTGTCCTTGCGGGCGGCGCCGCTGCCCGGGCCCGCGCCCGCCGCGAAGACGGCCGCGTCGGCGCCCTGCAGCACCGCGGCGACCATCTCGACCGACGCCGACTCCAGGTCCAGGACGACGGGCTCGGCGCCCGCCTCCCGCAGATCGGCGCCCTGTTCGGGTGTGCGGATGATCCCCGCGACCTCGTGCCCGGCCGCCGAGAGCAGCCTCTCCAGGCGCAGGGCGATCCGTCCGTGTCCTCCAGCGATGACGATGCGCATACTCACGACCGTACGACGGGTCCGGCCGGAGGGCTCCCCGGCTCGGGCGGCCGCTCCGGGCGCCCTTGGCGCGGCAGGTCCAGGGCGGCCGCCGAGTCGCAGTACTCCCGCACCGCGCTGGTCCGCGCCACCACCCGCCCCCGGTGCACCACGATCCGGCTGTACGCGAGGGAGAGCACGCCCGCCAGACGCTCGCCGCGCACCGCGAGCAGCTCGGCCGGGAAGCCGGCCTCCACCCGCACCTCCGGGAGGCCCATCACCGCCCGCGCCTCCGCGCTCACCGCCCCGTACGCCTCCTGGGGCGCGAGACCGCCGAGCGAGGCCAGGAGGTACGCCGCCTCCAGCGGGTCCCCCCGGCCCACCGGGTTGGCCACGTCCCGCAGCGCGCCGCCGCCCGCCGCGACCCGCACCCCGGCCGCCCGCAGCAGCCGCACCGGCGCCGCCCCGCGCAGCTCCGTACCCCCGCAGCCGCCCTGCGGCAGGCACACCACCGTCACCCCCGCCGCCGCCAGCTGGTCCGCCGCCCGCCGTGCCGCGTCGGAGGGGAGCCGGGCGAGCCCGGCGCACGGCCCGATCGTCACCCCGGGCCGCATCCCGCCGGCCATCGCCGCGAGCCGCGCGAGCCGGGCCGGGTCGTCCCCGTCCGTGTGCAGGTCGACCGGGACGCCGTGCTCGGCCGCGACCTCCAGGACCGCCTCCACGTAACCGGCCGGGTCCGGGTCGAGCTCCGGGCAGCCGCCGACCACGCCGGCGCCCATCTTCACCGCGTCCCGCAGCATCGCGAGCCCGTCCGCGCCCGCGACGCCCGTGAGGAGCCGGGGCACGGCGACGGCCGTCAGGTCGGCGAGGCCGCGCAGCGAGCGCCGGGCCTGGAGCACCGCTTCGAGGGGGCCGAGTCCCTGGACGTCGCCGATGCGCACGTGCGCGCGGAGTGCCGTCGCGCCGTGGCCGAGCTGGAGCAGCGCCGCCTCGGTGGCCCGCCGCTGCACCTCCTCGGGGGCGTACGAGACGGGGCCTGGGGTGTCGGCGGAGAGCGCGGTGTCGGCGTGGGCGTGGGGTTCGGTGGCGGCGGGCAGCAGCAGGTAGCCGGTGAGGTCGACGCGGGCTCCCACGGCGGTGAGGCTGCCCGCGGTGCCGACGGCCTCGATCCGGCCGCCGACGAGCCGTACGTCCACGGTCCGTCCGTCGGTGAGCCGCGCGTGGGAGAGCAGGAGCGACGTCGAGTCGGCGGTGGTGGCGGCCCCGTCCTCGGGCGGCTGGGGCTGCTTGCTGTCGGCTGACATCGGGCTCCTCAAGGCTCCTCAAGATCAAGATCACGCAGCGTGGGGCCGAGCCTAGGGGCGCTCGGAGCGAGCTTCGAGGAGGAGCGCATTAGTCGTACCGATGAGGCCACGAGTGGCGTACGAGACGCCTGGTGAGGGCCGTCGCGAGGCCGCCGGGAAACGGATTTGGGCGATGGGCCGGGGACCGTGTAATGTCTTCCTCGCTCGCCCCAATAGCTCAGTCGGTAGAGCGTCTCCATGGTAAGGAGAAGGTCTACGGTTCGATTCCGTATTGGGGCTCTGGTGAGAGGGGTCCCGCCTTCGGGCGGGGTCCGGATCATCAAAGCGGTGTAGCTCAGTCGGTAGAGCAAGCGGCTCATAATCGCTGTGTCACCGGTTCAAGTCCGGTCACCGCTACAGACAGTAGCCGATTGTGGGGTCGGTCCTTCGATCGGCTACTCTTCTATGCGTTCATCCGTCCACCCGTCCGTCAAGGAGCACTCACGTGGCTGCCACCGACGTCCGCCCGAAGATCACGCTGGCCTGCGTGGAGTGCAAGGAGCGGAACTACATCACCAAGAAGAACCGGCGTAACAACCCGGACCGTCTTGAGATGAAGAAGCACTGCCCTCGCTGCAACTCGCACACCGCGCACCGCGAGACGCGTTAATCAGGCTCGTACACGAGGCCGTCCCCACTCGGGGGCGGCCTCGTGTCGTTTGTCGGCAACAAATCCTGGAGGTATCGAGTCCATGGCGCTCGACCAGTCCTTCGTGGGCCGGACCTATCCGCCCACCGCGCCCTACGAGGTCGGCCGCGAGAAGATCCGCGAGTTCGCCGAGGCGATCGGTGACGCCAATCCCGCGTACACCGACACCGAGGCGGCCAAGGCGCTCGGGCATTCCGATGTGATCGCCCCGCCCACTTTCGTGTTCGCCATCACATTCAAGGCGGCCGGCGCCGTCATCGAGGACCCGCAGCTGGGCCTCGACTACAGCCGCGTCGTCCACGGCGACCAGAAGTTCGCCTACACCCGGCCCGTACGCGCCGGGGACCGGCTCTCGGTCACCTCCACCATCGAGGCGATCAAGTCCCTCGCCGGCAACGACATCCTGGACATCCGCGGCGAGGTCCACGACGCCTCCGGCGAGCACGTCGTCACCGCCTGGACCAAGCTCGTGTCCCGCGCACCCGAGGGGGCCTGACCATGACCGCGAAGATCGCCTACGACGAGGTCGAGGTCGGCACCGAGCTGCCCGCGCAGACCTTCCCCGTGACCCGCGCCACGCTCGTGCGGTACGCCGGTGCCTCCGGGGACTTCAACCCCATCCACTGGAACGAGAAGTTCGCGGTCGAGGTCGGCCTCCCGGACGTCATCGCCCACGGCATGTTCACCATGGCCGAGGCGATCCGCGTCGTCACCGACTGGGCCGGCGACCCCGCCTCCGTCGTCGAGTACGGCGTCCGCTTCACCAAGCCGGTCGTCGTCCCCAACGACGAGACCGGTGCGCTGATCGAGGTCTCCGCCAAGGTCGCCGCCAAGCTGGACGACCAGCGGGTGCGGGTCGACCTCACCGCCATGAGCGCCGGACAGAAGGTCCTGGGCATGTCCCGGGCCGTGGTCCGCCTCGCCTGACGGTACGAGCCCCGTACGAGCGTCACGGGCCCGTCGCGGAAGCGGCGGGCCCGTACCCTTGAGCCCGTGCAGCAGATCGCAGACGCCCCCCTCGCGCCCCTGACCACCTTCCGGCTCGGCGGTCCCGCCACCCGGCTCGTCATCGCCACCACCGACGACGAGGTCGTCGCGGCGGTCCGTGAGGCCGACGCCGCAGGCACCCCGCTGCTGATCATCGGCGGCGGTTCCAACCTGGTCATCGGCGACAAGGGCTTCGACGGCACGGCGCTGCGCATCGCCACCACCGGCTTCGCCCTGGACGGGACGCGCCTGGAGCTCGCCGCCGGTGAGGTCTGGACGGACGCCGTGGCGCGGACCGTCGAGGCCGGGCTCGCCGGGATCGAGTGCCTCGCCGGCATCCCCGGCTCGGCCGGCGCCACCCCCATCCAGAACGTCGGCGCGTACGGCCAGGACGTCTCCGCCACCGTCACCGAGGTCGTCGCCTACGACCGGCGCGCCGAGGAGACCGTCACCCTCACGAACGCCGAGTGCGCCTTCTCGTACCGCCACAGCCTCTTCAAGGACCAGCCCGACCGGTACGTCGTGCTGCGGGTCCGCTTCGAGCTGGAGGACGCCGACGGGCTCTCGGCGCCGATCAAGTACGCCGAGACCGCCCGCGCCCTGGGCGTGGAGGCCGGGGACCGGGTGCCACTGGCCCGGGCCCGCGAGACCGTGCTGCGGCTGCGCGCCGGCAAGGGCATGGTCCTGGACCCGGACGACCACGACACCTGGTCGGCGGGCTCCTTCTTCACCAACCCGATCCTCACGGGGGAGCAGTACGAGACCTTCCTCGCCCGCGTGGCGGAGCGGCTCGGTCCGGACGTCACCCCGCCGGCCTTCCCGGCGGGCGAGGGCGGCGCCGTGAAGACCTCGGCGGCCTGGCTGATCGACAAGGCCGGGTTCACCAAGGGGTACGGCTCCGGGCCCGCCCGGATCTCCACCAAGCACACGCTCGCCCTCACCAACCGGGGCGAGGCGACCACCGAGGACCTCCTCGCCCTCGCCCGCGAGGTCGTCGCGGGCGTGCGCGAGGCCTTCGGGGTCACCCTCGTCAACGAGCCGGTCACCGTGGGCGTCGCCCTCTAGCGGCTAGTAGGCGACGCCGACGCCCTGCTTGACCGTCGCCGGGTCGTCGATCATCGACAGCATCGCGTGCGCCACGTCCGCGCGGGCCAGGGAGCGGCCACGGGACGGGGTGCCGCCGACGACCTTGCGGTACCGGCCGGTGCCCGGCTTGTTCGTCAGCTTGGGCGGGCGCACGGCCGTCCAGTCGGCGCTGCTCGCGGCGAGGTCGGACTCCATGACCCGGAGGTCGGCGTAGACGTCCTTCAGGACGTTGTTGATGATCGTCAGGACCGCCTTGTCGACGAAGGCCTGGCCGTCCGGGACCGGGCCGAGCGGGGCCGCGCTGACCACCAGGAGCCGGCGGGTCTTCTCGGCCTCCATCGCCGTGAGCACCGAGCGGGTCAGGGGGGCGGTCACGCCCGCGTCCGCGCGGGTCCGGGCGCCGAGGCCCGAGAGCACCGCGTCCCGGCCCGCGACCGCCCCGCGCAGGGCCTCGGGGTCGGACAGATCGGCCCGCTGGACCACCAGGCGCGTGCCGGTCACCGTGAGCCGTGCGGGGTCCCGCACCACGGCCGTCACCTCGTGGCCGGAGGCCAGGGCCTGACGGACGATCTCCTGGCCGATGCCGCCGGTCGCACCGAAGACTGTGAGCTTCATGTCGCACCCTCCCAGGGTGGGTAAGTATTCACTCACCCCTAGGGTGAGTGAATACTTACTCGGACGTCAAGCGTGGCTGGAGGATGCATGGAACAGAGGCCGACCCGGACCCGGATCGTCGACGCCGCCCGCGACCTCATGCGGACCGCGGGGCTCGCCCGCACCACCACCAAGGAGATCGCCAAGGCGGCCGGCTGCTCCGAAGCCGCCCTCTACAAGTACTTCAGCAGCAAGGAAGAGCTCTTCCTGACCGTCCTGAACGAGCGCCTGCCCCAGCTCGGCGGCCTCCTCGGGACCCTCGTCGCCGACCCCGGCGGCCGCACCGTCGAGGAGAACCTCACCGAGGTCGCCCGCCAGGCCGCGCTCTTCTACGAGCAGACCTTCCCGGTCGTCGCCTCCCTCTACGCGGAGCCGCAGCTCAAACAGCGCCACGAAGAGGCCATGCGCGCGTACGGCATGGGCCCCCACAAGCCCATCGAAGGCCTCGCCGCCTACCTCCGCGCCGAGCAGCGGCACGGGCGCGTCAGCGCCGACGCCGACCCGGTGGCCGCCGCCTCCCTGCTCCTCGGAGCCTGCGTGCAGCGCTCCTTCGCCTGGGAGATGAGCCCGGACCGCAGGCCCCCGGACTCCCTCGACGACTTCGCCCGCTCGCTCGCCCGCACCCTGCTCCGGGGGATCAGCCCGTGAGCCAGTCGTCGATCCCCGCGAGCAGCTTCGCCCGGACGCCCTCGGGCGCCGCCGAGCCCCGCACCGACTGACGGGCCAGCTCCGCCAGCTCCGCGTCCGTGAACCCGTGGTGCCGGCGGGCGATCTCGTACTGGGCGGCGAGACGGGACCCGAAGAGGAGCGGGTCGTCCGCGCCCAGCGCCATCGGCACGCCCGCCTCGAACAGGGTCCGCAGCGGTACGTCCTCGTGCTTCTCGTACACCCCGAGGGCGACGTTCGACGCCGGGCAGACCTCGCAGGTCACGCCCTTCTCGGCGAGCTTCCGCAGCAGCCGCGGGTCCTCCGCCGACCGCACCCCGTGCCCGATCCTCGACGCCCGCAGATCGTCCAGGCAGTCCCGTACCGAGGCCGGGCCCGTCAGCTCGCCGCCGTGCGGGGCCGCGAGGAGGCCGCCGTCCCGCGCGATCGCGAAGGCCCGGTCGAAATCCCGGGCCAGGCCCCGCCGCTCGTCGTTGGAAAGGCCGAAGCCGACCACGCCCCGGTCCGCGAACCGCACCGCGAGCCGGGCCAGCGTCCGCGCCTCCAGGGGGTGCTTCATCCGGTTCGCCGCGACGAGCACCCGCATCCCGAGCCCGGTCTCCCGCGAGGCCGCGTCGACCGCGTCCAGGATGATCTCCAGGGCC
The DNA here is from genome assembly GCF_055575535.1 of Streptomyces sp. NPDC034084. Taxonomy (NCBI): domain Bacteria; kingdom Bacillati; phylum Actinomycetota; class Actinomycetes; order Kitasatosporales; family Streptomycetaceae; genus Streptomyces; species Streptomyces sp. NPDC034084. Next base: position 389,689 of record NZ_JBVISK010000006.1, read on the forward strand.
GGGATGAGCCCGCCGAGATGCGGGGCGTACGAGGTGGGGTCGACCTGGATCTCCAGCCACCCCGAGCCGTCCCTGACGTCCTCCTCGGCCGCCTCCCTGACGAGCCGCCGGATGTCCTCCGGCGCGCGCAGGCAGGAGCGGGCGATGTCGTAGAGACGCTGGAAGCGGAACCAGCCGCGTTCGTCGGTCGCCCGCAGCTTGGGAGGCGTACCGCTGCTCAGCGCCTCCGGGAGATGCACGCCGTACTTGTCGGCCAGCTCGATGAGCGTCGTGGGCCGCATCGAACCGGTGAAGTGCAGGTGCAGATGGGCCTTGGGCAGCAAGGTGATGTCGCGGGAATCATGCTCCATCGACCGATACTGCCGCACTCGAATGGACGAATGCAGTCCATTTCCCCGATCGGGACCTTGCTAGAACGCAAAAACGGGCCCCCGGAGAACCGGGGGCCCGTACGTCGAGAGCGTCAGTCCGTCGCCTCGGCGAGGAGCTTCTGGAGCCGGGACACGCCCTCCACCAGGTCCTCGTCACCCAGCGCGTACGACAGACGCAGGTAACCCGGCGTGCCGAAGGCCTCGCCCGGGACGACCGCGACCTCGGCCTCGTCCAGGATCAGTGCGGCCAGCTCGACCGAGGTCTGCGGGCGCTTGCCGCGGATCTCCTTGCCGAGCAGCCCCTTCACCGACGGGTACGCGTAGAACGCGCCCTCCGGCGTCGGGCAGTACACGCCCTCGATCTCGTTCAGCATCCGCACGATCGTCTGGCGGCGGCGGTCGAAGGCGGTGCGCATCTCCGCGACCGCGTCCAGGTCGCCCGAGACGGCGGCGAGCGCGGCCACCTGCGCGACGTTGCTCACGTTGGACGTGGCGTGCGACTGCAGGTTCGTCGCGGCCTTCACGACGTCCTTCGGGCCGACGATCCACCCGACGCGCCAGCCCGTCATCGCGTACGTCTTCGCCACACCGTTCACGACGATGCACTTCTCGCGCAGCTCGGGCACGATCGCCGGCAGCGAGGTGAACTTCGCGTCGCCGTAGACCAGGTGCTCGTAGATCTCGTCCGTCAGGACCCACAGGCCGTGCTCGACGGCCCAGCGGCCGATCGCCTCGGCGTCCGCCTCGCTGTACACCGCGCCGGTCGGGTTCGAGGGGGAGACGAAGAGGACGACCTTGGTCTTCTCCGTGCGCGCCGCCTCCAGCTGCTCCACCGAGACCCGGTAGCCGGTGGTCTCGTCGGCCACGACCTCCACCGGGACACCGCCCGCGAGACGGATCGACTCGGGGTACGTCGTCCAGTACGGCGCCGGGACGATGACCTCGTCGCCCGGGTCGAGGATCGCGGCGAAGGCCTCGTAGATCGCCTGCTTGCCGCCGTTGGTCACCAGGACCTGGGAGGCGTCGACCTCGTAACCGGAGTCGCGCAGCGTCTTGGCGGCGATCGCGGCCTTCAGCTCGGGCAGACCGCCGGCCGGCGTGTAGCGGTGGTACTTCGGGTTCTTGCAGGCCTCGACGGCCGCGTCGACGATGTAGTCCGGGGTCGGGAAGTCGGGCTCACCCGCGCCGAAACCGATCACCGGGCGACCGGCGGCCTTGAGGGCCTTGGCCTTGGCGTCGACGGCGAGGGTGGCGGACTCGGAGATCGCACCGATCCGGGCGGAGACCCGACGCTCGGTGGGAGGGGTAGCAGCGCTCATGCGGCCCATCGTCCCAGACCGTCTCCGGCCCCGGCACACAGGTTTCACGGAGCGGACAGGAACGGTCATTCCCGGTCGTACGCGCGTCCGACGGCAGGTCGGCGCGCTTTCTGTTCGACGTAGGGGCCCATGACCACGTATGCTCACTCCTCGTTGGCCCGCACCGACCGCATCTCACGATGCGGTACGTTGGGGGGCACCGACAAAGGGTCGTAGCTCAATTGGTAGAGCACCGGTCTCCAAAACCGGCGGTTGGGGGTTCAAGTCCCTCCGGCCCTGCTACACACACCGCCAGGTGTTGTGCGCATGTACGTACTTCATTGCACCGCCGTGCGGCTCCACCCGGGCGCGGCACGGCCGACCCGGAATCAGGTGAGAGATCGTGACGGACGCCGTAGGCTCCATCGACATGCCTGATGCCGACGACGAGACCGCAGAGTCGAAGAAGAAGTCCCGCAAGGGCGGAAAGCGCGGAAAGAAGGGCCCCCTGGGCCGTCTCGCGCTCTTCTACCGCCAGATCATCGCCGAGCTCCGCAAGGTCGTCTGGCCCACGCGCAGCCAGCTCTCGACGTACACCACCGTGGTGATTGTCTTCGTCGTCATCATGATCGGCCTTGTCACCGTGATTGACTATGGCTTCCAGGAAGCAGTCAAGTACGTCTTCGGCTGACTTTTTGTTCCACCCATCTGTATCGCAGGAAGAAGCAGCCACCGTGTCTGACGCGAACCTGAACGACGCCTTCGAGTCCGAGTCCGTCGAGGACGAGCTGGACATCGTCGAGGCCGCCGACGAGGACGTCGAGGACGTCGAGGTCGACGCTGCTGAGGAAGCTGCGGACGAGGACGCCGAGATCGACGAGACCGTCGAGTCCGGCGGGGACGTCGAGTCCGACGAGTCGGCCGACGAGGACGAGGCCGTCGCGGCCGAGGTCGAGGACGCCGAGGAAGACACCGAGGAAGAGGCCGAGCCGGCCGCCCCGGTCGACCCGGTCGCCGCCCTCCGCGAGGAGCTCCGCACCCTCCCCGGCGAGTGGTACGTCATCCACACCTACGCGGGCTACGAGAAGCGCGTGAAGGCCAACCTCGAGCAGCGTGCCGTCTCGCTCAACGTCGAGGACTTCATCTACCAGGCCGAGGTCCCCGAGGAAGAGATCGTCCAGATCAAGGGCGGCGAGCGGAAGAACGTCAAGCAGAACAAGCTCCCCGGCTACGTCCTCGTCCGCATGGACCTGACGAACGAGTCCTGGGGCGTCGTCCGCAACACCCCCGGCGTCACCGGCTTCGTGGGCAACGCCTACGACCCGTACCCGCTGACCCTGGACGAGATCGTCAAGATGCTCGCCCCGGAGGCCGAGGAGAAGGCCGCCCGCGAGGCCGCCGAGGCCGAGGGCAAGCCGGCTCCGGCCCGCAAGCTGGAGGTCCAGGTCCTGGACTTCGAGGTCGGCGACTCGGTCACCGTCACCGACGGTCCGTTCGCGACCCTCCAGGCCACGATCAACGAGATCAACCCCGACTCGAAGAAGGTCAAGGGCCTCGTCGAGATCTTCGGTCGCGAGACCCCGGTCGAGCTCAGCTTCGACCAGATCCAGAAGAACTGATCTCACCGTCTTCCGACCAGGTCAGAGTGGCTGCCACAGCCGCTCTGACCTGCTCGGTTTTTGGCCGCGCGGCTATACCCGTTATCGTTGTGCGGTATGCCTCCATCCGGATGACCGGATGGCGGGCTGAACACTCTCACTAGGACCCGGAGAGAGCAATGCCTCCCAAGAAGAAGAAGGTCACGGGGCTTATCAAGCTCCAGATCAACGCCGGTGCGGCGAACCCGGCCCCGCCGGTCGGCCCCGCGCTCGGTCAGCACGGCGTCAACATCATGGAGTTCTGCAAGGCCTACAACGCCGCGACCGAGTCGCAGCGTGGCATGGTCGTGCCGGTGGAGATCACGGTCTACGAGGACCGCACCTTCACCTTCATCACCAAGACTCCGCCGGCCGCCAAGCTGATCCTCAAGGCCGCGGGTGTGGAGAAGGGCTCCGGCGAGCCGCACAAGACCAAGGTCGCCAAGCTCACGGCCGCCCAGGTCCGCGAGATCGCCACGGTCAAGCTCCCCGACCTCAACGCCAACGACCTGGACGCCGCGTCCAAGATCATCGCTGGCACCGCCCGTTCCATGGGCATCACGGTCGAGGGCTGATCACCCCCTCGTGACCTAGTGGTAGGGCCGGCGCGGTCCGCACCACAACTCCATACCTGCCACGCGGCGACAGCCGCATGGTGTAACTGCACAGGAGAAGCAGTGAAGCGCAGCAAGGCTCTCCGCTCCGCGGACGCCAAGATCGACCGCGAGCGGAACTACGCGCCCCTCGAGGCCGTCCGTCTCGCCAAGGACACCGCCACCACGAAGTTCGACGGCACCGTCGAGGTCGCCTTCCGCCTGGGTGTCGACCCGCGCAAGGCCGACCAGATGGTCCGTGGCACCGTGAACCTTCCGCACGGCACCGGTAAGACCGCCCGGGTCCTGGTCTTCGCGACCGGTGACCGTGCCGAGGCCGCGATCGCCGCGGGCGCCGACATCGTCGGCTCCGACGAGCTCATCGACGAGATCTCCAAGGGCAACCGCCTGAACGAGTTCGACGCCGTGGTGGCCACCCCGGACCTCATGGGCAAGGTCGGCCGCCTCGGCCGCGTCCTCGGCCCGCGTGGTCTCATGCCGAACCCCAAGGTCGGCACCGTCACCCCCGATGTCGCGAAGGCTGTCAACGACATCAAGGGCGGCAAGATCGAGTTCCGCGTCGACAAGCACTCGAACCTGCACTTCATCATCGGCAAGGTCTCCTTCGACGAGACGAAGCTGGTCGAGAACTACGCCGCGGCGCTGGAGGAGATCCTCCGTCTGAAGCCGTCCGCCGCGAAGGGCCGCTACATCAAGAAGGCGACCCTCACGACGACGATGGGCCCCGGCATCCCGCTGGACTCCAACCGCACCCGCAACCTCCTCGTCGAGGAGGACCCGGCCGCGGTCTGAACCTCACCGGTTCACTGAGTGGTCAGCCGGCCCCGCACCTCTCCGGAGGTGCGGGGCCGGCTTCTTGCTACGGTGCGAGGGACCGCACATTCATGAAGCAAGGGGTGGGGACTCATGAACACGTCCGCATGGAAGCGCGCGGGCATCGCGCTGACGGCCGTAGCCGTCGTCACGGGGGTCGCGGGCTGTCAGGACGGTGACGCGAAGGCCGGGGGCGCCGAACCGAAGGCGCAGAGCCGCGGTGACGTCACGAAGGTCATCCAGGCCGCGTACGAGAAGACCTCGTCCGCCAAGGCCGCCAAGGTCAGGATGACCATGAGCATGAAGGGTGCCGGCGCGCAGCCCGGCACCATCGAGATGACAGGGACCCAGGGGTGGGCCCCGGCGGTGATGGACATCACCATGAAGAGCTCCGGGCTGTCCGCCGGCAAGGGCGGCGGGCCCGAGCAGATGCGCATGATCATGCTCGACCAGGTCATGTACATGGACATGGGCGCCAAGCAGGCCGCCGAGATGGACGGCAAGCGCTGGATGAAGCTGGACCTGAAGGCCGCCGCGGACGCCTCGGGCGACAAGGCGCTGCAGAAGCAGATGACCGGCGGCCTGGACAACATGAACCAGGACCCGGCCCAGCAGCTCGCCCTGCTCCTGGACTCCCCGAGCCTGAAGCACGTCGGTGCCGAGAAGGTCAACGGCATGGAGACCCAGCACTACAAGGGCACGCTCACCTTCGAGCAGATGCTCAAGGCCAACGAGTCGTCCAAGCTCCTCTCCAAGGAGGACCACGACAAGTTCGTCGCCAGCATGAAGAAGGCGGGCCTCAAGGGCTACGACACCGAGCTCTGGATCGCCGAGGACGGCTACCCGGCACGCATGGACATCGGCATGACCATGGCCGAGGGCACGATGCAGATGCGCGCCGACTACAGCGACTACGGCACCAAGGCCGCCGTCCAGGCCCCGTCGGCCAAGGACACCGTGGACCTCTTCGAGCTGCTGAAGGGCATGGGCAAGGCCTGATTTGCTCCTGGCCCCGGCCATCGCGTACGCTTCCCCAGAAGCCAAAGACCGCTGGTCGTTGCTGTGCCCCTACCGGGTGCGGTGGCCGAAGGATCCGCTGACAACGGACGACCCGCGCAGGTGACTGTGGAAAGTTCCCGGACGTTCTCGTCCGGTAGAGCTCAGCCCCGTGCGCCTGCGCCGGGGCGTTTTGTTTTGTTCAGACTCCTTCTGAGCGGTCCTCATCACCCGGAAGGAGGCCGACGCACTATGCCGACGCCCAACAAGGCTGCATCGGTGGCCGAGCTCAAGGACGCGTTCCAGAGCTCCAACGCCGCCGTGCTGACCGAGTACCGGGGTCTCACCGTCGCGCAGCTCAAGACGCTGCGTCGCTCCCTCGGTGAGAACGCCCAGTACGCCGTGGTGAAGAACACGCTGACCAAGATCGCGGCCAACGAGGCCGGGATCACCGCACTGGACGAGCACTTCGCTGGTCCGACCGCGGTCGCCTTCGTCACCGGTGACCCGGTGGAGTCGGCGAAGGCCCTGCGTGACTTCGCCAAGGAGAACCCGAACCTCATCATCAAGGCCGGTGTCCTTGACGGTAAGGCTCTCTCCGCCGACGACATCAAGAAGCTTGCGGACCTCGAGTCCCGCGAGGTTCTGCTCAGCAAGCTGGCCGGCGCGTTCAAGGGCAAGCAGTCCCAGACTGCCTCGCTCTTCCAGGCGCTGCCGTCGAAGCTCGTCCGCACCGCGGAAGCGCTTCGCGTCAAGCTCGCCGAGCAGGGCGGTGCCGAGTAATTCGGCTCGCGCATTGATCCGCGCCGCCTAGTGCGCGGGTCGTAGCGGGCCGTTACGCCCGCCTCTATAGACACATCGGCACCTGCCGAATTAGTGGAAGGATCGCCCATCATGGCGAAGCTCTCTCAGGACGACCTCCTCGCCCAGTTCGAGGAGATGACCCTCATCGAGCTCTCCGAGTTCGTGAAGGCCTTCGAGGAGAAGTTCGACGTCACCGCCGCCGCGGCCGTCGCCGTTGCCGGTCCGGCCCAGGGTGGTGGCGACGCCGCCGCCGCCGCCGAGGAGCAGGACGAGTTCGACGTCATCCTCGAGGGTGCCGGCGACAAGAAGATCCAGGTCATCAAGGTCGTGCGTGAGCTCACCTCCCTGGGCCTCAAGGAGGCCAAGGACCTCGTCGACGGCACCCCGAAGCCGGTCCTCGAGAAGGTCGCGAAGGAGGCCGCCGAGAAGGCTGCCGAGTCCCTCAAGGCCGCCGGCGCCTCCGTCACGGTCAAGTAAGACCGTTTCGGCTCGCTGAGCTGACTCCTGCCCCCGTGTAACGCGGAGGCACCGAGAGGCGATCACCTATCTGGGTGGTCGCCTTTCGGCGTTCCCGAGAACGGGCGTGGCGGGGGTCCTGACGGCCGCCGGAAGCGGAGTATGGTGATCTTCGCCGTGCGCCCCGCAGACCGGGGGGCCTTGACGAACCGCACGCAGCGCGCAATTCTCAGGACGCGTCGTCACAACGATCCGTATCCGAGGCATGGATCGACGGCTGAACGGGCAGTATCGAGGTGCGCCACCCGGCGCGAGGTACAGCGGAGTTGAGAGCAACGAGGGTCGCGAATTACTCGCCCTGGACATCAGTGAGCCAAGTGGCTACACTGACCCTTTGCGCTGCCTGTTAGCTGCCTCCTGCCCGTCACCAGGGGCATACCTTCGCATCAGCTTCGTGGACCGACCCCGTCTGACCTGGCCTTTCGGTCATCTCAGGAAACGTCTGCCGTGAAGCGTTGCTGGGGACCGGTACGCGCGTAGTGAGTCCGAGCCCTCGGAAGGACCCCCTCTTGGCCGCCTCGCGCAACGCCTCGACCAATACGAACAACGGCGCAAGCACCGCCCCGCTGCGCATCTCCTTTGCAAAGATCAAGGAGCCCCTCGAGGTTCCGAACCTCCTCGCGCTGCAGACCGAGAGCTTTGACTGGCTGCTCGGCAACGCCGCCTGGAAGGCTCGCGTCGAGGCTGCCCTTGAGTCGGGACAGGACGTCCCCACGAAGTCCGGCCTGGAGGAGATCTTCGAGGAGATCTCCCCGATCGAGGACTTCTCCGGGTCGATGTCGCTGACCTTCCGCGACCACCGCTTCGAGCCGCCGAAGAACTCGATCGACGAGTGCAAGGACCGTGACTTCACGTACGGCGCCCCGCTCTTCGTCACGGCCGAGTTCACCAACAACGAGACCGGCGAGATCAAGTCCCAGACGGTCTTCATGGGCGACTTCCCGCTCATGACCAACAAGGGCACCTTCGTCATCAACGGCACCGAGCGTGTCGTGGTGTCGCAGCTGGTCCGTTCGCCGGGTGTCTACTTCGACTCGTCGATCGACAAGACGTCCGACAAGGACATCTTCTCCGCCAAGATCATCCCGTCCCGGGGTGCCTGGCTGGAGATGGAGATCGACAAGCGCGACCTGGTCGGTGTCCGCATCGACCGCAAGCGCAAGCAGTCCGTCACCGTCCTCCTCAAGGCTCTCGGCTGGACCACCGAGCAGATCCTCCAGGAGTTCGGCGAGTACGAGTCCATGCGCGCCACCCTGGAGAAGGACCACACCCAGGGCCAGGACGACGCGCTGCTCGACATCTACCGCAAGCTGCGTCCGGGCGAGCCGCCGACCCGTGAGGCCGCTCAGACGCTGCTCGAGAACCTCTACTTCAACCCGAAGCGCTACGACCTCGCGAAGGTCGGCCGCTACAAGGTGAACAAGAAGCTCGGCGCCGACGAGCCGCTGGACGCCGGTGTCCTCACCACCGACGACATCATCGCCACGATCAAGTACCTGGTGAAGCTCCACGCGGGCGAGACCGAGACGGTCGGCGAGAACGGCAACCAGATCGTCGTCGAGACCGACGACATCGACCACTTCGGCAACCGTCGTCTGCGCAACGTCGGCGAGCTCATCCAGAACCAGGTCCGCACGGGTCTGGCTCGTATGGAGCGCGTCGTCCGCGAGCGGATGACCACCCAGGACGTCGAGGCGATCACGCCGCAGACCCTGATCAACATCCGGCCGGTCGTCGCCTCCATCAAGGAGTTCTTCGGCACCAGCCAGCTGTCCCAGTTCATGGACCAGAACAACCCGCTGTCGGGTCTGACGCACAAGCGTCGTCTCTCGGCGCTGGGTCCCGGTGGTCTCTCCCGTGAGCGGGCCGGCTTCGAGGTCCGAGACGTGCACCCGTCCCACTACGGACGCATGTGCCCGATCGAGACCCCCGAAGGCCCGAACATCGGTCTGATCGGTTCGCTCGCCTCGTACGGCCGCGTCAACGCGTTCGGCTTCATCGAGACGCCGTACCGCAAGGTCGTCGACGGCCAGGTCACCGACGAGGTCGACTACGTCACCGCCGACGAGGAGGACCGGTTCGTCATCGCGCAGGCCAACGCCGCGCTCAACGACGAGCTGCGCTTCTCCGAGCCGCGCGTCCTGGTCCGCAAGCGTGGCGGCGAGGTCGACTACGTCGAGCCGTCGGACGTGGACTACATGGACGTCTCGCCGCGCCAGATGGTGTCGGTCGCGACCGCCATGATCCCGTTCCTCGAGCACGACGACGCCAACCGTGCCCTCATGGGCGCGAACATGATGCGTCAGGCCGTCCCGCTGATTAAGTCGGAGGCCCCGCTCGTCGGCACCGGCATGGAGTACCGCTGCGCCACCGACGCCGGCGACGTGCTCAAGGCCGAGAAGGACGGTGTCGTCCAGGAGCTGTCGGCCGACTACATCACGGTCGCCAACGACGACGGCACGTACATCACGTACCGCCTGCACAAGTTCTCCCGCTCCAACCAGGGCACCTCTGTGAACCAGAAGGTCGTCGTGGACGAGGGCGACCGCGTCATCGAGGGCCAGGTCCTCGCCGACGGTCCCGCCACCGAAGACGGCGAGATGGCGCTCGGCAAGAACCTGCTCGTGGCGTTCATGCCGTGGGAGGGCCACAACTACGAGGACGCGATCATCCTGTCGCAGCGCCTCGTGCAGGACGACGTCCTCTCCTCGATCCACATCGAGGAGCACGAGGTCGACGCCCGTGACACCAAGCTCGGCCCCGAGGAGATCACCCGGGACATCCCGAACGTCTCCGAGGAGGTCCTCGCGGACCTCGACGAGCGCGGCATCATCCGCATCGGTGCCGAGGTCGTCGCCGGCGACATCCTGGTCGGCAAGGTCACCCCGAAGGGTGAGACCGAGCTGACCCCGGAGGAGCGCCTGCTCCGCGCGATCTTCGGTGAGAAGGCCCGTGAGGTCCGTGACACCTCGCTGAAGGTGCCGCACGGCGAGATCGGCAAGATCATCGGCGTCCGCGTCTTCGACCGCGAGGAGGGCGACGAGCTTCCCCCGGGCGTGAACCAGCTGGTCCGCGTCTACGTCGCCCAGAAGCGCAAGATCACCGACGGTGACAAGCTCGCCGGCCGTCACGGCAACAAGGGCGTCATCTCGAAGATCCTCCCCATCGAGGACATGCCGTTCCTCGAGGACGGCACCCCGGTCGACATCATCCTCAACCCGCTGGGTGTCCCGTCCCGAATGAACCCGGGACAGGTCCTGGAGATCCACCTCGGCTGGCTCGCCAGCCGCGGCTGGGACGTCTCCGGTCTCGCGGACGAGTGGGCGCAGCGCCTCCAGGTGATCGGCGCCGACAAGGTCGCTCCCGGCACCAACGTCGCGACCCCGGTCTTCGACGGTGCCCGTGAGGACGAACTGGCGGGTCTGCTCCAGCACACCATCCCGAACCGCGACGGTGAGCGCATGGTGCAGCCGACCGGTAAGGCGAGGCTGTTCGACGGCCGCTCCGGCGAGCCGTTCCCGGAGCCGATCTCGGTCGGCTACATGTACATCCTCAAGCTCCACCACCTGGTCGACGACAAGCTCCACGCGCGTTCGACCGGCCCGTACTCGATGATCACCCAGCAGCCGCTGGGTGGTAAGGCCCAGTTCGGTGGCCAGCGCTTCGGTGAGATGGAGGTGTGGGCGCTGGAGGCATACGGCGCCGCGTACGCCCTCCAGGAGCTGCTGACGATCAAGTCCGACGACGTGACCGGCCGCGTGAAGGTCTACGAGGCCATCGTCAAGGGCGAGAACATCCCTGAGCCCGGCATCCCCGAGTCCTTCAAGGTGCTCATCAAGGAGATGCAGTCCCTGTGCCTCAACGTGGAGGTGCTGTCCTCGGACGGCATGTCCATCGAGATGCGCGACACCGACGAGGACGTCTTCCGCGCAGCGGAGGAGCTCGGCATCGACCTGTCCCGGCGCGAGCCGAGCAGCGTCGAAGAGGTCTGACGGGAGTCCGGTGGGGGGCTCAGCGATGAGCCCCCCGCCGGCCCCAGGACCCCCGTATCAGACCCCTAGCCTTACAACCCTGAGAGGGATTGACGCATAGTGCTCGACGTCAACTTCTTCGACGAGCTCCGGATCGGTCTGGCCACCGCTGACGACATCCGTCAGTGGAGCCACGGCGAGGTCAAGAAGCCGGAGACCATCAACTACCGCACGCTCAAGCCCGAGAAGGACGGACTCTTCTGCGAGAAGATCTTCGGTCCGACCCGGGACTGGGAGTGCTACTGCGGCAAGTACAAGCGTGTCCGCTTCAAGGGCATCATCTGTGAGCGGTGTGGCGTCGAGGTCACCCGCGCGAAGGTGCGCCGTGAGCGGATGGGCCACATCGAGCTCGCCGCTCCCGTCACCCACATCTGGTACTTCAAGGGCGTCCCGTCGCGCCTGGGCTACCTGCTCGACCTCGCCCCGAAGGACCTCGAGAAGGTCATCTACTTCGCGGCGTACATGATCACGTACGTCGACGACGAGCGTCGTACGCGTGACCTGCCCTCCCTGGAGGCGCACGTCTCCGTCGAGCGTCAGCAGATCGAGAACCGTCGCGACTCCGACCTGGAGGCCCGCGCCAAGAAGCTCGAGAACGACCTCGCCGAGCTGGAGGCCGAGGGCGCCAAGGCCGACGTGCGCCGCAAGGTGCGCGAGGGTGCCGAGCGCGAGATGAAGCAGCTGCGCGACCGTGCGCAGCGCGAGATCGACCGTCTGGACGAGGTCTGGTCGCGCTTCAAGAACCTCAAGGTCCAGGACCTGGAGGGCGACGAGCTCCTCTACCGCGAGCTGCGTGACCGCTTCGGCACGTACTTCGACGGTTCGATGGGTGCCGCGGCGCTGCAGAAGCGCCTGGAGTCCTTCGACCTGGAGGAGGAGGCCGAGCGCCTCCGCGAGATCATCCGTACCGGCAAGGGCCAGAAGAAGACCCGTGCGCTCAAGCGCCTCAAGGTCGTCTCCGCGTTCCTGCAGACCGCGAACAGCCCCAAGGGCATGGTTCTCGACTGCGTCCCGGTCATCCCGCCGGACCTGCGTCCGATGGTGCAGCTGGACGGTGGCCGCTTCGCGACCTCCGACCTGAACGACCTGTACCGCCGTGTGATCAACCGCAACAACCGCCTCAAGCGTCTCCTTGACCTCGGTGCCCCCGAGATCATCGTGAACAACGAGAAGCGGATGCTGCAGGAGGCCGTCGACGCGCTGTTCGACAACGGCCGTCGTGGTCGCCCGGTGACGGGCCCCGGCAACCGCCCGCTCAAGTCCCTCAGCGACATGCTGAAGGGCAAGCAGGGTCGTTTCCGTCAGAACCTTCTCGGCAAGCGCGTGGACTACTCCGCGCGTTCCGTGATCGTCGTCGGTCCGCAGCTGAAGCTGCACCAGTGCGGTCTGCCGAAGGCCATGGCGCTGGAGCTCTTCAAGCCGTTCGTGATGAAGCGCCTGGTCGACCTGAACCACGCGCAGAACATCAAGTCGGCGAAGCGGATGGTCGAGCGCGGCCGCACGGTCGTGTACGACGTCCTCGAAGAGGTCATCGCCGAGCACCCGGTTCTGCTGAACCGTGCGCCCACGCTGCACCGCCTCGGCATCCAGGCCTTCGAGCCGCAGCTGGTCGAGGGCAAGGCCATCCAGATCCACCCGCTCGTCTGCACCGCGTTCAACGCGGACTTCGACGGTGACCAGATGGCCGTCCACCTGCCGCTCTCCGCGGAGGCGCAGGCCGAGGCCCGCATCCTGATGCTGTCCTCGAACAACATCCTCAAGCCCGCCGACGGCCGTCCGGTGACGATGCCGACCCAGGACATGGTCCTCGGTCTGTTCTTCCTCACCACCGACGGCGAGCTCCGTGACACCAAGGGCGAGGGCCGCGCGTTCGGCTCGACGGCCGAGGCGATCATGGCGTTCGACGCGGGCGAGCTCGCGCTGCAGTCGCCGATCGACATCCGCTTCCCGGTGGGCACCATCCCGCCGCGTGGCTGGACGCCGCCGGCGCGCGAGGAGGGCGAGCCCGAGTGGCAGCAGGGGGACTCGTTCCGCCTGCGCACCACCCTGGGCCGCGCGCTCTTCAACGAGCTGCTGCCCGAGGACTACCCGTTCGTCGACTACTCCGTCGGCAAGAAGCAGCTCTCCGAGATCGTCAACGACCTCGCCGAGCGCTACCCCAAGGTCATCGTGGCGGCGACGCTCGACAACCTGAAGGCGGCGGGCTTCTACTGGGCGACCCGTTCCGGTGTCACCGTGGCCATCTCCGACGTCGTCGTTCCCGAGGCGAAGAAGGAGATCGTCAAGGGCTACGAGGCGCAGGACGAGAAGGTCCAGAAGCAGTACGAGCGCGGTCTGATCACCAAGGAAGAGCGCACGCAGGAGCTCATCGCGATCTGGACCAAGGCGACCAACGAGGTCGCCGAGGCGATGAACGCGAACTTCCCCAAGACGAACCCCATCTTCATGATGGTTGACTCGGGTGCCCGAGGAAACATGATGCAGATGCGGCAGATCGCCGGTATGCGTGGTCTGGTGTCGAACGCGAAGAACGAGACCATCCCGCGTCCCATCAAGGCGTCCTTCCGTGAGGGTCTCTCCGTCCTCGAGTACTTCATCTCGACGCACGGTGCCCGTAAGGGTCTCGCCGACACCGCCCTGCGTACCGCCGACTCGGGTTACCTGACCCGTCGTCTGGTGGACGTCTCGCAGGACGTGATCATCCGCGAGGAGGACTGTGGCACCGAGCGCGGTCTGAAGCTGCGGATCGCGGCCAAGGACGAGGCCGGTGTCCTGCGGAAGACGGACGACGTCGAGACCTCCGTGTACGCGCGGATGCTCGCCGAGGACGTCGTCGTCGACGGCAAGGTCATCGCGCCGGCCAACGTCGACCTGGGTGACGTGCTGATCGACGCGCTTGTCAACGCGGGCGTCGAGGAGGTCAAGACCCGCTCGGTCCTGACCTGTGAGTCCGCCGTCGGTACCTGTGCGTTCTGCTACGGCCGTTCGCTCGCGACCGGCAAGCTGGTCGACATCGGTGAGGCGGTCGGCATCATCGCCGCCCAGTCCATCGGTGAGCCCGGTACCCAGCTGACGATGCGTACCTTCCACACCGGTGGTGTGGCCGGTGACGACATCACCCAGGGTCTGCCCCGTGTCGTCGAGCTCTTCGAGGCGCGGCAGCCGAAGGGTGTCGCCCCGATCTCGGAGGCGGCCGGCCGCGTCCGTATCGAGGAGACCGAGAAGACCAAGAAGATCGTCGTCACCCCGGACGACGGCACCGACGAGACGGCGTTCCCGATCTCGAAGCGTGCCCGTCTGCTCGTGGGCGAGGGCGACCACGTCGAGGTGGGCCAGAAGCTCACCGTGGGTGCCACCAACCCGCACGACGTGCTCCGGATCCTCGGTCAGCGCGCGGTCCAGGTCCACCTGGTCGGCGAAGTCCAGAAGGTCTACAACTCGCAGGGCGTGTCGATCCACGACAAGCACATCGAGATCATCATCCGGCAGATGCTGCGCCGTGTGACGATCATCGAGTCCGGCGACGCGGAGCTCCTGCCGGGCGAGCTGGTCGAGCGGTCGAAGTTCGAGACCGAGAACCGTCGTGTGGTCACCGAGGGCGGTCACCCCGCCTCCGGCCGTCCGCAGCTGATGGGTATCACCAAGGCCTCGCTGGCGACGGAGTCCTGGCTGTCGGCCGCCTCCTTCCAGGAGACGACCCGAGTCCTGACGGATGCGGCGATCAACGCCAAGTCCGACAGCCTCATCGGCCTCAAGGAGAACGTCATCATCGGTAAGCTCATCCCGGCCGGTACGGGTCTGTCCCGCTACCGCAACATCCGGGTCGAGCCGACCGAGGAGGCCAAGGCCGCGATGTACTCGGCCGTCGGCTACGACGACATCGACTACTCGCCGTTCGGCTCGGGCTCCGGCCAGGCCGTTCCGCTGGAGGACTACGACTACGGTCCGTACAACCAGTAAGCGAGTCGCTTGACCGAAGGGCGGTCACCCCGTGAGGGGTGGCCGCCCTTCGGCGTCTCAGCGCGCGGCCAGTTCCCAGAGCGCGACGAGCACACCGGCGCTCGCGGTCAGCGCGACGATGCTGGCCACCGGCCAGCGGGCCCGTTCCAGGTCGTCGAGGCGGGCCTCGTGGTCGGCGAGCTGCCGGTCGGTCTGGTCGCTGCGCTGCACGAGCAGCGCGAGCGAGCCGTCGGCCCGGGCGAAGCCGGCCTCCAGGGTCCCGCGGAGCCGTTCCAGTTCGAGGGCGACGGCCACGGGATCGTTCGGGTCAGACTCGGTCATCGGCACCGCCCGGGGTGGACCGCAGCCAGGACGGCAGCAGGTTCTGCACCAGGTCGAGGGCCATCACCCGGGCCAGCCCGCCCGCGACGGCCAGCGCCCCGGCGACCCAGGGAAGGGTCGCGGGGACGCCGGAGGCGTCGACGATGGCGGGGAGCACGACGGCGATGCCGACGGCGGACTGGAGGACGGTACGGGCCGTGCGCTTGGCGGCATCGGACATCACTGTGCTCCTTGCGTTACTTCGTGTACGGGACCTTCAGCGCGTTCCATGAGGCGGCGCCCGGGATGCCGTCGGCGTCGGAGCCGCGGAAGCCGAGCTTGTGCTGCCACTTCGCGTAGCTGAGCCGGTCGGCCTCGCCCCAGCGGGGGCTCGGGCCGACGGTGTACGCGGAGCAGCCCTCGGCGACGAGGCGGCGGCCCATGGCGGTGATGACCGGGGAGCTCGTCTCCTTGCGGAAGAACGAGGTGCCCGGGAACGGCTGGAGGCGGGGGGTGGCCGGCTTGCCGGCGTCGGGGGCGGGCCTGGCGGGGGCCTTGTTCAGCCGGGCCTGGACCCGGTCGCGCAGGGTCGGCATGCCGAAGCCCTTGGGGTCGTTCTTCCAGTCCGACCACTCCAGGTGGCCGATGACGGACTTGGCGCCCCAGTCGTGGGCCCGGCACAGGGCGGCGGAGACCCGTTCGATCGCGTCGAGCTGGGCGGCGGGCCAGGGGTCGGTGCCGTTGCCGAGGTTGACGCACTCGAAGCCGTAGAAGCGGGAGTTGCCGTCGACGGCGCCGGGGCTGCCCTGGTGCTCGCGGGGGACGGGCGGCCGGTCTCCGTACGTCTCGGAGACGACGGCCTTGAGGACGGCCGGGTCCCCGCCGCCGGCGTGGTTGGCGCGCCCGTTGCCGACGAGGTGGACGGTGCCGTCCTTGGCGATGACGCCGTGGCAGAGCGGGCCCGGCAGCCCTTCGTATCCGTCGAAGCACATCTCGACGGAGTTGGCGGTGCCGGTGGAGACGGTGTGGTGGATGATCACACCGGTGACCGGGCCCCAGGCGCCGGCGTGGTTGCGGTTGTGGGTGCGCCAGCCGGGGTGCTCGACGACGGTGACGCCTTCGGCGCGGAGCGCGGCGACGAGCCGGTCCGCGGTGAGGGGAGTGGCCATCTGGTGTCCTCCGGACATGAGAAAGACCCGCGCCGGAGGAGCCGGGCGGGCCTGCGGTTGCGGTGTTCCGTACGGGTTACGGGGCGGGTTCCGGGGCCGGCGGGGCCCAGGCGGCGCACAGTTCGGCGCAGGCGGACCGGCGGGCCTCGAAGTCGGCGAGGGCGGCCGTCACGGCCCGCTGGGCCGCGGTCGGGTCGGGGACGACCGGGACGCCGTCCCGCGCGTCCACGATGACCAGGCCGGAGCCGCGCAGGAAGGCGTCGCCCGTGCCCTTCTCGGTGACCTCGGCGGTGACGTACACCGACGGGTACTGCCCGGTGACCGGGTCGCGCTGCAGGGTGTAGCCCATGCTGTTGTCGTGGACGCGTACGTGGAGGGTGTGACCGTTCTCGGTGACGGTGGCGCGGCCCGCGTAGTCGATGGCCACGCCCCAGGGCTGGGTGGGGTCGGTGTTCATGGGGTGCTCCTCGGGGTCCTTGTGTTCGTCGGCGGGACGGGTCAGGTCTGGGCGCCGTGGATGAGGACGGGCTGGGCGTAGACCGTGCCGGCCGAGGCCAGGGCCTGGATCTCGATGTTCATCGTCTGACCGAAGCGGGTCTTCATGTCGCCGGGAAGCAGGCCGAGGTAGTCGTAGGTGGTGCCCGCGGTGACGGTGGGGCCGAACGGGACGCCGTCGACGAGGACCCGGACCTGGCCGGTGCCGCCGCTCGACGCCGCCGTGCTGATCGCCAGCCGCATCTTGGGCTGCCAGACGGGGTTGGAGCAGCGGGCGATGGTCGTGAAGGCGGGGGCCGTGGTGGACGGCCACTTGGCGGGGTCGCTGGCCAGCGGCGGCATGAGCTGCAGCCAGGGCCGGGCGAGACCACCGGTCATGATGTCGTCCGCGAAGATCTCGTGGTTGTAGCCGTCGAAGATCCGGAACAGCGGCCGGGTGATGGTGACGCTGTCGGACTTCGTGGGCCGGAACTCGTTGACGGCGGGGCGGGTGTTGACGGCCGTGGACAGGGCCTTGAGCCGGCGTTCCATCTGGTTGAGCCGGTCGATGATGTCCTCGGGCAGCTGGGGCATCAGGCCTCCTCGAGGTAGAGCTCGGCGGTGTCGGGCCGGCCGCGCTCCGGCGGGGTGATCTTGGTGCCGATGATGCGGTAGCGGGCGTCGAGGCCCTGGGAGTACCACTCGTCGGTGATCCGGATGCGGGCGACGCGGCCGAGGAGCGCGGGCGGGACGATCCCGCCGAGGTGGATGCTGATCGAGGGGATCACCACGGCGCCGCGCGCCTGCGCGAGCTCCGTGGCGGCCACCGAGTCCAGCGCGAGCGGGTCGGTGATCTCGTTGTGGTCCGAGGACAGGTCGATCAGCGGCCAGCCGTCCACGAGCAGGTCGCTGGCGTACTGCTCGGTGGAGTAGATCGGCCGGGACTCGGCGGCGGCGTTGGCGTTGGTGGACGCGCCGCGGGCCAGGGCGGTGGTGCCGCCGCGGGTCGCGTCGTACGGGAAGGAGTACGACAGGATGACGCCGGGCCGGTCGAAGACGAGGTCGGTGGCGCCGGTGACGATCTTGGGTTCGCCGATGCGGAGCCGGCGGATCCGCTGCCCGGTGACCGGGTCGCGGTAGACCATGATCTGGTGCTCGAAGCCGTTCTCCGTGGCGGCGAGCTGGTCGAGCGCCTCCAGGTAGACGGTCTCGTCGCCCTTGCGCCACGAGGCCGTCTTCTGGAACTTGGGGATCTCGTCGCCGAACGTGATCCCCAGGCGGCGGGGCTCCTCGCCCGGGGGCGCGTCGGGGTAGGTCTGGACGTCGAGCTCGCGCCACAGCCGGCGGGCGATCTCCAGCTGGTCGGTGGGCGTGTCGTACGTGATGTCGGTACGGATGCGGCGGCGCCCGGCGTACGAGTCGAACGTGGCGGCCTGGACACCGAGGGTCAGTACCCCGCGGCCGCTGGACTGCAGGGTGCTGGTCCAGACGATGCCGCCCCACCACAGGTCGCCGCCGCGCTCCAGGTAGACCGCGGTGCGGCCCTCCCGCACCTTCTTCACGCGCTCGGCGATCGCCTTGTCGGGGATGGGGATGGTGCCGGAGAGCGAGCCCGCCTTGCCGATGTAGTCGTCGAACGAGACGTCCCGCAGGGGGAGGATGTCCAGCGTCTGGTCGGTGAGCAGGTCGCAGAAGATCGCCCGGTAGGGCGTGTCGATGGCCATCGTGGGCCACCCCCTTACAGGACGTAGGTGGCGGAGACGCGGATGTTCCGCCCGGGGACGAGGGCGCCGTTGGAGGACCAGGTCCGCAGGTTGATCTGGCCGTTGGTGTAGATGTTGGCCCCGCCGTCGCCGAAGCCGTCGCAGGCCGAGGCCTCGAAGTCCATGGACGGGCGCCAGCCGGCCGGGAGGGTGCACAGCGGCTCGTCGGGGATGTTGCCGGCGCTGTCGACGTTGACCTGGGCGCCGGTGCGGGTGACGGTGACGGTGATGGTGCACAGCCCGCTCTTGGTCCTGCGGCCGGCGAACGAGAGGACCGACCAGTTCGGCAGGGCGGTGGCACCGGTGACGGTGGTCTCGGTCTCGACGGGCGGCTGGTAGACCACCCAGGCACTGCCGTTCCAGCGCTGGAGCTGGCCGCCGTAGTCGCGGTACTGACCGGAGTAGCTGCCGGTCGTGACCGCGCCGCTGGGCGCGATGCCGCCGATCTCCTTGGGGTAGGCGACCCAGGCGGTGCCGTCCCAGCGCTGGAGGAAGTGGGCGTTGTCGTTGTCCTGGTACTGGCCCGGGTAGGCGCCGGGCACACCGGCGTTGTTGTAGACCGGCAGGATGCCGCCGGAGGCGACGGTCGTGGTGCGCAGGTCGGTGGCGGCGCCGCCCGCCCAGTCGATGCCGCCGGTGCCGGCGGAGGCGCCCTTCTTCACCTTCACCGTGAAGAGGACGAGGGAGCGGGCGGGGGCGGCCGGGGCGGTGGGCACGGCCGCCGGGGTGCCCTTGACGATCTCGATGGCGGCCTCGTACTTGCCGAGGGCGTCCACGTCGTTGTCGTAGACGCGGATGACGACGAGGTCGATGCGGTCGTTGAGCGGATCGCCGTCGGCGAAGGTGATGGTGATGTCCTCGTCGAGGGCGACCGGGTAGGCGCCGTCGGTGGTGCCGCCCTGGACGATGGCCTTGCCCTGGTAGACGGTGGCCGTCATCGGACCGGAGGAGCTCATCCACAGGCCGCCGACCCGGAACTTGCCGTCGTACGTGCCGGGCAGGATGCCGGACCGGACGCCGAGCGGGTTGACGGGGGTGGTGGCGCCGATGTTGGTGATGCGGGTGTTCTGGCGGGTCTGCCCGGTGGGCATCAGCCATCCGGAGCGAACGGGCATGGGGTCTCCTGGAGGTGAGGGCGGTCGAGTGGCGGCCTTGCGAACTCAGTACTGGGGGGTGACCTGGAGGAAGGAGTTGTCGAACCAGGCCCGCACGTTGGCGTTGGTGCTCCGGTAGTACGCGGTGATCGTGTAGGTCGCGCCGGGCGTCAGGCCGGACAGGCGCTGCGTCGTCGAGACGGAGACGGCGTCCGTGGGGCTGGCCGACTTGGAGGCGAAGGCGGAGAGTTCGTCGTCCACCTCGCGGAAGACGGTGGCGCCCTGCGTGATGCGGACGCACATCAACGCGGAGCTGGCGACGCCCGTGGTGCCCGAGTTCAGGGAGAGCTCCATCTTCGAACCGAAGGAGAGGATCGCCTGGCGGCTCTCCGGCGCGACGAAGGTCAGCGTCAGCGGGTTCTCCGCCCGGTCGATCAAGGTGTTCACAAAGGTCGTCGAGAGGGTGTAGCCGCCGTCCAGCGAGTCGCTGAAGTACGGACCCGGGTACGCCGGCGTCCACGCCGCCCCGGTCCAGCGCTGGAGCGAACCGGCCGCGGTGGCCCGGTACTGCCCCGTGTAGCTGCCCGAGGTCGTGGTGTTGACGGAGGTCGGGACGATGCCGCCGATCGCCTCCGGGTAGGCGACCCACTGGCCGCCGTCCCAGCGCTGGAGCTGGTTGTTGGCGGTGTCCTGGTACTGCCCCGGGTGGGCGCCCGGCAGGACCGGGCCCTCGACCGGGAGGATGCCGCCGAGGGCGACGACCGGGGTGCGCAGGTCCTTCAGGGAGGTGTTCCACGGGATGCCGCCGTTGCCCGCGCTGGCGCCGGCCGGAACCGTCACCTCGTACAGCGCGAGGCTGCGCGGCGGGGCCTGGGGCGCCTTGGGGGCCTGGCCCGGCACGCCCTGGATGATCTCGATCTTCGCCTCGTTGCGGGTGCTGCCGTCGTAGAGGCTGTCGTAGACCTTCAGGACGACCAGGTCGATGCGGCCGTACTGGGCGTCGCCCGGGGCGAAGGTGACCTGCTCGGAGGCCGGCAGGGCCACCGGGTAGACGCCCTGGGAGATGTCGCCCTGGATGACGGCCCGGCCCTCGGAGACGGTCGCCGTCATGGCGGAGGCCTTGTCCATCCAGAAGCCGGACAGCCGGAACTGGCCGCTGTAGGAGCCCGGCAGGATGCCGGAGCGGACCTGGACGGGGTTGACCATGGTCGTCGCGCCGACCTGGTTGAGGCGGGTGTCCTCGCGGGTCTGGCCGGTCTCGGCGACCCAGCTGCTGCGCAGGTTCACGGGGTTCTCCAATCGGGAAGGTGCGGTGGGGACGGGGGCGTCAGGACCTGATCCACTGGGCGGACAGGTTGCTGTAGTAGCCCGAGCCGCCGAGGGTGCGGAGGGCGGCCGTGTGGTTGTGGTAGCCGGCGAGCTGCAGGACGTTGCCCGCGGTGAGCTTGATCAGGCCCTGGCCGCCGACGGTGACGGCGCCGGTGGAGGCCTGGGTCAGCCAGGTCATCCGGGGGACGCCGACGCCCCCGAGGTGGATGCGGGCGCCGCGCACGCCGGTGGTGGAGTCGCCGCTCCAGGCGACGTGCCCGGAGACCCGCCACCAGCCGGTGCGCGGGACGACGAAGCTGTCGGATCCGTTCCAGCCGGTGAAGTCGTCGATGTCGACGCCCTGGAGGGGGATCGGGGACCACGTGCCGGCGGGCACGTTGTACATCGACGTCTGCGAGACGCTGAACAGGACGGCGGCCTTGCCCTCGGCGTACTGCCAGGCCGCGCCGTCCCAGCGCTGGAGGACGCCGGCGTTGTCGCGGTACTGGCCGGTGTAGGCGCCGGTCGTCATCGTGCCGTGCGGGGCGATGCCGCCGATCGGCTTCGGGTACGACACCCAGGTGGTGCCGTCCCAGCGCTGGAGCATGCCCGCGGCGTCCCGGTACTGGCCGACGTAGGCGCCCTTGAAGCCGCTGGTCGGCATGATGCCGCCGAGCGCGGTCATCGGGTAGTGCAGGGTCGTGATGACGCCCGCGGTGGTCCACCGGACGCCGCCGGTGCCGGCCGAGGTGCCGGCCGGCACCGAGACCGTGTAGAGCGGGAAGGCACTCCCGGGGCCCGACGCGGGGACGACCGGGGAGGCCGCCGGGGTGCCCTTCACGAGCCGGATGACGGCCTCGGTGGCGCCGCTGCGGTCGAACGCGTCGTCGAGCACGGCCAGTTCGATCAGGTCGATCCGTCCGTACTGCGGATCGCCGTCCGCGACGGTCAGCGTCTCGGGCGTGGTCACCGCGATCATGTACGCGCCCTGGGCGGTGTCATTGCCCTGGATCACGGCCCGGCCGGTGCCGATCGAGCACTGCATCGCGGACGTGCCGGTCAGCACCAGACCGCCCGGCACGATGCCGGGCCGCGAGCGCAGCGGAGTCTCCGCGGCGCTCTGCCCGTTGGGGGTGAGGAGCGCGGACAGGGTGAGACGGGTGTCCTCGCGGGTCTGGCCGGTGGAGGGGAGCCAGGCGGCCCGTACGGTCATGGGTGCACCTCTTCTGTGCGGGGCGGAAAGGGGCTTGACGTCACCACTCGGCGCTGCGCCAGCGGACCGTCATCAGGGCCTCGGGGGTCGCCGCGTCGGGCCGGAACGACAGCTCCGTACGGCCCGGTTCGAGCAGGAAAAGCTCCTCCGGGCTGGAGTCGGCCATCGCGGTGTGGCGTCGGGAGGCCGTGTTGTTGAGCATCACCGTGCCGTTGGCGGTGTCGACGACGAGCTCGTCGCCGGCGGCCAGGTCGATCGCGTACCGCAGTCGGCGCTTGCTGCCCCGCTCGGTGACGGTCGGCATGGAGCAGGGGCCGCGGAAGACGATCACCGGGTGCGTGGCGGCGGAGCCGGTGTTCTCGGCGACGGCGTCACCGGTGGACTTGGCCTGGCCCCAGTTGAGCGGCCAGGTCAGCGGCCAGGTCAGGCCGGACTCGGGCTGCGGCGGGGTGGTGGAGGCGGCCTGCTCGTTGACGGCGTAGCGCCGGGGATCGGAGGCGAGCCACTGGATCGACATCTTCGAGCTGCCCTGGGTGGCGAAGCCCTGGTCCGCGGGGACCACGCGCTGGGCGATCCGGGCGCGTACGGCGAGGAGTTCGCCGTGCAGCCGGACGGTGAGCCAGCGCTCCTCGTCGAGCAGGGCGAGCGACTGGCGCAGGGCGCGAACGGCCTCGTTCGCACCGTCGTACTCCGGCATCAGCACGACCGTGCCGCTGATCTTGCGGGGCTTGGCGTACCGGGAGCCGGGCCAGGCGCCGTGCGAGGTGGGGCGGTCGGCGTCGGAGGAGTCGTACTCGGGCAGGTCCTCCCAGCCCTGGAGGCCGGAGCGGTCGACGTTGAACGGCGTGCCGGGGCCGATGAGGAGCCCGGCCCACTGGATCTGCCCGTCCTGGGTGATCAGTGAGCCGGGCGCGAGGTCGGCGGTGAGGCTGCTTCCGGCGTATGTGGTTGTGGTCTCGGCCATGGGGCCGTCACCTCACTTCTGAGGGGCTGTCGGGTGGGCGGGGCTCAGCGGTGGGCGGGCTCGGCGGTGCGCGGGGGCGTGGCGGTGAGCGGGCTCAGCGGTGGGCGGCCGCGAGGAAGAGCAGGTCCTCGGCGGTCGACCGCGGGCCGGCGCCGGGCTCCTCGTGGAACTCCGCGATGCGGTGGGGCTGTCGGGGCGCCTCGGTGAGGGCCGGGACGCGCCGCTGTTCCAGCACGGTGAGGGGGTCGATGCGCGGCGCGCTGTCCGCGCCGGGGAAGACGACACCGCCCTCGGCGAGCATCGGGATCTTGTCGATGTCGACGCCGAACTTCTTGCCGAGGAGGCTGAAGCTGAGCTTGTTGAGCCCGTCGATGATCCAGTTGGCGAAGGCGATGAGGCCGTTGATCGGGCCCTTGACGACGCCGAGCACGGCGCTCAGCGCGCCCTTGACCAGCTCGCCCATGCCGCGCAGGGCTTTGGCGACGGCGTCCTTCGCGTGCCGGAAGAAGCCCGGGATCTTGTCGGTGATGAAGGACAGGACCGGCTTGACGGCGTTCTTGATCCCGCCGATCGTCCGCGAGGCGATGCCGCGCAGGGCGTTCGAGGCGGAGCTGACGGCGGTACGGACCCTGGACACGCCGCTGATTCCGGAGCCGATGACCTTCAGCACGCCCGTGATCAGGGCGAGGTAGCCCTTGAAGTAGGTCCCGACGGCCTGGCCGATGAGCTTGATGACCGGCTGCAGGAACGTCCAGACCGACTGGAAGCCCTTCAGGGCGGCCTGGAACACCTGCCTCATGACCTTCTGGCCGGTCTCGGTCTGCATCGCGTACTCGATGAGCCAGGCGGCGACGGGTACGAGGATGCCGACGAGGAAGCCGATCGGGTTGGCCCGCATGGCGAGGTTGACGCCGGTCATGGCGACCGAGGCGATGGTCATGACCGTGCCGTACGTGTCCATCAGGCGGGTGATGGTGTCGGTGACGGGCAGCAACGGGACGAGGAGGGAGAGGATGCCGCCGACGGCGGGGCCGAGCTTCCCGGCGACGGTACGGACCTTGCCGGCCGCGACGCCGAGCTTCTGGATGCCGGCGGCCGCCTTCGACCGCTGGATCCGGCCGACGGAGGTCGCCGCGCCGGACGCGGTACTCCCGAGGGTGCGTACGGAGGTGCCGGTGGTCCGCAGCTCGGTGGCGAGCCTGGCGGTGCCGCCGGCCGCCGCCTGGACGTCCTGCTTGAGCCGCCTGAGCGCGCCGTTGGCCGTCTCGGCGCCCTGCCGCAGGGACGCCATCGCCGGCGTCACGCGCCCGAACGCCGGCATGCGGACGGCGGCGGCACTCATCCGCGTGCCTTAGCCAGGTACATCAGCGCGTCCGCCGTGGACTGCGGGTCGCTGTTACGGGCCGCGTGGTAGTGCTCGATGTGCAGCCCGGCAGCGCCGCCGCCCTGGCCCGCCAGCTGGGCCGACATGCGGGCGCGCCGGGCGGTGAGCGCCAGCAGCCGGTCCAGCTTGGACAGCGGCAGGACGGCCTCGGCCTCGCCGGCCTCGGCGAGGATCGCCGGGACACCGCCGCTGCGGGGCATGACGACACCACCGGTGGCGAGCATGGGGATGGTCGGGATGCTGACGCCGAAGGTCTTGCCGCCGACGACCGGCACCCAGCCGGGGACGCTGACCTTGACGCCGTTGACGGCCCTGATCATCCGGTTGATCAGGCCGATGACGGCGTTGATCGGGCCGGACACACCGCTCTTGATGCCCTCGAACGCCCGGGACGCTATGTCCCTGAGGCCGTTCCAGATGGAGGACATCTTGTCCTTGACTGCGCTGAAGGCGTTCGGGATCGCGCTTTTGATCCAGTTGACGACCGGTGTGATGACGGCCTTGATGCCGTTCCAGACGGTGCCGACGACCGCCTTGATGGCCTTCATGACGGTCGTGATGACCGTCTTCCAGATGTTGACGTAGGTCTTGATGACGGTGGCCACGGCCTTGACGACGGTGGAGACCGCCTTCTTGATGCCGTTCCAGACTGTCTTGATCAGGTCGCCGGCCTTCTTCATGATCGGGCCGATGGCCTTCATGACCGAGCTGATCACGGTCTTGATGGCGTCGAAGGCCTTCTTCAGGATCTTCTGCATCGTCTTCGACTGCATCGCCATGTCGACGATCTTCTCGATGAGAGGCATGAAGAGTTCGATCAGGCGGGCGAGGAAGTTGCCCTTCATCGACTTGTTGAGCTTGTCCTGGCCCTTGGCGGCCTTGCCGGCGCCGGACTCGTACTTGCCCATCTTCTTGCCGGCGGACTCGGCGGTCGTGCCGGCCTTCGCCATCGACTTCTCGGCCTGGTCCGAGGCCGTCTTGAGGTTCTTGAGCTGGGTGTTGGAGCCCTGGGCGTTGGTCTTGAGGTTCTTGAGCTGGCCCGCCGCGGACTTTCCGGCGTCGCCGACCTTCTTGACCGAGGTGCCGGCGCCGGAGGCCTGGGTCTTGAGGTTGCGCAGGGAGTCGGACGCGTTCTTGAGGTTCTTGATGAGTGCCATGGGTTTACCTCCTTTCGGGGTGGTGGGGGATCAGGCGGACGGTGCGCCGAGGGCGGTGTCGAGGTCGCGGACCGTGGACGCGAACTCCCGCAGCTTCGTGCGCAGGGTTCCGGTCGCCGTCGCGAGCTCGCCCATCTTGGTGGCCGCGGGGCCCAGGTCGCTCGACTTGGGAATCTTGGTCGCGTCGAAGCCGACCATGGCGGTCTTGAGCTTCTCGGTCGCCTTGGCGACCTTCGTGACCTTCCTGGGATCGGCCGTCCGCATGGCGTTGTTGATCTTGTTCACGCCCTCGGCGACCGGCCGCAACTGCGCGTGGTCGACGCCCGCGACGGCATCGGCGATCTTCTGGATGGCGTTGGCGGCCTTGGTGGCCTTGCCCTCGGCCGGCAGTTTGCGGAAGGACTGGATGAAGGAGGGCGCCCGGTTGTTGAACTTCAGCAGCTCGGGGTTCAGCTGCTGGAGCTGAGCGCGCAGGTTGTCGAAGTTCGCGTCCGCCGGGACCTGGTCGAGAAGGTTCCCCCCGCCGCCGTTCTGCTGGGCCTGGATGTCCGTGAGCCTCTGGCGCCGGAGGACGCCTTCCTGGTCCGGGGCGTAGGTGTACCCGCCGTTTCTGCCGGCGTGCCAGGCCTGCAGCTTGCTGACGATGAACGCGCCCAGGGTGGCGAGGAGGATGGGGACGGCGATGACCGCGAGGGCGGTCGCGATGGCGCCCACGGCACCGAGGACGCCGCCCTCCAGACTCGATTTGATGATCTCGGCCAGGGTGCCGAGGCCCACCGTCTCCATCCACTCTTCCCATGGAGCCTTGGCGGCTTCTTCGGCGACCTTGTCCTGCTGCGCTTTGAGGTCCTCGACCAGCTTGTTGATGGGCGCCAGCTGCTGCTTCATCCAGTCGGTCGTCGGCAGCCAGCCTCCGTCCACCTTCCGCAGGTAGTGCCTGAGGCCGGCCACCTGGATCGAGAGTTCCTCGTTCGTTACTTCTGCCATGATTGCTCCGCTTCCGGCCGGTGAGGGCCAAGCGCCGAAAAGCCCCTGCCGGTCCGGCAGGGGCTCGTTCGTGCGGGGGCAGCCGGGCGCGGCTAGGCGTCGTCCCGGCGGGGACCGCGGCGCACCGTCGCGAGCGCGTCGTTCCAGCCCGCCGTGTACGCGAGGGTCTCGTAACGCGAGACCTCGGCGTACAACGTGCCGAGCAGCGCTCTCTTGTCGAGAGCGACAGGTCCCTCGAGGAGCTGGCGGAGGCGGTCCTGGAGAGGGATCTGCGGTCGCGATGCCTCGGCGTGCTGGGTCATGGACGCCTGCCTTCCGGTTGCTTGCCCGTGCGTGTGTGGCGGCGCCGCGGAGTGAGGAGCGGGGGCACCACGTATTCGTGTTCGAACTACTGTGCGAACAGAGTGTGGAACAACTGTTCGATGTTTGTCGAGCGGGAAACGTCTGACGGTGTGTCTTCTCACGCGTATCCCGTAGGCGTTGGCGGCTGAACGGCGCATCTGTTCGACCGGGTAACCTGGAAGACGCGTTCCCCGGCCCGGACCACGTCGGGGGGCGAGGGGCGCGAGGGGCGCGCGGGGACCCCAGGGGGCTGGAAGGCAGCACTGACGTATGGATACGGAGCCGGGTGCTAGTCGCCGGGAGAGGGTCGTCGACTGGCTCGCGGCCCACCCCGATCTGCCCCACCTCTTCGCGTACCTCTCGGAGCTCGTCCACGTCTCGGGGTACGACCCCGAGGAACTCGTCGTGATTCCCCGGGCCGAGGTCGACCGCCGGGAGACGGCCGCGTTCACCGCCGGGTGGGCGGAGGCGGTGTCGGACGAATTGCCCCGCATCCGCCGGGAGTACGAGAAGCGCGTCGCCGACGCCTACGCACAGGGGCAGGGCGACGCGCGTGGAATCCGCCGTCCCCAGCGGCGTACGGACGCCGGCCAGGAAGGCGCCCGGGTCATCGCGCTGCCGTTCGCCCGGCTCCTGGAACCGCCCGCGGCCGTCGTCGAGGCCGAGGAGCGCGTCCGCAGGGAACGTGAACTGTTCGAACAGCGCGCCGACCCCGACCGTCGGGCTGATGCCGGCCGATGGGCCGAATCCGAAAAGCGCCCGACGCCCGAACCGCGATCCGAGAGCGAACAGCGACCCGAATCCGGGCCGCGGCCCGGGGCGGAGGCCGAGCCCGGGAACCGGAGCGGGTACGAGGCCGAGCCCGAGCCCGACGTCCTCGTGACCGCCCAGGAGAGCCGGGCCCGTCGCTCCGCACAACCGGTGCGGAAGGTCGTGCGCGGCAAGGGTGGACGGCCGATCGTCCCGCCGCTGTCCGGCGTCCCCGCCCACGCCGTCGGACCGCCCGGCGACCGGCGCGACGGCGACTCCGCCGAACCGGACGCGCGCGCGAGCAGGGGACAGAGGCTGTCCGACCGGGCCAGGGCGCTGGAGAAGGACATGACCGCCGAGCGGACACGGGAAGAAGCGCCCCCGGAGCCTCCTCCCTGACGGGAAGGGGCTCCGGGGGCCGCTGGATCACCCGAAGAACCTGGCGATGGCGTGGTGGGACGGCAGGGCGCTCTCCTCCATGGGTGCACCCTCCCCGCCCCGTACCGCGTCCGCCGGGTCCTCCTCGTCCCCGTCGGAGCCGCCCGGACGGGGAACGGGCGTCGGAGCCTCCGGCGGATCGGAGTCCTCGCCCGTGTTGACGCAGGCGAACATCCAGTTCGCCACCGCCAGATGGTCCACCGTCGCCGCCAGCAGGTGGTCGGTGATCGACCACTCGGCCGCTTCGCCGTGGAGGTCGCGCTGGACGGCTCCGTCCCGGGGCAGGTGCTTGATCAGCACCATCAGGCGCCGGCTGGAGAGCTCCCCCCGGTGCCAGTCGAGGAGATCGGTGGCGTAGTAGCGGAGCAGGTCTGCTTCGAGGGCCTCGGCGTGTTCATCGACGAACTCGACGAGGCTCAGTCTTCCCCCAGGCCGAGCCCGGTCTCCTTGCCGTAGGCCTCCAGGATGGCGGCGACGTCCTGCATCGTGATCTCGTGCTGCTCGAAGCGGGCGAACTGCTCCTCACCCATCAGGAGTGCGAGCAGGCCGTCCACGTCGTTGTCGTCGAGCGTGCGCAGCGCCTTCGCGGTCTTGCGGGAGAGCTCGGTGGGAAGCGTGAAGGACTCGCCGTCCAGCTCGAAGGACCAGGCGCGGCCGTGGGCCTCCAGTCGCTGGGCGCGAGCGGCGTTGACGTCGAAACGGGCCATGGTGATGCGTACTCCTTGTTCGAGTGAGTGAAGAGGAGAGGGGTGGGGGGGGGAGGGAGTTTGGCGTCCCCCCCCCGGGGGGGGGGGGGCCGACGGGTTTGGGAGCCCTGTTTTCCCTCCTTAGGGAGG
>NZ_JBVISK010000006.1:418917-645838 GCF_055575535.1 Streptomyces sp. NPDC034084
CGCTTCTGTGGCGAGCGAGGGGACTGGGGGGCCTCTTTCCTTTTTGGGGGGGGGGGAGAGGAGGGGGGGGGTTGGGGGCGGCGGCGTCCCCCCCCCCCGCCCCGGGGGGAGAGGGATCAGACGGTCGCGGAGTACTGGCTGTCCTTCATGAGGAAGGTCGCCAGCGGCTTGCCGTCGCCCTTCGACATGGCGGTGAAGGTGACGCCCAGCTGGGCCGCCGCCTTGCGGGCCAGCTTGATGTCGTCGGTGGCGGTGACCTGGCCGCGCGGGATGATGAAGCGGTACTTCACCGTGGTCGTGCCACCGGCCTTGACGTCGGTGAACTCCAGGCCGAGGGCGCGCACGTCCGCGAACGGACGCTCGGCGATCTCGTAGCGGTAGGTGTCGACCGCCGGGGTCGGCTCCGCCTTCACCGCGTCACCGCCCATGAAGAACGGCAGCGTGTCCTCGTTGAACTGGAGCAGCGAGAACTTCAGGGACAGGTCACGGCTCGAGTAGATGTAGTGGACCGGGGAGACCGACTGCCACGAGTCGATGGCCTCCAGCTTGTCCTTCTTCGAGAACGTGACGCCGTCGCCGGAGGTGAAGCCGAGGTCCTTCCAGCCCGCGCCGGACCAGTCGGTGGCGGAGTCCGTGCCGAAGGTGGCGGGGAGGGAGGTGCCGGCGTCGGCGACGTAGAGCTTGCCGATGCCTGCGACGCGGATCTCGGCGGAGTTGTTTCCTGCCATGGTGGGTTTCTCCTTGTTGAGAGGGGTGCGAGAGGGCGCCGCCCCCGGAGCGTTGTCCGGGTACGGCAAAGGCCCCGCCGGACGGCGAGGCCTGGTCTGTGGGGACGTCGGGACGACGTCGGGTGGAGCGCCTAGAAGACGTCCAGCGAGAGCTGGATGACGCTGAGGTAGCGGTTGGCGCCCCGGTAGAGGTAGTCGGGCATCCAGCGCGGCCCGTCCTGCTCCTCGACGTCGCTGACGAAGGTGGCGCCGAGCTGCTTGCCGAGGGTGGCCAGCAGGGCCCTCCGGGCGGCGTTGGCGAGGACGTGGGCCGCGTTCTTGGTCGGCCCGTACACCTCGAACTCGATCAGCGGCTTGTCGACGTGCAGGTCGCCGATCCAGGCGCCGCCGCGGCGGTTCACCAGGACGGCGTTCTGCGTGCCGTCGAAACCGGCCGGCGCCTGGACGGCGACCGTGACGCCGGCCAGCGCCGGGTCGGCCTTGAGGACGTCGACGACCAGCTTCTCGACGTCCGGGAACGCACTCGGGGGAGTGGTCATGACGGTTCTCCTCGGGAGGAAGGGGGAGGCGGGACGGGCGGTGCGGGGGCCGTCCGGGGCGCTCGACGCGGCGGAGGGGCGGGGGCGCGAGCGCTCCCGGACGGCGGACGGCGGAGACTGCGGCCCGTCTCGCGGGCACAGCTCCGCCGCTGCACCAACTGTGACAGGGAGCGTGCGCGCACGCAACTAATTCGGGATCCGATCTGCCGCGCACGGCCCGGCGGGGCCCCCGGATAGGTTGACGACCCCGCCCGACCGAGGAGCCGCCCCGTGCCCGCCCGCCCCCGCCTGCTCTACGTCACCGACCTCGCCTACCCGGCCCGGGGCCGGCGCTACGGCGACGAGGACGTCCACCTCGCCGCCCGGCTCCGCGCCTCCTTCGACCTGGCGCTCTGTCACCCGCTCGACGCCGCCGCCCTCATGGACGGCTTCGACGCCGTCGTCGTCCGCAACAGCGGCCCGGTCCTCGGCTACCAGGAGGAGTACGAGGCCTTCCGCGAGCGCGCCCGCGCCCTCGGGGCCCGCGTCTACAACCCCCTGCACGGCCGCGGCGACATGGCCGGCAAGGGCTACCTCCTCGACCTCACCGCCGCCGGGTACCCCGTCATCCCCACCGTCGACCGGGCCGAGGACCTGCACCGCCTGCCCGCGGCCGAGCGGTACGCGGTCAAGCCCAGGGCCGGCGCCGACTCCATCGGCCTGCGGTTCCTCCCGTACGAGGACCTCCCCGGCCTCACCTACGGCGAGGTCCTCGTCCAGCCGCGCGTCGACTTCCGCTACGAGGTCTCCTTCTACTTCGTCGACGACCTCTTCCAGTACGCCCTGTACGCCCCCGACCCCGAGCGCCGCTGGGACCTGGAGCCGTACGAACCCACCGCCGACGACCTCGCCTTCGCGCGCCGCCTCATCGACTGGAACACCCTCGACCACGGCATCCAGCGCGTCGACGCCTGCCGCGCCCCCGACGGCGGGCTGCTCCTCGTCGAGCTGGAGGACCTCAATCCGTACCTCTCCCTCGTCCGCGTCCCCGAGGAGACCCGGGAGCGCTTCGCCGCCGCCCTGACCGACTCCCTCCACCGCTTCCTGGAGGCGTGAACCCAGCGGCACGACGAAGCGCCCCGAGTCCGGAGAACGGACTCGGGGCGCTTCGGTGACGGGCGGTCAGGCGGTCAGGCGGACGGTCAGGCGGTCAGGCGGTACGCGGGCGGCGGCGGGCCACTCGTTCCGCCGCGAAGACGTCCTCCAGGCGGAAGAGCTGCGCCCGGCCCGCCCGGCCCGCGGCCCGCAGATGGCCCAGCTGGACCCACTTGCGGATCGTGGCGGGCGCCACCCCCGCCTCCTCGGCGGCCAGCGGGCCGGGGACCAGCGTGGGCAGGGCGGGCGAGCTCAGCATGAGGTCTCCTTCGGGTCGTCCATCGCGGCCTCGATCTCGTCGGTACGGGTCCCCGACGCCGCCGAGAGCTCCTCCCACCGGTCCTCCGGCCACAGGTGCCGGTATGCCGGGTCGTCCTGGCAGCCGCAGACCTCGTCCGTGCAGACGCAGGCCGGGTTCACGCACAGCACCGCGCGCCGGTCGGGGAAGGCCCGCAGCGAGACCGAGTCGCACCAGGGGCAGCGCCCCGAGACCCGCACGATCGTCTCCGCGTCGCCGAGCGTCCTGGCGCAGCGCCGGGCCATCCTGCGGATCTCGTCCCGTACGTGCCGGGCCAGATCCGGGTGGGCCGCGACCTGGTCGAGCAGCCCCACGAGACGCCGGAGCCGGTCGATCACCCCGGCGCGCGGCGGGCGGGGCAGCGCGAGCCGGGCGCACACCGCCTCCTCCAGCTCCACCACCCCGTCGGTGATGTCGCGGATGGCGTCGGAGACGTGCAGCCGGATCGGGGCGGCCCCGTGGCCCGGCACGACGAGCCCGTGCCGCTGCTGGAGCAGCAGCGCCTCGCGGCGCTCCTCGCGGATCAGCTCGTCGCGGCCGGCGGGGGAGGGGGCGGGCGCGGTCCCGGCGGGCCCCCGGCGGCCGGGCGCGAGCTCCTCGGCGAGCTCGGGGAACTGCCGTACGAGGGAGGCGGTCCAGAGGGCGATGTCCCGGAGCACGGGCGCGGTGTCGGTGGGGTCAGCCACGGCGGCCGCCTCCCGCCGCCGCGAGCGCCTTCGCCACGCGCAGGGCGTCCGCCGGGCGGCCGTTGCGCCAGAGGCGGCCCGCGCAGACGCCGTCGAAGTAGCTCTCGGCCGGGGCCACCGCCGTCTCGCACTCGCTCCGCACGGGGCAGGAGGCGCAGGCCCGGAGAGCCGGGGCCGCCTCCTTGGCGCGGCGGGCGAAGACGACGGACGGGGAGAGGCCGGCGCACGCGGCGGAGGCCTGCCAGGGGGTCGGGTCGGGATGGAACAAGAGGTTCTCCACGGTCCGGGGCCCACCGGGGCCGTCCATGGGGCCGGTGGGGCGCCTGGGGCTCAGGGGGCCGACGAGTGCGGCGGCGAGCCAGACTTACACGTTGCGTGCGAGCGCGCAACAAAAATCCGGGAGGGTGGGCCGATCCCTTCACCGATTCGACACGATTGCGCGCCCGAAAGCACGTAATTCTGTGCGCGCAAGCACGCTAAGGTATGGGATCCGGAGGGTGGGGAGCGAGCGAGGAGCTGTACACATGAGCATTCAGGGGCTCGACGAATTCGCAGGCTGGGTCGAAGGCCTGATGAGACAGCGCGGTTACGACATCGACAGCCCGCGTGGAGGCGGCAAGTCCCGGATCGCGGACGAGGCCGGCGTCCACCGCGCCGCCGTCACGCGCCTGCTGCAGAGGCAGAGCATGCCCGACCTGGAGACCATGCGCCGGATCGCCCCGCTGCTCGGCGTCTCCGTCCGCGACATGCTCATCAGGTCCGGGCGCGTGACCCCCGAGGAGCTCCCCATGGCGGCGGACCTTCTGCCGCCGAGCGACTGGCAGCCCTCGATGGAGGACTTCGCCCGCTGGCTGGGAGTGCCCGACGAGCGGATGGGCGTCTTCGTCAAGGTCGTGAACCAGTTCCTGGAGCCCGACACCGACGAGGCGGGCACCGGCGAGACCGCCGAGCCCCGCCGCACCGCCCGGGACTGACCGGGGCCGGCCGCCGCCCACCCCGGGACCGCCCGGGGCCGACCGGGACCGGCCGCCGCCCACCCCGGCCCGACCGGGGCCGGCCGGGGGTCGGCGGGGACCCACCGCCGCCCGTCCCGGCCCCGGCCGGGACCGACCGCGCCCGACCGCCGTCCGCCCCGCTCCCGGCCCGCTCCGGCGGGGGCCGGGGGCGGCTGGGCATTTGTTTTGACCGGAGTCCATGCGGTAGGTACGCTCATGCCTTGTGCCTGGGGTGTGCCTGGGCTCCCGTGCGTGTCCTCAACCGCACGGCGAGTCATTTACCGGCCACCGTGATCCGCGCTTTTTCCGCCCCTGGCGGAGGTCCGCGCGATTCGACACACCCGACCGCGTGGGTCGGTGAATGTTCCAGGTTAGTTTTACCGACGGCACACAGAAACCGGAGAAGTAGTGCCTACGATCCAGCAGCTGGTCCGTAAGGGCCGGCAGGACAAGGTCGAGAAGAACAAGACGCCCGCACTCGAGGGTTCCCCTCAGCGTCGCGGCGTCTGCACGCGTGTGTTCACGACCACCCCGAAGAAGCCGAACTCGGCCCTCCGTAAGGTCGCGCGTGTGCGTCTGACCTCGGGCATCGAGGTCACGGCCTACATCCCGGGTGAGGGTCACAACCTGCAGGAGCACTCGATCGTGCTCGTGCGCGGTGGCCGTGTGAAGGACCTGCCGGGTGTTCGTTACAAGATCATCCGCGGTTCCCTCGACACGCAGGGCGTCAAGAACCGTAAGCAGGCTCGCAGCCGCTACGGCGCCAAGAAGGAGAAGTAAGAATGCCTCGTAAGGGCCCCGCCCCGAAGCGCCCGGTCATCATCGACCCGGTCTACAGCTCTCCTCTTGTCACCTCGCTGATCAACAAGATCCTGCTGGACGGCAAGCGTTCCACCGCCGAGCGCATCGTGTACGGCGCCATGGAGGGTCTTCGTGAGAAGACCGGCCAGGACCCGGTCATCACGCTGAAGCGCGCTCTCGAGAACGTCAAGCCGGCCCTCGAGGTCAAGTCCCGCCGTGTCGGTGGCGCCACCTACCAGGTGCCGATCGAGGTCAAGCCGGGCCGCGCGTCCACGCTCGCCCTCCGCTGGCTCGTCGGTTACTCCCGCGCCCGTCGCGAGAAGACCATGACCGAGCGCCTCATGAACGAGCTCCTCGACGCCTCCAACGGCCTCGGTGCTGCCGTCAAGAAGCGCGAAGACACGCACAAGATGGCCGAGTCCAACAAGGCCTTCGCGCACTACCGCTGGTAGTCGCAACCCACATCGAGACCGAGAGAAGACTGAAGCCTTATGGCTACCACTTCGCTTGACCTGGCCAAGGTGCGCAACATCGGCATCATGGCCCACATCGACGCGGGCAAGACGACCACCACCGAGCGGATCCTGTTCTACACCGGCGTTTCCTACAAGATCGGTGAAGTCCACGACGGCGCTGCCACGATGGACTGGATGGAGCAGGAGCAGGAGCGCGGCATCACGATCACGTCCGCCGCGACGACCTGCCACTGGCCGCTCGAGAATGTCGATCACACGATCAACATCATCGACACGCCGGGCCACGTCGACTTCACCGTCGAGGTGGAGCGTTCGCTGCGCGTGCTCGACGGTGCTGTCACCGTGTTCGACGGTGTGGCCGGTGTCGAGCCCCAGTCCGAGACTGTCTGGCGACAGGCGGACCGCTACGGCGTGCCGCGTATCTGCTTCGTCAACAAGCTCGACCGTACGGGCGCCGAGTTCCTCCGCTGCGTCGACATGATCGTGGACCGCCTCGGCGCCGTCCCGATCGTCATGCAGCTCCCGATCGGCGCCGAGATGGACTTCCAGGGCGTCATCGACCTGGTCCGCATGAAGGCGCTTGTCTGGTCCGCCGAGGCCAGCAAGGGCGAGATGTACGACGTCGTCGACATCCCGGCGGACAAGCTCGAGCAGGCCGAGGAGTACCGCGCCAAGCTCGTCGAGACCGTCGCGGAGAACGACGAGGAGCTCATGGAGCTCTTCCTCGAGGGCGTCGAGCCCACCGAGGAGCAGCTCTACGCTGCCGTCCGCCGCATCACGATCTCCTCCGGCAAGGGTGGCGGCGAGAAGACGGTCACCCCCGTCTTCTGCGGCACCGCGTTCAAGAACAAGGGCGTTCAGCCCCTGCTCGACGCGGTCGTGCGCTACCTCCCCTCGCCCCTGGACGTCGAGGCCATCGAGGGCCACGACGTCAAGGACCCCGAGGTCGTCGTCAAGCGCAAGCCGTCCGACGAGGAGCCGCTGTCGGCTCTCGCGTTCAAGATCGCGAGCGACCCGCACCTCGGTAAGCTCACCTTCGTCCGGATCTACTCCGGTCGCCTGGAGGCCGGCACCGCGGTGCTGAACTCCGTCAAGGGCAAGAAGGAGCGCATCGGCAAGATCTACCGCATGCACGCGAACAAGCGTGAGGAGATCGACTCGGTGGGCGCCGGCGACATCGTCGCCGTCATGGGCCTCAAGCAGACCACCACCGGTGAGACGCTGTGCGACGAGAAGAACCCGGTCATCCTGGAGTCCATGGACTTCCCGGCGCCGGTCATTCAGGTCGCCATCGAGCCCAAGTCCAAGGGTGACCAGGAGAAGCTGGGTGTCGCCATCCAGCGTCTCGCGGAGGAGGACCCCTCCTTCCAGGTCCACTCGGACGAGGAGACCGGCCAGACCATCATCGGTGGTATGGGCGAGCTTCACCTCGACATCCTCGTCGACCGTATGCGTCGTGAGTTCAAGGTCGAGGCGAACGTCGGCAAGCCGCAGGTCGCGTACCGTGAGACGATCCGCAAGGCCGTCGAGCGCGTGGACTTCACCCACAAGAAGCAGACCGGTGGTACCGGTCAGTTCGCCAAGGTGCAGATCGCGATCGAGCCCATCGAGGGTGGCGACGCCTCCTACGAGTTCGTGAACAAGGTCACCGGTGGCCGCATCCCGAAGGAGTACATCCCTTCGGTCGACGCCGGTGCGCAGGAGGCCATGCAGTTCGGCATCCTGGCGGGCTACGAGATGACTGGCGTCCGCGTCATCCTTCTCGACGGTGCCTACCACGAGGTCGACTCCTCCGAGCTCGCGTTCAAGATCGCCGGCTCGCAGGCCTTCAAGGAGGCCGCGCGCAAGGCTTCTCCCGTCATTCTCGAGCCCATGATGGCCGTTGAGGTCGTCACGCCCGAGGACTACATGGGTGAGGTCATCGGCGACATCAACTCCCGCCGTGGCCAGATTCAGGCCATGGAGGAGCGCAGCGGCGCTCGCGTCGTGAAGGGCCTCGTGCCCCTCTCGGAGATGTTCGGCTACGTCGGAGACCTCCGCAGCAAGACTTCGGGTCGCGCAAGCTACTCGATGCAGTTCGACTCCTACGCCGAGGTTCCGCGGAACGTCGCCGAGGAGATCATCGCGAAGGCCAAGGGCGAGTAACTCTCCCGAGTTCACGCTTTAGGCTTGACACCAGTCACCGGGGCTCAGCCCCCCGCAACCCGAGGGATCGGGGCCCCGGTTACTGGCATCCCAGCAAAGATCACCTGGCGCCGATGAGCAAGGCGTACAGAACCACTCTCCAGGAGGACCCCCGTGGCGAAGGCGAAGTTCGAGCGGACTAAGCCGCACGTCAACATCGGCACCATCGGTCACATCGACCACGGTAAGACGACCCTCACGGCCGCCATTACCAAGGTGCTGCACGACGCGTACCCGGACCTGAACGAGGCCTCGGCCTTCGACCAGATCGACAAGGCTCCCGAGGAGCGCCAGCGCGGTATCACCATCTCGATCGCGCACGTCGAGTACCAGACGGAGTCGCGTCACTACGCGCACGTCGACTGCCCCGGTCACGCCGACTACATCAAGAACATGATCACGGGTGCGGCGCAGATGGACGGCGCCATCCTCGTGGTCGCCGCCACCGACGGCCCGATGCCGCAGACCAAGGAGCACGTGCTCCTGGCCCGCCAGGTCGGCGTTCCGTACATCGTCGTCGCCCTGAACAAGGCCGACATGGTGGACGACGAGGAGATCCTGGAGCTCGTCGAGCTCGAGGTTCGTGAGCTCCTCTCCGAGTACGAGTTCCCGGGCGACGACCTGCCGGTCGTCCGTGTCTCGGCGCTCAAGGCCCTCGAGGGCGACAAGGAGTGGGCGGACAAGCTCCTCGGCCTGATGAAGGCTGTCGACGAGTCCATCCCGCAGCCCGAGCGTGACGTCGACAAGCCGTTCCTGATGCCGATCGAGGACGTCTTTACGATCACCGGTCGTGGCACCGTCGTCACCGGTCGTATCGAGCGTGGTGTCCTCAAGGTCAACGAGACCGTCGACATCATCGGCATCAAGACCGAGAAGACCACCACCACGGTCACCGGCATCGAGATGTTCCGCAAGCTGCTCGACGAGGGCCAGGCCGGTGAGAACGTCGGTCTGCTCCTCCGTGGCATCAAGCGCGAGGATGTCGAGCGCGGCCAGGTCATCATCAAGCCGGGCTCGGTCACGCCGCACACGAAGTTCGAGGCCCAGGCCTACATCCTGTCGAAGGACGAGGGTGGCCGTCACACCCCGTTCTTCAACAACTACCGCCCGCAGTTCTACTTCCGTACCACGGACGTGACCGGCGTCGTGACCCTCCCCGAGGGCACCGAGATGGTCATGCCGGGCGACAACACCTCCATGTCCGTCGAGCTGATCCAGCCCGTCGCCATGGAGGAGGGCCTCAAGTTCGCCATCCGTGAGGGTGGCCGGACCGTCGGCGCCGGCCAGGTCGTCAAGATCACTGCCTGATCTTGAACTGACCTGGTAGCTCGTACGAGCTGCTGAGCAGTAAGGGAAGGCCCCGCACCGAAAGGTGCGGGGCCTTCTCGCGTACCCGGCCTTCCTACGGTCGCCAGCTCCACGGGTGGCCGTCCGGGCCCAGGGCCACCACGGTGGCCCCCCGTGCTTCCAGGTGGAGCGCCGCCGCCACCGCCGGCCGCTGCCGGGTACGGAGCCGACCGCCGGCCCTGAGCGCCACCCGGCCCTCCTCGTCCCTGCCGAGCAGCACGGTCCCGAGTGCCGCCGACCGCGCGGCGACCACGTCCCCGTACCCGTCGAGACCGGCGTCGCCGTCCGGGCCGGTCAGCCGCGCGGACGCCGGCGCCCGGTGGTACAGCGCGCCGCCCGCGCTCGCCACCGTGGACCCGGAGAGCGGCAGTCGAGCCCGCTGGGGGACCCCGTCCACCCAGTGCCGTACGGACTCCCGCCCCGCCGCGTACACATGCACCCGGCCGGCCGCGTCCACCGAGACCGCCAGACCGTCCTGGACCTCCGCGCCGCCGGGGAGCGGCCGCCACGGGGACCAGGAGCCGTCCACCGCGCGGACCCGCGTCGAGACGCCCTTGTCCGCGTTCCGTACGAAGAGGTGGACCCGGCCGTCGGGGGCCGCGGCCGCCACCGGCGCACCGATCCGCCGCCCCCGGTCGTCCCCGCGCTCCGGGCTCCCCAGGCCCCGCCAGGCCAGGAAGCCGCCGCCGGGGAAGCGCTGCTCCAGGAGCACCACCTCGCGCCGGTTCGCCCCGCCGTGCCCGTCGAGCGCGGCGAACCGCACCCCGAGGAGCAGCACCCGGCCGTCACCGAGCACCGCCGAGCCGAGCGCCGGCGCGAGCGGGCCGCCTCCCAGGTCCACCGGCTCGCCCCAGACGCCGGGCGCGGACTCCCGCCAGCGGACCGCTCGCAGTCCGAGCACCCCGTACGCGGCGAGCCGGCCGTCCGGCTCCCCGGCGAGCACCGGGCCCGCGCCCGGCCAGCGGTGGTGCGTGGAGCGCACCCAGCCCTTGCGATTGGTCAGCGGCCGGTCGCCACCGACGCCGTAGTCGCCGCAGCCCGAGGGGTTCCCGCACGCCCAGGAGGGGCTCCCGCCGTACGGGACGAGCCGGGCCGCCTTCTCCTCCAGGACCGTGGGCGGGAGGTTCTTGGGCCAGTGGCGGTTGTAGTAGCCGCGGAAGGCGGTGGTCGTGAAGGCGGGTATCGGTTCGCCGTCCCGGACCGCGTCCGCGACCCAGCGGCACAGGGCGGCCCAGGTGAAGGAGGCGACCGCCGTGTGGTCCCCGTGGTCCGAGTAGCCCGGCTGCTCGGAGTCCCGCCGGCGGGCGGCCTCGTCGCCGAGCTGGATGTCGGGGTCCGGGTCCAGGGTGTGCACGACCGTGGGCCGGTGGCGGCGGAGCAGCCCGGTGAGGACGGCGACCAGCTGGTCGTAGTCGTAGGTGTCGGCGCGGGTGACGGGGGAGCCGGCCGGCAGATGGGTCCGCAGCTCCAGGGCCCGGTCGTCCCAGAGCGCGGGCACGGCCATGTAGCGGCGGTGGGTGTGCATCGGCAGGTTGAGGAAGACCAGTTCGATCCGGCGGCCGCCGTGCGCGAGGGTGTTCACCTCCGCCCGCCTGCCGCCGGGGAGGGCGAGCGCCTCCCGCCGCCACGGCGTGAACGCCGGAAGGCCGAGCGCCACCGCGTACGACTGGCGCAGGCCCTGGTGGCGGGCGGAGGAGTAGGCCGCGCGGTCCGGGGGAGTCTCGGGCATCCCCGCGATCCGGTTCCGTCCGGTGTGCTCGCCCGCCGTCACGTACACGGAGACCAGCGGGACGCCCGCGTCGAGCAGCCGCTGCGTGTCCGGGTTCATGAAGTACAGGTCGTCGTCCGGGTGCGCGCAGAACTGCATGAGCAGCGCCCGCCGGGCCCGCCCGGAGGCGATCGGCCTGCCCGGCGCCGGATCGGCGGTCGGCGCGGTCCTGCGCGGCTCCGGTACGGAACACCCGGCGGCGGCCGAGACGACCGCGAGGGCGGCGGCGAGAACCGTCCGACGGCGGGGTGGAGTGTGCACGACAGGCCCTTCGCTCAATCGGTCCCCTGGAAGACGGATGTGCGAGCGAACGGGTTGTGCCGCGGCGGCCCGCGGGAAAAGATCATCGGAAAAAATCTCCGACATCGTGCGCACGGATGTCGAGAGGACGGTCCCGGCTCCGACCGAGGGGTGACAGCACGCCACCGGGGCGGGCGGGACGGGGAGGACACCCGAGATGAAGTACGTCGCGATGATCTACGGCAACCAGGCCAAGTGGGACTCCTTCCCGGCCGAGGCGTGGCCCGAGGCGATCGCCCGCCAGGAGGCCTTCAACCGGAGGTACCGGGAGAGCGGCGAGCTGATCGGCGCGTACGGCCTGGCGGACGCGGCCGCCGCCCAGCTCGTACGGCGCGAGGGCGGGGCGCCCGCGGTCACCGACGGCCCGTACCTGGAGACCAAGGAGTACCTCGCCAGCTTCTACCTGCTCGATTGCGACAGCCTGGAGAGGGCCCAGGAGATCGCCGCGGACATGCCCTTCGCGGACGTCGACCCCGTCGAGCTCTGGCCGGTCCTGCACGAGTCCGCGGCGGACGTGTGACCGGCACGCACGAGATCGAGGACCTGCTGCGCGCGTACACGCCGCAGGTCCTCGGCGCGCTCGTCCGCCGGTACGGCACCTTCGACCTGTGCGAGGACGCCGTCCAGGAGGCCCTGATCGCCGCCGCCCGGCAGTGGCCCGAGGAGGGGGTCCCGGAGAACGCGCGGGGCTGGCTGCTGACCGTCGCCACCCGCAGGTTCGTCGACCTGGTCCGCAGCGAGGCCGCCCGCCGGCGGCGCGAGGACGCCGTCGCGCTCGCCACCCCGGACGCCGAGCTCCTCGCGCGCGCCGCCGACGACTCCCCGGACACCGACCGGGACGACTCCCTGTCCCTGCTCTTCCTCTGCTGCCGTCCGGAACTGTCGCCGCCCAGCCGGATCGCGCTCACCCTGCGCGCCGTCGGCGGCCTCACCACCGCACAGATCGCCGCCGCCTTCCTCGTGCCCGAGGCGACGATGGCGCAGCGGATCAGCCGGGCCAAGCAGACGATCAAGGCAGGCGGATGGTCGCTCGCGCTGCCCGAGGGCGAGGACCGCACCGCCCGCCTCGCCGAGGTGCGGCAGGTGCTCTACCTCGTCTTCAACGAGGGCTACACGGCCAGCGGCGGCGAGGCGCTCACCGCGCCCGAGCTGTCCACGGAGGCGATCCGGCTCGCCCGGATGCTGCACCGCCTCGTCCCCGAGGACACGGAGACGGCGGGCCTGCTCGCGCTGATGCTGCTCACCGACGCCCGGCGCCCGGCCCGCACGGGCCCGCGCGGGGAACTCGTACCGCTCGCGGAACAGGACCGGGGGAGCTGGGACGCGGGGCTGATCGCCGAGGGGGTCGAGCTGATCAGCCGCGCCCTGCCGCGGGGCCGGGTCGGCCCGTACCAGCTCCAGGCGGCGATCGCGGCCGTGCACGACGAGGCCCCGTCCGCGGAGGCCACGGACTGGCCGCAGATCCTCGCCCTGTACGAGCTCCTGGAGAGCGCCGGGCCGAATCCGATGGTCACCCTCAACCGCGCGGTCGCCCTCGCCATGGTCCGGGGCCCCCGGGCCGGCCTCGAGCTTCTGGACGGTCTCGCGGCGGACAAGCGGCTCGCCCGGCACCACCGGCTCCTGGCGACCCGCGCGCATCTGCTCGAACTCCTCGGCGACGAGGAGGGGGCGGCAGCGGCCTACCGCGAGGCGGCACGGCGCACCACGAGCGCTCCCGAGCGGCGCCATCTGACCGAGCGGGCACGGCGTTTGGGATGAGCGGAAGAGGGGCGCGTGCGTCAGGTCGTGCGCCCCGGCGCATGTCCATACGTGACGTGGGGTACAGTCTTGGACCCCGATTGGCGGCCGGAAGGCCCCGTGTGGCAGACTGTCCTGGTTGCTCGGTTGAGTGCCGATGCTGCGCGCCTCCCGTCGGGAGGACCGGAAGCGAGTCCCACAGTACTCGTCGCTCCTTCTCAGGAGCGGACGTACGGGAATCTTCTGGGAAGCGTCAGCGGGGTGCCGGCCAGGCGCCCGGTGGGTGTTCGGCCCCCGGCCAGCGGTCATGGTGACCGCGCCCCCTTGGTTGGGAAATCCCTGTGGGATTTCTGCGTAGAGGGAGCGCGACACGCCCGACCGCGTGGGTCGGAGCAGGACAGCGCTTCCCAGGAAGCACAGCGTGCCGGGTTCCAGAGCGTTTACGAGACAAAGGACTACTAGTAGCCATGGCGGGACAGAAGATCCGCATCCGGCTCAAGGCCTACGACCACGAGGTCATCGACTCCTCGGCGAAGAAGATCGTCGAGACGGTGACGCGCACTGGTGCGTCGGTCGCGGGCCCGGTGCCGCTGCCCACTGAGAAGAACGTGTACTGCGTCATCAAGTCGCCGCACAAGTACAAGGACTCGCGCGAGCACTTCGAGATGCGCACGCACAAGCGCCTCATCGACATCCTCGACCCCACGCCGAAGACGGTTGACTCGCTCATGCGCCTCGACCTGCCGGCGGGCGTCGACATCGAGATCAAGCTCTGAGGTGACGCGCGAGATGGCTAAGAACATCAAGGGCATCCTGGGCGAGAAGCTCGGCATGACGCAGGTCTGGGACGAGAACAACCGGGTCGTCCCGGTGACCGTCGTCAAGGCCGGCCCGAATGTCGTGACCCAGGTCCGTACGAACGACGTCGACGGCTACGAGTCGGTCCAGATCGCCTTCGGCGAGATCGACCCGCGCAAGGTGAACAAGCCCCTCAAGGGTCACTTCGCCAAGGCCGACGTCACCCCGCGCCGCCACCTGGTGGAGCTCCGCACCGCTGACGCCTCCGAGTACACGCTCGGCCAGGAGATCACCGCCGAGGTCTTCGAGGCCGGCGTGAAGGTCGACGTCACCGGTAAGAGCAAGGGCAAGGGCTTCGCCGGTGTGATGAAGCGCCACAACTTCCGTGGTGGCAAGGCCTCGCACGGTGCCCACCGCGTGCACCGCAAGCCCGGTTCGATCGGTGGCTGCGCCACCCCGGGCCGTGTCTTCAAGGGCATGCGCATGGCCGGTCGCATGGGCAACGAGCGTGTGACCACCCAGAACCTGACCGTCCACGCCGTTGACGCCGAGAAGGGTCTGCTGCTCATCAAGGGCGCCGTCCCCGGCCCCAACGGTGGCCTCGTCCTGGTCCGCACCGCGGCCAAGGGGGTTTGAGGAACCGATGAGCACCATTGACATCCTTTCGCCGGCAGGCGACAAGGCCGGGACCGTCGAGCTCCCCGAGGAGATCTTCGGCGCCAAGGTCAGCGTCCCGCTGATCCACCAGGTCGTCGTCGCGCAGCTGGCCGCGGCCCGTCAGG
The DNA here is from genome assembly GCF_055575535.1 of Streptomyces sp. NPDC034084. Taxonomy (NCBI): domain Bacteria; kingdom Bacillati; phylum Actinomycetota; class Actinomycetes; order Kitasatosporales; family Streptomycetaceae; genus Streptomyces; species Streptomyces sp. NPDC034084. The sequence continues at coordinate 433,491 of NZ_JBVISK010000006.1, forward strand.
GCACGCACAAGACCAAGACCCGTGGCGAAGTCCGCGGTGGTGGCAAGAAGCCTTACCGCCAGAAGGGCACCGGCCGCGCCCGTCAGGGTTCGACCCGCGCCCCGCAGTTCGCCGGTGGTGGCGTCGTGCACGGTCCCGTGCCGCGTGACTACTCGCAGCGGACCCCGAAGAAGATGAAGGCCGCCGCCCTCCGCGGTGCCCTCTCGGACCGGGCCAACCACTCCCGCATCCACGTCGTCACCGGCGTGGTCGAGGGTGAGGTCTCCACCAAGGCCGCCAAGACGCTGTTCGGCAAGATCTCGGAGCGCAAGAACCTGCTCCTGGTCGCCGAGCGCTCCGACGAGGCCGCGTGGCTGTCCGCTCGTAACCTGCCCCAGGTGCACATCCTGGAGCCGGGCCAGCTCAACACGTACGACGTGATCGTCTCCGACGACGTGGTCTTCACCCAGGCCGCCCTCGAGTCCTTCGTGTCTGGCCCCCAGACCGCTGAGACCGAAGGGAGCGACGCCTGATGACTGAGGCCGTCGTCACCAGCAAGACCTTCTCGGACCCGCGCGACATTCTCGTCAAGCCGGTCGTCTCGGAGAAGAGCTACGCACTGCTGGACGAGAACAAGTACACGTTCATCGTCGCGCCTGGCTCCAACAAGACCCAGATCAAGCAGGCCGTCGAGGCGGTCTTCTCGGTCAAGGTCACCGGGGTCAACACGATCAACCGCCAGGGCAAGCGCAAGCGGACCAAGGCCGGTTTCGGCAAGCGCAAGGACACCAAGCGCGCCATCGTGACCCTTGCCGAGGGCAACCGTATCGACATCTTCGGCGGTCCGACCGCCTAACGGCGGTCTGGATCGTCCGGAATCGGACGAGGACTGAGAAATGGGAATCCGCAAGTACAAGCCGACTACGCCGGGCCGTCGTGGCTCCTCCGTAGCCGACTTCGTCGAGATCACGCGGTCCACGCCGGAGAAGTCGCTGGTTCGCCCTCTGCACAGCAAGGGCGGCCGTAACAACACCGGCCGGATCACCGTGCGTCACCAGGGTGGTGGCCACAAGCGCGCCTACCGCGTGATCGACTTCCGTCGTCACGACAAGGACGGCGTGCCGGCCAAGGTCGCTCACATCGAGTACGACCCCAACCGCACCGCCCGCATCGCGCTGCTCCACTACCTGGACGGCGAGAAGCGTTACATCATCGCCCCCAAGGGTCTGACGCAGGGTGACCGCGTCGAGAACGGCCCCGGCGCGGACATCAAGCCCGGCAACAACCTGGCGCTCCGCAACATCCCGGTCGGTACCACGATCCACGCGATCGAGCTCCGTCCCGGTGGCGGCGCCAAGTTCGCGCGCTCCGCTGGTGCCTCCGTGCAGCTGCTGGCGAAGGAGGGCACGATGGCCCACCTTCGTATGCCGTCCGGTGAGATCCGTCTCGTCGACGCCCGCTGCCGCGCCACCATCGGCGAGGTCGGCAACGCCGAGCAGTCGAACATCAACTGGGGCAAGGCCGGCCGCAAGCGCTGGCTGGGCGTTCGCCCGACCGTCCGCGGTGTGGCGATGAACCCGGTCGACCACCCGCACGGTGGTGGTGAGGGCAAGACCTCCGGTGGTCGCCACCCGGTCTCCCCGTGGGGTCAGAAGGAGGGTCGTACTCGCTCGCCGAAGAAGGCTTCGAGCAAGTACATCGTCCGCCGCCGCAAGACGAACAAGAAGCGCTAGGAGCGGGTTTAGATGCCGCGTAGTCTCAAGAAGGGACCCTTCGTTGACGGCCACCTCGTAAAGAAGGTGGACGCACAGAACGAAGCCGGTACCAAGAACGTCATCAAGACCTGGTCCCGTCGCTCGATGATCATCCCGGCCATGCTCGGCCACACGATCGCGGTGCACAACGGCAAGACCCACATTCCGGTGTTTGTCACCGAGTCGATGGTCGGCCACAAGCTCGGTGAGTTCTCGCCGACGCGCACCTTCCGGGGTCACGTGAAGGACGACCGGAAGTCGAAGCGCCGCTAACGCGGGGTGGAATGACCATGACAGACACTGGAAGGACAACCATGGAAGCCAGGGCCCAGGCGCGGTACATCCGCGTCACGCCCATGAAGGCCCGCCGCGTGGTGGACCTTATCCGTGGCATGGACGCCACGGAGGCTCAGGCGGTCCTGCGTTTCGCCCCGCAGGCCGCGAGCGTGCCGGTTGGCAAGGTGCTGGACAGCGCCATCGCCAACGCTGCACACAACTACGACCACACCGACGCCTCTTCGCTGGTCATCAGCGAGGCGTACGTGGATGAGGGCCCGACCCTGAAGCGGTTCCGTCCGCGTGCTCAGGGCCGTGCCTACCGGATCCGTAAGCGGACCAGCCACATCACCGTGGTCGTCAGCAGCAAGGAAGGAACCCGGTAATGGGCCAGAAGGTTAACCCGCATGGGTTCCGGCTCGGCATCACCACGGACTTCAAGTCCCGCTGGTACGCCGACAAGCTGTACAAGGACTACGTCAAGGAAGACGTCGCCATCCGTCGGATGATGACGTCCGGCATGGAGCGCGCCGGCATCTCGAAGGTTGAGATCGAGCGCACCCGTGACCGCGTGCGTGTGGACATCCACACCGCCCGTCCCGGCATCGTCATCGGCCGCCGTGGCGCCGAGGCCGACCGCATCCGCGGCGACCTCGAGAAGCTCACGGGCAAGCAGGTCCAGCTGAACATCCTCGAGGTCAAGAACCCCGAGATGGACGCTCAGCTGGTCGCTCAGGCCGTCGCCGAGCAGCTCTCCTCCCGCGTCTCCTTCCGTCGCGCCATGCGTAAGAGCATGCAGGGCACGATGAAGGCCGGCGCCAAGGGCATCAAGATCCAGTGCGGCGGTCGTCTCGGCGGCGCCGAGATGTCCCGCTCGGAGTTCTACCGCGAGGGCCGTGTGCCCCTGCACACGCTCCGCGCGAACGTCGACTACGGCTTCTTCGAGGCCAAGACGACCTTCGGCCGCATCGGCGTGAAGGTCTGGATCTACAAGGGCGACGTCAAGAACATCGCCGAGGTCCGCGCCGAGAACGCCGCGGCCCGTGCGGGCAACCGCCCGGCCCGTGGCGCGGGTGGCGCTGGCGACCGCCCCGCCGGCCGTGGTGGCCGTGGTGGCGAGCGTGGCGGCCGCGGCCGCAAGCCGCAGCAGCAGTCCGCGCCGGCTGCCGAGGCCCCCAAGGCCGACGCTCCCGCCGCCGCTGCCGCTCCGGCTGAGAGCACCGGAACGGAGGCCTGACCGACATGCTGATCCCCCGTAGGGTCAAGCACCGCAAGCAGCACCACCCCAAGCGCTCCGGCGCGAGCAAGGGTGGTACGCAGGTCGCGTTCGGCGAGTACGGCATTCAGGCCCTCACGCCGGCGTACGTGACCAACCGCCAGATCGAGGCGGCTCGTATCGCGATGACCCGCCACATCAAGCGTGGCGGCAAGGTCTGGATCAACATCTACCCGGACCGCCCGCTGACGAAGAAGCCCGCCGAGACCCGCATGGGTTCCGGTAAGGGTTCTCCGGAGTGGTGGATCGCGAACGTCAAGCCGGGTCGGGTGATGTTCGAACTGTCCTACCCGAACGAGAAGATCGCGCGCGAGGCCCTGACCCGTGCGGCCCACAAGCTGCCGATGAAGTGCAAGATCGTGAAGCGCGAAGCAGGTGAGCTGTGATGTCGGCCGGTACCAAGGCGTCCGAGCTGCGCGAGCTGGGCAACGAGGAGCTTCTCAACAAGCTCCGCGAGGCCAAGGAAGAGCTGTTCAACCTCCGCTTCCAGGCGGCGACGGGCCAGCTCGAGAACCACGGTCGGCTCAAGTCCGTCCGTAAGGACATCGCCCGGATCTACACCCTGATGCGTGAGCGAGAGCTGGGCATCGAGACGGTGGAGAACGCCTGATGAGCGAGAGCAACGTGACTGAGCAGAAGACCGAGCGCAACGCTCGCAAGGTCCGCGAGGGCCTGGTCGTCAGCGACAAGATGGACAAGACCGTCGTCGTCGCTGTCGAGGACCGCGTCAAGCACGCGCTGTACGGCAAGGTCATCCGCCGTACGAACAAGCTCAAGGCTCACGACGAGCAGAACGCCGCCGGCATCGGTGACCGCGTCCTCCTGATGGAGACCCGGAAGCTGTCCGCCACGAAGCACTGGCGCGTCGTCGAGATCCTCGAGAAGGCCAAGTAATTCTTGAAGGGGTAACCCTTCAAGTTCGTTCCGCCAGGCTCGGTGGGGTTGCGCTGATCGCTCAGCGCAACCCCACCGGGAACCGGCAGACAATCAGGAGATAGACGTGATCCAGCAGGAGTCGCGACTGCGTGTCGCCGACAACACTGGTGCCAAGGAGATCCTTTGCATCCGTGTTCTCGGTGGCTCGGGTCGCCGCTACGCGGGCATCGGTGACGTCATCGTCGCCACCGTCAAGGATGCGATCCCCGGTGGCAACGTGAAGAAGGGTGACGTCGTCAAGGCGGTCATCGTTCGCACCGTCAAGGAGCGCCGCCGCCAGGACGGCTCGTACATCCGCTTCGACGAGAACGCCGCTGTCATTCTCAAGAACGACGGCGACCCTCGTGGCACCCGTATCTTCGGCCCGGTCGGCCGTGAGCTGCGCGAGAAGAAGTTCATGAAGATCATCTCGCTCGCGCCGGAGGTGCTGTAAGCATGAAGATCAAGAAGGGCGACCTGGTCCAGGTCATCACCGGTAAGGACAAGGGCAAGCAGGGCAAGGTCATCACGGCCTTCCCCCGCGAGAACCGCGTCCTCGTCGAGGGTGTCAACCGGGTCAAGAAGCACACCAAGGCCGGCCCGTCGCAGGCCGGTGGCATCGTCACGACCGAGGCTCCGGTCCACGTCTCCAACGTCCAGCTGGTCGTGGAGAAGGACGGCAAGAAGGTCGTCACGCGTGTCGGTTACCGCTTCGACGACGAGGGCAACAAGATCCGCGTTGCCAAGCGGACGGGTGAGGACATCTGATGGCTACCACCACTCCGCGTCTCAAGACGAAGTACCGCGAGGAGATCGCGGGCAAGCTGCGTGAGGAGTTCTCGTACGAGAACGTCATGCAGGTTCCCGGCCTCGTGAAGATCGTGGTCAACATGGGTGTCGGCGACGCCGCCCGCGACTCGAAGCTGATCGATGGCGCGATCCGCGACCTCACCACGATCACCGGTCAGAAGCCGGCCGTCACCAAGGCCCGCAAGTCCATCGCGCAGTTCAAGCTCCGCGAGGGTCAGCCGATCGGTGCGCACGTCACCCTCCGTGGCGACCGCATGTGGGAGTTCCTGGACCGCACCCTGTCGCTCGCGCTCCCGCGCATCCGCGACTTCCGCGGCCTGTCCCCCAAGCAGTTCGACGGCCGTGGCAACTACACCTTCGGTCTCACGGAGCAGGTCATGTTCCACGAGATCGACCAGGACAAGATCGACCGTGTCCGGGGTATGGACATCACCGTGGTGACCACGGCGACCAACGACGACGAGGGCCGTGCCCTTCTGCGTCACCTCGGCTTCCCCTTCAAGGAGGCGTAAGCGAGATGGCGAAGAAGGCTCTCATCGCGAAGGCTGCCCGCAAGCCCAAGTTCGGCGTGCGCGGCTACACGCGCTGCCAGCGCTGTGGTCGTCCCCACTCCGTGTACCGCAAGTTCGGCCTGTGCCGCGTGTGCCTTCGTGAGATGGCTCACCGTGGCGAGCTGCCGGGCGTGACCAAGAGCTCCTGGTAATCCCTTAGTTGGGATGACCGGAGTCTCTCGGTAAGCACTGGGTTGGCGGGTGCCCATCCCTCCATGGCTTAGGCTAGGAGGGTTGGGCGTCCGCCGCCCGTACGACTTACTACGCCGTAGGTCCCCGCGCCGCACCCGTCCCGCCCCTGTGTGGGGAGAGGGATGGCGCACTGGAAACCCCGGCGAGAGAGGCCGAAGGCCAATTCATGACCATGACTGATCCGATCGCGGACATGCTGACTCGTCTGCGTAACGCGAACTCGGCATACCACGACTCCGTGACGATGCCGCACAGCAAGATCAAGTCTCACATCGCGGAAATCCTCCAGCAGGAGGGCTTCATCACGGGCTGGAAGGTCGAGGACGCCGAGGTCGGCAAGAACCTCGTCCTCGAGCTCAAGTTCGGTCCGAACCGTGAGCGCTCCATCGCGGGCATCAAGCGGATCTCGAAGCCCGGTCTCCGGGTTTACGCGAAGTCCACCAACCTGCCGAAGGTCCTCGGCGGCCTGGGCGTGGCGATCATCTCCACGTCCCACGGTCTCCTGACCGGCCAGCAGGCAGGCAAGAAGGGCGTAGGTGGGGAAGTCCTCGCCTACGTCTGGTAGTCGGGAACGGAGGAATAGCTAATGTCGCGTATTGGCAAGCTGCCTATCCAGGTTCCCGCCGGCGTGGACGTCACCATCGATGGCCGCACGGTCACGGTGAAGGGTTCCAAGGGCACCCTGAGCCACACCGTCGCCGCGCCGATCGAGATCGTTAAGGGCGAGGATGGCGTGCTCAACGTCAACCGTCCGAACGACGAGCGTCAGAACAAGGCCCTCCACGGCCTGTCCCGCACGCTGGTGGCCAACATGATCACCGGTGTGACCCAGGGTTACGTCAAGGCGCTCGAGATCAGCGGTGTCGGTTACCGCGTGGCCGCGAAGGGCTCCGCTCTGGAGTTCCAGCTCGGCTACAGCCACCCGATCCTGGTCGAGGCGCCCGACGGCATCTCGTTCAAGGTCGAGTCGCCGACCAAGTTCTCGGTCGAGGGCATCGACAAGCAGAAGGTCGGCGAGGTCGCCGCCAACATCCGCAAGCTTCGCAAGCCCGACCCCTACAAGGCCAAGGGCGTGAAGTATGCGGGCGAGGTCATCCGCCGCAAGGTCGGAAAGGCTGGTAAGTAAGCCATGGCATACGGTGTGAAGATCGCCAAGGGCGACGCCTACAAGGGCGCTGCCAAGAAGCGCCGCCACATCCGCATCCGCAAGAACGTGTCGGGTACGGCGGAGCGTCCGCGCCTCGTCGTGACGCGTTCCAACCGCGGTATCACCGCTCAGGTCATCGACGACCTCAAGGGTCACACCCTTGCGTCCGCGTCGACCCTGGACGCGTCGATCCGTGGCGGCGAGGGTGACAAGTCGGCGCAGGCCAAGCAGGTCGGCGCCCTGGTCGCCGAGCGCGCCAAGGCCGCCGGCGTCGAGGCTGTCGTGTTCGACCGTGGTGGCAACAGGTACGCCGGGCGCATTGCCGCTCTGGCTGACGCCGCCCGCGAAGCCGGGCTGAAGTTCTAAGCCCCGGTTCCGGGACTAACGGACGTAACAGAGAGAGGTAAATCCAATGGCTGGACCCCAGCGCCGCGGAAGCGGTGCCGGTGGCGGCGAGCGGCGGGACCGGAAGGGCCGCGACGGTGGCGCTGCCGCCGAGAAGACCGCGTACGTTGAGCGCGTTGTCGCGATCAACCGCGTCGCCAAGGTTGTCAAGGGTGGTCGCCGCTTCAGCTTCACCGCGCTGGTCGTGGTGGGCGACGGTGACGGCACCGTAGGTGTCGGTTACGGCAAGGCCAAGGAAGTTCCCGCGGCCATCGCCAAGGGTGTCGAGGAAGCCAAGAAGAACTTCTTCAAGGTTCCGCGCATCCAGGGCACCATCCCTCACCCGATCACGGGCGAGCGTGCCGCGGGCGTCGTGCTCCTGAAGCCGGCTTCCCCCGGTACCGGTGTTATCGCCGGTGGCCCGGTGCGCGCCGTTCTGGAGTGCGCCGGCGTTCACGACATCCTGTCGAAGTCGCTCGGCTCGTCCAACGCGATCAACATCGTGCACGCGACCGTGGCGGCCCTCAAGGGCCTGCAGCGTCCCGAGGAGATCGCGGCTCGCCGTGGTCTGCCCCTCGAGGACGTCGCCCCCGCGGCTCTGCTCCGTGCGCGTGCTGGGGCGGGTGCGTAATGGCTCGCCTCAAGGTCACGCAGACGAAGTCGTACATCGGCAGCAAGCAGAACCACCGCGACACCCTGCGCTCGCTCGGCCTCAAGAAGGTCAACGACGTGGTTGTCAAGGAGGATCGTCCCGAGTTCCGCGGCATGGTGCACACCGTCCGCCACCTCGTGACGGTCGAGGAGGTTGACTGACATGGCGGAGAACAACCCGCTGAAGGCCCACAACCTCCGTCCCGCCCCCGGCGCCAAGACCGCGAAGACCCGTGTCGGTCGTGGTGAGGCGTCGAAGGGTAAGACGGCCGGTCGTGGTACGAAGGGTACGAAGGCCCGCTACCAGGTTCCGCAGCGCTTCGAGGGCGGGCAGATGCCCCTCCACATGCGTCTGCCGAAGCTGAAGGGCTTCAAGAACCCCTTCCGCACCGAGTACCAGGTCGTGAACCTGGACAAGCTCACCGCGCTCTACCCGCAGGGTGGCGAGGTCACGGTGGCCGACCTGGTCGCCAAGGGTGCCGTTCGCAAGAACCAGCTCGTCAAGGTGCTCGGCACCGGCGAGGTCTCCGTGGCGCTGCAGGTGACGGTCGACGCCGTCTCCGGCTCCGCCAAGGAGAAGATCGCCGCCGCCGGCGGCACCGTCACCGAGCTCGTCTAAGACGACTCGATGGCATGAACATCCAATCGGGGATGCCTCCCAAAAGGGGCATCCCCGATTGGTCGTTCCTAGGGGGGCATGGTCGCCGGTAAGGTGGCGTGCACTGTCTAGACTCCGTGCGGTATGCCCGCACGGGATTGATGACCGATACCCAATCGTCGAACCTCAAGACCGTCACCCTTGACGCATAGCGCGGGGGTCGCAGGAGGCACCGTGCTCACCGCGTTCGCCCGGGCGTTCAAGACGCCCGACCTGCGCAAGAAGCTGCTCTTCACGCTCGCCATCATCGTGCTGTACCGCCTCGGGGCCCACATCCCGGTCCCCGGCGTCAGCTACGAGGCCGTCCAGCAGTGTGTCAAGCAGGCCAGCGAGGGCAACAACAGCCTGTTCGGCCTGGTCAACATGTTCAGTGGCGGGGCGCTGCTGCAGATCACCATCTTCGCGCTCGGCATCATGCCGTACATCACGGCGAGCATCATCCTGCAGCTGCTGACCGTCGTGATCCCCCGCCTCGAAGCCCTCAAGAAGGAGGGTCAGTCCGGTACTGCCAAGATCACGCAGTACACCCGGTACCTGACCGTGGCGCTCGCCATCCTCCAGGGCACCGGCCTCGTCGCGACCGCCAAGAGCGGTGCGCTCTTCAGCGGCTGCATCGTCGCCGACCAGGTCGTGCCCGACCAGTCGATCTTCACCATCGCCACCATGGTCATCACGATGACCGCGGGCACCTGCATCGTCATGTGGCTCGGCGAGCTGATCACGGACCGCGGCATCGGCAACGGCATGTCGATCCTGATGTTCATCTCGATCGCCGCCGGCTTCCCGGGTGCCCTGTGGGCCATCAAGAAGAGCGGCAAGCTCGCCCAGGGCTGGATCGAGTTCGGCGTCGTCATCCTCATCGGCTTCGTGATGGTGGCCCTCGTGGTCTTCGTCGAGCAGGCCCAGCGGCGCATCCCGGTCCAGTACGCGAAGCGCATGATCGGCCGGCGTTCCTACGGCGGAACGTCCACTTACATCCCGTTGAAGGTGAACCAGGCGGGTGTGATTCCTGTCATCTTCGCCTCGTCGCTGCTCTACATCCCGGCCTTGATCGCGCAGTTCTCGAACTCCACCGCCGGGTGGAAGACCTGGATCGAAGCCCACTTCGTCAAGGGTGACCACCCCTACTACATCGCCGCGTACTTCCTTCTGATCGTGTTCTTCGCCTTCTTCTACGTGGCGATCTCGTTCAACCCCGAGGAAGTCGCGGACAACATGAAGAAGTATGGTGGCTTCATCCCGGGTATCCGGGCTGGTCGACCTACTGCCGAGTACCTGAGCTACGTGCTCAACCGGATCACTTGGCCGGGCTCGCTGTATCTGGGTCTGATCGCTCTTGTGCCGACGATGGCGTTGGCAGGCTTCGGTGGCGCCAATGCCAACTTCCCCTTCGGTGGGACGAGCATCCTCATCATCGTGGGTGTGGGGCTGGAGACCGTGAAGCAGATCGAGAGCCAGCTCCAGCAGCGCAATTACGAAGGGTTCCTCCGCTGATGCGAATCGTCCTCGTCGGACCGCCCGGGGCCGGCAAGGGTACGCAGGCCGCGTTCCTTGCCAGGAACCTGGACATCCCGCACATCTCCACGGGTGACCTGTTCCGCGCCAACATCTCTCAGGGCACGGAGCTGGGGCTCAAGGCCAAGGCGTTCATGGACGCCGGCGACCTGGTGCCCGACGAGGTGACCATCGGGATGGCCAAGGACCGGATGGAGCAGCCGGACGCCGCCAACGGCTTCCTGCTCGACGGTTTCCCCCGGAACGTGGCGCAGGCCGAGGCCCTGGACGTCGTCCTGAAGGCCGAGGACATGCAGCTGGACGCGGTCCTGGACCTCGAGGTCCCCGAGGACGAGGTCGTGAAGCGGATCGCGGGCCGCCGCATCTGCCGTAACGACAGCGCTCACGTCTTCCACGTGACGTACACCCCGCCGAAGACCGCGGGCGTCTGCGACGTCTGCGGCGGCGAGCTCTACCAGCGCGACGACGACTCCGAGGACACGGTCCGCCGGCGCCTGGAGGTCTACCACACGCAGACCGAGCCGATCATCGACTACTACCGGGCGCAGAACCTGGTCGTGACGATCTCGGCGCTCGGCAAGGTGGACGAGGTCACCGCGAAGGCGATGGCCGCGCTCAAGAAGTAACCCCTGGTTCGTTCGATACGGCCGCGGTGCCCCTCGGGGGCGCCGCGGCCGTATCGTTGTTCTGTTCCCCCGTACTCGATGGAAAGGCCGCGGCCACGATGGTGCAGATCAAGACCCCGGAGCAGATCGCGAAGATGCGCGAGGCGGGGCTGGTCGTCGCGGCCATCCACGCGGCGACGCGTGAGGCGGCCGTGCCGGGCGCCACGACGAAGGACCTGGACGAGGTCGCGCGGAAGGTCATCGCCGACCACGGGGCGAAGTCGAACTTCCTCGGGTACGGCGGCTTCCCCGCGACGATCTGCACCTCGGTGAACGAGGTCGTCGTCCACGGCATCCCCGACGACAAGACCGTCCTCAAGGACGGCGACATCATCTCCATCGACGCCGGCGCGATCGTGGACGGCTGGCACGGTGACGCGGCCTACACGGCGTTCGTGGGCACCGGGCACGCGCCCGAGCTCGTGGAGCTGTCCCGGGTGACCGAGGAGTCGATGTGGGCCGGGATCGCGGCCATGAAGCTCGGCAACCGTCTGGTGGACATCTCGAAGGCGATCGAGACGTACATCAAGCGGCAGCCGCGGCCGGCGGTCGGCGACCACAGCCTCGGCCGGTACGGGATCATCGAGGACTACGGCGGCCACGGCATCGGCACCGAGATGCACATGGACCCGCACCTCCTGAACTACGTCTCCCGCAAGCGCGGCAAGGGCCCGAAGCTGGTCCCGGGCCTCTGCCTGGCGATCGAGCCGATGGTCTCCCTGGGCACCCCCCAGACGGAGGTCCTGAAGGACGACTGGACGGTCATCACGACGGACGGCACGTGGTCCTCCCACTGGGAGCACTCCATCGCCCTCACGGAGGAGGGCCCCCTGGTCCTCACCGCCGTGGACGGCGGCAAGGCGAAGCTGGCGGAGCTGGGCGTCACGGCGGCCCCGGATCCGCTGGCGTAGGGATCTTCCCGCGTGGGCAGACTTCTGGATTCGTCTTTTCCTGAGGCCTGACGTAGACTGATGCGTCGGCTCTCGTGTACCCGTGTGTCCGCACTCGGGGTCGAGAGTCGATCAAGGTAGCCGATTCGAAAGGCGAAGCGTGGCCAAGAAGCAAGGTGCCATCGAAATCGAGGGCACCGTGATCGAGTCCCTCCCGAACGCCATGTTCAAGGTGGAGCTCCAGAACGGTCACAAGGTCCTCGCGCACATCTCCGGCAAGATGCGGATGCACTACATCCGAATCCTTCCGGACGACCGGGTCGTCGTGGAGCTTTCTCCGTACGACCTGACGCGTGGCCGGATCGTCTACCGGTACAAGTAGATCTTGCCCGCACCCGCCTTCCCCGCGGGTGGTGGCACTGACCCGGAGAACCTCACATCCCATGAAGGTCAAGCCGAGCGTCAAGAAGATCTGCGACAAGTGCAAGGTGATCCGCCGTCACGGCCGGGTCATGGTCATCTGCGACAACCTGCGCCACAAGCAGCGCCAGGGCTGACGCACGCCGACCGACCTGCAATTTCGCAGTTCTTCGCGCGACGCAACACGTACATAGCAGAGCCCGTCGGGCCGTGTTCCACGGTTGACGGCACCTCCGGCGGGGGCCGGGGACCCGACCTGTACCTCATACGGCAGCCGGGAACGGTTCTGCAGCAGACCCCCGAGAACACAGGAGCCATTGAATGGCACGCGTTTCCGGTGTTGACATCCCGCGCGAAAAGCGTGTGGTGGTCGCACTCACCTACGTCTTCGGCATCGGGCGTACCCGGTCCGAGGAGATCCTCGCCGCGACCGGCGTGAACCCGTCCACCCGTGTCCGCGACCTTGCCGAGGAAGACCTCGTCAAGATCCGCGAGTACGTGGACGCCAACCTCCAGACCGAGGGTGACCTCCGCCGCGAGATCGCCGCCGACATCCGCCGCAAGGTCGAGATCGGCTGCTACCAGGGCCTGCGCCACCGTCGTGGCCTGCCCGTCCGCGGCCAGCGCACCAGCACGAACGCTCGTACCCGCAAGGGCCCGCGTCGCGCCATCGCCGGCAAGAAGAAGCCGGGCAAGAAGTAGTCCTCAGCGGACGCTTGACCAAGCGGTCTTCGCTGTAGGACCGACCACCTCCCGTAGGAGTTATAGATGCCCCCCAAGGGTCGTCAGGGTGCCGCCAAGAAGGTGCGCCGCAAGGAAAAGAAGAACGTCGCTCACGGCCACGCGCACATCAAGAGCACGTTCAACAACACGATCGTCTCGATCACGGACCCCTCGGGCAACGTGATCTCCTGGGCCTCCGCCGGCCACGTCGGCTTCAAGGGCTCGCGCAAGTCCACCCCGTTCGCCGCGCAGATGGCCGCCGAGTCGGCCGCTCGCCGCGCGCAGGAGCACGGCATGCGCAAGGTCGACGTCTTCGTCAAGGGTCCGGGCTCCGGCCGCGAGACCGCGATCCGCTCCCTCCAGGCCACCGGCCTCGAGGTGGGTTCGATCCAGGACGTCACCCCCACGCCGCACAACGGCTGCCGTCCCCCCAAGCGCCGCCGCGTCTGACGCACGGCTGCTTGACCAGGGATTCTCGGGCGGTGCGTCCCCTTCGGGGGCGTGCCGCCCGTACCCTTGTAGCTGGTACACCACCGGGTTCCGCCCGGTGGCCGTCGGGCGTCAAATAGTGGGCGTCCACGACTGAAGGAATCACAGACATGCTGATCGCTCAGCGTCCGTCGCTGACCGAAGAGGTCGTCGACGAGTTCCGCTCCCGGTTCGTCATCGAGCCGCTGGAGCCGGGCTTCGGCTACACCCTCGGCAACTCCCTCCGCCGTACCCTCCTCTCCTCGATCCCGGGTGCCGCTGTCACCAGCATCCGCATCGACGGTGTCCTGCACGAGTTCACCACCGTGCCGGGCGTCAAGGAGGACGTCACCGACCTCATCCTCAACATCAAGCAGCTGGTCGTCTCCTCGGAGCACGACGAGCCGGTCGTGATGTACCTGCGCAAGCAGGGCCCGGGTCTGGTCACCGCCGCCGACATCGCGCCCCCGGCCGGTGTCGAGGTCCACAACCCCGACCTCGTCCTCGCCACGCTCAACGGCAAGGGCAAGCTGGAGATGGAGCTGACCGTCGAGCGCGGTCGCGGCTACGTCTCCGCCGTCCAGAACAAGCAGGTGGGCCAGGAGATCGGCCGTATCCCGGTCGACTCCATCTACTCGCCGGTTCTGAAGGTCACGTACAAGGTCGAGGCCACGCGTGTCGAGCAGCGCACCGACTTCGACAAGCTGATCGTCGACGTCGAGACCAAGCAGGCCATGCGCCCGCGTGACGCCATGGCGTCCGCCGGCAAGACCCTGGTCGAGCTGTTCGGTCTCGCCCGTGAGCTCAACATCGACGCCGAGGGCATCGACATGGGCCCGTCCCCCACGGACGCCGCCCTCGCCGCCGACCTCGCGCTGCCGATCGAGGAGCTCGAGCTCACCGTTCGCTCGTACAACTGCCTCAAGCGTGAGGGCATCCACTCCGTGGGTGAGCTCGTCGCCCGCTCCGAGGCCGACCTGCTCGACATCCGCAACTTCGGTGCGAAGTCGATCGACGAGGTCAAGGCGAAGCTGGCCGGTATGGGCCTCGCGCTCAAGGACAGCCCGCCCGGATTCGACCCGACCGCCGCCGCTGACGCCTTCGGCGCCGACGACGACGCGGACGCCGGTTTCGTCGAGACCGAGCAGTACTAAGAGCTCGGGCCTGAGGGTCCGTACTCGGGTGCGGGAGCGCTGTGCCTTGTCGCGCAGTTCCCCGCACCTCTCCGGGAGCGCCCCTTCGGGGCTGCTCCCGGATCTCCGACGGGTATCCGCCCGCTCGGACACTGACATCGGTACCTCATACGGCCGGTGCAGATCACAAGGAGAAACACCATGCCGCGTCCCGCGAAGGGTGCCCGCCTCGGCGGTTCCGCCGCGCACGAGAAGCTGCTCCTCGCCAACCTGGCGAAGTCGCTCTTCGAGCACGGCCGCATCACCACGACCGAGGCCAAGGCCCGTCGCCTGCGTCCGGTCGCCGAGCGCCTGATCACCAAGGCGAAGAAGGGCGACATCCACAACCGTCGCCTGGTGCTGCAGACGATCACCGACAAGGGCATCGTCCACACCCTCTTCACCGAGATCGCCCCGCGTTACTCGGAGCGTCCGGGTGGCTACACCCGTATCACCAAGATCGGCAACCGTCGTGGCGACAACGCCCCGATGGCCGTGATCGAGCTGGTCGAGGGCGAGATCGCCAAGAAGGCGACCGTCGCCGAGGCCGAGGCCGCCACCAAGCGCGCCGTCAAGGAGGCCGACGAGGCCCCCGCCGCCGAGGCGACCGAGGACGAGGCGAAGGACGCGTAAGCGTTCTGTCCACGTTTCTCGTGAGCGGGCCCGTACCCCCTGGGGTGCGGGCCCGCTCACGTGTGTTTGAGAGGATCTCCGCGTGAGCGATGACGTGCAGGACGGTTTCGTACGGGTTCGGCTGGACCTTTCGTACGACGGCAAGGACTTCTCCGGGTGGGCCAAGCAGGCCCAGGGGCAGCGGACCGTACAGGGAGAGATCGAGGACGCCCTGCGGACCGTGACCCGGTCCAAGGAGACGTACGAGCTGACCGTCGCCGGCCGGACCGACGCCGGGGTGCACGCGCGCGGCCAGGTCGCCCATGTCGACCTGCCCGTGGAGCTGTGGGCCGAGCACCGGGACAAGCTGCTCCGGCGGCTCGCCGGGCGGCTCTCCCACGATGTGCGGGTGTGGCGCGTGGAAGAGGCCCCCGCGGGCTTCAACGCGCGGTTCTCCGCCGTCTGGCGCCGCTACGCCTACCGCGTCACCGACAACCCCGGCGGCGTCGACCCGCTGCTGCGCGGGCACGTGCTCTGGCACGACTGGGCCCTCGACATGGACGCCATGAACGAGGCCGCCACCGCGCTCGTCGGCGAGCACGACTTCGCCGCGTACTGCAAGAAGCGCGAGGGGGCCACCACCATCCGCACCCTCCAGGTGCTGCGCTGGGAACGGCGCGAGGACGGGATCCTCGAGGCGACCGTGAAGGCGGACGCCTTCTGCCACAACATGGTCCGCTCGCTCGTCGGCGCCCTGCTCTTCGTCGGCGACGGCCACCGGCCGGTCGACTGGCCCGGCAAGGTGCTCGCCGCCGGCGTCCGGGACTCGGCCGTCCACGTCGTGCGGCCGCACGGCCTCACCCTCGAAGAGGTCGGCTACCCGGAGGACGCGCTGCTCGCCGCCCGCAGCAAGGAGGCCCGCAACAAGCGGTCACTCCCCGGAGGCGGCGGCTGCTGCTGACGCCTGGGCACGGCCCCGGGCGTAGATCTGGTTGAAGGCGAAGGTGCCGAGGTCGTCGCTGGCCTGGAAGACGGGCTTGTCGGCCGTGGTGACCTTCCTGCCGCTGGTGAAGCCGCCCTGGGTGAAGTACGCGTACCGGCCGATCGCGTTCGAGCGGCGCAGGCAGACCGTCGCGTGGCAGAAATCACCCACGCCCGCGCCCGTCAGGGGCGCGATGCCGCCGGTGGCCTGGTCCTTCGCCTTCTGGGCCGCCGCCTCGGAAGGGAAGACGGCCACGCCGACGGTGATCGCCACGCCGTCCCGCACGTAGGTGGCGCGGAGCACGCGTTGGCAGCCGTTGCGCTTCAGGACCGGGCCGAGGCCGCCCTGGGTGACGGCCGCGCAGTTGACGGTGGCGGAGGTCGCGCCCTTCTTGTACGCGCGGCCGTTCATGCTCAGCTTCTTGCCCGGGAAGAGGCCCTCGGCGCTGAGCGGCGCCTTGTCCTTCTTCGGGTCCGAGATGTAGTCCTTCGGGTTCGGCGGGGGCGGCGGCGCCACCGACGAGAAGGTCGGCTCGGGCGTCGGCGTGCCGGTGGGGGAGACCGTGCCGGTGGGGACCGGGCTGTTCTTGGCCTCGTCGTTCTTCTTGTTGGTGCTCACGACGGCGGTCGCGACGATCGCTCCCACGGCCACCGTCGCCAGGGCCCCGCCGGCGATCAGCAGCAGCCGCTTGCGGCGGCCCCGCGAGGCCGAGGCCTCGGCCAGGGCGCCCCAGTCGGGCGTGTCACCGCCGCCCTGCGCGCCCGGGAACGGGTCGGGCGGCGCCGGCAGCTGCGGCTGCGGGTACCCGTAGCCGTGCTGCTGCCCCTGCGCCTGCTGCTGTCCGTACCCGGGCTGCTGTCCGTACCCCTGCTGCCCCTGCTGCCCGCCCTGCTGCGGCTCCTGCGGCCACTGCGGTCCCCCAAAGCTCATGCCGCGCATCCTAAACCGGTTGGGCCGGGCCGACGCGGGCGGCGACAATGCATCCCATGGGACATGTCGAGGCCGCGCATCTGGAGTACTACCTTCCGGACGGGAGGGTCCTGCTCGGGGACGCCTCCTTCCGGGTGGGGGAGGGCGCCGTCGTCGCCCTCGTCGGGGCCAACGGCGCCGGCAAGACCACGCTGCTCCGGATGATCGCCGGGGAGCTCCAGCCGCACGGCGGCACGGTCACCGTCAGCGGCGGCCTCGGCGTGATGCCGCAGTTCGTCGGCTCCGTACGGGACGAGTCCACCGTCCGCGACCTGCTGGTATCGGTGGCCCAGCCCCGGATCCGGGAGGCCGCGAAGGCGGTCGACGAGGCCGAGCACCTGATCATGACGGTCGACGACGAGGCCGCGCAGATGAAGTACGCGCAGGCCCTCAGCGACTGGGCCGAGGTGCAGGGGTACGAGGCGGAGACCCTCTGGGACATCTGCACGATGGCCGCGCTGGGCGTCCCGTACGAGAAGGCGCAGTTCCGCGAGGTCCGGACGCTCTCCGGCGGCGAGCAGAAGCGACTGGTCCTGGAGTCGCTGCTGCGCGGCCCCGACGAGGTGCTGCTCCTCGACGAGCCGGACAACTACCTCGACGTGCCCGGCAAGCGGTGGCTGGAGGAGCGGCTGCGGGAGACCCGCAAGACCGTGCTCTTCATCTCCCACGACCGGGAGCTGCTCTCCCGGGGCGCCCAGAAGATCATCGCGGTCGAGCCCGGCCCGGCCGGCTCCGACGTCTGGGTGCACGGCGGCGGCTTCGACACCTTCCACGAGGCGCGGCGGGAGCGGTTCGCCCGCTTCGAGGAGCTGAAGCGGCGCTGGGACGAGAAGCACGCGCAGCTGAAGAAGCTGGTGGTCAACCTGCGGCAGGCGGCCGCGGTCAGCCACGAGATGGCCTCCCGGTACGCCGCCGCGCAGACCCGGCTGAAGAAGTTCGAGGAGGCGGGGCCGCCGCCGGAGCCGCCGCGCGAGCAGGACATCCGGATGCGGCTGCGCGGAGGGCGGACCGGAGTGCGGGCCGTGACCTGCGAGAACCTCGAGCTGACCGGGCTGATGAAGCCGTTCTCGCTGGAGATCTTCTACGGGGAGCGGGTCGCCGTCCTCGGCTCGAACGGGTCCGGGAAGTCGCACTTCCTGCGCCTGCTCGCGGGGGACCCGTCCGTCGCCCACACGGGTGCGTGGAAGCTGGGCGCGCGGGTCGTGCCGGGGCACTTCGCGCAGACCCACGCGCACCCGGAGCTGGCCGGGCGGCCGCTCGTCGACATCCTGTGGACCGAGCACGCCAAGGACCGGGGCGGGGCGATGTCGGTGCTGCGGCGGTACGAGCTGGAGCGGCAGGGGGACCAGCCGTTCGACAAGCTGTCGGGCGGGCAGCAGGCGCGGTTCCAGATCCTGCTCCTCGAGCTGGCGGGGACGACGGCGCTGCTCCTCGACGAGCCGACGGACAACCTGGACCTGGAGTCCGCGGAGGCGCTGCAGGAGGGGCTCGAGTCGTACGACGGAACGGTGCTGGCCGTCACGCACGACCGGTGGTTCGCGAAGTCGTTCGACCGGTTCCTGGTCTTCGGGTCGGACGGGGTCGTACGGGAGACCAGCGAGCCGGTGTGGGACGAGCGGCGGGTCGAGCGGGCGCGGTGACGCCGGCCACGACCGGCGGACGGAGTCCGGCGCAGCCGGGCGAAGCCGGAGCGGCCCCCCGCGGCCGGGCCGTGCGAGGGCGGCGCGGGGGATCGGCCGAGCGACGGGTCGAGCGGGCGCGTGACCAGGCGTCTCACGGCGTTTTGACCCGCCGGGGGCGGCGCGGGTACTGTTGCGGTTTGTTATGCGTATCGGCTTCGTCGTTCTCACGCGAAGGGCCCTTACGCAGGTTCCCTGGAGCAGTTACCAGTGGCTCGCATACGGGCGGTGTTCCCGGCAGTGCAGGCCCCAGCTGCATGATCGCTTCAGGTGTGTCTGGACTCCATCCACTGAAGAAGCGAAGGCTACGAAGTGCGTACGTACAGCCCCAAGCCCGGCGATGTCACTCGCCAGTGGCACATCATCGACGCGCAGGACATCGTCCTGGGCCGTCTGGCGACCACGGCTGCGAACCTCCTGCGAGGCAAGCACAAGCCGATCTACGCCCCCCACATGGACATGGGCGACTTCGTCATCATCGTCAATGCCGACAAGGTGCACCTGTCCGGCAACAAGAAGACCCAGAAGATGGCCTACCGCCACTCCGGCTTCCCGGGTGGTCTGCGCTCCGTCCGTTACGACGAGCTGCTCGAGAAGAACCCCGAGAAGGCTGTCGAGAAGGCCATCAAGGGCATGATCCCCAAGAACACCCTGGGCCGTCAGATGCTCTCGAAGCTGAAGGTCTACGCGGGCCCGAACCACCCGCACGCTGCCCAGCAGCCTGTTCCGTTCGAGATCACCCAGGTCGCGCAGTAGTTCCGGCCACACCCCCTAAGAACGAAAGAAATCTGAGGAGAATCGTGGCCGAGACCACCCCCGAGACCCCCGTCGACGAGTTCGAGGGCGTTGAGGAATACACCACCGAGACCGAGCTCGTCGAGGGTGAGTACACCTCCGAGTCGCTCGCGTCCCGCTTCGGCGACCCGCAGCCGGCCGCCGGCCTGGGCCGTCGCAAGAACGCCATCGCCCGCGTCCGGATCGTCCCGGGCACCGGCAAGTGGAAGATCAACGGTCGCACCCTTGAGGACTACTTCCCCAACAAGGTGCACCAGCAGGAAGTCAACGAGCCCTTCAAGGTGCTCGAGCTCGACAACCGCTACGACGTCATCGCCCGCATCGCGGGTGGCGGTGTCTCCGGCCAGGCCGGTGCCCTGCGCCTCGGCGTGGCCCGTGCGCTGAACGAGGCGGACGTCGAGAACAACCGCCCGGCGCTGAAGAAGGCCGGCTTCCTCTCCCGTGACGACCGCGCGGTCGAGCGGAAGAAGGCCGGTCTCAAGAAGGCCCGTAAGGCTCCGCAGTACAGCAAGCGTTAATCGCCTGCTCGGTCTGCTTTCGTACGCCCCGGCGGCACTGCCCGTGCCGTCGGGGCGTACGTTTTTTCATAACCTCTTTCTCTATTCATGCTTGGGCACGTATTTCTCGGAGGACAGCTGTGGGACGACTCTTCGGCACGGACGGCGTGCGCGGTGTGGCCAACGCAGACCTGACGGCGGAGCTCGCGCTCGGTCTCTCGGTCGCGGCGGCGCACGTGCTCGCCGAGGCGGGCACCTTCGAGGGCCACCGGCCGACCGCGGTGGTCGGGCGTGACCCCCGCGCCTCCGGAGAGTTCCTCGAAGCGGCCGTCGTGGCCGGTCTCGCCAGCGCCGGCGTCGACGTGCTGCGCGTGGGCGTCCTGCCCACCCCGGCCGTCGCCCACCTCACCGGCGTCCTCGGCGCCGACCTCGGCGTGATGCTCTCCGCCAGCCACAACGCCATGCCCGACAACGGCATCAAGTTCTTCGCCCGCGGCGGCCACAAGCTCGCCGACGAGCTGGAGGACAGGATCGAGGCCGTGTACGAGGAGCACCGCACCGGCGCGCCCTGGCAGCGCCCGACCGGTGCCGGCGTCGGCCGTGTCCGCGACTACAACGAGGGCTTCGACACGTACGTGGCCCACCTCATCGCCGTCCTCCCCAACCGGCTCGACGGCCTCAAGATCGTCCTCGACGAGGCCCACGGCGCCGCCGCCCGCGTCTCGCCCGAGGCCTTCGCGCGCGCCGGGGCCGAGGTCGTCACCATCGGCGCCGAGCCGGACGGCCTCAACATCAACGACGGCTGCGGCTCCACCCACCTGGGACCGCTCCGCGCCGCCGTCGTCGAGCACGGGGCCGACCTGGGCATCGCCCACGACGGTGACGCCGACCGCTGCCTCGCGGTCGACGCCGCCGGCAACGAGGTCGACGGCGACCAGATCCTCGCCGTGCTCGCCCTCGCCATGCGCGAGGCAGGCACCCTGCGCGGCGACACCGTCGTCGCGACCGTCATGTCCAACCTGGGCTTCAAGCTCGCCATGGAGCGCGAGGGCCTCAACCTCGTCCAGACCGCGGTCGGCGACCGCTACGTCCTGGAGGCCATGAAGGAGCACGGCTTCGCGCTCGGCGGCGAGCAGTCGGGTCACGTCATCGTGCTCGACCACGCCACCACCGGTGACGGCACCCTCACCGGTCTGATGCTGGCCGCCCGGGTCGCCGCCACCGGCAAGTCACTCGCGGACCTCGCCGGCGTCATGGAGCGGCTGCCGCAGATCCTCATCAACGTCAAGGACGTCGACAAGTCCCGGGTCACCACCTCCGGCGAGCTCGCCGCGGCCGTCACCGAGGCCGAGCGCGAGCTCGGCTCCACCGGCCGCGTCCTGCTGCGCTCCTCCGGCACCGAGCCGCTGGTCCGCGTCATGGTCGAGGCCGCCGACATCGAGCAGGCGCGCGCGGTCGCGCAGCGCCTGGCGGACGTCGTGAAGTCCGCGCTGGGCTAGCCTTTCTGAGGCACCGTCATGCAGAGGTGAGGGCCCCCGCCGTTCTGGCGGGGGCCCTTGCCGTCTCCATGCGGCCCTCACCGTCTGCATGGGGCCTTCTCCGTCTCCGGGGGCCTTCTCCGGCTCCTCAGGTCTTCGGCTCGCGGCGCCAGCGGCCGCGCTGGGTGCGCCACAGCAGCTTCTGCGCGTACAGGGTGAGCACCCCGGCCAGCATGATGCCGCCGAGGTTGAGCAGCAGCTGCTGGACCGAGCCCCACATCTGGCCCACCTCGCCGTAGCTGAGGGCCACCGCCGCGTTCGCGCCCGCCGGGACCGTCGTCACCGAGATGGCCACGCCCACCAGCGCCCCGGACTTGGCGGAGGTCAGGGAGAGCATTCCGGCCACGCCCGCGAGCAGCGCCACCACGAACGAGAACGGGTCCGGCTGCCAGATGAAGCTGGTGTTGGGCCGGCCCGCGTCCAGCTGCGTCCGGCTGAACAGGTCGAGCGCGTCCATCCCCAGGCTGAACACCGTCGTCGCCGCGATCGCCGCCGCGAAGCCGACGAGCAGCGCGATCAGCGAGCGCGCCGCCAGCCTCGGGGCACGCCGCACGATCGCCGTACAGACACCGGCCAGCGGGCCGAACTCCGGGCCGACCGCCATGGCGCCCACGATCAGGATCGCGTTGTCCAGGACGACACCGCAGGCCGCGATCATCGTCGCCAGGATCATGAACGCGCTGTACGTGATCGAGAGCGTCGACTCCTCGTGCGTCGCCCCCGCGAGCTGCTCCCAGATCACCGCGTCGGCGGGCTCGCCCGGAGCCTCCTCCTCGGCCGCGTCCGCGCGGGTGGAGAGGGAGAGGTCGATGTTCTCGACGGCGATCGAGCCGTCCTGGTCGATCCTCAGCCCGCGCAGCTCGCGCAGCAGTTCGTCCCCCGCCTCGCGGGCCACGTCGCACAGCACCAGGTCGCCCGAGGGGTCGCGGGCCGCGCCGGGCAGCACCACCAGATGGGTGGTGCCGACCGTCGACTCGATCAGCTGGACCGCGGTGGAGGTGCGGTCGGGCGGGACGATCAACCGGAGATGCAGCATGGGGAGAGCGTACGGAGGTCAGAGCTTCCGCAGGCTCAGTCGCTGCACCTTGTGGTCGGAGCCCTTGCGGACGACGAGGGTCGCCCGGCCGCGGGTCGGGGCCACGTTCTCCAGGAGGTTCACCTTGTTGATGGTCCGCCACATCGTGCGGGCGTAGTCGAGGGCCTCCTCCTCGGAGACCTGCGTGTAGCGCTGGAAGTACGAGGACGGGTTCTGGAACGCGGTGTCGCGCAGCTTCCGGAAGCGGTTCAGGTACCAGCGCTCGATGTCCTCCGGCCGGGCGTCCACGTACACCGAGAAGTCGAAGTAGTCGGCGAGACCGACGCGGGTGCGGCCGTCCTTGCCGGGCAGGGCCGGCTGGAGGACGTTCAGCCCCTCCACGATGAGGATGTCCGGGCGGCGGACGACGAGCCGCTCGCCGGGCACCCGGTCGTAGATCAGGTGCGAGTAGACCGGGGCCGTGACCTCCTGCCTGCCCGCCTTGATGTCCGCGACGAAGCGGGTCAGCGCCCGGCGGTCGTACGACTCGGGGAAGCCCTTGCGGGACATCAGGCCGCGGGCCTTCAGCTCCTCCATCGGGTAGAGGAAGGCGTCCGTGGTCACCAGCTCCACGCGCGGGTGCTCCGGCCAGCGGGCGAGCAGCGCCTGCAGGAGCCGTGAGACCGTCGACTTGCCGACGGCCACCGAACCGGCGACCCCTATGACGAAGGGGGTGCCGCGCTGCTCGGCGTTCTCGCCGAGGAAGGTGTTCAGCGCGCCGCGGAGGCCGCTGGTGGCCTGGACGTACAGGTTGAGCAGTCGGGAGAGCGGGAGGTAGATGTCCCGCACCTCGTCGAGGTCGATGACGTCCCCGAGGCCGCGGAGCCGCTCGACCTCGTCGGCGGTCAGCGGGAGCGGCGTCTTGTCGCGCAGGGCGCTCCACTCGGCCCGGGTGAGGTCGACGTAGGGGGTCGCCTCGGACGGCCGGCGGTGCCCGGTCCCGTTCCGGGGGGCCCCGTGTCCGGCGCCCGCGGCGGGCCCGGCGCCGTTGCCGGGGTCTCCGTCGGGGCTTCGTGGCGGCGAAGTGATCACCCCGCCATTGTCGGGGGTCGGCGGCCTCCGTGGGCCGTGGGGTCGGTCACGCCGCAAAAGCCGTTGTCCGACCCCTGTCCTAGGGTGATCATGCTGATGCCGCGTGGGCTCCTTTTCTTACGCGGGGGGAGCCGTCGCGAGGCGGCACGATGAGAACAGAGAGCTGTCACCGATGCGTAGGTCCATCAGAAGCACCGCCGTCGCCACCACCGCCGTCTCCCTCGCGCTGCTCGTCACCGCTTGCGGCGGCGGCGGGAAGAGCGACGACCAGGGCAAGGCCGAGGAGACCGCGCCCAGCGCCTCCGCCACGAGCAGCGCGCCCCCCGCCGAGGCGCTGTCCGCCGCGGAGCTGGAGAAGCTGATCGTCGAGCAGGCCGACCTGCCGGGCTACCAGGTGAAGAAGCCGACGGGCGCGGACGTCGTCCCGCCCTCCGCGGTCTCCGCGGACAAGCCCGCATGCAAGCCGTTCGCGGACGCCATGTCGTACGTCGCCACCGGGAACCCTGCCGTGTCCGCGCAGCGCAGGGCCATCGAGGTGCCGAAGACCGACGGTGCGTCGGCGTCGCCCAAGGACGTGCTCGGGGCGCTGGGCGCGCCGGTGACGGGCGTGACCCTCGGCTCGTACGACGGGCGGGGCGCCCAGGAGGCGTTCGCCTCGTTGAAGAAGGCCGGCACCGAGTGCGCGGGTGGCTTCACGTTGATCGGCGGCGGCGAGAAGACGAAGATCATGAGGGTGGCGCCGGAGCCCGTGTCCGCCGGTGACGAGGCGCTCGCCTGGACGGTGACCACCGACGTGGACGGCGACCCGTTCGTCACCAAGCTGGTCGCCTTCCGCAAGGGCGGCACGCTGGCCTCCTTCTCCACCCTCAGCTTCGCCGGTCCGGTCACGTCGCTGCCGACGGCGATCATCGAGGCGCAGGACATGAAGCTCGGCTGACGGCAGGTACGGGCCGGGGCGGCGGGTGCTCCGGCGCGGGGCGCGGGCCGGGCGGCGGGTGCTCCGACGCGCGCCCGCCGAACCCCGCCGACTCCGGCCCTCCGGGCGTCATCCGCCCTAGGCTGCCCCCATGTGCGGAATCGTGGGATACGTCGGCGGGCAGTCGGCGCTTGATGTGGTGGTCGCGGGCCTCAAGCGGCTCGAATACCGGGGCTACGACTCGGCCGGTGTCGCGGTGCTCTCCGACGGGGGGATCGCCGCGGCCAAGAAGGCGGGCAAGCTCGTCAATCTGGAGAAGGAACTCGTCGAACGGCCGCTGGCCGGCGGCTCCGTCGGCATCGGGCACACCCGCTGGGCCACCCACGGCGGCCCCACGGACGCCAACGCGCACCCCCACCTGGACAACGCCGGCCGGGTCGCCGTCGTCCACAACGGCATCATCGAGAACTTCGCCGCCCTGCGGGACGAGCTCGCCGAGCGCGGCCACACGCTGCTCTCCGAGACCGACACCGAGGTCGTGGCCCACCTCCTCGCCGAGGAGTTCTCCTCCGCCGGGGACCTCGCGGAGGCCATGCGGCTCGTATGCCGCCGGCTCGACGGGGCGTTCACCCTGGTCGCCGTGCACGCCGACCAGCCGGACGTCGTCGTCGGCGCCCGCCGGAACTCGCCGCTCGTCGTCGGCGTCGGCGAGGGCGAGAACTTCCTCGCATCCGACGTGTCCGCGTTCATCGCGCACACCCGCTCCGCGATCGAGCTCGGCCAGGACCAGGTCGTCGAGCTGACCAGGGACGGGGTCACCGTCACCGACTTCGACGGGGTGGCCGCCGACGTCCGGGCCTACCACGTCGACTGGGACGCCTCCGCCGCGGAGAAGGGCGGCTACGCCTCCTTCATGCTCAAGGAGATCGCCGAGCAGCCCAAGGCGGTCGCCGACACCCTCCTCGGGCGGATCGACGGGGCCGGCCGGCTCACCCTCGACGAGGTGCGCATCCCCGACGCCGTGCTCCGCGAGGCCGACAAGGTCGTCATCATCGCGTGCGGCACGGCCTTCCACGCCGGGCTCATCGCCAAGTACGCCATCGAGCACTGGACCCGGATCCCGTGCGAGGTCGAGCTCGCCAGCGAGTTCCGCTACCGCGACCCCATCCTCAACCAGCGCACCCTGGTCATCGCCATCTCCCAGTCCGGCGAGACCATGGACACCCTCATGGCGCTCCGGCACGCCCGGGAGCAGGGCGCGAAGGTCCTCGCCGTCTGCAACACGAACGGCTCGACCATCCCGCGGGAGTCCGACGCCGTGCTGTACACGCACGCCGGGCCCGAGGTCGCGGTCGCCTCGACCAAGGCCTTCCTGACGCAGCTCGTCGCCTGCTACCTGCTCGCCCTCTACCTCGGGCAGGTGCGCGGCACCAAGTGGGGCGACGAGATCCACGCCGTCGTCCGCGAGCTCGCCCGGATCGGCGACGAGGTCGAGCGGGTGCTGGAGACGATGGAACCGGTACGGGCTCTCGCCAGGTCGCTGGCCGACAAGGACACCGTGCTGTTCCTGGGGCGCCACGTCGGCTATCCGGTGGCCCTGGAGGGGGCGCTGAAGCTGAAGGAGCTGGCGTACATGCACGCCGAGGGCTTCGCGGCCGGCGAGCTCAAGCACGGGCCGATCGCGCTCGTCGAGGAGGGCCTGCCGGTCGTCGTCGTGGTGCCCTCGCCGCGCGGGCGGTCCGTCCTCCACGGCAAGATCGTCTCCAATATCCAGGAGATCCGGGCCCGGGGGGCGCTGACCATCGTCATCGCGGAGGAGGGCGACGAGGCCGTCGTCCCGTACGCCGACCACCTCGTCCGCATCCCCGCCACGCCTACGCTGCTCCAGCCGCTGGTCTCCACGGTGCCGCTCCAGGTCTTCGCCTGCGAGCTCGCCACCGCGCGGGGCAACGAGGTCGACCAGCCGCGGAACCTGGCCAAATCCGTGACCGTGGAGTGAGTGGGAAATGATCATTGGGGTGGGGATCGACGTGGCGGAGATCGACCGCTTCGCCGCGTCGATCGAGCGGACACCGGGGCTGCTCCAACGCCTCTTCGTCGAGCGCGAGGTGCTCCTGCCGAGCGGCGAGCGACGCGGGCCCGCCTCGCTCGCCGTGCGGTTCGCCGCCAAGGAGGCGCTCGCGAAGGCGCTCGGCGCGCCGGGCGGGCTGCACTGGACGGACGCCGAGGTGTACGTCGAGGGCACCGGCCAGCCGCGCCTGCGGGTGCGGGGGACGGTGGCGGCGCGAGCGGCGGAGCTGGGCGTGAAGCACTGGCACGTGTCGCTGAGCCATGACGCGGGGGTGGCGTCGGCGGTGGTGATCGCGGAGGGGTGAGGCACCGGTCCGCACGGCGGGCGCCGCGCCGTGGGGGGTGGTGCGGCAGACTGCCCGTATGCGTACCGCTTACCGCGTCGAGACCGTACGGGCCGCCGAGGCCGAGCTGATGGGCCGCCTCCCGCACGGCGCCCTCATGCAGCGCGCCGCCGCCGGACTCGCCGCCGCCTGCTGCTCGCTGCTCGGGAAGGGGCGGGTGTACGGGGCCAGGGTCGTCCTCCTCGTCGGCAGCGGCGACAACGGCGGCGACGCCCTGTACGCCGGGGCCCGGCTCGCCCGCCGGGGGGCCGGGGTCACGGCCGTGCTGCTCGGCGCCCGCGCCCACGAGGGCGGGCTCGCGGCGCTCACGGCCGCCGGAGGCCGGATCGCCGACGACCCGTTCGCCCCGCTCGCCGGCGCCGACCTCGTCCTCGACGGCATCACCGGCATCGGCGGACGCGGCGGTCTCCGGCCCGACGCCGTGCCCGTCGCCCGGGCCGCGCGCGGCTCCGACGCCGTCGTCGTCGCCGTCGACCTGCCGAGCGGCGTCGACGCCGACACCGGCGAGGTCCACGGGGAGGCGCTGCCGGCCGACGCGACCATCACCTTCGGGGCGTACAAACCGGGGCTCCTCGTCGACCCCGCGCGGGAGTACGCGGGAGCCCTGCGGCTCGTCGACATCGGCCTCGGCGCGGTGCTCCCGGGAGTGCCGGACCTGGAGGCCCTCCAGCACGACGACCTGGCGCGGCTGCTGCCCCTGCCGGGCGCCGAGAGCGACAAGTACCGGCGGGGCGTCGTCGGTGTCCTGGCGGGCTCCGTCCGCTACCCGGGTGCCGCCGTGCTCGCCGTGGCCGGCGCGCTGCGCGGTGGCGCGGGGGCGGTGCGGTACGTGGGCCACGCCGGCGACGCCGTGATCGCCGCGCACCCCGAGACCCTGGTGCACCCGGGGCCCGCCGCCAAGGCCGGACGGGTCCAGGCCTGGGTCGTCGGACCCGGTCTCGGGGAGGGGCCCGGCGCCGCCGTCTCCGTCACGGACGTCCTCGCCTCCGGCGTCCCCGTACTCGTCGACGCGGACGGCCTGCGGGGCCTCGCGCCGGACGCCGTCCGGTCCCGTACGGCTCCGACCCTGCTCACTCCGCACGCCGGCGAGGCGGCGGCGCTGCTCGGCGTCGCGCGGGAGGAGGTCGAGGCCGGGCGGCTCGCGGCGGTGCGCGAACTGGCGGGCCGCTTCGGGGCGACGGTCCTCCTGAAGGGCTCGACGACGGTGGTGTGCGGGCCGGACGGCGGGCCCGTACGGGTCAACCCGACCGGGACGTCCTGGCTGGCCACGGCCGGCAGCGGCGACGTCCTCTCCGGACTCGCGGGCTCCCTCCTGGCGGCCGGCCTCCCGGCCCTGGACGCGGCCTCCTGCGCGGCCTACCTCCACGGGCTCGCCGCGCGGCGGGCGTCCGAGGGCGGTGCGCCGGTGACGGCCACGGACGTGGCGGACTCCCTGCGGGGGGCGTGGCGGGACGTGACCGGGGGCGGCGCCTAGCCGAAAGGGCGGCGGCGCCCGTTCAGGCCGTACGAGCGTCCCGACCCCCACTCGGGCGAAAACCGTTGACCCAGCCGTGGGTTCCCGCGCGCTCCCGGGGCGCGGTGCGGCTTGTGTGGGTGGGGTGATCAGTGGGAGAAGCCGTACCGCGCCGTTCCTGTTCGCCCTCGCCGCCTCGCTCGCCCTGGGGCCCGTCGCCCTCGCCGCCCCGCCCGTCGGCGACCCCGACCCGCTCGTGCCCGGGGTCGTCGGGGGCGGCCGGGCCGAGTACCCGATGGACACGCCCGACCAGGTGCTGCCGCCCTTGCGGACGGAGGAGGACGTGCCCGTCCCCGAGCCGGGGAAGGAGGTCGACGAGCTGGTCGAGTACCTGCCCCGCAGCGCCGTCGGAACCGGAACCGCCTGCACCGCCCGGACGGGGACCCATCAGCGGCAGGTCGAGCGGCTGCTCGGACTGCGGGTCGACGGGAAGCAGTCCGTCGCCGACTGCCGGGCGATCCGCGCCTTCCAGGTGAAGGAGAAGATCAAGCCGGCCGTCGGGTACGCCGGGCCCGTCACCTGGGCCCGTGCCGAGCTGCTCGCCGCCCGGAAGAACCTCGACCCGGGCCGGCGCTGCCCCGTGAAGACGTACGCCGTCGCCTGCGTCGACCTCGACCGTCAGCTCATGTGGGTGCGGAAGGGGACGAAGGTGACGTACCCCGTGGTCAACATCCGTAGCGGGCGCCCTGGATACGCCACCCGCACCGGCTGGCACACCGTCTACTGGCGGCACAAGGACCACTGGTCGTCCATCTACGACACCCCCATGCCGTACGCCCAGTTCTTCAGCGGTGGCCAGGCCTTCCACGCCGTCTACGGGCAGCTCGCCACCCCCACCGGCAGCCGTGGCTGCGTCAATCTCGGCCACGGCAACGCCCGGAAACTCTGGGACGTCCTCCGTAAGGGTGACCGGGTCTACATCTGGGGGAAGCGGCCCGGCAGCTGACACCTGAGAGACTGGGCGCGATGACTGAGACACCTCCGCCCCCGAGGGCCCGCGCCGAGATCGACCTCGGCGCGCTGCGTGCGAACGTCCGCACGCTGCGCGCCCGTGTCGCCCCCCACGTCCGGATCATGGCCGTGGTCAAGGCCGACGCGTACGGACACGGCGCCCTGCGCTGTGCCCGCGCCGCGCTGGACGCGGGCGCGGACTGGCTCGGCACGGCCACCCCGCACGAGGCGCTCGCCCTGCGCGCCGCCGGGATCACGGACGTGCCCGTCCTGTGCTGGCTGTGGACCCCCGGAGACCCCTGGGACCAGGGCATCGAGGCCGGTCTCGACATGTCCGTGAGCGGGATGTGGGCCCTGGACGAGGTCGTCCGGGCCGCGCGGGCGGTCGGGCGGACCGCCAGGATCCAGCTCAAGGCCGACACCGGGCTCGGGCGCAACGGCTGCCAGCCCGCCGACTGGCCCGAGCTGGTCGGGGCCGCCCTGAAGGCGGAGGCCGACGGGTTCGTCAAGGTCACCGGCCTCTGGTCGCACCTCGCCTGCGCCGACGAGCCGCACCACCCCTCCATCGCGGCCCAGCTCGCCGTCTTCCGTTCGATGCTGGACCACGCCGAGCAGGCGGGTGTCCGGCCCGAGGTCCGGCACATCGCCAACTCGCCGGCCACCCTCACCCTGCCCGAGGCCCACTTCGACCTGGTCCGGCCCGGCATCGCGATGTACGGCGTGTCGCCGAGTCCCGAACTCGGCACCTCCGCCGAACTCGGCCTGCGGCCCGTCATGTCGCTCAAGGCGAGCGTCGCGCTCGTCAAGCACGTGCCCGCCGGGCACGGGGTGAGCTACGGCCACCACTACGTCACCGAGGGCGAGACCACCCTGGGCCTCGTCCCGCTGGGGTACGCGGACGGCGTTCCCCGGCACGCCTCCGGGCGCGGTCCTGTCCTCGTCGGCGACCGCGTCCGCACGGTCGCCGGGCGCGTCGCCATGGACCAGTTCGTGGTCGACCTCGGCGGGGACACCCCCGAGCCCGGCACCGAGGCCGTGCTCTTCGGCCCCGGCGACCGGGGTGAGCCGACGGCCGAGGACTGGGCGGTGGCCGCCGACACCATCGCGTACGAGATCGTCACCCGGATCGGGGCGCGCGTCCCGCGGGTCTACCTGGGGGAGTAACCCGCGATGGCGGAGTCGAGTGGCAGCAGCTGGCGGCGTGCCGGGTTCGCAGGCGCCGCGATAGGCGTCCTCGCCGCCGGAGCGGCCGCGGGTGTCGCCGTCGAGCGGCTCACCGTCGGCCGTTCCGTACGGCAGAAGGCACGGCTCGCCCTGGACGCCACCGGGCCGTACGGCGGTCTGCGCGGCACCCCCGGCCGGGCCCTCGCCGACGACGGGACCGTCCTCTACTACGAGGTCGACGAGGTGGGCGAGGCCGAGTCGGACCCCGCCTCCGCCGGTCGCCGCCGGCGGCTCTTCGGGCGGAAGGAACCCGCTCCCGTCACCGTCGTCTTCAGCCACGGCTACTGCCTCAACCAGGACTCCTGGCACTTCCAGCGGGCCGCCCTGCGCGGGCTCGTCCGTACCGTCCACTGGGACCAGCGCAGCCACGGCCGCTCCGGCCACAGCGGCCCCCAGGACGGGCCCGAGAGAGCGCCCGTCTCCATCGACCGGCTCGGGCGCGACCTCAAGGCCGTCCTCGACGTCGCCGCGCCCGAGGGCCCGCTCGTCCTCGTCGGACACTCCATGGGCGGCATGACGGTGATGGCGCTGGCCGAGCAGTACCCGGAGCTGATCCGCGACCGGGTCGTCGGCATCGCCCTCGTCGGCACCTCGGCGGGGAAGCTGGGAGAGGTGTCGTACGGGCTTCCGCCCGCCGGCGTCAACGCCGTCCGGCGGGTCCTGCCGGGCGTCCTGCGGGCGCTCGGCTCCCAGGCGGAGCTGGTCGAGCGCGGGCGGCGGGCGACCGCCGACCTCTTCGCCGGGCTGATCAAGAAGTACTCGTTCGCCTCGAAGGACGTGGACCCGGCGGTCGCCCGCTTCGCGGAGCGGATGATCGAGTCGACCCCGATCGACGTGGTCGCCGCCTTCTACCCGGCCTTCGCCGAGCACGACAAGGCCGCCGCCCTCGCCGCCTTCAGCGAGCTGCCGGTGCTGGCGCTCGCCGGGGACAACGACCTGGTCACGCCCAGCTCGCACACCGAGGCCATTGCAAGCCTCCTGCCCGACGCGGAGCTGGTCATCGTCCCGGACGCGGGTCATCTGGTGATGCTGGAGCACCCCGAGGCGGTCACCGACCGGCTGGCCGACCTGCTGGTGCGGGCCGGTGCCGTCCCGGCCGGGGAGCCCTTCCGTACGAGCTAGATTTGCGGGTATGGAAGCAGCGCACCCGCACCAGCCCGTCTCCGGCGCCACCCTCTCCGTCGATTCCCCGCAGCAGATGCAGGAGCTCGGCCGCCGGCTCGCGAAGGTCCTCCGTCCCGGCGATCTCGTCATGCTCACCGGCGAGCTCGGCGCCGGGAAGACCACCCTCACCCGCGGCCTCGGTGAGGGCCTCGGGGTGCGGGGCGCCGTCACCTCCCCGACCTTCGTCATCGCCCGCGTCCATCCCTCCCTGGTCGGCGGCCCGGCCCTGGTCCACGTCGACGCGTACCGCCTCGGCGGCGGGCTCGACGAGATGGAGGACCTCGACCTGGACGTCTCGCTGCCCGAGTCCGTGGTGGTCGTCGAGTGGGGCGACGGCAAGGTCGAGGAGCTGACCGACGACCGGCTGCACCTCCTCATCCACCGGGTCACCGGGGACACCGACGACGACCGGCGCACGGTCGTGCTGCGCGGGATCGGCGCGCGCTGGGCCGAGGAGGATCTCGAGCTGTTCTGACCGCCCGTAGGTTCCGACAACGTGTCGGGAAGGTGTTGCGTGGGTCGTACGAGCCGTGGTCACATGGAGGCACGAGCTGGTTAGGTGTACCTAACCTACGGGAGGCATGCATGGCGACGCCCGAACGCGCGGAACCCGGCCGGGACCACGTCCCGATGAGTGAGCTGCTCGCGTCCTGCGCGGCCGCCCGGACCCTCTCGACACCGCCGCCGGCCGAACCCGAGGACGAGGAACCCGTACGGGACGAAGCGGCCTAGCCCCGGACGTCCTAGGCGACGACGACGACCTTCGCGCCGATCACCGCGAACGACCACAGGGCGTCCCCGTCGGCCCGCTTCATCCGGATGCCGCCGGTCTTCCGCGCCGGGTCCGGGGACGGCGTCGAGCCGTCCACCGCCGCGCTGAAGCCGATCGCCACGTCCTGCGCCGTCGCGAACCGCACGACGTGCTCGATCTGCACCCCGTCCGAACCGCGCACGGAGCCCGAACGCGAGGTCACCCGGTACGCCCCGGGCACCGGGTCGACCGTGCTCGGCCAGACCGTGAACGTCCGGGTCGCCTTGTCCTTCCCGTCCACGATCCACACCCGGCGGTCGGTGAGCGAGTACACGACGCGCTCTCCGGTGCCCGAGTCCGCGGGGACGGCGAGGGGATTCCCGGAGGGCTGCTTCGGGCCGCCGCTCGGCGAGACCGACGGGGCGGCCGTGCCCGGCGTCCGCGGCTTCACCGACAGATCGGCCGGGGCGTTCGCCGAGGCCTGGTAGGCGAGGAAACAGACCGCGGCGACCGCCGCGGCCGTGAGCCCGGCCACGAATCCCGAGCTGCTCCTTGCCACCGTGCCCACCTCTCGTACGAACGTATCGAAGGGTGACGGTAGCAGCCGCCGCCCCGAGGTTCGGGGCAGCGTGCCCGGGAGCCGTAGGCTGTTCGCGTGCTGTTGCTCGCCATGGATACCGCCACCCCCGCCGTCACCGTCGCCCTCCACGACGGCGAGGCCGTCGTCGCCTCGTCGAGTCAGGTCGACGCCCGCCGCCACGGGGAGCTGCTGCTGCCCGCCGTCGACCGGGTCCTGAAGGAGGCCGGGCTGAAACTCGACGCGGTCACCGGGATCGTCGTCGGCGTCGGCCCCGGCCCGTACACCGGGCTCCGGGTCGGCCTCGTCACCGCCGCGGCCTTCTCGTCCGCGCTCGGCGTGCCGGTGCACGGCCTGTGCACCCTCGACGGCCTCGCGTACGCCTCCGGGATCGACGAGCCCTTCGCCGTCGCGACGGACGCGCGCCGCAAGGAGGTCTACTGGGCGCGGTACGAGGACTCCCGCACCCGCGTGGGCGACGCGGCCGTCGACCGGCCCGCCGACATCGCGGGGGCGCTCGCCGGGCTCCCCGTCGTCGGCGCGGGCGCCCGCCTCTACCCCGAGGCCTTCCCGGACGCCCGCGACCCCGAGCACCAGTCGGCCGCCGCGCTCGCCGGGCTCGCCGCCGAGCGGCTGGCCGCGGGTGAGGACCGCTTCCTCGACCCGCTGCCGATGTACCTGCGTCGGCCCGACGCGCAGGTGCCGAAGAACTACAAGGTGGTCACCCCCAAGTGACGACCGTGACGACCGTGCTCCGTGAGATGCGCTGGTGGGATCTGGAGCCGGTGCTCGCGCTCGAAGCCGGGCTCTTCCCCGAGGACGCCTGGTCGGCGGGGATGTTCTGGTCGGAGCTCGCGCACGCGCGGGGGCCGGGTGCGACCCGGCACTACGTGGTGGCCGAGGACGGCTCCGGCCGCCTCGTCGGATACGCGGGTCTCGCCGCCGCCGGCGGCCTCGGCGACGTCCAGACCATCGCCGTCGCCCGTGACCAGTGGGGCACGGGCCTCGGCGCCCGGCTCCTCACCGACCTCCTCCAGGCCGCGACCGCCTTCGAGTGCGAGGAGGTCCTCCTCGAGGTGCGCGTGGACAACACCCGGGCCCAGAAGCTCTACGCACGCTTCGGCTTCGAGCCCATCGGCTTCCGCCGCGGCTACTACCAGCCCGGCAACGTGGACGCGCTCGTGATGCGACACATCGTTCAAGGAACAGAGACTGATTCAGATGGCTGCTGACGAACCGCTCGTACTCGGCATCGAGACCTCCTGCGACGAGACCGGCGTCGGCATCGTCCACGGGACCACCCTGCTCGCCGACGCCGTCGCCTCCAGCGTCGACACCCACGCCCGCTTCGGCGGCGTCGTGCCCGAGATCGCCTCCCGCGCCCACCTGGAGGCCATGGTCCCGACGATCGAGCGCGCCCTGAAGACGGCCGGGATCTCCGCGAAGGACCTCGACGGCATCGCCGTCACCGCCGGGCCCGGCCTCGCGGGCGCACTGCTCGTCGGCGTCTCCGCCGCCAAGGCGTACGCCTACGCGCTCGGCAAGCCGCTCTACGGCGTCAACCACCTCGCCTCGCACATCTGCGTCGACCAGCTGGAGCACGGCAAGCTGCCCGAGCCGACGATGGCCCTGCTGGTCTCCGGCGGGCACTCCTCGCTGCTGCTCTCCTCCGACATCACCTCCGACGTCCGCCCCATGGGCGCGACCATCGACGACGCGGCCGGCGAGGCCTTCGACAAGATCGCCCGCGTCCTCGACCTCGGCTTCCCCGGCGGACCGGTCATCGACCGGCTCGCCAAGGAGGGCGACCCGGCGGCGATCGCCTTCCCGCGCGGCCTCAGCGGCTCCCGGGATCCCGCGTACGACTTCTCCTTCTCCGGCCTCAAGACCGCCGTGGCCCGCTGGATCGAGGCCAAGCGGGCGGCCGGCGAGGACGTGCCCGTACGGGACGTCGCCGCGTCCTTCCAGGAGGCGGTCGTCGACGTGCTCACCCGCAAGGCCGTCCGGGCCTGCAAGGACGAGGGCGTCGACCACCTGATGATCGGCGGCGGCGTCGCCGCCAACTCGCGGCTGCGGGCCCTCGCCGAGGAGCGCTGCGAGCGCGCCGGCATCCGGCTGCGGGTGCCCCGGCCGGGGCTGTGCACGGACAACGGCGCGATGGTCGCCGCCCTCGGCTCCGAGATGGTCGCCCGCAACCGGCCGGCCTCCGACCTGGAACTGTCGGCGGACTCGTCCCTGCCGGTGACGGACCCGCACGTGCCCGGTGCGGCGCACGACCACGACCATGTGCACGAGGTCAGCAAGGAGAACCTGTACTCGTGAGGGTCACCCTGATGTGGGAGGCGCGGGCCGCCCAGGGCCGGGGTGCCGAGCTCCTGGAGTGGGCGCGGGCGCAGGTCCTCGCCCGCGAGCCGGTCCGGCGGGAGCTCTTCCGGGCCCCGCAGGACCGGGTCCTCGTCCTCACCTGGTGGGAGGCGGAGACCTTCGACGCCGATCTGCCCGAACTGCCGGAGCCGGACGCGGAGCTGATCACCCGTCCGGTCCACCGCTGGCGCTTCGAATCGATCGAATAGGCGATACGCGACCGAAAGTCGAGCAACCTTTCGATCGCTGGGGGCATCCCACAGCGCGTGAAGAAGACGATCGCGCTGTGGGCGGCCCTGACCGCCGTCGCCCTCCTGGTGACCGGCTGCACGGTGGACGAGCCCGCCGCCGCCGCTCCCACCCCGACGGTGTCCCCCTCAACCGGGGAGGCCGGGCGCAAGGCCCCCGGGGCTCCCCGGGCGCCCGCTGCCGCCGCGTACCGGACATGGGGCCTGAAGCCCTTCGCCGCCCCGCCCGCCCCGCCCGCCGTCAAGCCGGTGGTCCGCGCGGCCGGCGGGCCGGTACCCGTCATCAGCGAGATCCCCACCCGCGAGAAGATCGTCTTCATCACGATCGACGACGGTGCCGAGAAGGACCCCGACTTCGTCCGGATGACGAAGGACCTCAAGGTCCCCTTCACGATGTTCCTCACGGACGCGGCCATCCGCGCCGACTACCCGTACTTCGCGCCGCTGATCGCCCAGGGCCACGGCCTCGCCAACCACACCCTCACCCACCCCGACCTGCGCACCCTCGGTCCCGAGGCCCAGCGCCGGGAGATCTGCGGGCAGCAGACGAAGCTGAAGCAGCGGTACGGCACCACTCCGCGCCTCTTCCGCCCGCCGTACGGCAACTGGAACGAGGCCACGCGCACGGCGGCGGGGGAGTGCGGGATCGACGCGATCGTGCTGTGGCGCGAGTCCATGCAGATCAAGAACATGCAGTACCAGCGCGGCGACCGGAAACTGCACCCCGGCGACATCATCCTGGCCCACTTCCGGGGCCCGTCCGAGCTCAAGGGCCGCACGATGACCGAGATGACGGCGACGCTGCTGCGGAAGATCCAGGAGCAGGGCTTCACCGTGGCACGCCTGGAGGACTACGTCTGAGAAAGATGTCCGGGTGCCGTGTCGATGCGGACGGATCCCGTTCGACGTATGTGTGGACGGCGGGGAACGGCCCCGCCCACCCCACACCGAGGAGTCGTCATGCCCCGCTTCCTGTCCCTCGTCCGCATCGAGGAGAACACCATCGACATGGAGAGCGCCGACCCCGGCTTCGAGCAGCGGATGGGCGCGCTCTTCGAGGAGATCACCAAGGCCGGCGCCATGGTGGACACGGCAGGGCTCCGGCCGACCGCCGAGGCCACCCGGATCACCTGGTCGGACGGTGAGCTGTCGTTCACCGACGGCCCGTTCACCGAGACCAAGGAGGTCGTCGGCGGTTACGCGATGCTCCAGTGCAAGGACATGGCCGAGGCCGTCGAGTGGGGGAAGCGGTTCCTGGCCGTCCACCCGCCGCACTGGAAGGTCGGCCTGGAGGTCCGCGAGGTCGAGGAGATGCCGGAGGGCTGACCCGCGCTGTGCTGTCATGTGAACCGTGACAGCCACGGTGGAGAGCACGCTCGAGACGGTCTTCCGGATGGAGTCGGCGCGGATCGTCGCCACCGTCGCGCGGATCGTCCGGGACGTCGGCATCGCCGAGGAGATCGCCCAGGACGCGCTCGTCTCCGCCCTGGAGCAGTGGCCGCGCTCGGGGGTCCCGGACCGTCCGGCCGCCTGGCTGACGGCCGCCGCCAAGCACCGCGCCGTCGACCTCGTCCGGCGGCGCGAGACGTACGCGCGCAAGCTCGCCGAGGTGGGCCGGACGCTCTCGGAGGAGTCGTACGACCCCGAGCCGTCCGGTCCGGGCGACATCGACGACGACGTGCTCCGGCTCGTCTTCACCACCTGCCACCCGGTGCTCTCCGCCGACGCCCGCGCGGCGCTGACCCTGCGGCTCGTCGGCGGCCTGCGGACGGACGAGATCGCCCGCGCCTTCCTCGTGGCGGAGGCGACGGTCGCGGCGCGGATCACCCGGGCCAAGCGGACGCTCGCGAAGGCGGGCGTGGAGTTTGAGGTGCCGTACGGGGAGGAACGGGCCGCGCGGCTCGGCTCCGTCCTGGAGGTCGTCTACCTGATCTTCAACGAGGGGTACGCGGCCACGGCCGGCGACGACCTGCTGCGCCCCGGGCTGTGCGAGGACGCGCTGCGCCTGGCCCGGGGCCTGGCCGCCCTGATGCCGGGGGAGAGCGAGGTGCACGGCCTCGCCGCCCTGCTCGAACTCCAGGCGTCCCGGACGGCGGCCCGCACCGGCCCCGACGGGCGGCCGGTGCTCCTCACCGACCAGAACAGGAGCCGCTGGAACCGGCTGCTCGTCCGGCGCGGCTTCGCCGCCCTGGAGCGGGCGGGGGACGGGCGCTCCTACGGGCCGTACGCCCTCCAGGCCGCGATCGCCGCCTGCCACGCACGGGCCGGTTCGTACGAGGCCACGGACTGGGCGACCATCGCCGCGCTGTACGGACGGCTCGGCACCCTGACCCCGTCCCCGGTGGTGCAACTGAACCGCGCGGTCGCCGTGTCGATGACCGAGGGCCCCGCGGCCGCCCTCCGCATCGTCGACGCCCTGGCCGCCGAACCGGCCCTGGCCCGGTACCACTTGCTGCCGAGCGTCCGGGGCGACCTCCTCACCCGCCTCGGCCGTCCCTCGGAGGCCCGGACGGAGTTCGAGCGCGCGGCGGAGCTCACGCGCAACGAGCGCGAACGGGCGCTGCTGCGGGAACGGGCCGGCGAACTCGGGCCGGAGGAGGGGACTTAGGGTTCTCGCATGTCCCCGCGTACGCCGCTGCCTCCGTCGCCCCCGCCCGCCGAGATCCGGAACTGGCCCGACCGGGACGCGCTGCTCGCCGACCGGGCGCTGGCGCTCGACGAGCTGGGCCGGCGGCTGCTTGGCGGCGGGCGGCTCGCGCTGTTCCTGACCTGGTTCCTGATGCTGCAGCTCGGCTGGGGACTGGTCGGGGTGCTGCTCACCTCGCTCGACAGCGCGCTCGTCGACCCGATCACGATGTTCTTGGGGCTGCTCGTGGCCGTGCTCGGCGTCGGTGTGCTCGTCCCGGCGGTGTGGCTGACCGCGCGCTCCCTGCGGCAGGACCGGATCGCGCGCGAGCGGCTCGTGCGGTGGGCGGTCCTCGACCGGCACGGGCCCACGGACGCCCGGCTGCGCGCACCGGTCCTGAGCGCCTGCTGGATGCTGCTGTCCGCCGTGATGTGCGGCTCCGGTCTGTGGGCGGGCTTCGCCGTCCCCGCGGGCACGACCCGGGAGAACGGGGGCTACGGCCTCGTCGCGTACGGCATGGGTGTCGCGTTGATCCTGTGGATCAACGGCCTGATCGGTCTGACCAAGGCCTTCTCCCACTACCGTCTGGCGGTCCGGGTCACGGGCGCGGCGCCGGCCGGCCGATCAGCATCGTCGGGGCTCCCGCGACCCGAGTGAGCAGCACCGTCGCCGCGTTGGGGCCCTTCGGCTTCACCTTGCGGCGGATCTCCTCGGGTTCGACCGCCGAGCCGCGCTTCTTGACCGTGAGGGTGCCGACCTCGCGCTCCCGCAGCAGGGCCTTCAACTTCTTCAGGTTGAAGGGGAGTTCGTCGGTGATCTCGTAGGCCGCGGCGTACGGGGTGGGGACGAGCGTGTCCGCCGTCACGTACGCGATGGTCTCGTCGATCAGGCCGCCGTCCAGCTCCTCGGCCACCTCGGCGACGAGATGCGCGCGGATGACGGCGCCGTCCGGTTCGTACAGATAGCGGCCGACCGGGCGGACCGCCGGGTCGGGCAGCCCCCGGCCCGTCAGGGTGGTCCCGGAGGGCAGGAGCGTGGCCCGGCGGGCGCCCGGTTCCGTGCCGAACCAGAGCACGGCCTCCTTCACGTCCCCGCCGTCCGAGATCCACTCCGCCTCGGCCTCCTCGGGCACCGCCTCGTGCGGGATGCCCGGGGCCACCTTCAGGGCGGCGTGCGGCGCCCGGCGGGCCGCGGCGATCGCCCAGGAGAGGGGCGGGGAGTACGCCTCGGGGTCGAAGATCCTGCCCCGGCCGCCACGCCGCGCCGGGTCGACGAAGACCGCGTCGTACGGGCTCGTGTCGATCTCCGCCACGTCCGCGCACCGGACCTCGATGAGGTCGGCGAGGCCCAGCGCCTCGGCGTTGGCCCGGACCGCCTCGGCGGTCAGCGGGTCGCGGTCGACGGCGAGGACGGAGATCCCGGCGCGGGCGAGGGCGATCGCGTCGCCGCCGATCCCGGAGCAGAGGTCCGCGACGCTGCCGACGCCGAGCGCCTTGAGCCGTGCCGCCCGGTACGTACCGACGGAGGCGCGGGTCGACTGCTCGACGCCGTGCGGCGTGAAGTACATCCGGTACGCGTCCTCGGCGCCGAACTTCGCCACCGCCCGCTGCCGCAGCCGCGCCTGGCCGAGGGCCGCGGTGACCAGCTCGGCGGGGTGGTCGCGGCGCAGCCGGGAGGCGACCGCGAGCTCCTGGGCGGGGTCGTAGTCGCGCAGGGCGGTGAGGAGCGTCTGCCCCTCGGGAGCGAGCAGGGCGGCGAAGGAGGCGAGGTCGGTCACCCGTCCCATTCTGGGCCCTGGAGCGCTGTGGGCCGGCCGGGGGACGGTGACGCGGTACGGCGGTGTCGCGACCCGCGAGGGGCTCTCGCGCTGACAGGATGCGGCGCCATGCAGCTCGTACGACAAAAGGATCAGATGATGGCAAAAGGCGCGCCCCGCCCCCGCCGGACATTCGGGGCGGCGCTCGCCGTGGCCGCCCTCCTCTCCGCCGCCACGGCCTGCTCCGGCGGCGAGGCGCCCGAGCGCCCCGCACCCGCCCCCGCCGCCGGACAGCAGGCCCAGGGTGCGGCCGGCGCCCTCAGCGCGTACGTCGAGAAGGTCCGGGCGCAGCGGGCCGCCCGCGTGCTCGCCGCCAGGAAGTGGGGCCTCGCGAAGGTGCCGCTCGACGCCCCCGCCCCGCCCGCCGTGAAGCCGAGGATCACCACCCGCAAGGGCTTCGAGACGGACGGCGAGGGCCTCCCGCCCGTCTTCACCACCGTGCCGACCAAGCAGAAGGTCGTCTTCCTGACGATCGACGACGGCGCGGAGAAGGACCCCCGGCTGCTGAAGATGATGAACGAGCTCCGGATCCCGTACAGCGCCTTCCTCAGCGACTACGTCGTCAAGGACGACTACGGCTACTTCGCGAGGATGCAGAAGTCCCAGGAGTCCGGCGTCTCCCTGCACAACCACACCCTCCACCACCGCTACCTGCCCGGACTGTCGTACAGCGAGCAGAAGCACGAGATCTGCGGCATGCAGGACGTCATCCAGAAGCGGTTCGGCA
Organism: Streptomyces sp. NPDC034084; assembly: GCF_055575535.1. NCBI lineage: Bacteria > Bacillati > Actinomycetota > Actinomycetes > Kitasatosporales > Streptomycetaceae > Streptomyces > Streptomyces sp. NPDC034084. Next base: position 474,407 of record NZ_JBVISK010000006.1, read on the forward strand.
AGCGGCCCCCGCTCTTCCGCCCGCCCTACGGCAACTACAACGAGGACACCCTGCGCGCCGCGAAGAGCTGTGGCGTCAAGGCGGTCCCGCTCTGGGCCGCCGAGGCCTTCCCGGACCACATGGAGTGGCGCGAGTGGGACCGGGACCTGCACCCCGGCGACATCGTGCTCACCCACTTCCGCGGCAAGGAGGACTGGAAGGGCACCATGCCCGACATGATCCGCCGGGTGATGAACGTGATCACGGCCAAGGGGTACGCGGTCGCGAAGCTCGAGGACTACGTGTGAGAGCGCGGGAGCGGCGGTGGGTGGCCGCCGTGGCCGTGACCGGAGCGCTGCTCTCCCTCCCGGCCTGCGCCTCCTCGGTCGACCCCATCGAGCGGCTCGGCCGCAAGGCGGCGGAACGGGTGACCCCCCGGCCCTCGCCGGTCCAGCACGTACGGGCGGTGGTGGACCCGAAGCCCTGCGGAAGGGCCGGAACACCCCGTACGGTCGCGCGCATCCTCACGCCACGGAGCGATGAATTGGCACTCCGCTTGACCGAGTGCTAACCGCGGTCATAGTCTCGGCTCTGGCACTCCCCACCGGAGAGTGCCAACACAGCGACGGGCAGGTCCGGCACCCGCGACGACGGATCCACCTGGTCGCCACCTCAGACAGTTAACCCCGTGAGATCTCCGAAGGGGGAGGTCGGATCGTGACGACCACCAGCTCCAAGGTTGCCATCAAGCCGCTCGAGGACCGCATTGTGGTCCAGCCGCTCGACGCCGAGCAGACCACCGCCTCTGGCCTGGTCATCCCGGACACCGCCAAGGAGAAGCCCCAGGAGGGCGTCGTCCTGGCCGTGGGCCCGGGCCGCTTCGAGAACGGCGAGCGTCTGCCGCTCGACGTCAAGACCGGCGACATCGTGCTCTACAGCAAGTACGGCGGCACCGAGGTGAAGTACAGCGGCGAGGAGTACCTCGTCCTCTCGGCTCGCGACGTGCTCGCGATCGTCGAGAAGTAATTCACCGAAGTACCGAAGTACCTGAAGCAGATGCTTTGAGCTGCGCCCCGAGGCCCCTTCCAGGCGCCCCGGGGCGCGGTTCGTTCCACCCGATTCCGAGAGGGCTGAACCGCTCCCATGGCGAAGATCCTGAAGTTCGACGAGGACGCCCGTCGCGCCCTTGAGCGCGGCGTCAACAAGCTTGCCGACACGGTGAAGGTGACGATCGGCCCCAAGGGCCGCAACGTCGTCATCGACAAGAAGTTCGGCGCCCCCACCATCACCAACGACGGTGTCACGATCGCCCGCGAGGTCGAGATCGACGACCCGTACGAGAACCTCGGCGCCCAGCTCGTGAAGGAGGTGGCGACCAAGACCAACGACATCGCGGGTGACGGCACCACCACCGCCACCGTGCTCGCCCAGGCCCTGGTCCGCGAGGGTCTGCGCAACGTCGCCGCCGGCGCCTCCCCGGCCGCCCTGAAGAAGGGCATCGACGCCGCCGTCAAGGCCGTCTCCGAGGAGCTCCTCGCCACCGCGCGCCCGATCGACGACAAGTCGGACATCGCCGCCGTCGCCGCGCTCTCCGCGCAGGACCAGCAGGTCGGCGAGCTCATCGCCGAGGCGATGGACAAGGTCGGCAAGGACGGTGTCATCACCGTCGAGGAGTCCAACACCTTCGGCCTGGAGCTCGACTTCACCGAGGGCATGGCCTTCGACAAGGGCTACCTGTCCCCGTACATGGTGACCGACCAGGAGCGCATGGAGGCCGTCCTCGACGACCCGTACATCCTGATCAACCAGGGCAAGATCTCCTCGATCCAGGACCTGCTGCCCATCCTGGAGAAGGTCATCCAGGCCGGCGCCAGCAAGCCCCTCCTGATCATCGCCGAGGACGTCGAGGGCGAGGCCCTCTCCACCCTCGTCGTCAACAAGATCCGCGGCACCTTCAACGCGGTGGCCGTCAAGGCCCCCGGCTTCGGCGACCGCCGCAAGGCGATGCTCGGCGACATGGCCACCCTCACCGGTGCCACCGTCATCGCCGAGGAGGTCGGCCTCAAGCTCGACCAGGCCGGTCTGGACGTGCTGGGCACCGCCCGCCGCGTGACCATCACCAAGGACGCCACCACCATCGTCGACGGCGGTGGCAACGCCGAGGACATCGCCGGTCGCGTCGGCCAGATCAAGGCCGAGATCGAGACCACGGACTCCGACTGGGACCGCGAGAAGCTCCAGGAGCGCCTCGCGAAGCTCGCCGGCGGCGTGTGCGTCATCAAGGTCGGCGCCGCCACCGAGGTGGAGCTGAAGGAGAAGAAGCACCGTCTGGAGGACGCCATCTCCGCGACCCGCGCCGCGGTCGAGGAGGGCATCGTCTCCGGTGGTGGCTCCGCGCTCGTCCACGCCGTCAAGGTCCTGGAGGGCAACCTCGGCAAGACCGGCGACGAGGCCACGGGTGTCGCGGTCGTCCGCCGCGCCGCCGTCGAGCCGCTGCGCTGGATCGCCGAGAACGCCGGCCTCGAGGGCTACGTCATCACCTCGAAGGTGGCGGAGCTCGACAAGGGCCAGGGCTTCAACGCCGCGACCGGCGAGTACGGCGACCTGGTCAAGGCCGGCGTCATCGACCCGGTGAAGGTGACGCGCTCCGCCCTGGAGAACGCCGCCTCGATCGCCTCCCTCCTCCTCACCACCGAGACCCTCGTGGTGGAGAAGAAGGAAGAGGAGCCGGCGGACCACGGCCACGGCCACGGTCACGGCCACTCCCACTGAGGCCCGTAGCGCACAGCTGAGGCCCGGTGCCCCCGTCGCGGGGGCACCGGGCCTCAGCGCTGCCTCACATCTCCACGGCGCCGAGCTGCCCCATGAGCCCGAGCAGGTCGTACTGCCACCAGCCCTCGACGGCCTTGCCGTCCTCCCGGAAGCGGTGGAGGACCATCCCGGTCATGCTCACCTCCATACCGGTGGGCTGGATCCCCATGAAGTCGCCGACATGGGTGCCGTTCCAGGTCCAGCGGGTGCACACCCGGTCGCCGTCGGCGATCTGGTCCTCGACGGTGAACGTGAAGTCGAACGCCGCCCGCCACATCTCCGCCTCCCGGCGCACCGCGTCCATGCCGTACGCGTCGCTCGGGTTGCTCGGATCGTGGTCGTGGTAGCCCTCGGCGAACACCTCGTCGAGCGGCGGAAGCTCCCCGGGAGCCGAGATCAGCTCGAAGAACCGGCGGGAGGCCGCCTTGTACATCTGCTCGTCCCGGACGACGTCGAGGTCGGTGAAGGTCGGCATCTCGTCACAGAGGGCGACCATCTCCCGGAAGATCCGGTCGGTCTCGGGGAGCTGCGAATTCTGCATGGCCACGTCGTACGAGGGGAACTCGACGATCTCCACGACGTGCGAGGCGTCGGACCGGTCCTTGCCGACGATGCTGTGCGTCGCGGTCCGCTTGCCCTTGGTCTGCTCGACCCACTGATCCATGAGCCGGTTCAGGTCGTCCACGCGACTGGTCTTGCAGTCGATGATCTGTACGAAGGTCATGATGCCTCCCGACCCAAGAGGGGACCCCTCCAGTCTAGGTGGGGTGCATGGAGCGGGCAGGGGAGGCCGACCGCCGGTCGCGGTGACCAACGGGTCGGGCGTCGTCGTCATCGGCGGGGGCCGGGTCGCGAGCGGCGCGGTGCCGGCCGTGCTCGCCGTGGCCCCGGAGGGGCTCCCGCTCGTCCTGGCCGAGGCCGGGCGGCTACGCCGAGCGCCGGAGGTCTGACGCCCGGACCTCCTCCGCGAAGGGTTCGCCGAGGACGTACCTCTCCACCTCCCCGATCGCCTGGTCCGCCATGCGGTGGAGTTCGTTGCCGAGGGAGCCGGCGACGTGGGGGGTGAGGAGGACGTTCGGGAGAGTCCACAACGGCGAGTCCGACGCCGGGAGTTCCGGGTCCGTCACGTCGAGGATCGCGTGGAGTCGGCCCGAGGCGAGGTGGGGGAGGAGGGCGGTCTCGTCGACGAGGGAGCCGCGGGCCGTGTTGATCAGGGTGGCGCCGTCGGGCATCGCGGCGAGCTGGGCGGCGCCGATCATGCGGTACGTGGAAGGCAGTTGGGGCGCGTGCACGGAGACGACCGTGCTGCGGGCGCAGAGTGCGTCCAGGGACACCAGCTCCACGCCCGGTGGCGGGACCTCGACGTACGGGTCGTACAGGAGGATCTCGAAGTCGAAGGGGCGGAGGAGTTCGAGGACCCGGCGGCCGATGCGGGAGGCGCCGACGATGCCGATCGTGCGGCGGTGGTTGCCCCAGTCGGCGGACTCGCCGAGCCAGGCGTGGTCGGTGCGCAGTTCGGCGTACCGCTGGGCCGAGCGGAGGACCCGCTTCCCGGCGAAGAGGATCGCGGCGAGGGTGTACTCGGCGACGGGCAGCGCGTTGGCGGCGGCGGCCGAGGTGACGCGCAGGCCGCGCTCCCAGCAGGCGTCGGTGATGTGGTGCTTGACGGAGCCGGCCGCGTGGACGACCGCCCGCAGACGGGGGGCGCGGTCGAGGACCTCGGCGGTGAGCGGGGTCGCTCCCCAGCAGGTGAGGAGGATCTCGGCCTCGGCGAGGGCGGCGGCGACCCGCGGGCCGGGGGCGGTCAGGTCGTGGGCCACCAGGCGGGGGTCGGTGTGCGCGAGTTCGCCGAGGCGGGTGCGGTGGGCGTCCGTGAGGAGGCGTTCGCCGACTCCGGGACCCATCGCGAGCAGGAGGGAGGGGCGGTTGTCAGTGGTCGGGTGCATCGTTGTACCTGTGCTCCTCATTTGACGCTGCCGGCCGTCAGACCGGCCTTCCAGTGGCGCTGGAGGGAGACGAAGGCGACGACGAGGGGGACGACGGCGAGCAGGGACCCGGTGACGACGAGGGGGTAGTAGCCGGGTTCGGCGTGGGCGTTGCTGTTCCACGCGTACAGGCCGAGGCTCAGCGGATAGAGCTTCTGGTCCGAGAGCATCACCAGGGGGAGGAAGAAGTTGTTCCAGACGGCGGTGAACTGGAAGAGGAAGACGGTCACGAAGCCGGGCATGACCATGCGCAGGCCGATGGACCAGAAGGTGCGCAGCTCCCCGGCGCCGTCGATACGGGCGGCCTCGAGAGCCTCGTCGGGGATGTAGCCGGCGCAGAACACCCGGGAGAGGTAGACCCCGAAGGGGTTGACCAGGACGGGGATCAGGACCGCCCAGTAGGTGTTGACGATGCCGACCTCGCTGGCGAGGAGGTACATCGGCAGGGCGAGCGCGGTGGTGGGGACGAGCACGCCCAGGAGGACGAGGCCGAAGAGCTTCTCCTTGCCCCGGAAGTCGTAGACGTGGAAGGCGTACCCGGCGGCGACGCTGATCAGGGAGCAGGCGAGGGCGCCGAGGCCCGCGTAGAGGAGGCTGTTGGCGTACCAGTGGAAGTAGACGCCGTCGTTGTACTCGGCGAGCCGGGAGAGGTTGCCGCCGAGGTCGAAGCCCTCGAAGGAGAAGGCGTTTCCGGCGAGGAGGCCCCCGGCGTCCTTGGTGGCGGCGGTGAGCAGCCAGACCAGCGGGAACAGCATGTAGACGACGGCGAGGACGAGGGCGCCGTTGACGGCTGCCTTGGAGAGCCAGACGGTGGGGGTACGGGGCTTGCTCACGCGCGCTTCCCCTTCCGGCCGGTCAGTCGCGTCACCGCGAAGGAGAGCAGCGCCGCCGTCAGGGCGAGGAGGACGGAGGCCGCGGCGGCGAGCCCGTAGTCGTTGCGGTCGAAGGCCGCGGTGTAGGCGTACATGTTCGGCGTCCAGGTGGAGGTGACGGCGGAGCCGGTGCCCTTGTTGAGGATGAGCGGCTCGGTGAAGAGCTGGAGGGAGCCGATGACCGTGAAGAGACCGACCATCGCGAGGGAGGCCTTGACCAGCGGGACCTTGATCGCGAAGGCGATGCGCCAGGCGCCCGCGCCGTCGACGGTGGCCGCTTCGAGGACGGAGCGGTCGATGGCCTGGAGGGCGGCGTAGAAGATGACCATGTTGTAGCCGAGCCACTCCCACAGGGCGATGTTGACGACGGACGGCAGGGTGCCCTCGGGGGAGAAGAAGTCGAAGCCGACGCCTCCGGCCTCCATGGCCTGCACGACCGGGCTGAGCTGGGGCGTGTAGAGGTAGACCCAGATCAGGGCGGCGATGATGCCGGGAACGGCGTGCGGCAGGAAGAGCGCGAGCTGGAAGAAGCGGCGGGCGCGGGCGAGCGCCGAGTCGAGCAGGAGGGCGAGGCCGAGGGCCCCGGTGAGCAGCAGCGGGATGTAGAGCAGGCAGTACCCGAGCAGGACGCCGAAGCCCTCGCGGAAGGCCCGGTCACCCAGCGCCGCGGTGTAGTTGTCGAGGCCGGTGAAGACGGTCTCGGTGCCGCCGAAGCCCAGTCCGGACTGCTTCTCGGTGAAGAGGCTGAGCCAGACCGCGTATCCGATCGGCACCACCATCACCGCGGTGAACAGGACGAAGAAGGGCGTCAGCAGGAGTGTGGCAGCGCGGGTGCGGGCCTTCATCGGGTCAGCCCTCGACCTTCAGACCGCGCTTGGTGAGTTCGGCGACGGTGGCGTCGTGGCCTGCCTTGACGGCGTCGGCGATGGCCGGGCCGCCCCGGGCGATCTTGCCGAACTGGTCCTTGATCGCGGTGTTGGTGGTGCCGGTGGTCGGGCCCCAGGCCCAGTTCGGGTTGATGGATGCGCCGGCCGCCTCGAAGAGGGCGTAGATGTCCTGGCCGCCGTAGTAGCCGGCGTCGAAGGCCTTCTTGGCGACCGGGCGCAGGGCAGCGGCGGCGGGGAAGGCGGAGGAGGTGCCGGAGGCGATCCGGGCCTTCACGCCTTCCTCGGTGGTGGACATCCACTCGGCGAAGGTGACGGCCGCGGCCTTCTGCCCGCTGTCCTTGGTGACGGCGAAGGAGGTGCCGCCGAGCATGCCGCTGGCGGGCTTGCCGTCCCAGGTGGGGATGGGTGCGACGGCCCACTTGCCGCTCATCTCGGGCACGTTGCCCTTGAGGACGCCCGCGCCCCAGGAGGCGCCGAGGTAGCCGACGGTGGTGCCGTTCTTGAGGGAGCCGACCCACTCGGGGCTGAAGGAGGCGTCCTTGTGGACGAGATCGGCGTCGAGGAGGCCCTGCCAGTAGGCGGTGACCCTGGTGGTGGCCGGGTCGGTGGTGTTCACCTTCCAGGTGTCGTTCTCGGCCTTGAACCACTGGGCGCCGGCCTGCCAGGCCATGGCCTCGAAGGTGGTCGGGTCGTCGGGGAAGAAGGTGGCGATCCGGGCCTTGGCGTCGGCCTTCCTGACCTGCTCGGCGGCCTTCTTGAACTCGTCCCAGGTGGCGGGGACCTTCACCTTGTACTTCGCGAAGAGGTCCTTGCGGTAGAAGAAGGCCTGCGGGGCGGCGTCGAAGGGGACGGCCCAGGACTTCCCGCCGAGGGTGGTGAGTTCGACGGACTGCGGGAGGAGCTTGGCGCGGTCGGCCTCGGTGAACTGGTCGCCGATGTCCTGGAGGGCGCCTGAGCTCACGAACTCCGGGAGCGAGGAGTACTCGATGGAGACCAGGTCGGGGGCGTTGCCCGCCTTCACGGCGTTGGAGATCTTGGCGTAGCCGCCGGCGGTGCCGGAGGGGATCTCCTCGAACTTCACCTGGATGTCGGTGTGGGAGGCGTTGAAGGCGTCCACGACGTCCTTGGAGCCCTTGGCCCAGCCCCAGAAGGTGATGGTCACGGGCCCCTTGGGCTTGCTTGCGGTGTCGTCACCGCCGCCGCCGCAGGCCGTGAGGACGGCCAGGGCGGTGGCGGTGCCGGCTATGACACGGGACGTTCTGCTCCAAGTACGGGTCACGGCACGGCTCCTGAGGGCGGGGCGGCTGGAGGTTGTGGCCGTGATCCTGTGACCGTTCATGACCGAAGTCAAGAGCGAAAGATTGATTGATCGAAAAAAGATCAGATCGAAGAGGCGGGCCCCCCGCTCGCGCGTGCGCCGCACGAGTCCCGCACCCGCAGCCACGGCAGCAGACTCAGATGCCGCCGCGCCGTGTCCTCGTCGGGGGCCTCCGTGAGCCGCTCCACCAGGAGCTCCGTGGCGTGCCGCCCCACCTGCCGCTTCGGCGGGGCGACCGCCGTCAGCGGGGTGTCCGCCAGGGCGGCGACCTCGTCGTCGTACGCGATCAGGGCCAGGTCCTGCGGCACCCGTACGCCCAGCTCGGCCAGGCGCTGCACGATCTCGATCGCGTCCACGTCGTTGTGGACCAGGGCCGCGCTCGCCAGGCCCGAGCCGACGGCCTCGTGCAGCGCCCGTACCGCCCGCTCGAAGCCCTCCGGATCGGCCTCCGCCGGGACGGAGTCGATGACCGGGCGCGGCTGCTCCAGGCCCAGCGTGCCCAGCGCCTCGGCGTAGCCCGCGCGCACCGCGAGCGCGGTCGGCGAGTCCCCGCGGGCCACGAGCAGAGGCGTCGCGTGGCCGAGCGCGAGCAGATGGCGCAGGGCGAGCAGCACGCCGTGCGCGTGGTCGGAGGAGACCCGGTCCAGGCCGTCGAGCGGGCTGCCGGGCTCGGCGCGGCGCTCCAGGAGGACGGCCGGTACGGGCAGTTCGGCCAGCCAGTCCCCGTAGGCGAGCCGGTCCTCCGGCCCCCGCCAGCCGGGCGCGACGAGGACGCCCTCCGCGCCCGCCGCGAGCAGCCCCTCGGTGCGGGCGCGGTCCTCCTCCGGCCGGTAGTCGGAGATCCGCAGCACGAGCCGCGCCCCGGCGCGGGCCGCCGCCTCGTGCGCCCCCCGGATGACCTCGGCGAAGTAGTACGTGGCCGAGGGGGCGAGCAGGCCGAGGACCAGGCCCTCGCCGGAGCGCCCGCCGCCGGGCGCGCCCTGCCGCCGGGGCCAGGAGACCTGGCCGTGCACCCGGTCGAGCAGGCCCCGGCCGGCCAGGAACTCGACGTCCCGGCGGGCGGTGACGGGGGAGACCCCGAGGCGTTCGGCCAGTTCGGAGACGCGGGCGGTGCCGCGCTCGCGCACCAGGGCCAGCAGTCGGTCGTGTCGTTCGGCAGCACTCTCGCGCACGGCGCAGTTCCCCCTCGCGGTGGTGGTGGGTTCCCGACCCTAACCCAGGAATGATCGAACGATGCCAGTTTCGATCATTCGCTCTGATCCTCTTGACGTTCGATCGGCGTCTGTTGAGGATTCCCGGCGAGGCAGACGCCCTCGCAGGGAGCCCCAGGGAGCATCATGCCCACGCCACCCGAGAACCGTGAGCTCAGCCCGTACACCGGCTGGACCCGTGCCCACTGGGAGGACGCGGCCGACCGTCTCCTCGTCGCCGTACGCCCGTTCGCCTCGCCGGGGCTCGGCCTCATCGACCTCCCCGGCCCCCGCCCCAGCTGGTCCGGCCCCCGCTCCGACGGCCTGGAGGGCTGGGCCCGCACCTTCCTCCTCGCCGCCCTGCGCGTCGCGGGCGCCCACGGTGAGGACCCGGGCGGCCACCTCGACCGGTACGCCGAAGGGCTCACCGCCGGGACCGCCCGACCGGGACGGCTCGACGACCCCGACTCCTGGCCCCTGATGGCCGACACCCGCCAGGCGGTCGTCGAATCGGCCTCGATCGCCCTCGGGCTCCGCCTCACCCGCCCCTGGCTCTGGGACCGCCTCGACGAGCGGACCCGACGACAGGTCGCCGACTGGCTCCTCCCCGCCCTCGGACCGTCCCCCGTCGACAACAACTGGTGGCTCTTCGGCCTCACCGTCGCCGGATTCCTCCAGGACGCCGGGATCGAGACCGACCGCGCCGCCGCCACGATCGACCGCTCCCTCGCCCGGATCGAGGACTGGTACCTCGGCGACGGCTGGTACAGCGACGGCGACAACCGCGCCTTCGACCACTACAACGCCTGGGCGCTGCACTTCTACCCCGTCCTCCACGCCCACCTCGCCGGCGACGAGGACCTCCTCGCCCGGTACGGTCCCCGGCTCCGCGCCCACCTCGACGCGTACGTCCACCTCTTCGACGCGAACGGCGCCCCCGTCCCGTACGGGCGCTCCCTGATCTACCGCTTCGCCGCGGCCGCCGCCCCCTGGCTCGGCACCCTCACCGGCCACACGCCGCTGACCCCCGGCGCCACCCGCCGCCTCGCCTCCGGCAGCCTGCGGTACTTCCTCGACCGCGGCGCCACCGACGAGCGCGGGCTCCTCGGCCTCGGCTGGCACGGCCCGTACCCGCCGCTCGTCCAGGAGTACTCGGGACCCGGCTCCCCCTACTGGGCGTCCAAGGGCTTCCTCGGCCTCCTCCTGCCCGCCGGTCACCCCGCCTGGACCGACTCCGAGGAACCCCTGCCCGCCGAACGCGCCGACACGGTCATCCCCGTCACCCCCGCCGGGCTGCTCGTCCAGACCACCGCCGCCGACGGGCTCGTACGCCTCCACAACCACGGCAGCAACCACGTGGGCAGCACGGCGGGCGGGTCGGACGACCCCGGCTACGCCCGCCACGCCTACTCCACCCGTACGGGACCCAGTACGGGGAGCGCGGCGGCCGACAACCACTTCGCGCTGCTCGTCGACGGCGAGCCCACCCCGCGGGGCCCCGCCGTCCCGGCCGGCACCGGCCCCGACCGGGCCGCCTCCCTCCACCGACCGCAGCCCGGCGTCCGGGTCCTCTCCGCGACCCTCGTCCACGGCCGCGCCGAGCTCCGCGCCCACCTCGTCCTCGGAGCCCCCGAGGGGACCCCCGTACGGCAGACCGGCTGGGCCGTCACCCCCGACGGCCCGCACGCCCAGCTCCACCCGGTCCACGGCTACGGGCCCGGGACCACGGAACTCCCCACCGGGGAAACCCTTCAGGGCCCCGACAGCCGCACCCTCGCCCTGCACGGCGCCACGCGGGGCCCCGCCTCGCTCTTCGTCGCCCTCGCCTCCCTCACCGCCGAGCCCGGCCCGGCCCCCGTGTCTGAGCTCGGCCACGTCCGGGTCACCGGCCCCCACACCCTCACCGTGACCTGGCGGAACGGCCCCACCGCCCGGCTGGACCTCGGCGCGGTGAGCGGGACGACCGCGGCGCCATAGGGCGTACGAAGGAAGCGGTCCGAACGGAAGCCCCGACGGGGCTACTGCGGCCCGTACTTGCGGCCGGCCTTCGAGGAGACCCCGCCGAGCAGGGCGCGCGGCGCCAGCTTCACCACACCCATCAGGGCCTTGTAGCGGGGGTCCGGGATCGACAGGGTCCTCCCCCGCGCCAGGTCCGAGAGCGCCGCCGCCACCAGCTTGTCCGCGTCGAGCCACATCCAGCCCGGGATGTTCTCCGTGCCCATCCCGGCCCGCTCGTGGAACTCGGTCCGTACGAAGCCGGGGCAGAGCGCCATCAGCCGCACCCCGCTGCCCGCGAGGTCCCGCGCCGCGCCCTGGGTGAACTGCACGACCCACGCCTTGGACGCCCCGTACGTGCCCCGGGGCACGAAGGCCGCCACCGAGGCGACGTTCACCACGCCGCCCCGCCCCCGCCGCTTCATCGAGGCGGCGGCCGCCGAGGTCAGCCGCAGCACCGCCTCGCAGTGCACCGTCAGCATCTTCAGCTCGTCGGCCATGGACACGTCGAGGAAGCGGCCCTTGTTGCCGAAGCCGGCGTTGTTCACCAGCAGGTCCACCGGCCGCCTCGGGTCCGAGAGCCGGGCCTCGACGGCGGCGATCCCGTCCTCCTCGGAGAGGTCCGCCGCGAGCACCTCCGCCTCGACGCCGTGCCGGTCGTGCAGCTCGGTCGCCTGCTCCCGGAGCCGCTTCACGTCCCTGGCCACGAGCACGACGTCATGGCCGTCCGCCGCCAGTCTCCGTGCGAAGGCGGCGCCGATGCCCGCGGTGGCGCCCGTAATCAGTGCAGTCGTCATACGGGAAACCTAGTGCCCCGTTCCCCGCCTACGCCTTGGCGTACTTCTCCGTGTACTGGCGGGCGAGCGCGAGGAGTCCGGACTCCATCCACTCCGCCGCGGCCAACGTGCCGGGCAACAGGGCGCGTTCGACGGTCGCGGCGCGGTGCAGGAGCGCCACGGTGATGTCGTGGTCCGGCCGGTGCACCACCGTGATCGGGTCGCCGGCCCGCACCTCGCCCGGCACGATCACCCGCAGCAGCGCCCCCGGACCGGCCTCCGACTGCGTGAACCGCTTCACCCAGCCCTTCTCCTCGATGAAGCCCTGGAACGTACGGCAGGGGATGCGGCCGCCGGTCACCTCCAGGACCACCTCCTCGCCGATCCGCCACCGCTCGCCGATCAGGGCCCCGTTCACGTCGAGGCCCCGGGTGGTGAGGTTCTCGCCGAAGGAGCCGTTGGCCAGTTCGCGGCCGAGCTCCCGCTCCCACAGGTCCATGTCCTCCCGGGCGAAGGCGTACGCCGCCCGGTCGTCACCACCGTGGAAGCGCAGGTCGCAGACCGCGTCCCCGGCGACGCCGCTCCCCCCGACACCGGGCGCCCCCGGCGCCTCGATCCGTACGGCGCTCTCCACGGGACGCTTGTCGATGCCCGTCATTCCCGAGGCGGCGTCGGTGTACTCCACGGGCCTGGCGGGGCCCACATTCACGCTCAGCAAGGTCATGCGGGCACTGTACGGGCGGCGATCTCAAAGCCGCGGGCGAGAACGGACAGCTTCACCCAAGAGTCGCTTATGCTGGACGCATGATCGAGGCCCGCCACCTCCGCGTCCTGCGCGCCGTCGCCGCCACGGGCTCCTTCTCGGCCGCCGCGCGCGAGCTCGGCTGCACCCAGCCCGCCGTCAGCCAGCAGATGAAGGCGCTCGAAGCCTCCGCCGGCACGCCGCTGCTGATCCGTACCGGACGCGAGATGCGCCTCACCGAGGCCGGCGAGGTCCTGGTGCGCCACGCCTCCGGCATCCTCGCCGGGCTCACCGCCGCCGAGGAGGAGGTCGCCGCCATCGCCGGACTCCGGGCGGGCCGCGTGCGCCTGGTGTCCTTCCCGAGCGGCAGCTCCACGCTCGTACCCACCGCGCTCGCCGCGCTGCGCGCCGCGCACCCCGGCACCCGGGTCTCGCTCGTGGAGGCCGAGCCGCCGCGCTCGATCGAGATGCTCCGCGAGGGCGACTGCGACATCGCCCTCGCGTTCCGGTACGGGGCCGGGCAGGCCGAGTGGGACGACCTGGTGGTCCGCCCCCTCCTCGCCGACCGGCTGGTCGGCCTGGTGCCCGAAGGGCACCGGCTCGCCGGGGCAGGGGCGGTCGGCATCGCGGAACTCGCCGAAGAGTCCTGGATCGCGGGCTGCCCGCGCTGCCGCCGCCAGCTCGTGGACGTCTGCGAGGACGCGGGCTTCACGCCGCGCATCGACTTCGCCACCGACGACTACCCGGCGGTGGTGGGCCTGGTCGGCGCCGGTCTGGGCGTGGCCGTCCTGCCGGAGCTGGCCATCGAGTCCGTACGGCCCAAGGGCGCGCGGACCGTGGCCGTGGAGCCGGCCGTGGAGCGGGAGATCGTGGCCCTGACGCTGCCGGACCTCGCGCAGGTCCCGGCCGTCGCCGCCACGCTCGACGAGCTGATGCGCGCCGCCACGCGCGCGTAGCGCCGCACATGACGCACGCGTGCGCGTGGGTCGGTCCGGGTGTGCCGGTGTCAGTTCGCGTGGGGGTTGAGGAAACGTTCCTTCACATGCGCTCCACGATGGGCGTGGCCGACGGGGCCGCCGGTGCCGTCGTGATCAGGCGGTTGCGCGCGCGACCCATGAGTTCTTCGCGTTCGTCCTCGGTGAGGCCGCCCCATACGCCGTAGGGCTCCCGCACGGCGAGTGCGTGTGCCGCGCACTCCGCGCGCACCGGGCACCGCATGCAGACCTCTTTCGCCGAGTTCTCACGCGCACTCCGTGCCGCGCCGCGCTCTCCCTCGGGGTGGAAGAACAGGGAGCTGTCGACCCCGCGGCAGGCCGCGAGGAGTTGCCAGTCCCACAGATCGGCGTTGGGTCCGGGAAGGCGGGAGAAATCTGCCATTGCGCTTGTCCCCTTGCAACCGTGTCGAACGGATAGTGGGCGGGTGGATGGCTGAGGGCCGGGGCTCCTCGTCTCCCCGACAGGTCCAGGCGATACACCTACTGTCTAAGTAGATGTAAATATGACTCATTGCGAATCTAGCCACAGACACTGCGAAAAGGGAAGAAATCCCGCTAAATGGGGCATAGCTTTCGATGTTGGGACGAACGACCCGCGACACTCTCCTCCGCGCACGACCCCTCACGTAGAGTGCCGAAGGTGCCGTCCGACCCGTAACTCTTTCGAGTGACCGTCGTTGAGAGTGCGGAGGCGGTTGAAGGAACAAGCGCTCGGGCAAGTGTCCGAGGGTGTCGACCGCACAGGTGACGATACGTACAGCCCTGGAGGCTCAAGGTGACGCGCAACAGCTGCGAGAGCCGCGGAGGTCACGCATGACATCCGTCCTCGTCTGCGACGACTCCCCGCTTGCCCGAGAGGCGCTCCGCCGCGCGGTCGCGACCGTGCCCGGCGTCGAGCGCGTGACCACCGCGGCCAACGGCGAGGAAGTCCTCCGCCGCTGGGGCGCGGACCGCTCGGACCTGATTCTGATGGACGTGCGCATGCCCGGTCTGGGCGGCGTGGAGACCGTCCGCCGGCTGCTCTCCGCGGACCCGGGCGCCCGCATCATCATGCTCACGGTCGCCGAGGACCTCGACGGCGTCGCGCTCGCCGTCGCCGCGGGTGCCCGCGGCTACCTGCACAAGGACGCCTCGCGCGCCGAGCTGCGGGCCACGGTCACGCAGGCGCTCGCCGACCCGACCTGGCGGCTCGCCCCCCGGCGCCTCCGTTCGGCCGAGATGGGCGCCGCGCCCACCCTCACCGCGCGCGAGATCCAGGTCCTCGAGGGCATGAGCCACGGCCGGTCCAACGCGGAGATCGGGCGCGAGCTCTTCCTCTCGGAGGACACGGTCAAGACCCACGCACGGCGCCTCTTCAAGAAGCTCGGTGCCTCCGACCGGGCGCACGCGGTCGCCCTCGGATTCCGCTGGGGCCTGGTCCGCTGAATCGCAGGTCACCTGCCGTCTCCCCGTCCTCGCCCGCGTCCGTCGTGGGCTGGACGGGGTGGGCTTGTGTCACTTCTCCGCGCGATGCCGCATCCTTGAGATGTGGAGTTCCTCGGGGACGAGTCGATCGAGCGGGAGGGGAGGGCGCGGGAGATGAGTGCCGGCGCACCTGCTCATAACGCTTCGGTGCACAACTACGGACACGGTGCCGCGAACCGAGAGGCGTCGGGGCACCATGGAGCGATGCGCGACGACGAGACCGTGGGTACCCCCATGCCTGCCGGGCAGGGGGAGATCGGCGCGCTCGTGCACCGCGCGGTCGACGGCGACGCGCAGGCCACGCACGATCTGCTCGCGCGCGTCCACCCGCTCGCCCTGCGGTACTGCCGCACCCGCCTCAACCGGCTGCCAGGTGACGCCCGGCACTTCGTCGAGGACCTCGCCCAGGAGGTCTGCGTCGCCGTCCTGATGGCGCTTCCGCGCTACAAGGACACGGGCAGGCCCTTCGAGGCCTTCGTCTTCGCCATCGCCGGACACAAGGTCGCCGACCTCCAGCGCGCCGCCATGCGGCACCCCGGATCCACGGCCGTGCCCTCCGACGAGATGCCCGAGCGGCCCGACGACTCGCTCGGCCCCGAGGAGCGTGCCCTGCTCAGCGACGACGCCGAGTGGGCCAAGAAGCTCCTCGCCAACCTCCCGGAGAACCAGCGCGAGCTGCTCGTGCTGCGAGTCGCGGTCGGACTGACCGCCGAGGAGACCGGCCAGATGCTCGGCATGTCCCCGGGCGCCGTCCGGGTCGCGCAGCACCGCGCCCTCAGCAGGCTCCGCGCCCTGGCCGAGCAGTAAGCCTTGCCGGGCCGCGTCATCCCTTTCGTCCACGTGCGAACGTCCAAAGCTTGCCGCTGATCTTGATCGTGGAATGAGACACCGCTCAAGCCCGTTAGCATGGACATCCCGCACCGATCAAGGCCATTTGGGAAGGTGTCATGACTGCCAACGTCGACGGAGTGCCCGAGAAATTCGCGACACTCGGGCTGACCTACGACGACGTGCTGCTGCTGCCGGGCGCGTCCGAGGTCCTCCCGAACGCGGTCGACACCTCGTCCCGCATCTCCCGCAACGTCCGCGTGAACATCCCGCTGCTCTCGGCGGCGATGGACAAGGTCACCGAGTCCCGCATGGCCATCGCCATGGCGCGGCAGGGTGGCGTGGGCGTGCTGCACCGCAACCTGTCGATCGAGGACCAGGTCAACCAGGTCGACCTCGTGAAGCGCTCCGAGTCCGGCATGGTGACCGACCCGATCACCGTGCACCCGGACGCGACGCTGGCCGAGGCCGACGCGCTGTGTGCCAAGTTCCGCATCAGCGGCGTCCCGGTCACCGACCAGGCCGGCAAGCTCCTCGGCATCGTCACCAACCGCGACATGGCCTTCGAGTCGGACCGCAGCCGCCAGGTGCGCGAGGTCATGACCCCGATGCCGCTGGTCACCGGCAAGGTCGGCATCTCCGGCGTGGACGCCATGGAGCTGCTCCGCCGCCACAAGATCGAGAAGCTGCCGCTGGTCGACGAGGCGGGCATCCTCAAGGGCCTCATCACGGTCAAGGACTTCGTCAAGGCCGAGAAGTACCCGCACGCCGCGAAGGACAAGGAAGGCCGCCTGCTCGTCGGCGCGGCCGTCGGTGCCAGCCCCGAGGCGCTGGAGCGCGCGCAGGGCCTGGCCGCGGCAGGTGTGGACTTCCTGATCGTCGACACGTCCCACGGTCACAACAGCAACGCCCTGAACTGGATGGCGAAGATCAAGTCCAGCGTCGACGTCGACGTCATCGGCGGCAACGTCGCGACGCGTGACGGCGCGCAGGCCCTGATCGACGCCGGTGTCGACGGCGTCAAGGTCGGCGTCGGCCCCGGCTCCATCTGCACCACGCGTGTCGTCGCCGGCATCGGTGTCCCGCAGGTCACCGCCATCTACGAGGCGGCGCTCGCCGCCCGCGCGGTCGGCGTCCCGGTCATCGGCGACGGCGGCCTGCAGTACTCCGGCGACATCGGCAAGGCCCTCGCCGCCGGCGCCGACACGGTCATGCTGGGCAGCCTCCTCGCCGGGTGCGAGGAGTCCCCGGGCGAGCTGCAGTTCATCAACGGCAAGCAGTTCAAGTCGTACCGCGGCATGGGCTCGCTCGGCGCGATGCAGTCCCGCGGCCAGGGTCGCTCGTACTCCAAGGACCGCTACTTCCAGGCCGAGGTGGCCTCGGACGACAAGCTCGTGCCCGAGGGCATCGAGGGCCAGGTGCCCTACCGCGGTCCCCTGGCCAACGTCCTGCACCAGCTCGTCGGCGGTCTGCGCCAGACGATGGGCTACGTGGGCGCGGCCACCATCGAGGAGATGGAGTCCAAGGGCCGCTTCGTCCGGATCACGTCCGCGGGCCTCAAGGAGAGCCACCCGCACGACATCCAGATGACGGTCGAGGCGCCGAACTACAGCAGGAAGTAACACAGCGCGACGCGTGGGGGCGGTTCCGGCATGTGGCCGGAGCCGCCCCCCGCGCGTGTGTCGGGGATACTGGTAGGCGCAGACGTAGAGGGAAAGGCCACACATCGTGACTGAGATCGAGATCGGGCGCGGCAAGCGCGGCCGCAGGGCGTACGCGTTCGACGACATCGCCGTCGTCCCGAGCCGGCGCACCCGGGACCCGAAGGAGGTCTCGATCGCCTGGCAGATCGACGCCTACCGCTTCGAGCTGCCGTTCCTGGCCGCCCCGATGGACTCGGTCGTCTCGCCGCAGACCGCCATCCGGATCGGCGAGCTGGGCGGCCTGGGCGTCCTGAACCTGGAGGGTCTCTGGACCCGGTACGAGGACCCGCAGCCGCTCCTCGACGAGATCGCCGAGATGGACGAGGCGACCGCGACCCGCCGTCTGCAGGAGATCTACGCCGCCCCGATCAAGGAAGAGCTGATCGGGCAGCGCATCAAGGAGGTGCGCGACTCCGGTGTCGTCACCGCCGCCGCGCTCTCCCCGCAGCGGACCGCGCAGTTCTCCAAGGCCGTCGTCGACGCCGGCGTGGACATCTTCGTCATCCGCGGCACGACGGTCTCCGCCGAGCACGTCTCGGGCGCGGCCGAGCCGCTGAACCTGAAGCAGTTCATCTACGAGCTCGACGTCCCGGTCATCGTCGGCGGCTGCGCCACGTACACCGCGGCCCTGCACCTGATGCGCACCGGCGCGGCCGGTGTCCTGGTCGGCTTCGGCGGCGGCGCCGCGCACACCACCCGCAACGTCCTCGGCATCCAGGTCCCGATGGCGACCGCGGTCGCCGACGTGGCCGCGGCCCGCCGCGACTACATGGACGAGTCCGGCGGCCGGTACGTGCACGTCATCGCCGACGGCGGCGTGGGCTGGTCCGGCGACCTGCCGAAGGCGATCGCCTGTGGCGCCGACGCCGTGATGATCGGCTCCCCGCTGGCCCGTGCCACGGACGCGCCCGGCAAGGGCCACCACTGGGGCATGGAGGCCGTCCACGAGGACGTGCCGCGCGGCAAGCTGGTCGACCTGGGCATCGTCGGCACCACCGAGGAGATCCTCGCGGGCCCGTCGCACATCCCGGACGGCTCGATGAACTTCTTCGGCGCGCTGCGCCGTGCGATGGCCACCACGGGCTACAGCGAGCTCAAGGAGTTCCAGCGCGTCGAGGTCACGGTCGCGGACGCGCAGCACAAGCGCTGACGGCCGTCCCGTAGGTATGGAGAGGGGCCCCACACCGGGTGGTGCGGGGCCCCTCTCCGTACGCCCGTGGGTTACCGGGTGGCCTTCTTGGCGCCCGAGAACGCGGCGAAGGCGGCGAGGGCGAAGAACAGGAAGGTCACCGGGTCGAGCTCTTCCTTCCAGGCGGCCTGGAGGACGTCGAAGTGCTCGAAGAAGAGCTCGGTGGCGGAGACGTTCAGCTCCTTGCCGCCCAGGATCGCGAGGGTGATCAGCTGGCCGAGGTAGACCGAGCCGAGCGAGAGCACGGCGCCCGCCACGGGCAGTACCGGGTTGCCGCCACCGGTCTTGCCGGCCGCGAAGCCGACGAGGAAGCCGACGCCCACGGCGGCCCAGCCGATCTCGCGCTCGATGCCCCCGGCGATGCCGCCGTAGGCGACCGCGGCGACGATCGCCGCGACCAGGGCGGCCACCAGGCCGAGGGCCAGGTTGTCGCGGGCGGGGGCCGGCGGCGGGGCCATCGGGTACGGCTGGGGCGCGGCGCCGTCGGCGAACGGGTTGCCGGGCGGCGGAACGGGCTGGCTCATGGTGTGGATCCCCCCAGGGAAACGGTGAAGTGTGGAGAACGGCCGGACGTGAACGCGCGTCAGCCGGCGATGGCCGCGATCAGCGGCGCGAGGATGATTCCGAACCCGACCAGGGACACCAGCCCGCCGGCCACGCGAAAGCCGGTGGCCGTGGCGGTCCGGTCGGGCGGTCCCAGGTCCCCCCTGGCGTGTGCACGCAGTTCCAGGTTGCTCAGGTGCCATCGCTCCAGCCGGACGGCCCAGTTCTTGACGTTCAGTGCGAGGCAGAGGCCGGTGGTCGCCGTCGTCAGGAAGAACACGAGCAGCAGGAGGATGAAGAGAAACACGTACGGCCCCCGGGACGGTGCGCGCGCGGGACGGTGCGCGCGGTGGTCCCGGAGGCTAGCAGTCGCCCATGACAGCGGCATAGGCATTTCGGCGGTCCTCCCTCACAGCCGGTGCGCGGTGCCCGTCGGGGTGGCGCCCCGGGTGTCCAGGAGGAGCTGGGCCTTGACCGCGAGGCCCTGGAGGTCGTACGTGCGGTGGTGCTGGAGAAGGACCGTCAGGTCGGCCTGGGCCGCGGCCTCGTAGAGGGAGTCCGCGCGGGGGACGGGGAGGTCGCGGACGCGCCAGTCGGGGACGTGGGGGTCGTGGTAGCTGACGGCCGCGCCCAGGTCCATCAGGCGGCGGGCGATCTCGTCGGCGGGGGAGCCCTGCCGGTCGGGGAGGTCGGGCTTGTACGTGATGCCGAGGAGCAGGATCCGGGCGGCGCGGGCCGACTTGCCGTGCTCGTTGAGGAGGGTGGCGGCGCGCTGGACGACGTACTGCGGCATGCGCTCGTTGACCTGGCCGGCGAGTTCGACGAGGCGGAGCGGGCGGTGGGGGCCGATCGTGTCGACGGGGAGGCCGTGGCCGCCGACGCCGGGGCCGGGGCGGAAGGCCTGGAAGCCGTAGGGCTTGGTCTCGGCGCAGCGGATGACGTCCCACAGGTCGACGCCGAGTTCGTGGCAGAGGACCGCCATCTCGTTGACGAGGGCGATGTTGACGTGTCGGAAGTTGGTCTCCAGGAGTTTGACCGTCTCCGCCTCGCGGGGGCCACGCGCGCGTACCACCTTGTCGGTGAGCCGGCCGTAGAAGGCGGCCGCGGACTCGGTGCAGGCCGGGGTGAGGCCGCCGATGACCTTGGGGGTGCCGGCATAGCCGTGGGTGCGGCTGCCGGGGTCGAGGCGGCTCGGCGAGTACGCGAGGTGGAAGTCGCGTCCGGCGCGGAGGCCCGAGCCCGTTTCGAGGAGGTCGCGGAGGGGGCCCTCGGTGGTGCCCGGGGGAACGGGTGATTCGAGCAGGACGGTGGTGTGGGGGCGGAGCCGGGCGGCGAGCGCGCGGGCGGCGTCGGTGACGGCGGTGAGGTCGAGGGTGCGGTCGGGGCCGAGGGAGGTCGGGGCGCAGAGGACGGCGGTGCGGACCCGGCCGAGCTCGGCGGGGTCGGTGGTGGGCCGGAAGCTTCCCGAGAGCATCCGGCGGATCTCGGGGGCGGTGAGGGAGCCGTCGACGGGGGAGCGGCCGGCGGCGAGTTCGGCGACGGGGCGTGGGTCGGTGTCGTAGCCGATGGTGTCGATGCCGGCGGCGGTGGCGGCTTGGGCCAGGGGCAGTCCGTGGTGACCGAGGCCGATGACGGCGAGATCAGCGGGCATGGGGGTGGGCCGTCCTTCCCAGTAGCCGGAGGGGACGCGAGGCGCAAGCCCGGTGGACAGAACGGGTCGAGCGCAATGTCAGACTAGGCGTAAATATGACCGATATGCGGCATTGGGAAGCCGAAGGGCGCCGAGTGTTATCCACAGGTCGGTGGCGAGGCGGTGGCTGAAGTCGCCGGGCCGGGACAGAATCGATCTGTGAGCCGGACCACACGGGGCCCGGTTCGCGGCTCGTGTGCGTGCGCCGTATGCGTACGGCGCGTGTCTGTGCGGGACAGACGGGGGACGACGGGAGGCAGCAGCGTGAGGACAGCGACACTGGGACCCGCCGAGCGCGCGGAGGCGCTCGCGGCCATGGCCGAGCGAGAGCTGGACGTGCTGGTCGTCGGCGCCGGGGTGGTCGGCGCCGGAACCGCCCTCGACGCCGCCACGAGAGGGCTCTCCACCGGCATCGTGGAGGCCCGCGACTGGGCCTCGGGCACCTCCAGCCGGTCCAGCAAGCTCATCCACGGCGGCCTGCGCTATCTGGAGATGCTGGACTTCGCTCTCGTCCGGGAGGCGCTCAAGGAGCGCGGACTCCTCCTGGAACGGCTCGCACCCCACCTGGTGAAACCGGTCCCCTTCCTGTACCCCCTCCAGCACAAGGGCTGGGAGCGGTTCTACGCCGGTTCGGGAGTCGCGCTGTACGACGCGATGTCCCTCTCCTCCGGGCACGGCCGGGGACTCCCCGTCCACCGGCACCTCTCCCGGCAGGGCGCCCTGCGGGTCGCCCCCTGCCTCAAGAAGGACGCCCTGGTCGGCGCCCTGCAGTACTACGACGCCCAGATGGACGACGCCCGCTTCGTCACCACCCTCGTCCGCACCGCCGCCTCCTACGGCGCCCGGGCCGCCAGCCGGGCCCGCGTCACCGGCTTCCTGCGCGAGGGCGAGCGGGTCGTCGGCGCCCGCGTCCGGGACGTCGAGGCCGGCGCGGAGTACGAGATCCGGGCCAAGCAGATCGTCAACGCCACCGGGGTGTGGACGGACGACACGCAGGCCCTCATCGGGGAGCGCGGCCAGTTCCACGTCCGCGCCTCCAAGGGCATCCACCTCGTCGTCCCCAAGGACCGCATCCACTCGACCACCGGACTCATCCTGCGCACCGAGAAGTCCGTGCTCTTCGTCATCCCCTGGGGACGCCACTGGATCGTCGGCACCACCGACACCGACTGGGACCTCGACAAGGCGCACCCCGCCGCCTCCAGTGCCGACATCGACTACCTCCTCGAGCATGTGAACACCGTGCTCGCCACCCCGCTCACCCGGGACGACGTCCAGGGCGTCTACGCCGGCCTGCGCCCCCTCCTGGCCGGTGAGTCGGACGCCACCAGCAAGCTCTCCCGGGAGCACACGGTCGCCCACCCGGTCCCGGGCCTCGTGGTCGTCGCCGGCGGCAAGTACACGACGTACCGCGTCATGGCGAAGGACGCCGTCGACGAGGCGGTGCACGGCCTCGGCCAGCGCGTCGCCCCCTGCGTCACCGAGGACACCCCGCTCATCGGCGCCGAGGGCTACCGCGCCCTGTGGAACGCGCGGGCCGGGATCGCCGCCAGGACCGGGCTGCACGTCGTCAGAGTCGAGCATCTCCTCAACCGCTACGGCTCCCTGACGGAGGAGATCCTCGACCTCGTCGCGGCGGACCCCGACCTCGGCCGGCCGCTCACGGCGGCCGACGACTACCTGCGCGCCGAGATCGTCTACGCGGCCTCGCACGAGGGTGCGCGCCACCTCGACGACGTCCTCACCCGGCGGACCAGGATCTCCATCGAGACCTTCGACCGGGGCACACTCAGCGCCCGGGAGTGCGCGGAACTGATGGCACCGGTCCTCGACTGGGACGAGCGCCAGATCGAGAAGGAGGTGGAGCATTACGAGAAGCGGGTGGAGGCGGAGCGCGAGTCGCAGCGACAGCCGGACGACCTGACGGCGGACGCGGCCAGGCTGGGGGCGCCGGACATCGTGCCCCTCTGACAGGACGTCGGGGCGCGACCCGGAAGGAGGCCATGACGAAGCCCAGGACGAGGGGCGTGCTGCCCATCGAGCTGTTCGCGGTCCTCGCCGGGGGGCCTCTGGCGGGACGCACGGGCGGGCGCCCGGGAGTTCCGGCGCGGGGGCTCGGCGGGGACTCCACCAGGACCTCCGTGGGGGACTCCCGGTGGCGGGCGTCGTGTGGGAACCTCGGGGCCGTGCGGAGGCGTCGTATCCCGGAGTGCGGACCCGGGGGCGTCACCCGCCCCGAGGTGAGGGACAATGGCCTCTCTTCCAGGGCGGGTTACCGCATCGCGCGGGAAGCGGCAGACGCGGCGCAGATCAGGGATCGCAGAGGGGACGCATGTCGGAGGCGGAGCAGTCGCGGGACACGGCGAAGGACCCCAGGCGGGACGCCGCCGCGGGGGCCGCGACCGACGGCGACCGAGGAGCGGTTCCGGCCGCGCGTGAACCGGAGCGAGACGCGGAGGACGCGCAGGCCGGCCGGGGTGCACAGGACCCGGAGGGCGGGCGCGAGCCGGAGCGGAGCGTCGAGGACGCGAAGCCCGGGGAGGCCGCGAAGTCGGCGGAGTCCGGGAGGTCCGCGGGGCCGGTGAAGGCTGCGCGCCCCGCGAAGTCCGGGGAGGCCGTTTCCGATGTGAAGGGGTCTCAGGACGCGCCGTCCGACAGGGCGGCGGATTCCGGCGCGCGCGGGAACGCGGCCGGGAACGGGCCCGGGGCCGGTGGTGACGACGCCCTCGCGGGCGGGCGGTTGCGCGGGACCGAGCCGTCGACCGGACGGGCCGGTTTCGGCGCGGGCGACGGCGACGGCGAGAGCGACCGCGGGACCGGCACCGGTACCGTGCGGGGCGCCGACAAGCTCCGCAAGACGCCGGTCGGTGAAGGCCGGCTGCTCGCGGGCCGTTACCGGCTCGGCGCGGTCCTCGGGCGCGGCGGCATGGGCACCGTGTGGCGCGCCGTCGACGAGACCCTCGGCCGGACCGTCGCCGTCAAGGAACTCCGCTTCCCCACGAGCATCGACGAGGACGAGAAGCGACGCCTCATCACCCGGACCCTGCGCGAGGCGAAGGCCATCGCCCGGATCCGTAACAACGGCGCCGTGACGGTGTACGACGTCGTCGACGAGGACGACCGCCCGTGGATCGTCATGGAACTCATCGAGGGCAAGTCCCTCGCCGACGCCATCCGTGAGGACGGCACCCTCACGCCCCGGCGCGCCGCCGAGGTCGGCCTCGCCATCCTCGACGTGCTGCGTTCGGCGCACCGCGAGGGCATCCTGCACCGTGACGTGAAGCCGTCCAACGTGCTGATCGCGGAGGACGGCCGGGTCGTCCTCACCGACTTCGGCATCGCCCAGGTGGAGGGCGACCCCTCGATCACCTCCACCGGCATGCTCGTCGGCGCCCCCTCGTACATCTCCCCGGAGCGCGCCCGTGGCCACAAGCCCGGCCCGGCCGCCGACATGTGGTCGCTGGGCGGCCTCATCTACGCGGCGGTCGAAGGCAGCCCGCCGTACGACAAGGGCTCGGCGATCGCCACCCTCACGGCCGTGATGACCGAGCCGGTCGACCCCCCGAAGAACGCCGGCCCCGAGCTGGAGCAGGTCATCTACGGCCTGCTCGCCAAGGACCCGGCGCAGCGGCTCGACGACGCCCGCGCCCGGGTCCTGCTGCGGGCCGTGCTCGACGCGCCCGAGACGCCGCCCGTGGCCTCGCCCGAGGTCACCGCCGTCGTACCGCTGCCGCCGCGCCCCGAGCGGGCGCCGGCGACCCCGGCGGCCGGCAAGGGACCCGACGCCGCCGCCGAGCGGATGCTGGGCGCGCTGAAGTCCGTACGGAACGCCGCGGCCTCCGCGAAGGCCGAGCCGAAGCAGGCGCCGAGGCTCGCGACCGAGCCGCTGCGGGGCGGCGGCAGGCCCGCCCCCGCCCGCGCGCCGCTGACGGACGTCGTGCCGCGGCGCACCCTCGTGATCATCGCCGCCGTCGCCGTCCTCGCCATACTCGGGACGATCCTCGCGGTCTCCCTCGGCGGGGGCGACGAGGGCGACCAGGGCAAGGGAGGCGGCGGCAGCACGGCCTCCGCCGGCGCCTCGGCCGGAGGGGCTGACGGGTCGGGCGGCGCGAGCGGTTCCGGCGGCACCCAGGGGCAGTCCTCCGGCGGCCCCGGCCAGCAGGGCGGCACGCAGCCCGGCGGCGACGGCAGCACGGGATCGACGGGTACCGACGGCACGACGGGGTCCACGGGCGGGCAGGACGGCACCACGCCCTCCGGGAAGCCCGGCGGGGGCACGGGCGCGCGGCTGCCCGCCGGCTACACCGTCGTCACCAGCGACCGGTTCCACTTCTCTATGGCGATGCCCTCGTCCTTCAAGCTCCGCTCGATCCCGGGGTACGCCCTCGGCGGGATATTCAGCGAGAGCGGCGGCTTCCCGCGCGTCCAGGTCGACTACAACGACAGCCCGAAGGACAACGCGGCGAGCGCCTGGGAGCTCGCCCGGTACGGCGTGGCCGCCACCAGCCAGGACTACAAGCACCTCGGCATACGGCCGGTCTCCTACAAGGGCTATCCGACCGTCGCCGACTGGGAGTTCGAGCGCACGCAGAAGGGCGTCCGCGTCCATGTGCTCAACCGCGGCTTCAAGGTGGACGCCTCGCACGGCTACTCCATCATGATCAGCTGCGCGGCGGCCCAGTGGGACGGCGCTGAGTGCAGGACGCTGCGGGAGACGGCGTTCGCCACGTTCAGCCCCAAGGACTGACCTTGCCACGTATCGTGAGGTTCGCGGACCGAACGCAGCCGAACAGAGCCGTCAACTGCGCGGTGCCGGACCGGAACTGACGGCCCCGCGTGATCCCGCCCGATCCCGAGGGATCTCGCGGGCCGCGGGGGACAGCGTGCGCGCGTGGGGAGGCGTCGTGGACGACTACGCGGGAAGGGTGCTCGCCGACCGCTACCGCCTGCCGCTGCCGCCGGCGGACGCCGACGCGTACGAGCCGGTGGAGACGCGCGCCTTCGACACGTACAGCGGGCAGGAGGTCCTGGTCCGCCAGGTGCCGCTGCCGGAGTTCGTCGACGCCGAGGTGCTCGACGGCCGGGACGATCCCGGCAGTCCCCACGGCGGTGCGGGCCCGGCCACCCGCCGGCCGGCCGAGCCCGTCGTGCGCCGGGCGATCGAGGCGGCCCAGGCCGCCGCGCAGATCCCCGACCATCCCCTGCTCGACCAGGTCTTCGACGTCTTCGCGGAGGCCGGCTCGCTGTGGATAGTGAGCGAGCGCGTCGCGGCGAGACCACTGGCCGCGCTCCTCACCGAGCGGCCCCTCAACCCGTACCGCGCGGCCGAGATAGGTGCCGACGTCCTCACCGCCCTGCGCGCGCTCCACGCCCACGGCTGGGTCCACCGGAACATCACCTCCCGCACCGTGCTCGTCTGTGACGACGGCCGCGTGGTCCTCAGCGGCCTCGCGGTGGGCGCCGCCGAGGAGGCCCTCTGCGGCTACGCACCGGTTCCGGAGCCGGGCGACGAGTTCGAACCGCAGCCGTTGCCGCCGTCGTCTTCGCTGGCCGGCCGGCCGGCGGCGCACGAGCCGGAGGCGCCTGAGGAGTACAGCTCTGAGGCGTACGGCTCCGAGGAGTACGGCTCCGAGGCGTACGGCTCCGAGGCGTACGGCTCCGAGGAGTACGAGGCCGAGGGATACGGCTCCGAGGGATACGGCTCCGAGGGGTACGCGCGCGAGGCGCATGACCCTGAGGTGTACGAGCCCGCGCCGCCCTACGCTCCCGAACAAGCCGAGGAGTACGGCTCCGACCGCTACGGCGCCGAGGCGTACGAGGCCGAAGGGGACGAGGAGTACGAGGAGGCCGAGGGGCGGCTCCTGTACGGGGCGGACGAGGACGGCGAGCCGCACCCGCCCGCGCCCGACCGCCAGGACCCCACCGCCCCCGACCCCTACGGCGCCGACCCCTACGCCCCCGACCCCTACGGGCGGGCCACGCCCCCCGCCGAGACGCAGCCCGTGGTCGCGCCGCCCACGGCCGACGTGCGGGCCGCGCGGGCCGGGGCCATCGCCGCGTACCGCGCCGGTGCGCGAGCCGCCGCCCGGCTCGGCGAGACCGGGGCGCTCCCCGTGCAGCGCCCGGCGCCGCCGGAGTCCCCCGAGCCGCCCCCGACGCCGACGGCGCAGGCGCCCGGCGCGCCCGAGCCGCAGTGGTGGGCGCGGGTGGCGGACGACGAGGACGACGAAGACGACGGCGACGAGCCGTACGGCGGCGGCCCGCAGACCGGCCCGCCGCCGCGCGTGATGCTGGCCGGCAGTTGGAGCGACGGCCCGCACGCCGCGCGGGACGGCTCCGGGCCGATCCCGGCCGGTGGCGGCCCCGTACTGCCCGGTTCGGGCCGCCCGGCCCTGCCCGCCGGGTACACGGCGGCGACCCCGGACCCCGCGCGCCTCCCGGCCCCGGCCGCCCGACGGGACGACACGCCGCTCGCGATCCCGGCACAGGCGCACCGGGGTCCGACCACGCGGCTCGCCGCCGAGCGGGCCCGCCAGACCCGGATCGCCCTCGTCGGCGCCGTCACCGAGCGCTGGGCGCCCGAGCAGGCGGGCCCCGTGCACGAGAACTGGCGCCTCGCCCCGCCCATCGGCCCCGCGACCGACCTGTGGGCGCTCGGCGCGCTCCTCTACCGGGCCGTCCAGGGCCACGCCCCGTACCCCGAGGACAGCGCGGCCGAGCTGGTCCAGCTGGTCTGCGCCGAGCCCCCGGCCTTCGCCGAGGAGTGCGGGCCCCTGCGTCCGGTCGTGGAGTCCCTGCTGCGTCAGGACCCGACCGAGCGGCCCGACTTCGAGGAGCTGCGCGGCTGGCTGCGGTCCCTCGTCCGCTCGGCGCCGGAGCCGGAGGCCGGGCTCGGAGTCGTACCGCTGCCGTCCTTCGACCAGGCCCGGCTGCCGATCGTGCGCCGGCGCGGCGAGCTCGTGCGCCGGTGGCGCGGGGGAGCGGGGGCGGGCCGCCACCGCCACAAGCGCGGCAAGGACCCGCGCCCCGCGACCCGGCACCAGGACCCGCCGGCGCATGAGCACGACCGCGAGTACGGCCACGAGTACGGCCACGCGCCCGTACAGCCGGATGACCGCGAGGAGTTCCGGGACGGCTTCCGCGAGGAGTACGACGGCGAGATCCCGCAGCGCGCGTCGCGCCCCCCGCGCGCCCCCCGGTCCACCGCGCGCCGGTCGGCCTCCTTGGCGCCGGGATCCCCGGGCGCCCTGGGCCGTACGCTCCTGGTCCTCGTCCTCCTCCTGCTCGCCGGGGCCGTCGCGTACGCCGTCCTCTTCATGCCGGGCGACGGCGAGCAGTCCCGTACGCCGACCACGCCCACGACCGGCCCGTCCGTGCCTACGGAGGCGCCTGCCGAGCCGCCGACGAAACCGAGCACGACACACAGCGCGAATCCGAGCACCCGTCAGACCACCACCCCGCCCCCGGCCGACCCTTCGGCCCCCGCTCTCGCCGCCGGGTACGAGCTGCGCCGGGACCCGGAGGGCTTCCGGATCGGGGTCCCGAAGGGCTGGCGGCGCAGCCCGATCAACGACGCCGGCCAAGTGCGCTACACCAGTGGTGACTTCACTCTGATCGTCGTCCCCGGCCGGGACAGCGTCCGGGACAACGGCGCGGACCCGCTGGAGTACCAGAGCGCCAAGGAGCGCGAGCTGGAGCCGTTCCGCTCGACCAGCTGGTCGCAGGTGGAGAAGACCCGCCGGGTCGACATCGGCCGGACACCGACGGCCGAGGGGTCCTACACCTGGCCGGACAGCACGGGCCGCGTCGTGTTCGTGCGCAACCTCGCCCTGATCGACGGCGGCCGGTACCACGTCGTCCAGGTCATCGGCCCGGAGAGCGAGCGCGACAAGGTGTCCGAGATCTACGAGCAGGCCACGAAGGCGTTCCGCCCGGGACGCTGACACGTCTGTCCCACCGGCCCCCGGTCACAGTGCTGTTCCTATGACCGCCCCGAGGTTCCGCCGCCCCCGCCCTCCTCCGTAACCTGGCATCAGAAGGAACGGGCGGGGGCAAGTGGAACATTCTCAGAGCACAGGGGCGGGGCTGCTGCTCGCCGGTCGCTACCGGCTGGGCGAGTCCATCGGGCGCGGCGGCATGGGCAAGGTGTGGCGCGCGCACGACGAGGTCCTGCACCGCGTGGTGGCGGTGAAGGAACTGACGGCGGGCCGGTTCGTGGCCGAGGCCGACCGGCTCGTGCTGCACGCCCGTACGCAGAAGGAGGCGCGGGCCGCCGCGCGGATCACGCACCCGGGCGTGGTGACCGTCCACGACGTCCTGGAGCACGACAACCGGCCGTGGATCGTGATGCAGTACGTCGACGGGCCCTCGCTCGCCGACGCCGCCAAGGAGGCCGGCACGATCGAGCCCCGCGAGGCGGCCAGGATCGGGCTGCACGTCGTCGGCGCGCTGCGCGCCGCGCACGCGGCCGGGGTGCTGCACCGGGACGTCAAGCCGGGCAACGTGCTGCTCGCGCGGGACGGGCGCGTCCTCATCACCGACTTCGGGATCGCGGCGATCGAGGGGGACTCGACGATCACGCGGACCGGCGAGATCGTCGGCTCCATCGACTATCTGGCGCCCGAGCGGGTGCAGGGCGGCGACCCGGGCCCCGCCTCCGACCTCTGGTCGCTCGGCGCCACGCTGTACACGGCGGTGGAGGGCACCTCGCCGTTCCGCCGCACCTCCCCGATCAGCACCATGCAGGCCGTGGTGACCGAGGAGCCGCCGCACCCCGGGAAGGCGGGTCCGCTGGCCCCCGTCATCGTGGCCCTGCTGCGCAAGGACCCGGCGCAGCGGCCGCGCGCGGACGAGGCCGAGCGGATGCTGCTCGACGCGATGGAGGGGCGTGCGCCGACGGCGGCCCAGGCGTACGTGCCGACCCAGCGCGTGGCCAGGGAGGACCTGGACACGGCGGCGGGCGCGCACGGCCCGGGCGGCGACGCGCGTACGGCGGACGGTACGGGCACGACCGGCGGTACGGCCACCGGTACGGAGAGCCTCGCCGGCAGGCCGCCGAAGGCCACCGCGCAGTGGCCCCACCCGGCCCAGCCCGCCCAGCAGCCCCACCCGTCACACGCACCCCACCAGCCCCCCGGTCCGCACGGGCCCGCCACTCTCGCCCCCGCCTCCCCGCACGCCTCCGGCCGAGGCCGCTGGCGTTCCGCCGTCCTCACGGCGCTGCTCGCCGGGGTGGTCGCCGGCGGTGCCGTCTTCGCCGCCATGAACTACGCGGGCGGCGACCGCGACGGCGGACGGACGACGGCGACCTCCCCCGCCGTCCAGAAGGACGCCGGCGACGGCGTCCCGGCCGGCTGGCACCGCGTCGACGACCCGAAGGGCTTCAGCCTCCTCGTACCCGACGGCTGGAAGCGGCAGACGGAGGGCGACCAGGTCGACTACACCCCGGACAACGGCCGTCACCGCATCCGGATCAGCATCGACGAGAGCCCCGACTTCGAGAACCCGTACATGCACGCCCTCGACCTGGAGCGCCTCCTGGAGAGGCGCATGAACTACCAGCGGGTCAAGCTCAACCAGACCACCTATCGCGACCAGGTCCGCTCCTGTATCTGGGAGTTCAGCTGGACCGAGAAGAAGGACTTCCCCGGCCCGCGGCACGCGATCGACCAGATGTACTACGAGGACGACGGCACCGAGTACGCCCTCTACATGTCCTCGCCGGAGTCGAGCTGGGAGACCACCCGGCAGCAGTTCGACATCGTCGTCCAGCACTGGCGTGCGCCGGGGGACTGAGGGGGCGGAAGAATCTCCGCGCCCGGCCTCCGGCGGCCGTAAGGCCCTGATCAGGACTTATGTGCCAGTGATCGCTGGCGCGATGTGTGTGGACGGTGAAAACGCGTTACCGACGGGTACCCAAAGGTCGGAACGCGGCCTACGCTCGCCCTCATGACGGACTCGCAGGCCCCCGCCGCCCTCACGGTTCCCGCCGACGCCGACACCGCTGCCGAGGCGTCCCGCCCGGCCGTGCCCGTCGGCGCCACCAACCCGGTCGCGCCCGCGCCCGCCGGCGCGAGGACCGCCGCCGACGTCGTGACGCCCGACCTGGTCGCCCGGCTCACGCGCGGAGTCGTCGGCTCCGGCCGTACGGCCAACCACACCCCCTTCACCGGGGAGAAGCTGGCCGACCTGCCCGAATCCACCCCCGAGGACGTCGCCGAGGCCTTCACGCGCGCGCGTGCCGCCCAGGCCGCCTGGGCCGCCACCCCGGTCCGGGCCCGCGCCGCCGTCCTCCTGCGCTTCCACGACCTCGTCCTCCAGCGGCAGGCCGAGGTCCTCGACCTCATCCAGCTGGAGACGGGCAAGGCCCGCCTGCACGCCCACGAGGAGGTGCAGGCGGTGGCCGTCGCCGCCCGCCACTACGGCCGCAAGGCCTCCTCGTACCTGCGCGCCAGGCGCCACACCGGTGTCGTGCCGACCCTGACCAAGGTCACCGAGCTGCGCCAGCCGCGCGGGGTCGTCGGTCAGATCGCCCCCTGGAACTACCCCCTGGAGCTCTCCGTCGGCGACGCGCTCCCCGCGTTCGTCTCGGGCAACGCCGTCGTCATGAAGCCCGACACGGAGACCGCGCTCACCGCGCTCTGGGCCCGAGACCTGCTCATCGAGGCCGGACTCCCCGCCGAGGTCTTCCAGGTCGTACTCGGCGACGGCCCGGTCGTCGGCCCCGAGGTCGTCAAGCACGCCGACTACGTCTCCTTCACCGGCTCCACCCGCACCGGCCGCGAGGTCGCCCAGGGCGCCGCCGCCCGGCTCGTCGGCGTCTCCCTCGAACTCGGCGGCAAGAACGCCATGCTCGTCCTGAAGGACGCCGACATCGAGAAGGCCGCCGCCGGAGCCGTCCGCGCCTGCTTCTCCTCCGCGGGACAGCTGTGCATCTCCATCGAGCGGCTGTACGTGCACGAGTCCGTCGCCGACGCCTTCCTCGACCGCTTCGCCGCCCGCACCAGGGCCATGCGCCTCGGCAACTCCCTCGCGTACGGGGCGGACATGGGTTCCCTCGTCGGCGAGCGGCAGCTGGAGACCGTCACGAAGCACGTGGAGGAGGCCGTCGCCAAGGGCGCCACGCTCGTCACCGGCGGCGTCGCCCGCCCCGACATCGGCCCCCTCTTCTACGAGCCGACCATCCTCGACGGCGTCGAGGCCCCGATGGCCGTCTGCGGCGAGGAGACCTTCGGCCCCGTCGTCTCGATCTACCGCTTCCGCGACGAGGACGAGGCCGTCGAGCTCGCCAACGCCACCCCGTACGGCCTCAACTCCTCCGTCTGGACGAAGGACTCCCGCCGGGGCCACGCCGTCGCGGCCCGGCTGCGCACCGGCACCGTCAACATCAACGAGGGGTACGCCCCGGCCTACGGCAGCGTGCAGTCCCCGATGGGCGGCATGAAGGACTCCGGGCTCGGCCGCCGCCACGGCTCCGAGGGCATCCTCAAGTACACCGAGGCGCAGACCGTCGCCCAGCAGCGGCTGATCCCCCTCGCGCCCTCCTTCGGGATGGACGACGAGAAGTACGCCGCGTTCATGAGCGTGTCCCTGAAGGCGATGAAGGCCCTGCGCCTGCGCTGACGCCCGCTTCCTTTTCACACCGTCTCGTACGAGGAGAGCCATGACCGCGGTACCCCCTGCCCAGAATCAGGACGAGGACAGCTCGTACGACTACGACGTCCTCGTCGTCGGCTCAGGCTTCGGCGGTTCCGTCACCGCCCTCCGCCTCACCGAGAAGGGCTACCGGGTCGGCGTCCTGGAGGCCGGCCGCCGCTTCACCCGCGCGACCCTGCCGAAGAACTCCTGGGACGTGAAGAACTTCCTGTGGGCCCCCGCCCTCGGCCTCTACGGCCTCCAGCGCATCCACCTGCTCGGCAACGTCATGGTCCTGGCGGGCGCCGGCGTGGGCGGCGGCTCCCTCAACTACGCCAACACCCTCTACGTACCGCCCAAGCCCTTCTTCGACGACCCGCAGTGGAAGGACATCACGGACTGGCAGGACGAGCTGCGGCCGTACTACGACCAGGCACAGCGCATGCTCGGGGTCCGCCTCAACCCGACGATGACCCCCTCCGACGTGCACCTCAGGTCCGCCGCGCAGGCCATGGGCATCGGCGACACCTTCCACATGGCCCCGGTCGGCGTCTTCTTCGGGGACGGCCGTGACGCCGTCGGCGGGGACGGGGTCGGCAGCGCGAAGGCGGAGCCCGGCGGCGAGGTCCCCGACCCGTACTTCGGCGGCGCGGGCCCGGCCCGGCGCGCCTGCACCGAGTGCGGCGAGTGCATGACCGGCTGCCGCCACGGCGCCAAGAACACCCTCAACGAGAACTACCTCTACCTCGCCGAGAAGGCGGGCGCCACCGTCCACCCCATGACCACGGTCGTCACCGTCACCGAGGACTCCCGGGGCGGCTTCGCGGTGAAGACCCTGCCCACCGACAACCGGAAGAAGGGCAAGGGGCGCACCTTCGCCGCCCGCCGGGTGGTGATCGCGGCCGGCACGTACGGCACGCAGACCCTGCTGCACCGCATGAAGGACAGTGGACTGCTGCCCCGGATCTCCGACCGGCTCGGCGAGCTCACCCGCACCAACTCCGAGGGCCTGGTCGGCGCCCAGACCACCGACCGCCGCTACCGCAGGAAGCACGGCAAGGAGAAGGCCGACTTCACCAAGGGCGTCGCCATCACCTCCTCGGTCCACCCCGACGCCAACACCCACATCGAGCCCGTGCGGTACGGCAAGGGCTCCAACTCGATGGGCAGCCTGACCGTCCTCCAGGTGCCCTACAGCGCCCACCGGGTCCGCGCCTGGTTCCTCAACCTGCTCAGACACCCCGCGCTCGCCGTCCGCTCGCTCTCCAACCGGCACTGGTCCGAGCGGACCATCATCGGCCTGGTCATGCAGTCCCTCGACAACTCCCTGACGACCTACCTCAAGCCCGGCGGCCTCGGAAAGGGCCTGCTCACGGCCCGCCAGGGGCACGGCGCGCCGAACCCGGTCCAGATCCCGGAGGCCACCCAGGCCGCCACCCTCCTCGCCGAGGAGATCAACGGCTTCGCCGGCTCCAACGTCGGCGAGCTGATGGGCACCCCGCTGACCGCGCACTTCCTGGGCGGCTGCCCGATCGGCGCCGACGGCTCGACCGGCGTCATCGACCCGTACCACCGGCTCTACGGCCACCCGGGGATCTCCGTCGTCGACGGCGCGGCCGTCTCCGCCAACCTCGGGGTCAACCCGTCCCTGACGATCACGGCCCAGGCGGAGCGCGCCATGTCGTTCTGGCCGAACAAGGGCGAGGAGGACCCGCGCCCGCGGCAGGGGGAGGCGTACGTACGGCTCTCGGCGATCGAGCCGAAGTCCCCCGCCGTCCCGTCCGAGGCCTTCGGCGCCCTGAGGCTGCCGTTCCTGGGGATGCCGGCGGTCCCGCCGAGGAAGGACTGACGATCACGGCATGGAAGAGGCGCTGCACCCCCCTCCGAGTGCAGCGCCCCTCCAGCTTTGGTGTTGCTGCATAGATGACCCTCGGACCCGTCGATTGGTTGTAGCGGTTGCACAGGATCTTTGTGTGACGCGCGTCACGTTCGATCGGCGGGCGTGAGGAGCCGGGCCTGCCGGGCGGCGGGCGGCGGGCGGCGGGCGTTGGGCGTTGGGCGAGAAGGGCATGGAGAAGGGCCCCGCGCTCGCGATTCCGGTCGCGGCACGGGGCCCTCGGGTCGGCACCGGTGTCAGGGCAGCGGCGGTGCCGAGCGGAGCGGCGCCGGGGGGTTGCGCCGCGAGGGGAGGAGATCAGGGATCAAGAATCCGGGATCAGGGTCGGGATCTGGGATCAAGGATTTGGACCAAGGAGATCTCGGATCAGGGATCTGGGATCAGGGATCTGGGACCAGGGATCACAACGGGAAGATCGGGAGATCCGGCCGGTTTGCGGCCGGCCCCGGGCGTCCCCGGGACCGACCGCCTTTCTCGGTGACCGGGCTGCTGTCCCCTGCTGTCCGGTCACGCGCGCTGGTGCGAGGTCCCACGACGCACCGGAGAGGTACGCCACACGCCCCAGCGAAGCCACGCGTGGTTTTTCTTTCGGGCCCGCCCCTGGCTGGCACGGACACCCGGACCAACGAAGCCCGGCCGGAGCCGGTCACGCGCCGTACGGGTGAGAGCGGCCCCGAACTCGGGTGCGGGAACCCACCCGGGCGCGTCGCCCGGCCACGGCCGCCGAGTCCCTCAGACACGGCCCCGGCACAGCTCCAGCATCGTCATCGCGAGCGCCGTGCCCGGCTTGCCCAGGGCGTCCCGGTAGTGGCCGAGGACCTCCATCTCGCGGGTCAGGTTCACCCGGCGGCCGCCGGAGGAGATCCGGGCCTCCTGGATGACGGCCGACACGGCCATCCGTTCCTGGATCAGGCCGATGATCCGGTCGTCCAGGGCGTCGATGCGCTCCCGGGCGTCGCCGATCAGCGACGCGGCCTCGTCGGTGCGGGCGCCGGTCTTCTCGGTGATCGCGGTGTTCGTCGTCATGGTGGGGCTCCTCTGGGTGTCGGACGCCCTGGGGCGACACGGCCCGGAGAAAAGCAGAACGCCCCGGGCCTTGTCGGCCCGGGGCGCCTGGGAAGTCGCTTGTCAGTAGCTCAAGCAGCACGACCATGGCAGCCGGTGGGCCGGTTGCCATAGGTAAAGACGAAGATCGCGTGCGTGCTCATGGCGGCAGTATGCACCCCTTCGTGACCTCCGGGACAACCCGGGTTCGGATGGTGAGACGAAAAGCGACACCGGCGCGCCGGTAGAATCGACAAATAGCCCCCCTTCGGGGGAACCTCTCCTACCGCCGGAAGGCCGCCGTAGTGTCATCAGCGACTCCCGCTGCCGCGCCCGACGTCTCCAACCCGGACGTAGTCCTCGTTGTCGACTTCGGCGCCCAGTACGCCCAGCTCATCGCCCGTCGCGTCCGTGAGGCGCGGGTCTACAGCGAGATCGTCCCGTCCACCATGCCGGTGGCCGAGATGCTGGCCAAGAACCCGAAGGCGATCATCCTCTCCGGCGGCCCGTCCTCCGTGTACGCGGAGGGCGCCCCGCGCCTCGACCGCGCGCTGTTCGAGGCGGGCGTCCCCGTCTTCGGCATGTGCTACGGCTTCCAGCTGATGGCGACGACCCTCGGTGGCACCGTCGACAACACCGGCGCCCGCGAGTACGGCCGGACCCCGCTGCACGTCTCCAAGGCCGGCTCCACCCTCTTCGAGGGCACCCCGGTCGAGCAGTCCGTGTGGATGTCGCACGGCGACGCCTGCTCCGCCGCCCCCGAGGGCTTCACCGTCACCGCGTCCACGGACGTCGTGCCGGTCGCCGCCTTCGAGAACGACGAGAAGAAGCTGTACGGCGTCCAGTACCACCCCGAGGTGCTGCACTCCACGCACGGCCAGCAGGTCCTCGAGCACTTCCTCTACCGCGGCGCCGGCCTCGAGCCCAGCTGGACCACGGGCAACGTCATCGAGGAGCAGGTCGCGGCCATCCGCGCCCAGGTCGGCACCAAGCGCGCCATCTGCGGTCTCTCCGGCGGCGTCGACTCCGCCGTGGCCGCCGCGCTCGTGCAGAAGGCCATCGGCTCCCAGCTCACCTGCGTGTACGTCGACCACGGCCTGATGCGCCAGGGCGAGACCGAGCAGGTCGAGAAGGACTTCGTCGCCTCCACCGGCGTGAACCTCAAGGTCGTCGACGCCCAGGAGCGGTTCCTCACCGCCCTCGCCGGGGTCTCCGACC
The DNA here is from genome assembly GCF_055575535.1 of Streptomyces sp. NPDC034084. Classification (NCBI taxonomy): domain Bacteria; kingdom Bacillati; phylum Actinomycetota; class Actinomycetes; order Kitasatosporales; family Streptomycetaceae; genus Streptomyces; species Streptomyces sp. NPDC034084. Next base: position 511,167 of record NZ_JBVISK010000006.1, read on the forward strand.
CGGAGACCAAGCGGAAGATCATCGGCCGCGAGTTCATCCGCGTCTTCGAGCAGGCGCAGGCCGAGATCATCGCCGAGTCGGCGGGCACCGGCGAAGAGGTCGCCTTCCTCGTCCAGGGCACGCTCTACCCGGACATCGTCGAGTCCGGCGGCGGCACCGGCACGGCCAACATCAAGTCCCACCACAACGTGGGCGGCCTCCCCGAGGACCTGGAGTTCGAGCTCGTCGAGCCGCTGCGCCAGCTCTTCAAGGACGAGGTCCGCATGGTCGGCCAGGAGCTCGGCCTGCCCGAGGAGATCGTCCACCGCCAGCCGTTCCCCGGCCCCGGCCTCGGCATCCGCATCGTCGGCGAGGTCACCAAGGAGCGCCTGGACCTGCTGCGCGAGGCCGACGCCATCGCCCGCGAGGAGCTCACCGCGGCCGGTCTCGACCGTGAGATCTGGCAGTGCCCGGTCGTCCTGCTCGCCGACGTCCGCTCCGTGGGCGTCCAGGGCGACGGCCGCACCTACGGCCACCCGATCGTGCTGCGTCCCGTCTCCTCCGAGGACGCCATGACGGCCGACTGGTCGCGCCTGCCCTACGAGGTGCTCGCCAAGATCTCGACCCGCATCACCAACGAGGTCGCCGACGTGAACCGTGTCGTCCTCGACGTCACGAGCAAGCCGCCGGGCACCATCGAGTGGGAGTGATCGCTTCCGCACGCCGTTGAAGCCGCCGCCCCTGACGTCAGGGGCGGCGGCTTCGTCGTGTTCACGCCCGGGCTCTGGTGCCTTGACCGGCCGGGCGTTACCTTCCGGCGCATGAGCGTGATACCGGACCCCGTCCCCGTCGAACGGCTCCACTTCGCCCTGCCGCCCGTCCACGCGACGGCCGAGGAGGAACGCGCCCACCGCAAGCAGCGGCTCGCCGGCGCGCTCCGGCTCTTCGGACGGCTCGGGTACGAGGAGGGCGTCTCGGGCCACATCACCGCCCGCGACCCGGAACACCTGGACTGCTTCTGGGTGAACCCCTTCGGGGCGCCGTTCGAGGAACTCACCGCCAGCGACCTCGTCCTGGTCAACGGCGACGGCCAGGTCCTCCTGGGCGGCCACCACGTCAACCAGGCCGCCTTCACCGTCCACGCCCAGGTCCACCGGGCCCGGCCCGACGCCGTCGCCGTCGTCCACACCCACTCCGTCCACGGACGGGCCCTCGCCGCGCTCGGCGAACTCCTCGAACCGATCACCCAGGAGGCCTGCGCCTTCTACCAGGACCACGCCCTCTACGACGCCTACACCGGCGTCACCGTGGACGCCGAGGAAGGCCGCCGGATCGCCGTCGCCCTCGGCACCTTCAAGGCGATCGTCCTCCGCAACCACGGGCTGCTCACCGTCGGCACCTCCGTCGACGCCGCCGCCTGGTGGTTCATCGCCCTGGAACGCTGCGCCCAGGTGCAGCTGGCCGCGCGGGCCGCCGGCAAGCCGGTGCTCATCGACCACCGCGAGGCCGTCGCCACCCGCGAACAGCTCGGCAGCGACCTCGTCGCGTGGATCAACTACCAGCCCCTCTGGCGCAGGATCAGTCGAACGGACCCCGAACTCCTGTCGTAACACCATCGCTTCACCCTTCTGTACGTCAATGAGATGGCGCGGCAATCACTCTCCGGCGGGGCGCACGCGGCAGGCGCGCGAGCCGCCGGTACGGCACAATTCCGTGGAACCAACGGCTGGTTGGCCCTCCGGGGCGCGCCCGGACGCATACACGCGGATCGAAGCGGATCGAAGCGGGCCGTGAAGAGAGCTCGGGAGTGAGCACCGTGGCGGTTCAAGAGGCGAGACAGTACGGCGAGCACGCGGCGGCCTGTGCCGGCTGCGCCCACTGCGGCCAGACCGGGCACCGGCGCGCCGTCGCCGCCTTCCTGGCCCGGCGCGACGAGCTCGCCGCCGGGCACGGCGTACCGGCGGCCGTCGCCCACTCGCCGGTCGCCGCCCGCCAGTGGGTCTCCGACGAGCTCGCCCAGTCCGCCCGGGCGGTGGCCGTGCGCGGCCGGGAGGCCGGACACGCCTGGTTCGACCGCGTGCGGCGCGGGGGCCTCGGCGTCGTGTGGGGCGCCGTTCTCGCCCTCCTCCTCGGCGAGGCCCTCACCGCCGTCGACAACGGCTGGACCGGCGCCCGCACGGCGGGCCTCTGCACCGCCCTGGTCCTCGCCGTCCCACTCAGCGCCGCCGCCCACGCCCACCGGGCCCGCGGCGGTCTCCTCGCCCCGCTGATCGGCGAGGACAACCGGCTCTCCACCACCCGCGCCGTCGCGGCCGGCTGGCTTCTGCTCCTCGGTTTCACCCTCCTCTTCCTGGCCTTCCGGTCGCCGGGCGCGACCGCCTTCGGTCTCGCCCGGGGCGCCGGCCTGCTGACCGTCCTCGCCGTCGTCGCCGCCGTCGCCGTCACCGCCCGTCTCGTCGTGGTCCTGGGGATCGCGGCCGGCCGTCTCCAGAAGGTGCGCGCGGACCGACCGCGCGCCGCCGACCTGGTCTGCGACGACAGCGGCCGGGCAGCCCTCGCCGATGTCCAGTACCTCCTCGTCTCCACCGCCGTCCTCGCCCTGGCTGCCGTCGGTCTGGGCCTCGACCCCGACCGGCTCCCCGAGGTGCCCTGGTCCCTCGTGCTGCTCGTCGGCGTCTCGGCGGCCTGGTACCTCGCCGCGAAGTGCACCGAGGGCGTCCGGCCCACGATCCACTCCGTGGTCCGGTCCCGGGAGGCGGGCGACCTCGACGCCCCGATCCGTACGGGTGACGACATCGAGATCCGCGGCTGCGGCTTCGTCCCGCCCGGCGCCGGCGCCCCCGAGCCGCTGACCCGTCTGGTCGTCCGCATCGGTACCGTCCACGCCCACGTCCCGCTGGTCCCGGTCCCGGGCGGCTTCGCCAACCCCACCGACGCGGCCCTGACCGTCCCCCTCCCGGCGGACGTGGAACCTGGCCGGGTGGAGGTCTCGGTCGTCACGGTGGCGGGCGTGGAGACCAACCGGGTCACGATCGACGTCGTGGACTGAGCATCCGGCCTCCCTTCCGTGTTCCCCGCGCCGGATGCGAGGAGAATCGTTCCGCGAACAGTCGTACGGGGCGTGGAGAGGTGACCGACGATGACGGGCCAGACGGAGCGACCGAACGACCCGAACGACGACTGGACCGGGGCCGACGGCCTGGGTGGCAAGGGCTCGGGCGGCAGTCGTGGCTCGGACGGGCCCTACGTCCCGGCCGGCAACGGCGACCCGGACGGGCCCGGCGGTGCGGGCGGCGGGCGTTTCACCGAGCGGACGGCCACCTTCGATCAGTGGAGGGCGACCGCCTCCCGCTACGCACTCCTTCCGTTGCGGATCTTCCTCGGGGTCACCTTCCTCTACGCCGGACTCGACAAGCTCACCGACTCGGGCTTCTTCGCCGACACCGGCAGCGGCTCCATCGGCGAGATGATGCGCGGCGTGCGCGACAGCTCCGCGCTCCCCGCCCTCGTCGACCTCGCCCTCAAGAACCCGCCCGGCTTCGGATACGCCATCGCCTTCGGTGAACTCGCCGTCGGGCTCGGGACCCTCTTCGGTCTCTTCGCCCGGCCGGCGGCGCTCGGCGGCGCACTGATCTCGCTGAGTCTCTGGCTGACCGTGAGCTGGCAGGTGCAGCCGTACTACCTCGGCAACGACCTGGCCTATCTGATGGCCTGGCTCCCGCTGCTGCTGGCCGGGGCCCCGGTGCTCTCGCTGGACCGGCTCCTCGCCGAACGGCGCCGTATTCGATAGGCGACCCAGGTCGCGAGGGCGGCCGTGCCCAGGCCGCCGCAGAGCACGGGGATCACCGTGTACCACGGCGTCGTCCAGGCGCCGGTGGCGTCGCCCGCGTAGACGGCGGCCAGGGCGAGGGCGGTCAGGCCGGCGAGCAGCCGGCCGGGGCGGAACTCATGAAGCAGCACGGGTGACCTCCACCTGTCCGAGTCCGACCTCCAGCGAGAGGTCCAGGGCGCCCGCCGGGGTGGTCCCGGCCGGCGGATCGAGCGTCCGGGTCACGTCACGGTCCGGCGCGATGTCGATGTCGCCGGCGGGCGCGCCCGGCAGTTGCAGATCGCCCACGCCCACCTGGGCGTGCAGCCTCACCACCGCGCTCTTCGGCACGATCACCTTGAGCCGGCCGGCGCCCACCCCGGCGCGCGTCTCCACCGTCGTGCCGGCCGGGAGCGGGAGCCGGGAGAGGTCGAGCGTGCCGACCCCGGTGCCCAGCTCGTAGTCCGGCTGCACGGCGGCGACCGAGGCGGGCCGCCACGTCTCGCGTACCCATTCCGTACTGATCCGGGCGGGCAGCGCCGAGGCCAGTGCCAGCAGGCCCGCCGTGACCACGGTCAGGAACACCGTGCCGAATCCGGTCCGTCCGAGGAAGCTGCTGACGACGAGGCCCAGGCCGAACACCGCGAGCGCGGCGGCCAGACCGGTCTGCAGGCTGGTGCCCAGCGGGTGGGTCTCCCACGTCAGGCCGGTGCCGAGACCGCCCGCGAGCAGGGCGAGCAGGAACACGAGCCCTCCGATGGAGAGCGGGCTCCGGCGGATGGAGGGCGTCGGCCGTCCGGGCGCCGACGGGCCGGGACCCCACTGACTGCCCGGCTTCGGCACCTCGCCGTTCACCCGGCCGTCCTCGTCGAGGATCCCGTGCGGGCCCCACAGATAGCCGACGGCGATCTTGCCCGTCGAGCCGTCCTTGACGATGGGGTCCTTCCACCACGAGGGGGACTCGAAGAGCGGAGGGGCCTTCGTCTCGGGCGGCGCCTCGGCGACCGCGAGGACGGCGGCGGTGTCCGGTCTGCCCTCGGCCTCGCCGCTGCCGCGCCGCCGCTGTGACCAGACCGCCGCCCCGCCCAGCGCGAGCGACAGGGTCAGCGTGAAGCCCAGCACCTCCCCGCTGTGCAGCGTCGACAGGAAGATCCCGCAGCCGATGAGCGCCATCAGCAGAGCCGCCAGGGAGGCCCCGGACACCCGGCCCATCAGCAGTCTGCGCCCCTCGCTCTCCTCCTCGCCCGCGAGCGGGATCAGCAGCCACGCGAAGCCGTAGAACACCAGCCCCAGGCCGCCCGCGACCGCCAGCACGCCGATCACCACCCGGAATATCACCGGGTCGAGGTCGAAGTGCCGCCCCAGGCCTCCGCAGACGCCACCCACGACGTTGCTTCCGCGCGAGCGCCGGAGCGGCGGGGCGGGATCGGCCTCCGCCGGCGGCGGGGCCTCGTGCTGCGAAGGCATCGAACTCGTCATGTCTCCATGGTGACGGCCCGTGACGTCCCGCGGCACCGGGACCGACCCTGGCCCGACCCTGATATTCGAGGAGCTGCCGCCCCCGAGTCCTTACCAGGGACGATCTCAGGGCCGACCCTGATGTCCCGGGCAGGTCCCTCGTGTGACGATCGGTGCATGTCCGCAACCGCTCGTGTCACCGAGACCGACGAACCGCCCGTGCGCAGGCTCTACCGGAGCGCCGACGGGCGGTGGCTCGGCGGTGTCGCCCGCGGCCTCGCGGGACACCTCGGCCTGCCGGTCGTGTGGGTGCGCGCGCTCTTCGTGGTGCTGTCGTTCTCGAACGGCCTCGGCATCGTGCTCTACGCGGTCTTCTGGATCGTCGTCCCCCTCGGCGTCGGCGGCAGGTCCGCCCCGCGCTCGCTCTTCGAGACCACCTCGGACGGTCGCCGCAGACTCCGCAAGCCCGACCGGGGCCAGGTCGTCGCCCTGATCGCGCTCGGCATCGGCCTCGCGGCCCTCGTCGGGAACATCAGCGTCGACAACGAGACCGGCCGCTACATATGGCCGTTGGTGCTGATCGCCGTCGGCGTCGTCCTCGTCTGGCGCCAAGCGGACAACGCCCGCCGGGCCAGCTGGACCGACCCCGGCCGCCACAAGCGCGCGCTCCAGCTCGTCCGCGGCCTCGTCGGCGTCGGCCTGGTCGGCACCGGACTCGCGGTCTTCCTGGTGGTCCGCGGCTCCGTCGCCCAGCTCGGGACGGCCGTCACCGCCGCTGTCGCGGTCCTCACCGGCATAGCACTCCTCGCCGGCCCCTGGCTGGTCCGCATGTCGCAGGACCTCAACGACGAGCGGACCATGCGCATCCGCGCCCAGGAGCGCGCCGAGGTCGCGGCCCACGTCCACGACTCCGTGCTGCACACCCTGACCCTGATCCAGCGCAACGCCGACGACGCCGGCGAGGTGCGCCGCCTCGCCCGCGCCCAGGAGCGCGAGCTGCGGAACTGGCTCTACAAGCCCGAGGGCACCGGCAGGGACGAGGAGCCGGAGACCCTCGCGGAGGCGGTGAAGAGAGCGGCGGCCGAGGTCGAGGACAAGCACGGCGTCCCGCTGGAGGTGGTCGTCGTCGGCGACTGCCCCCTCGACGAGAAACTGACCGCGCAGATGCAGGCCGCGCGCGAGGCGATGGTCAACGCCGCCAAGTACGGTGGCGAGGGCGGGGCCGTTCAGGTGTACGCCGAGGTGGAGGGCCGCACGGTCTTCGTCTCGGTGCGGGACCGGGGACCGGGTTTCGATCTGGACGCGGTGCCCGAGGACCGGATGGGCGTACGAGAATCGATCATCGGCCGTATGCAGCGCAACGGCGGTACGGCGCGGCTGCGGTCACCGCAGGGCGGGGGCACCGAAGTGGAGCTCGAGATGGAGAGGGCGGACGGATGAGCGACGAGACCGGAGCGACGACCGGAACCGATGCGGGGGCGCCGGGCACGGAGCGCCGGGTGCGGGTGGTGCTCGTCGACGACCACCGGATGTTCCGCACCGGGGTCCAGGCCGAGATCGGCCGGACCGACGTCACCGGCGTCGAGGTGGTCGGCGAGGCCGCCGACGTCGACCAGGCGGTCACGGTCATCACCGCGACCCGCCCCGAGGTCGTCCTCCTCGACGTGCACCTGCCGGGCGGCGGCGGGGTCGAGGTGCTGCGGCGCTGCGCGAGCCTGATGGGCGCGCACGAGGACCCGGTCCGTTTCCTGGCCCTGTCGGTCTCGGACGCGGCCGAGGACGTCATCGGGGTGATCCGGGGCGGTGCCCGCGGCTATGTCACCAAGACGATCACCGGTACCGACCTGGTCGACTCGATCTTCCGCGTCCAGGAGGGCGACGCCGTCTTCTCGCCGCGTCTCGCCGGCTTCGTCCTGGATGCCTTCGCGTCGACGGACGCGCCCCCGGTGGACGAGGACCTGGACCGGCTCACGCAGCGGGAGCGGGAGGTGCTGCGGCTGATCGCCCGGGGCTACGCGTACAAGGAGATCGCCAAGCAGCTCTACATCTCGGTGAAGACGGTCGAGTCGCATGTCTCGGCGGTGCTGCGGAAGCTCCAGCTCTCCAACCGCCACGAGCTGACCCGCTGGGCCACCGCCCGCCGCCTGGTCTGAGCCCGCGGGGTACGGGCCCGCAGGTCCGGGTCCCGCAGGTCCGGGTCCCGCCGTCCGGGGTCGGCCCGGGTCCTGGGTCCGCCCGGACCGGGTCCGCCGGGTCCGGGTCCGCCGGGTCCGGCTCTGGCCGGGCTGGGTCCGCCCGGTCGGGGCCCGCCGGGCCCGGGTCCGAGTCAGGCGGCCTGGGGATCCGCCCGGTCGGGGTCCGCCCCGGCTGGGGTTCGCCCCGGCTGCGGTTCGGCCGGGCTGCTCAGCCGACTCGGGTCGCTCCGGCGAAGGGCATCTCGTCGATGGGGGCGATCCGCACCGGGGCGCCCGGCCGGGGGGCGTGGATCATCTGGCCGCCGCCGATGTAGAGCCCCACATGGCTGATCCCGGAGTAGAAGAAGACCAGGTCGCCGGGGGCGAGCTGGGAGCGGGAGACCCGCTGGCCGGCGTTGATCTGCGTGTACGTCGTGCGGGGCAGGGAGATGCCGGCCGCGCGCCAGGCGGCCTGGGTGAGTCCGGAGCAGTCGTAGGCGGAGGGGCCCGTCGCCCCCCACACGTACGGCTTGCCGAGCTGGGCGCGGGCGAAGGAGACGGCCGCGGCGGCGCGTCCCTCCGGGGCGGTCACCGGTTCGCGCTCGCCTCCGGAGGAGCGGTCGGCCCGCGCCGTCGGGTGGCTGTCGGCGGGGCCTGTCCCGCTCGGGCCGCCGGCCTGCGTCGAGGCGCCGGAGCCTGCTCGGGCGGCGGCGGCCGCCTCGTACCGCGCGCGCTCCTCCTCGGTCAGCCGGGCGAGCAGCGTCCTGGCCTCCGACAGCTTGCCGACCACGGCCGCCTTCTGCCGCCGCAGCTCCCCCTCGTGCCGGCGCAGCGCGGTCAGTTTCCCCTCCGACTCGCCGCGCAGCTGCCGGATCGCGGCGAGCCCGCGCCGTACGGCCGTGACGGCGGCCGCCTGCCGGTCCCCGGCCTTCTCGGCGAGCGCGGCCCGCTCCAGGTACTGGTCGGGGTCTGAGGTGAGGGCGAGCTGCACGGCGGGGTCGAGCCCGCCCGAGCGGTACTGGGCGGCGGCCATGGCCCCGAGCCCGTCGCGGGCGGTGTTGAGCCGCTCGGTCCTGCGGGCGGCCTCGTCGCGCAGCCGGTCGAAGGCGGCGCGCGCCTCGTCGGCCTTCTCCTTCGCCCCGTTGTACCGCTCCGTCGCGACCTCGGCCTCCTCGTAGAGCCGGTCGACCTTCGCCTTGACCTGGGCGCTGGTGGGCCGGGGGTCCGCGTGTCCGGACCCTTCGAAGAGCGTCGCCGTGGCCGCAGAGGCGAGGGCGAGGGTGGCGGCGGTACGGACCGCCTGACCGCCGAGGAGGGACTGTCTGGTCTTGCGGTGCGCTGCCACGAGGGCGGGTCACATCCTCTTCCCTGGGGGACGGTGGCCGCCGGGCCGGCGGCGGGCCGTACAGGGGAGACGGACCGCCGCCGGGTTTTCTCGGCGGGGGTGACCGACAACCGCCGGACCGCCGGCGGTGGTGGGGAGCCGGCCACCTGGTGGAGGACGCTAAACCTGGGGTCACGGCAGGACGGGGAGTTGACCGCTATTGACGACAGTTGACGTATCGGGGACCGATCTCGTTCGGCTGGAGTGAGGGGTCGGGGGCATTCCGGCGGCCGTCCGACCGAAGTGCCGGAAGGGGTGGACCCGGCCGGAGAGGGGTGCTAGAGCCCCGGTTAGGCTCCGCCCATGGACGTACTCATCAATGTCTTCGTCGCCCTGCACATCATCGGTATCGCCTCCCTCCTCGGCGGCTTCCTCACCCAGATGAAGGCGATGGGCGCCGGTACGGCCCGCTTCAGCCCCGCGATGCTGCACGGCGCGCTGACCATGCTGGTCACGGGCGTCGCGCTCGTCGGCCTGAACCAGGCCGACGACCAGACCGTGAACAACCTCAAGATCGGCATCAAGCTGGCGATCCTCGTCGTGATCCTCGGCCTCGTGTACGTGAAGCGGGACGAGGAGAAGGTCGACAAGGGTCTCTTCGCCGCCGTCGGCGGCCTGACCATGGCGAACATCTTCATCGCGACCCTCTGGGTGTGAGACGCGACGCCCCGGGTGTGAGCCGTTCCGCACCCGGGACGGCAAGGAGGGCCCCGAAGGCGGGCCCGGATGTCGGTGGGGCGTCCTAGACTCGTGAGGCGATGAGCAGCCTCTTTGACGACAGCTTCCTGGCCGGCCTCCAGAACCACTCCTCGGAGGAGCACCCGCCCCACCCCGAGGACGACGAGCACGGCTCCCCGGCCACGGAGGAGGTCCCGCACGACCTCTTCGGGGAGCACTTCGACGTGCCCCCGCCCGCCCGGGAGACCCACTACCGCGACGGCCACCCCCGGCCCGTCGTGGACGCCGCCGCGCTCCTGGAAGGGCTGAACGAGCAGCAGCGCGCCGCCGTCGTCCACACGGACACCCCCCTGCTCATCGTCGCCGGCGCCGGCTCCGGCAAGACCCGGGTCCTCACCCACCGCATCGCCCACCTCCTGGCCACCCGGCACGTCCACCCCGGCCAGATACTGGCGATCACCTTCACGAACAAGGCCGCCGGTGAGATGAAGGAGCGCGTCGAGCAGCTCGTCGGCCCGCGGGCCAACGCGATGTGGGTCATGACCTTCCACAGCGCCTGCGTCCGCATCCTGCGCCGCGAGTCGAAGAAGCTCGGCTTCACCTCCTCCTTCTCGATCTACGACGCCGCCGACTCCAAGCGGTTGATGTCGCTGGTCTGCCGGGACCTGGACCTCGACCCGAAGAAGTTCCCGCCGAAGTCGTTCAGCGCCAAGATCTCCAACCTCAAGAACGAGCTGATCGACGAGGAGACCTTCGCCGACCAGGCCGTCGACGGCTTCGAGAAGACGCTCGCCGAGGCGTACCGGATGTACCAGGCACGGCTGCGCGAGGCCAACGCCCTGGACTTCGACGACATCATCATGACGACGGTCCACCTGCTCCAGGCGTTCCCCGACGTCGCCGAGCACTACCGCCGCCGCTTCCGCCACGTCCTCGTCGACGAGTACCAGGACACCAACCACGCCCAGTACACCCTCGTACGGGAGCTCGTCGGCACCGGCTACGAGGACCTCGGCCCCGCCGAGCTGTGCGTCGTCGGCGACGCCGACCAGTCGATCTACGCCTTCCGCGGCGCGACCATCCGCAACATCCTCCAGTTCGAGGAGGACTACCCGGACGCGACGACGATCCTCCTGGAGCAGAACTACCGCTCCACCCAGACGATCCTCTCCGCCGCCAACGCCGTCATCGAGCGCAACGAGTCCCGCCGTCCCAAGAACCTGTGGACGAACGCGGGCGCGGGAGCGCGGATCACCGGCTACGTCGCCGACACCGAGCACGACGAGGCCCAGTTCGTCGCCGACGAGATCGACCGGCTCACCGACGCGGGCGAGGCCAAGGCCGGGGATGTCGCCGTCTTCTACCGGACGAACGCCCAGTCCCGTGTCTTCGAAGAGATCTTCATCCGCGTCGGACTGCCCTACAAGGTCGTCGGCGGCGTGCGCTTCTACGAGCGCAAGGAGGTCCGGGACGTCCTCGCGTACCTGCGCGTCCTCGCCAATCCCGAGGACAACGTCCCGCTGCGCCGCATCCTCAACGTCCCCAAGCGGGGCATCGGCGACCGCGCCGAGGCGATGATCGACGCCCTCTCCCTGCGCGAGAAGATCACCTTCCCGCAGGCCCTCAAGCGGGTCGACGAGGCGTACGGCATGGCCGCCCGCTCGGCGAACGCCGTGAAGCGGTTCAACGCGCTCATGGACGAGCTGCGCACGGTGGTCGAGTCCGGTGCCGGACCCGCCGTCGTCCTGGAGGCCGTCCTCGAGCGGACGGGTTACCTGGCCGAGCTCCAGGCCTCGACCGACCCGCAGGACGAGACCCGGATCGAGAACCTCCAGGAACTCGCGGCCGTCGCCCTCGAGTTCGAGCAGGAGCGCGGCGAGGAGCCCGCGACCCTCGCCGAGTTCCTGGAGCAGGTCGCGCTCGTCGCGGACTCCGACCAGATCCCCGACGAGGACGAGGAGGGCCGCGGCGTCATCACCCTGATGACCCTGCACACCGCCAAGGGCCTCGAATTCCCCGTCGTGTTCCTCACCGGCATGGAGGACGGCGTCTTCCCGCACATGCGCGCGCTCGGGCAGGCGAAGGAGCTGGAGGAGGAGCGGCGCCTCGCGTACGTGGGCATCACGCGCGCGCGTGAGCGGCTCTATCTGACCCGCTCGTCGATGCGCAGCGCCTGGGGCCAGCCCTCGTACAACCCGGCCTCGCGCTTCCTGGAGGAGATCCCGCCCGCGTACCTGGAGTGGAAGCGGACCGGTCCGATGGCCAAGCCCGCCGGGCCGACCTCGGGGATCACCTCCGCGCTCTCCTCCTCCCGCTCGCGCTCCGGCCCCTCCGGCTTCGCCACCCGGCGGGCCGGTGAGAAGCCGGTGATCTCGCTCCAGGTCGGCGACCGGGTCACGCACGACCAGTTCGGCCTGGGCACGGTCATGACGGTGACCGGTGCGGGTGCGGACGCCCAGGCGACGATCGACTTCGGCGACGAGAAGCCGAAGCGGCTGCTGCTGCGGTACGCGCCGGTCGAGAAGCTGTAGTCACGCGGTGACGAGCAGGGGCCCCGGCGGACGTCCGCCGGGGCCCTTCGTCGTACGTAGGGGGGAAGTTCAGCTGGTGGGGTCGAGGCCGTGGCTGCGCAGCCAGGCCAGCGGGTCGATCGCGGAGCCGCCGCCGGGCCGGACCTCGAAGTGGAGGTGCGGGCCGGTGGAGTTGCCGGAGTTGCCGGAGTAGGCGATGACGTCGCCGGCCTTGACGTAACCCGAGCGGATCTTGGTGCTGCTCAGGTGGCAGTACCAGGTCTCGGTGCCGTCGGGGGCGGTCACGATCGCCATGTTGCCGTAGGCGCTGTTCCACTGCGTGCGGACGGTGCCGTCGGTCGCGGCCATCACGGGGGTGCCGTACTGCACGGGGAAGTCGATGCCCGTGTGCACCGACATCCAGTTGACGCCCGACTGGCCGAAGCGCGCGCTGAGCTGGTGAAGCTTCACCGGCAGCAGGTACTTGGGGCGCATGGCCTCCTTGCGGGCCGCCTCCTCCTCGCGCTTCTTCTTCTCGGCCGCCTGGCGGGCCCGGAGGTCGATGCGCTCCTGGGTGCGGCTGGCGCGGTCACCGAAGTCGCGGGCGTCTGCGCTGAGCGCGGCCAGCTGGGTGTCGAGCGCGCTGTTGGCGGCGACCTGCTTGACCGAGGCCGGGTCGGCGGCGGCGAGCGAGGTCGTGTCGTCCTGCTGTGCGCCGGCCGTGTCGGGGCTGGTGAGGCCGCTGACGGAGGCGGCGGCGATTCCGGCGACCCCCATGACACAGGCGGAGGGGACGGCGACGGTCAGCAGCGCGGACCGTTTGGCGGGGGTGCGGCGCCGGCCGCGGCTGCCACCGGAGGAACGGCGCACGGGGCGGCCGGCGACGGGGGAGTCCGTACGGAGCTCGACGGCGGGCTCGTCGGTCGGTTCGTCCACGTCGTTCCGGTACGCGTCGTCCTCGCCGTCCTCAAGGGATTCGACGGTTTCGAAGGTGTCCGGGGCTCCGGCCTCGGCCGGGTCGGAAGCGCTTCCCTCGTGCTCCTCGGATCCGTCCGGGAGGTACTCGAAGGCGAACTCGGCGGTGTGCTCGGACTGCGGGGTGTACTGCTGGGGGACGACCGGCTCGGGCTCCGGGGTCGCGTGGTTCCACGCGGTCGCGTCGAAGGTGCCGGTCTCGGTCGCGAAGGCGGGGGCGGCCCACTGTCCGGTGGCGTCGTAGGCCTCGTAACCGTACGCGCCCTGGGCGGCGTAGGTGCCGGCGTGGGCGGTCTCGTACTGGCCGGTGTGCTGGGCCTCGGTCCAGGCGGAGGCGTCCCACTGTCCGGTGGTGTCGCACTGCGGGGCGGTGGCCCCGTACGCGCCGGTGGCGTCGTAGGAGGTGGCGGCGGGGTTCCACTGGCCCGTGGTGTCCCACTGGCCGGTCGTGTCGTACTGCCCCGTGGTGTCGTACTGCCCGGTGGTGTCGTACTGCCCCGTCGTCGCGTACGTCCCGGTGGCCGCGTACTGCCCGAGGTCCCACTGGCCGCTGTGGTCGGCCTGGCCCTCGGGGTAGGCGCCGAACAGCGGGTCGATGGCGAAACTGCCGGTGGTGTGGGCGCCGTCTCCGACGTACCCGGCGTGGGGGTGCTGGTCGTTCACCAACGTCTCTCTCGCCTCGGCAGCAGGACCAGTCCGGGGCGGGCCCGTGAGGGGTGTCCCGGGGGTAAGCAGTGGCGCGACTGTACCCGGCGGTACGCGCGGCGGACAATCTTCGGCGGGGTTTGGAGCCGCAGGAAACGGGCAATCGGTCGTGTTTTGCCAGGTCGGGTGGAGAGCCTTGGCCTTGTGTTCGATGAACGTTCGAAGAACGGTGTCGCGTGTCAGGCGACGGAGCTGGCCCCGGGTTCCTCCTCGCACGTCCCGGAGAGGGGCGGTTCACCGGCGTCGAGGGCCTCGCGGACCCCGGCGGCCACCGTCGGATGCACCGGCAGCGCGAGATGGCCGATTCCGCTCACCCGCACGTTGTGCACGAGCAGGTCGGGGTGGTCGAGACGGGCCGTCTCGACCGGCACCATCACCTGGTCCAGATCGCTCCAGAAACTCACGAACCGGGTCCGGCAGCCGGGCGCGGGCCCGGCGAGAGCCCGCAGGACCTCCGAACCGGGCCGCATCTGCCGCACCAGCGGATGCGCGTCGGCGAGCGGAGCCACCGTGGTGCCCGCGTGCGGCGTGCCGAGCATGACCAGGGTGCGCACCCGGGTGTCCCCGCCCAGGCGCTGCACGTAGTAGCGGGCGATGAGCCCGCCGAGACTGTGCCCGACGATGTCGACCTCGGCGTGCCCGGTGCGGGCGCGGATCTCGTCCACCCGGCGGCCCAGCAGTTCGGCGGCGGCCCGCAGGTCGCAGGTGAGCGGGGAGTAGTTGAGCGACTCGACACAGTGACGGCCGCTCCGGGTGAGGGAACGGCGCAGCATGACGAAGACCGAACGGTTGTCGACGAGGCCGTGCAGGAGCACGACCGGGCGGTTGCTCCGGGTGGCCGTCGTGCCCGTCGGGGCGGTCGCGGCGGGGGCGAGCCGCTCCGCGAGGATCCCGGACGGGTAGAGGACGAGATGGCCGGTGAGGATCGCGGCCTCCAGCGCGGTGGCCTTCATGAGGGCGGTGACCTTGGTGAACTCCATGGCCGGACCTCCCGAACGGCACGCGGGGCCGAACGGAAAGCCGGTCCGCCGTGCCCTCGCGCCGCACGGAGGGCGGCACGGGGGCGCGGCGACCTCGTCGCGGCTCCCTTTGCGACCGGCCCCGCTCGCGGCTGGTGGGCCCAGACGGAGGGCCCGGAAGCGGGGACGGCGCAGAGCGAACATGTCCCACGTGTGATTTCCCCCTCGCTCGCCTCCGCGAAACGGCCGGGTGCGAGATGCTGGGGATAACGTTCGTTCACCTCCCCGGCAATCAGGCGCGGGGGTCGCATGTGGAGGCAGTGATGGGTGTGAGCGGTCCGATCCGCGTGGTCGTCGCCAAGCCGGGTCTCGACGGCCACGATCGCGGGGCCAAGGTGATCGCGCGGGCGCTCCGCGACGCCGGCATGGAGGTCATCTACACCGGACTCCACCAGACGCCCGAGCAGATCGTCGACACCGCGATCCAGGAGGACGCCGACGCGATCGGCCTCTCGATCCTCTCCGGAGCGCACAACACGCTGTTCGTGAAGGTCCTGGAGCTGCTCAAGGACCGCGACGCGGAGGACATCAAGGTCTTCGGCGGCGGCATCATCCCCGACGCGGACATCGCGCCGCTGAAGGAGAAGGGCGTGGCGGAGATCTTCACGCCGGGCGCGACGACCGCGTCCATCGTCGACTGGGTCAACGCGAACGTCCGCGTCGCCGCGTAGTCCGTTGCGCGGTGCTCAAACGGCGCCGACAGGGCCCTCCCGGAACGGGGAGGGCCCTGTCGCCGTTCCGGCGGGACGCGCCCCCGGGAGGCTCATCGGGCCGCCGCCCTCAGGGGCCGAGCGGCGGGTAGGGGGCGGCCGACGGCCCGAGGCAGGCGACGGTACGGGTTCGGGCGGCGGCGCGGGCTCGGGCGGCGGCGCGGGGTTCAGGCGGTGGCGCGGGCTTGGTCGGCGGTGCGGGGTTCAGGCGGTGGCGGGCTCGGGCGGCGGCGCCGGTTCGGCCGACGGTGCGGGCTCGGGCGGCGGCGCCGGTTCGGCCGACGGTGCGGGCTCGGGCGGCTGCGCCGGTTCGGCCGACGGTGCGGGCTCGGGCGGCTGCGCCGGTTCGGCCGACGGTGCGGGCTCGGTCGGGCGGTGCGGGTTCGGGCCACCGTACGGAGCCGGATGGCGGCTCAAGGGCGGGCGGTGACGCCAGGTGGGGCGGCCGTACGGGGCCGGGTGGCGGCCGCAGGCGGGCGACGCCACTCAGACCGATGGTGTCTGCGTGAGTTCCGCGTGCATCGTCGCGCGGAGGTGGAGCGTGGAGACCAGGCGCTGGAATGCCTCGGCCCAGTAGTCACCCGCGCCGGGGGAGCTGTCCTCCGCCTCGTCGGGGCGCGCCGTCAACGACTCCAGCAGCCGCGCCGCCGCCGGGTCGAGGCAGCGCTCCGCCAGCCCCATCACTCCGCTGAAGCTCCAGGGATAACTGCCCGCCTCCCGCGCGATGTCGAGGGCGTCGATCACCGCCACGCCGAGCGGCTCCGCCCAGGGGACGGCACAGACACCGAGCAGCTGGAACGCCTCCGAAAGGCCGTGGGCAGCGACGAACGAGGCCACCCAGCGCGCGCGTTCCTCCACGTGCAGCGTCGACAGGAGCTGGGCGCGCTCGGCCAGGGACGAGGTGCCGGGGCCCGTCGCGGGCGGGACCGCCGGGGAACCGAGCAGCGCGCGCGACCACGCCGGGTCCCGCTGGCGCACGGCGGCCCGGCACCACGCCGCGTGCAGCTCGCCCTGCCAGTCGTCCGCGACCGGCAGCGCCACGATCTCCTCCGGGGAGCGTCCCCCGAACCTGGCCGCCCAGGACCCCAGCGGCGCCGCCTCGACGAGCTGGCCCAGCCACCAGGAACGCTCGCCCCGGCCCGCCGGAGGCGTCGCCACCAGGCCGTCCCGCTGCATCGCCGCGTCGCATTCGTGCGGGGCCTCGACGGCGATCGTGGGTGTCGGGGCGGTCCGGTCCAGACCCACGCAGGTGGCGGCCCGGCCCGCCATCCGGCCCGCGAACGCGGAGGCCGGCAGGGCCGAGAGCAGCTCGGCGGCGGTGGCCCGCACATTACGGCTCCGGTCGCCGAGGGCCTCCTCCAGGAACTCCTCGTCGGCGTCGGAGAGTCCGGTCCGCAGCGAGTCCAGGAACATCAGCCGGTCCTCCGCCCGCTCGGCGGACCAGGTGGACGCGAGCAGCGCGAGACCGGCGGCGGCATCCTCGGTCCGTACGGCGGAGAGCAGAGCGACGCGTTCGGCGAACAGGCCCTCCTCCCACAGCGCTCGGACCCCGTCCGCGTCCCTCGGTGACGGGAGGCCGCCGCCGCCCGCGCCCGTGCCCCGGAGGGCGAACCTCCACTCGGGGTTGAGCCGGGCCAGCCACAGTCCGCGCGGACCGGCGAGACGGAGGGCCTGGGGCCGCAGATCCGTACGGGCCCTGGCCGCGTCGAGCAGCGCGGGCAGCGCGGCGGGCGATGCCTTGTAACCGTGCTGGTTGGCGAGGGCCAGCCATTGCGGCAGCAGTTCGGCCAGGTCGGGGGCGGCCCCGCGCCGACCGGCGGGCGAGGGCGCGGCCCGGCCGGCGAGCAGCTGGTCGAGGCGGAGCCGAGCGGCCTCGGGCAGCGGCGGGCGGGGATCGTCCGGTGCGGGCTCCGGCAGGGGTGCGGCGGGCCCGGGCCGCAGCCCCGCCCTGCGCCGTACGGTGTGCAGCGCGGCCGCGTCGAGCAGGGCACCCGGCATGTCCCGGTCCGCCGCTGAGCCCGCGAGCCCGGCGGGGGACCGTCGGTCAGTGCCCAGCATCGCCGCGCTGACGAGCTCCTCCCAGAGCCGGGTGGACGCGTCGGCGCCGTCGGCGGAGGTGGTCGTGGTCGTGTCCATCGGGCTCCTCCCGTGGGTCGGTCCGCGGTGACCGTGCGTCATATGAGGGGCACCGTCTCGCCCGGGGTCTCCGGTGACCAGGCGGCGAGCGGGGTGAACCCGCGGTGCCCGCACTCTCCGAAGACGGTCACCGGCGCGCCGCCGGACAGGGCGATCAGGCGCCACAGGCCGGGTCGCGACTGGGCGGCGGGCGTGAGGGGCAGCGCCTCGCGGCCGTCGGCGTCGGCGAGCTGCCAGCCGTACTCCGCGCGTGCCGGTACGACCCCGCTCAGCGTCACGGGCCAGGAGTCCAGCCACGGGTCCTCGCCCAGCGCGCGGCCGTACGCGTCGAGCGCCGCGCCGACCGGGCCGCCCGTCGGCGGGGCGACGGGGCCCGCGACCGGGACGAACCGCTCGCCCGGCTCCGCCCGCACCTGGCCGGAGCCGGTGTGCGGGGTCAGCTCGCCGTCGAGCAGCGCGCCCACCGGGAGCGCGAGCCGGGGCGCCCTGCCCGCCGCGCCGAAGGAGAGGAGGAGCGCGGTGCGCCCGGTCGCCGTGCCGTGCAGCCAGATCCGCCGCGTCGTCAGCCGGGCGTCGGCCGCGTCGTACTGCGCGAGGACCAGCCAGTGGTCGCGCACCGGGACGCCGTCGGCCGGGGCGGTGAGGCCCACCCGGGTCCGCACCGTCGACGCGAACGGCGCGGGCAGCCGGTCCGCCGACAGCCACGCCCGGTCGAGGAGATGGGTCAGCGCGCACTCCTCCAGGAGCCGCACGGGCCAGCCCGGCCCCGAGGCCGGTATCGCCCCCAGCTCCCGGACCCGCCCGGCGAGCCCCGGCGCCTGGGCGTCGACCATGCGGGCCGCCGTCTCCTCCCACAGCCCGTACCCCGCCTGCCCGGCTGCGGCAAGACCGCCGCGCAGCAGGTCGGCCAGCCGCTGCTCCAACTCCTGCGCGCCCGAGGTGATCCGGGCCGCCCTGCGCTCGGCCCGGCGGCGCGCCGCCTCCGGGTCCGCCGCCCCCGGGGCGGCCTCCCCGGCACGCCGGCCGGCGCCCGCGGCCCGGTCGCGCCGCGCCGTGAGCCACGCGGCGGCCCAGTCGGGGGCGGGGGCGCCCTCGGCGGCGATCCCGTCCGCCGCCCGCAGCAGCAGCAGGCCAAGGGCGTGCTTGCAGGGGAACTTCCGGCTGGGGCAACCGCAGGAGTACGCCGGCCCCGTGGTGTCGACGACCGTCCGGTACGGCGTGCTTCCGCTGCCCTTGCACAGGCCCCAGACGGCGCCGTCCCCGCACCCGGTCTCCGACCAGGGCCCGGCCGTGCCGAGCTTGCTCCCCGCTCTGCGCGACGCTTCGTCAGGAGCCAGTGCCAGCACCTGATCCGCCGTCCAGCGCACCCCCATGGCATTCATGTCCTCGACGGTAGGGGCCGCCACTGACAATGCCCCTGACCCGGCGGTTCCAGGAGGGGGCGAGCAGGCGACGGCGGGCGGCCGCGTCGGCGTCCCCCCCCGTCGTGGGCTGACCCTTCCTCACCCCCTCCGACCGGCCCTGACCAGCGGTGACATCCGATTGTCAGTGGCATGGTGCACGGTGGATCGCACAGCAGGTCGAACGATCTGGAGGGGGATCCATGACCGTGCCCGAAACCATCGCGAAGCCCGGTTCCGGTGTCGAGACGGACGCCGGCCCGGGACGGCCGCAGACCACCGCCGAGGTCCTGCGGCCGCACGCGGAGCAGGCCTTCGCCCACGAACTCGCGGCCCTCGCCGCCGCCGACGACCGGCCCAGGCCCGCCCGCTGGCGCCTCTCGCCGTGGGCAGTCGCCACCTACCTCCTGGGCGGCACGCTCCCCGACGGGACCGTCATCACCCCCAAGTACGTCGGACCGCGCCGCATCGTGGAAGTCGCCGTCACCACGCTCGCCACCGACCGGGCCCTGCTCCTCCTCGGTGTCCCCGGCACAGCCAAGACCTGGGTCTCCGAGCACCTCGCCGCCGCCGTCAGCGGCGACTCCACCCTCCTCGTCCAGGGCACCGCCGGCACGCCCGAGGAGGCCATCCGGTACGGCTGGAACTACGCGCGGCTCCTCGCCCACGGCCCCAGCCGGGACGCGCTCGTCCCCAGCCCGGTGATGCGCGCGATGTCCCTGGGCATGACCGCCCGGGTCGAGGAGCTCACCCGCATCCCCGCCGACGTGCAGGACACGCTCATCACGATCCTGTCCGAGAAGACCCTGCCCCTCCCCGAGCTGGGACAGGAGGTGCAGGCCGTCCCCGGCTTCAACCTGATCGCCACCGCCAACGACCGTGACCGCGGCGTCAACGAGCTCTCCAGCGCGCTGCGCCGCCGCTTCAACACGGTCGTCCTCCCACTGCCCGCGACCCCGGAGGCCGAGGTCGACATCGTCGCCCGCCGGGTCGAGCAGCTCGGACGCTCTCTGGAACTGCCCGCCCTGCCCGACGGCGTGGACGAGATCCGCCGGGTCGTCACCGTCTTCCGCGAGCTGCGGGACGGGGTCACCACCGACGGCCGGACGAGGGTCAAGTCCCCCTCGGGGACGCTCTCCACCGCCGAAGCCATCTCCGTCGTCACCGGCGGACTCGCCCTCGCGGCCCACTTCGGCGACGGCGTCCTGCGCCCCGCCGACATCGCCGCCGGCATCCTCGGCGCGGTCGTCCGCGACCCGGCGGCCGACCGGGTCGTCTGGCAGGAGTACCTGGAAACGGTCGTGAGGGAGAGAGACGGCTGGAAGGACTTCTACCGCGCCTGCCGCGAGGTGAGCGCATGACACCCCTGGACACGGCCCGCACCCCGGCGACGGCCCCCGCCGCGCCGGGCCCCGGCGGTGGCCGCGCGCCGCGGTCAGGCCCCGCCATGCCGGGCCCTGCCGTCGGCCGCACCCCGGAGACGGCCCCTGCCGTCCGCGGGACCGCCGCCGCCGGTCGCCCGGGGCCCGGCGGCCCGTCGGAGGCCGGCCCCCGGCGGAGTGGGGGCGGTGCGGTGCGGGGTGGGGCCCTGCTGCTCGGGGTGCGGCATCACGGGCCCGGGTCCGCGCGGGGGGTGCGGGCCGCGTTGGAGGCGGAGCAGCCCGCCGCGGTGCTCGTCGAGGGGCCCGCCGAGGCCGACGCCCTCGTGGCGCTCGCCGCGGACCCGGACATGCGCCCGCCCGTCGCGCTGCTCGCCCACGCCGTGGACGACCCGGGGCGGGCCGCGTTCTGGCCGATGGCCGCGTTCTCGCCCGAGTGGGTCGCGATCCGCTGGGCCCTCGACCACGGTGCCGCCGTCCGTTTCATCGACCTGCCCGCCGCCCACACCCTTGCCGCCGCCGACCCCACCTGGAGCGACGGGGAGGACGAGGTGAGCGGGAGCGACCCACGGATCGACCCCCTGGCCGAACTCGCCGCGGCCTCCGGGTACGAGGACGCCGAGCGCTGGTGGGAGGACGTCGTCGAGCTGCGCGGGGACGACGAGCCCACCGCCCCCTTCGAGGCCCTCGCCGAGGCCATGGGCGCCCTCCGCGAGACGTACGGACACGGCGGCCACCCCCGCGACCTCGTCCGCGAGG
The DNA here is from genome assembly GCF_055575535.1 of Streptomyces sp. NPDC034084. Classification (NCBI taxonomy): domain Bacteria; kingdom Bacillati; phylum Actinomycetota; class Actinomycetes; order Kitasatosporales; family Streptomycetaceae; genus Streptomyces; species Streptomyces sp. NPDC034084. The sequence continues at coordinate 532,241 of NZ_JBVISK010000006.1, forward strand.
CGCACATGCGGCTCCGGCTGCGCGACGCCCGCAAGGAGTTCGGGGACTCCGTCGCCGTCGTCTGCGGCGCCTGGCACGTGCCCGCGCTCACCCGCGGGACCACCGTCGCCGCCGACAGGGCCCTCCTGAAGGGCCTGCCCAAGGTGAAGGCCGAGCTGACCTGGGTCCCGTGGACCCACCGCAGGCTCGCCCGCCGCTCCGGCTACGGCGCCGGAATCGACGCGCCCGGCTGGTACGGACACCTCTTCGCCGCCCCCGACCGGCCCCTCGAGCGCTGGATGACCCGGGTCGCCGGCCTCCTCAGGGCCGAGGACCACCCCGTCTCCTCCGCCCACGTCATCGAGGCCGTCCGCCTCGCCGAGACGCTCGCCGCACTCCGCGGCCGCCCCCGCCCCGGCCTCGACGAGACGACCGACGCCGTCCGCGCCGTCCTCTGCGAGGGCTCCGACATCCCGCTCGACCTCGTCCGCGACCGCCTCGTCGTCGGCGACGTCCTCGGCGAGGTGCCGCCCGCCGCCCCCGCCGTACCGCTCCAGCGCGACCTGACCCGCCGCCAGCGCACCCTGCGCCTCAAGCCCGAGGCCCAGGAGCGCGAGCTCGGACTCGACCTCCGCAAGGAGACCGACGGCGAGCGCAGCCGCCTGCTGCACCGGCTGCGCCTCCTCGGCGTCCCCTGGGGCGAGCCGGCCGCCGGGCGGGCCGGCACGGGCACCTTCCGGGAGACCTGGCGGCTGCGCTGGGAGCCCGAGCTGCACGTCCGGGTCGCCGAGGCCGGAGTCTGGGGCACCACCGTCGAGACCGCCGCCACCGCCAAGGCCGAGTCCCGCGCCCTCGCCGCGACCACCCTCACCGACATCACCGCCCTCGCCGAGCAGTGCCTCCTCGCCGGGCTCACGGACGCGCTGCCCCTCGTCATGCGGGCACTCGCCGACCGGGCCGCGCTCGACACCGACGTCGCCCACCTCGCCGACGCCCTCCCCGCCCTGGCCCGCTCCCTGCGCTACGGCGACGTCCGCGGGACCGGCACGGCGGCCCTCGGCGAGGTCGCCGCCGGGCTCGCCGAGCGGATCTGCGTCGGCCTCCCGCCCGCCTGCGCCGGCCTCGACACCGACGCCGCCACGCAGATGCGGGACCGGCTCGACGCCGTCCACACGGCGATCGGCCTCCTCCCGGACCGCCCCGACCTCGGCGACCGCTGGGCCGGGACGCTGCGCCGGCTCGCCGACCGCCACCGGATACCGGGCGTCCTCCGGGGCCGGGCCGCCCGGCTCCTGCTCGACGAGGGACGGATCGGTGACGGGGAGGCCGCCGTGCTCATGAGCCGCGCCCTCTCACCCGGCACCCCGCCGGCCGACGCCGCCGCCTGGATCGACGGATTCGTCGGCGGGGCCTCCGGGGGCGGACTGCTCCTCGTCCACGACGAGCGCCTCCTCGGTCTGGTCGACGCCTGGCTGACCGATGTACCGGAAGAGGCGTTCACCGACGTCCTGCCCCTGCTGCGCCGCACCTTCTCCGCGTACGAGAAGGGGGTGCGCCGCGCCCTCGGGGAGCTGGCCGCCCGGGGCCCCCGGTCCGGCGGGCCTGGGCTCTCCGCGCCCGGCACGCCCGGCTTCGCCCCCACCCCCGACCCCGAGCGTGCGGACGCCGTCCTGCCGCTCCTCCACCTCATCCTCGGAACGGAGGCCACCCCATGAGCAGGACCACCACCGACGACGAGCGGCTGCGGCGCTGGCGGCTGGTCCTGGGCGGCGGGGAGGCCGACGGCACCGGCCGGACGCTCACCGGAACCGACGCCGCCATGGACGGAGCCCTCACCGCGCTCTACGACCGCGCCGGCAAGGGCGGGAGCGGCCACCGCTCGGCCGGGCTCGGCGCCTCCGCGCCCTCCGTCGCCCGCTGGCTCGGCGACATCCGCAGGTACTTCCCCAGCTCCGTCGTCCAGGTCATGCAGCGCGACGCGATCGACCGGCTCGGGCTCGCCACCCTGCTCCTGGAGCCGGAGATGCTGGAGGCCGTCGAGCCCGACGTGCACCTCGTCGGCACCCTCCTCTCCCTCGGCAGGGCGATGCCGGAGACGACGCGGGAGACCGCCCGCGCCGTCGTCCGCAAGGTCGTCGACGACCTGGAGAAGCGCCTCGCCACCCGCACCCGCGCCACCCTCACCGGCGCGCTCGACCGCTCCGCCCGGATCAGCCGCCCCCGCCACCGCGACATCGACTGGGACCGCACGATCCGCGCCAACCTCAAGAACTACCTGCCCGAGCACCGCACGGTGGTCCCCGAGCGGCTCGTCGGCCACGGCCGCTCCTCCCGGGCGGTCAGGAAGGAGGTGGTGCTCTGCGTCGACCAGTCGGGCTCCATGGCCGCCTCCGTCGTCCACGCCGCCGTCTTCGGCGCGGTGCTGGCCTCCCTGCGCTCGCTCGCCACCCGCCTCGTCGTCTTCGACACCTCCGTCGTCGACCTGACCGAGCAGCTCGACGACCCCGTCGACGTCCTCTTCGCCACCCAGCTCGGCGGCGGCACCGACATCAACCGCGCCCTCGCCTACTGCCAGTCGAGGATCACCCGCCCCGCCGACACCGTCGTCGTCCTCGTCAGCGACCTGTACGAGGGAGGCATCCGCGACGAGATGCTGAAGCGGGTCGCGGCGATGAAAGCCTCCGGCGTCCAGTTCATCGCCCTGCTCGCGCTCTCCGACGAGGGCGCCCCCGCCTACGACCGGGACCACGCCGCGGCCCTCGCCGCGCTCGGCGCCCCGGCCTTCGCCTGCACCCCCGACCTGTTCCCGGAGATCATGGCCGCCGCCCTGGAGAAGCGTCCGCTCCCCGTACCCGAGCCCTGACCGCTGCGGAATCCGTCGCCGCCGGACCACCCGCAGGGGTGCCCCCGAGCCGACTGAGGCTCATATCACACCCGTACCGCGACGGGCCTCATCCCGGCGACCGGCGCGTCGTGAGGGCCCCGAAGGCCAGTCCACGCCCGCCACCAGGGCCCCCGGGCCGGCCCCGCCACCCCTACGGACAGCCCCCTGACCCGTACGGTCTGTGACCCGTATCACCGCCCCGGTGTGAGCTGCGATTTAGGGACCCACGGCCCACGGGGATAACCTGCGAGACGGACATGCCGCGTCCACGGACTCCGTGCACGCCTCCCTTGTGACAGCGCAGTCACGTTGCCCTTCGCGGCACGCCCACGCAGACAACGAACCGCGATCATCAGAAAAGGGACGGACGCGCGTGGACCTGTTCGAGTACCAGGCGAGGGACCTCTTCGCCAAGCACGGTGTACCGGTGCTGGCCGGTGAAGTCATCGACACGCCTGAGGCGGCGCGCGAGGCCACCGAGCGTCTTGGCGGCAAGTCGGTCGTCAAGGCGCAGGTGAAGGTCGGTGGCCGAGGCAAGGCCGGCGGCGTCAAGCTGGCCGCCACCCCGGACGAGGCCGTCGCCCGCGCGACGGACATCCTCGGGATGGACATCAAGGGCCACACGGTCCACAAGGTGATGATCGCGGAGACCGCTCCGGAGATCCTCGAGGAGTACTACGTCTCGTACCTCCTCGACCGAACCAACCGCACCTTCCTCGCCATGGCGTCCGTCGCCGGTGGCATGGACATCGAGGAGGTCGCCGCGACGACCCCCGAGAAGCTCGCCAAGGTGCCGGTCGACTCCAACAAGGGCGTCGACATCGAGAAGGCCCGCGAGATCGTGGCCCTGGCGAAGTTCCCGGCCGACGTGGCCGAGAAGGTCGCCGAGGTCCTCGTGACCCTGTGGGACACCTTCGTCGCCGAGGACGCGCTCCTCGTCGAGGTCAACCCGCTGGCCAAGGTCGCCTCCGGCGACATCCTGGCCCTGGACGGCAAGGTGTCCCTCGACGAGAACGCCGACTTCCGTCAGCCCGAGCACGAGGCGCTCGAGGACAAGGCCGCAGCCAACCCGCTCGAGGCTGCCGCCAAGGCCAAGGGCCTCAACTACGTCAAGCTCGACGGCGAGGTCGGCATCATCGGCAACGGCGCCGGCCTGGTCATGTCGACCCTGGACGTCGTCGCGTACGCCGGTGAGAACCACGGCGGCGTGAAGCCGGCCAACTTCCTCGACATCGGCGGCGGCGCCTCCGCCGAGGTCATGGCGAACGGCCTGGAGATCATCCTGGGCGACCCGGACGTCAAGTCCGTGTTCGTCAACGTCTTCGGCGGCATCACCGCCTGTGACGAGGTCGCCAACGGCATCGTGCAGGCCCTGGAGCTCCTCGCCTCGAAGGGCGAGGAGGTCAGCAAGCCGCTGGTCGTGCGCCTCGACGGCAACAACGCGGAGCTGGGTCGCAAGATCCTGTCGGACGCCAACCACCCGCTGGTGCAGCGCGTGGACACCATGGACGGAGCGGCCGACAAGGCCGCCGAGCTCGCGGCTGCGAAGTAAGGGACGAGGGACACCAGAGCCATGGCTATCTTCCTCAACAAGGACAGCAAGGTCATCGTCCAGGGCATGACCGGTGCCACGGGCATGAAGCACACCAAGCTCATGCTGGGTGACGGCACCAACATCGTCGGCGGCGTGAACCCGCGCAAGGCCGGCACGACCGTCGACTTCGACGGCACCGAGATCCCGGTCTTCGGCACGGTCGCCGAGGCGATGAAGGAGACCGGCGCCAACGTCTCGGTCCTCTTCGTGCCGCCGGCCTTCGCGAAGGCCGCCGTCGTCGAGGCGATCGACGCCGAGATCCCGCTCGCCGTCGTCATCACCGAGGGCATCGCCGTCCACGACTCGGCCGCGTTCTACGCGTACGCCGTGGACAAGGGCAACAAGACCCGCCTCATCGGCCCGAACTGCCCCGGTCTCATCACCCCGGGCCAGTCCAACGCCGGCATCATCCCGGGCGACATCACGAAGCCGGGCCGCATCGGCCTGGTCTCGAAGTCCGGCACGCTGACGTACCAGATGATGTACGAGCTCCGTGACATCGGCTTCTCGTCCGCCGTCGGCATCGGTGGCGACCCGGTCATCGGCACCACGCACATCGACGCCCTCGCGGCGTTCGAGGCGGACCCCGACACCGACCTGATCGTCATGATCGGTGAGATCGGCGGCGACGCCGAGGAGCGCGCGGCCGACTTCATCAAGGCCAACGTCACCAAGCCGGTCGTCGGCTACGTCGCGGGCTTCACCGCGCCCGAGGGCAAGACCATGGGCCACGCCGGCGCCATCGTCTCCGGTTCCTCCGGCACCGCCCAGGCGAAGAAGGAGGCCCTCGAGGCCGCCGGCGTCAAGGTCGGCAAGACGCCGACCGAGACGGCCAAGCTGGCGCGCGCCATCCTCGCGGGCTGAACGGGCTGACACGCACAGCAGCCTGACAGGCAGTACGTGAGCGGGCCCCGCCCCTCCCGGGAGACCGGGTGGGGGCGGGGCCCGCTCACGTGCGTCCGGCGGCTATTCGACCGCGGGGACCAGCCGCTCGGGGCCCGGGTTCGGTTCGGAGCGCAGCTTCTCGCGCAGCTCCAGGTCCTCCGGGCGGAGCTTCTGCGGGCCGCCGCGCATGGGCACCCCGTTGACGGACTCGCCGGGGACGTTCACCGGGATGTAACGGGTCGGCGCGGTCGCCGCCGTGACACCGGTGACCCCGATGAGGACGGCCGTCACCCCGAGCACCGCCCGCGTCCAGGTGCGGGTCCGGCGCTCGCTGCCCGTCCGGACCGCGCGCGCGGGCGGCAGGGTCGCCGTCGGCGCCTCCGCGACCAGCGCGCTCAGACGTCGGTGCAGGGCCTCCGGCTCGGCGAGCTCGGGAACCCGCTGCCCGATGACCGTACGGGCGTGCAGCAGCCGGTGGGCGGCGGCGGGCGTGCTCGCCTCCGTCTCGGCCGCCGTCTCCGGCAGGTCGAGGCCGAGCCCGTCATAGAGCAGGACGGTCCGGCGGTACGGCGGCGGCAGTTCGAGGAGCGCGCCGAGCAGCGCCCGGCGGCTCGCGTCGGTCGGCGGGGCGTCGGGGTGCTTGTGGGCGCGGCGCAGCCGGTGCCAGGGGGAGAGGGCGTACTCGTGCGCCGTCGCCCGCACCCAGCCCACCGGGTCCGCGTCCACGGCGACCTCGGGCCAGTGCTGCCAGGCGTAGTGGAAGGCGTGCTCGACGGCCTCGCGGGAGAGCCGGCGGCGCCCGGTGAGCAGGTAGGTCTGGTGGACGAGGCCGGGCGCGGCGTACGCGTACAGCGCGTCGAAGGCTTCTTCGGGCGTGAGGACGGGCCCGGTGGGGACGGGCTCGGCGGTGGCGGCCGGCCCCTGATGCGCGGGGGCCTGTCCCGCCTCCGGTTTCAGCCGCTCCGGCGGCTGCGCCGGCGGCTTCGAGGAGCCTTTGCGGGCGGGGCCCGGAGCGATGCCGGGGAGCGGGGCCGGGCCTCGCGGCGGCTTGGCGGCCCGCTTGACGGCGGCCTTGGGACGGACGTTCGCGGAAACCGATGCCCATGCCGATGCCGACGTCTGCGAAGGGGCCGACGCCTGGGGCTGGGGCTGGGTCTGTGGCTGAGCCTCCGGCCGGGGCGGCTGGGCCTCGTCCCCGTCCTGCGCCTGTCTCTCCGGTCGTGGTGGCTCGGCCGGGGGCGGCCCCGCCGACTCGGGGGCGCCGAGCAGTCGGGCGTACGCCTCGCGCTTGCGGCCCCGGGGAGCGGAGCGCCCGGTCTCCCATGCCCTGACCGTGGCCTTCGTGACGCCCATGGCCTCGGCGACCTGCTCCTCGCTCAGGGCGAGGGCCTCACGCAACCTGCGCCGCTCCTTCGGGGTCGGCAGGGTGACGGAGGGTGCGGAATCCGCGGTGCTCCGGCTCATCGGTGTCGACCTCCCGCAGAGCTGCTCTGGGCGGAAAAGTACATAAACGTATATTGAGCGACACAACGGAGGTTTGCCTGTTACGCGGTAAAAGCGCGTGTCGTTGGCAGCATGACCCCGTGACCCACGTGACCCAGCATCCCCTGGTCCACGGCGGCCGTTCCGCCGCGCTCGCCACCGCCTGCGTCCGGGGCGGGGTCGCCGCCGGGCTCGGTCTCGGCGCCCTCGCGGTCCTGGTGATCGCGGCCTGGATCAGCTCCCCGTACCCCGACAGCGGACCCGTGGGCGCGCTGCACGTCGCCGCCGGTCTCTGGTTGCTCGCCCACGGCGTGGACCTCGTCCGTGCGGACACGCTGACCGGCCTGCCCGCCCCCCTCGGCATCGTCCCGCTGCTGCTCGCCGCCCTGCCCGTCTGGCTTGTCCACCGGGCCGCCCGCGACACCCTCGAGGCGGCGGACGACGGGCTGCGGCCGCGACCCTCCCCCGGCGGCCTGGTCGCAGCCGTCGCCGGGGGATACCTGCTGGTCGCGGCCGCCGTGGTGGTCTACAGCGAGAGCGGACCACTGCCCGCCGACCTCGTCACGGCCGGATTCTGGCTGCCCGCCGTCGTCACCGGCGCGGCGGGAGCGGGCGTCTGGACGGCGCTCGGGCGCCCGCTGCCCGGGCAGCCGCAGGCGGCCGCCGCCCTGCGTGCGGCGGGGCTCGGGACCCTGACGCTGCTCGCCGGCGGAGCGGTGGCCGCGGCGGTCTCCCTCGCCTGGCACGCGGACCGGGCGCAGGCCTCGTTCGACGGCCTCGCGGGGGAGTGGTCCGGTCGGGTGACGGTCCTGCTGCTCGTCCTGGCGCTGCTGCCGAACATGGCCGTCTGGGGAGCCGCGTACGGCCTCGGGCCGGGCCTCGCCCTCGGTACGGGCGCGCTCGCGACCCCGCTGGGTCTCTCCGGCGACCCGGCCGTGCCGCCCTTCCCGCTCCTGGCGGCGCTGCCCGCCGACGGGCGCGGCACCTGGGTCCAGTGGGCGACCGCGGCGGTGCCGCTGGCCGCCGTCGTGGTCCAGGGCCACCGGGTGGGACGCGCGGCACGGACCTGGGCGCCCCGGGACACGGCCCTGGCCGCGCTCGGCGCCGCCTGGGGCTGCGGGGCGGCCGTCGCCGTTCTGGCGGCCGCGGCGGGCGGCCCGCTCGGCAGCGGCCGGCTCTCGGTGTTCGGCCCCGTGTGGTGGCAGGCGGGCGCGGCCGCGGTGCTGTGGGGAGCCTGCGTCGGGGTGCCGGCGGCGTTGGGGGTACGGGCCTGGGGCCGCCGGACACCCCGCTCCATGAGGCCCCGGTCCGCCTCGGTGCCCCCGCCTGCGCCTGCGCCTGCGCCTGCGCCTGCGCCCGCTCCCGCGCCCGTGTCCGCGCCCCTCGCGTCGGCCGCCGCACCCGGAGCCGACGAGGCGGACGCCGGCGCGCCGGAGACCTCGGCGGCACCGGAGGCAGGGGCGGGCCGGGCCCCGGAGAGCGACGCGCGCACCGACCCGCACCCGGACCGGTACACCCCCTCGTACGCCGACCCCTTCGGAGACCCCGGGTACGAGCCGTACGACTACCTCCCGGCGGCCTGGGAACCCTCCCCGCCGCCGCCCGGCTCCACCGACTGACGCCCGGCGGCTACTCCCGTACCCCGAAGCCCGCGCGCAGCGGCTTCGGCAGGAGGTCGTTGCAGGCCAGCTCGCCCGCGTGGGTCAGGGCGTCGTCGCGGCACTCGTAGAAGTCGCGGTAGACGAGCTGCAGGGTGAAGCCCGCGGCGACGATCATCAGGGCCAGGCTCGCCGCGACGAGACCGCTGATCGCCGCGGTCCGCATCGAGCGGAGCGGAGCGAGCGCGGCGGACGCGCCCTGCCCCGAGGGCCGGCCGGGCGCCCCGGCCGCCGGCTGTTCCTGAGCGGAAGCCGCCGGGGGAGCAGTCGAGGACGGGGGCTGTGATGTCGGCGACGGTTCCCCGGCCGCCTTCGGCTTGGTGCGCAGCGAGCTGATCGCCCAGTACAGGCCGAGGGCGCCGAGCAGCAGCGCCAGCTCCGGGATGTCGAAGATCGCGAAGAAGAAGGCCCACATGCCCGAGAGGATCGCGTACCGCGCCCGTCGCTGCGCCGGGTCCGTCGGGTCCCAGCGCAATCCCGGGCCCCGCCCGGACCCGCCGCCCTGCCCGGGTCCGCCCTCCGGCCCGCCCTGACCGCCTCCCCGGCGCTCCGGCCCCCGGCCGAAACCGTCCTGGGAGGGGCCCGGCTGGCGCGGGCTCCAGCGGCCGTCGGACGGCCCCGACGAGTCGGGGGCACCGGACGACGAGTCGTCGTCCGAGCCCTCCGGTCGCCGCGGCTGCCACGGCTGATCCGGCCGGCCCTCGGGCGGCGGCGCGAACGGGTTGTTGTCGTCCGTGGACTGGCGTTCCGGCATCTGCTGAACGTCTTCCCTCTGTCGTCTCGACCCCGGCCGCGCCCGTCGGCGTGGCCGTGGTCTCCGCTGCTGTCTCGTGCTGTCTCGTCTGCTGCTCGTCCGCCGAGACGTCCGCCGCCCGAACCCGCCCCCGTACCCGGCCGGTCCGGTGCGCGTCCGGCTTCGGACCCTGACGCTACCGCCCTGCTCCGCCCCCGTCCCGTGGGGGCCGTCCCGTGTGCCGGTATCGTTGCTGACGGTCGAGCCATTCGTAGGGTTCCCCGTATCGAGCGGCACGATTCGTTCGTACGACCGCACAAACACCACGGAAAGAGTGACCCAGTGGCTGCCGCCCGCCTCGTCGTCCTGGTCTCCGGGTCCGGTACCAATCTGCAGGCCCTCCTCGACGCCATCGCCGCGGACCCCGAGGGCTACGGCGCCGAGATCGTCGCCGTCGGTGCCGACCGCGACGCCATCGTCGGCCTGGAGCGCGCCGAGCGTGCCGGGCTGCCGACCTTCGTGTGCAAGGTCAAGGACCACGCGACCCGCGGGGAGTGGGACCGCGCGCTGACCGAGGCCACCGCGGCGTACGAGCCGGACCTCGTCGTCTCGGCCGGTTTCATGAAGATCGTCGGCAAGGAGTTCCTCGCCCGCTTCGACGGCCGGGTCGTCAACACCCATCCGGCGCTGCTGCCCAGTTTTCCCGGTGCCCACGGGGTGCGTGACGCCCTCGCCTACGGCGCGAAGGTCACCGGGTGCACCGTCCACTTCGTCGACGACGGCGTCGACACCGGCCCGATCATCGCCCAGGGCGTGGTCGAGGTGCGGGATGAGGACGATGAAGCCGCTCTGCATGAGCGCATCAAGGAAGTCGAGCGCTCGCTGCTCGTCGACGTCGTGGGGCGTCTCGCCCGGCACGGCTACCGCATTGAGGGACGAAAGGTTCATGTCGGTGAACACGGACACCGTTAAGCCCATCCGCCGCGCGCTGGTCAGCGTCTACGACAAGACGGGGCTCGAAGAGCTGGCCCGCGGTCTGCACGAGGCCGGTGTCGAGCTCGTCTCCACCGGCTCCACCGCCGGGAAGATCGCCGCCGCCGGGGTTCCCGTCACCAAGGTCGAGGAGCTGACCGGCTTCCCCGAGTGCCTCGACGGGCGCGTCAAGACCCTCCACCCGCGCGTGCACGCCGGCATCCTCGCCGACCTGCGCCTGGAGTCGCACCGCGAGCAGCTCGCCGAGCTCGGGGTCGAGCCCTTCGACCTGGTCGTCGTGAACCTCTACCCCTTCCGCGAGACGGTCGCCTCCGGCGCCACCCCGGACGAGTGCGTCGAGCAGATCGACATCGGCGGCCCGTCGATGGTCCGCGCCGCGGCCAAGAACCACCCGTCGGTCGCGATCGTCACCAGCCCCGAGCGGTACGCCGACGTGCTCGCCGCCGTCAAGGCCGGCGGCTTCGACCTGACCGCCCGCAAGCGGCTCGCGGGCGAGGCCTTCCAGCACACCGCCGCGTACGACGTGGCCGTGGCCTCCTGGTTCGCCGACGACTACGCCGCGGCGGACACCGTGTCCGACAGCTCCGCGGGCGGCTTCCCCGACTTCCTGGGCGCCACCTACGAGCGGAAGAGCGTCCTCCGGTACGGCGAGAACCCGCACCAGGGCGCCGCGCTCTACGTCGACGGCACGGGCGGCCTCGCCGAGGCCGAGCAGCTGCACGGCAAGGAGATGTCGTACAACAACTACACGGACACCGACGCCGCGCGCCGGGCCGCGTACGACCACACCGAGCCCTGCGTCGCGATCATCAAGCACGCCAACCCGTGCGGCATCGCGGTCGGCGCCGACGTCGCCGAGGCCCACCGCAAGGCGCACGCCTGCGACCCGCTGTCCGCGTTCGGCGGCGTCATCGCCGTCAACCGCCCGGTCTCCGTCGAGATGGCCGAGCAGGTCGCGGAGATCTTCACCGAGGTCCTCGTCGCCCCCGGCTACGAGGACGGCGCGGTCGAGATCCTCGCCAAGAAGAAGAACATCCGCGTCCTGAAGGCCGAGGGCGCCCCGGCGAACCCGGTCGAGGTCAAGCCCGTCGACGGCGGCGCCCTCCTCCAGGTCACCGACCGCCTCCAGGCCGAGGGCGACGACCCGGCGAACTGGACCCTCGCGACCGGCGAGGCCCTCTCCGCCGAGGAGCTCGCCGAGCTCGCCTTCGCCTGGAAGGCCTGCCGCGCGGTCAAGTCCAACGCGATCCTGCTCGCCAAGGACGGCGCCTCGGTCGGCGTCGGCATGGGCCAGGTCAACCGCGTCGACTCCGCGAAGCTGGCCGTCGAGCGGGCGGGCGAGGAGCGGGCACGCGGTTCGTACGCCGCCTCCGACGCCTTCTTCCCCTTCCCCGACGGCCTGGAGATCCTCACGGCCGCCGGCGTGAAGGCGGTCGTGCAGCCGGGTGGCTCGGTGCGGGACGAGCTGGTCGTCGAGGCCGCGCGGAAGGCGGGCGTGACGATGTACTTCACGGGCACGCGCCACTTCTTCCACTGAGCCTCGTCCGGCCCTCGTCTCCTGAGGACGGTGACGGACGGCCCGCCGGTACCCCGAGGTACCGGCGGGCCGCTCCCGTTCCCGGCAGCCTGCGACAGATCCGCCGAACGGGTGGACTCTGGTCTAATGGGTTGCTCTTTTGTCGGCCGCCGGTAGTGGGGAACGTGGTGTTGGACGTACTGAACAGACCCGCTGCGGAGACCACCGACGCGGAGTCGTCCGACGGCCTCGCCCCGGCCCCGATCCGCCCGTACCTGATTCTCGCGGGCGTCCTCTGCGGCCTGTACTTCCTCTACTCCTGGGTCCAGTACGCGCACTTCCGCACGCCCTCCTGGGACCTCGGGATCTTCGGGCAGTCGGTCCGGGCCTACGCCGAGTTCCGCGCCCCCGTCGTCGACATCAAGGGCCCCGGCTTTCCCATACTCGGCGACCACTTCAGCCCGGTCACCGCGCTGCTCGCGCCGCTCTACTGGATCTGGCCCTCGCCGGTCTCCCTGCTCTTCGGGCAGGCCGCGCTCTTCGCCGCCTCCGCCGTCGTCGTCGGCCGCACCACCCAGCAGATCCTCGGCAGCCGGGCCGCCGGCATCGGGCTGACCGTCGCGTACGGCCTCTCCTGGGGGCTCCAGGAGGCCGTCAAGTCCGACTTCCACGAGATCGCCTTCGCCGTCCCCCTCCTCGCCCTGACCTGCCGGGCCCTGCTCCTCGGGCGCTGGACCGCGGCCGCCGCCTGGTCCGCCCCGCTCGTCCTCGTCAAGGAGGACATGGGGCTCACAATCGCCATGGTCGGCGCGGTCCTCTTCCTCAAGGGGCGGAAGCGGCTGGGCGCCGCCCTGGCCGGCTTCGGCGTGGCGGCCTTCGCGCTGACGGTCCTCGTCCTGATCCCGGCGGCGAGCCGGCTCGGCCGGTACGACTACTGGGCCAAGATCGAGAAGACCGGCCAGGGCACGGACACCTCCTTCGGCCAGGTCATCGGGGACGCCCTCGCCTCGGGCGAGCGGTGGGAGATGGTGTTCTACCTGCTCGCCATCACCGGCTTCCTCGCCCTGCGCTCCCCGCTGGTCCTGCTCGTGCTGCCGACCCTGGGCTGGCGCTTCCTCTCCCAGGACGCCAACCACTGGGGCATGCACTGGCACTACAGCGCGATCCTGATGCCGGTCGTCTTCCTGGCCCTCGTGGACGGCGTCCGCGCGGTCCGCACCTCACCGCGCGCCTGGCTCGTCTCGTACGGGAAGGTCGTGATCCCGGTCGCGACGGCGGTCGCGCTCGTCCTCGCCGCGAACCTGCCGCTGCGGGAGCTGATGAAGCCGGAGACGTACCGGACGGACACGAGGACCCTGGAGGCGCGGGCGGCGGTCGACGCCGTGCCGGAGGGGGCGAGCGTCGAGGCGGACGTCTCGCTCCTGGCCCACCTCACCGCGGACCACCGGGTGTACTGGGTGGGCACGTCGAAGGGCGCCACCCCGGATTTTCTCGCCTTCGACCTGCGGGGCTGGGGTCAGCAGGTGTCGGACCCGGCGCAGCTGGCCTCGCAGCTGCACCCGGAGGCGCGGTACGAGATCACGTACCGCTCGGACGGCTTCGCGGTCCTCGAGCGGCGGTGACCACGCGTGAGGGGGCGGGGTCCGAACGGACCCCGCCCCCTCACGCGTATCGGGCTCAGTACTGCTGCTTGTTCCGGTTGAACCAGGCCGAGCCGTCCGACTTCGCCACGAAGACGATGATCAGGACGCCCAGGGCGAGGCTCACGATGCCGAGCGGCAGCGAGAAGAGGCTGAACAGGACCGCGAACGAGGCCCAGACGATCACGCCGATCCGGACGCCGTTGCCGCCCGTCTTGAACTTGGCGGCGAGCACCATGCCGAGGACGGCGAAGATCAGCGAGACGATGCCGGCGCCGATCATGATGCCCTGGCCCATGTCGGCGAAGGCCTGGGTGTCGGCGGACGAGGCGCCCGACTTCTCGAGCTCGCTGTCGAAGGCGAAGGAGAAGGCGATCGCCGCGAAACCACCGAGCACGTTGAAGGCGCTCATGATCCACAGCATCACGCGCGCGCCCTTGACGCCGCCCGGCATCTCCATGGCCGCGCCCGGGTAGCCGCCGCCGTACGGCGAGACCGGCGGGGCCGCCGGGTAGCCGTAGCCCTGCTGCGGCACGCCCTGCGGCGCCTGCTGGGGGTAGCCGTAACCGGGCTGCTGGCCCTGGCCCTGGCCCTGTCCCTGCGGCTGGCCGTAGGGGTTGTTCGGGTCGCCGAAGCTCATCGCGGGGTTCCTCCGTGAATTTCTCTGTGCGGGGACGACGCGGCCCGCGCGGAGGACTTTCACGGCATTTCAGCGGATTCCCCCCGGCACTTTCCGCGGTACTACGCCGGTCATCGTCGTCGCACCGTCGACTTCTTGTCCAGTCGGTACGTCATGGAGTTGTGCAGATGCAACCTGTCGTTCCGTATCGCCGGCCCCTGCGCACGAGCGAATTGGAACAACGCGGGGGTCATCCGGGAGGATGTCTCCATGAGCGCCCAGATTCTCGATGGCAAGGCCACCGCAGCCGCGATCAAGTCCGATCTGACCGTCCGTGTGGCGGCCCTCAGGGAGAAGGGCATCACGCCCGGCCTCGGCACGGTCCTGGTCGGCGACGACCCGGCCAGCCAGAAGTACGTCGCCGGAAAGCACCGCGACTGCGCGGAGGTCGGCCTCGCGTCCATCCAGCGCACGCTGCCGGGCACCGCCACCCAGGAGGAGATCGAGGCGGTCGTACGGGAGCTCAACGAGGACCCGGCCTGCACCGGCTACATCGTCCAGCTGCCGCTGCCCAAGGGCATCGACGAGAACCGCGTCCTTGAGCTGATGGACCCGGAGAAGGACGCGGACGGCCTGCACCCGACCAACCTCGGCCGGCTCGTCCTCAACGAGCCCGCCCCGCTGCCCTGCACGCCGAACGGCGTCATCACCCTGCTCCGCCGCCACGGCGTGGAACTCAACGGCGCCGAGGTCGTCGTCGTCGGCCGCGGTGTCACCATCGGGCGGTCGATGCCGCTGCTGCTCACCCGCCGCTCCGAGAACGCCACCGTGACCCAGTGCCACACCGGCACCCGGGACCTCGCGGCGCACCTGCGCAACGCCGACATCATCGTCGCGGCGGCCGGCGTGCCGCACCTGATCAAGCCCGAGGACGTGAAGCCGGGCGCGGCCGTCCTCGACGTCGGCGTCTCGCGCAACGCCGAGGGCAAGATCGTCGGCGATGTGCACCCGGGCGTCGCCGAAGTGGCCGGCTGGATCTCCCCGAACCCCGGCGGCGTGGGCCCGATGACCCGCGCCCAGCTCCTCGTCAACGTCGTCGAGGCCGCCGAGCGCGCGGCCGCGGCGCTCTGAGGTGACGTCCGGGACCCCGGGGGCGCCCGGGAACCCGGAGGGGACGGAGCCCACGGACGCCCAGGGCGCCACGGGCCCCGCGGGCGCCGTGGACTCCGGTGCGACGGGTGGTCCGCGGCGGCGGCCGCCCACCGTCACCACCGACACCGCGCGCCCCGAGGGCGGCGGCCGGGCGGCCCCCGGCGACGCCCCGGCGCCCGCGCGCCAGTGGCCGCTGCTCACGGTCCTCGTGCTCGCCGGGCTGGGGCTCCTCGTGGTGGGGACGGACCCGTTCCCGCAGGCCTTCCGGGTGGGGGCGATCCTGGTCGGCGCCGCGCTCCTCGTGGGCGCGGCGATGCGCCGGGTGCTGCCGTCCGTCGGCATGCTGGCCGTCCGCTCCCGCTTCACGGACATGATCACGTACGGGGTGATGGGTGGCCTGATCGTGCTGCTCGCGCTCATGGTGCAGCCGGAGCCCTGGTTGCGGATCCCGTTCCTGGAGGACGTACTCCACCTCACGGTGACGTGACGTCCGGATCGTGCGGAGCGGCGCCCGCCCTCTCCCCCGTGGGAGGGCGGGCGCCGTCCTGTTCAAGGGTCATGTACGTGCCAAGGTCGGTTCAAGCTCCGTCGGTGCGCTGTGGCACGGAAGTGACCATTCCGCTACCTCGGCTCCGCATCCGGGCGGGCGTCGCCGCCGGAACCGCCCTCCGTCGGGGAGGCGGGGAGGAGGGCCACACCTGCCTGGCCGGAAGTCGCTGCCGCGCGAACTCGACCCGGACACCCGGGCGTTCACGGAACGGCTCCGGTGTCTGGCCGGCCGCAGCCGTCTCGGCATCGCGGCCGTCACCTCCGGCACCGACACCGCGGCGGCGGACCCGGACGCGCACACACCGATGCTCGCCGTCGCCTCGGCCGCCGACGCGCGCGCGTGCGGCACGCTCGCGAACGGCCGCGCGGGCCGCACCGACGGCAGGTCATGACCGTGCCCGGACGGGTGGCAGTGAGCCGCACCACAAGGGGGTGGGGATTCGGGAGGGCCCGGGTCGGATAGCCTGACCGCTGGATATCTCTTCATGTCGAGACACCGATCGATCAAGAGAGCTATCCCGCACCAGGGGCAGGGACCCCCACCGCCAGCTGTCTTACGGAGATCGCCATGACCCGCACTCCCGTGAATGTCACCGTGACCGGCGCGGCCGGCCAGATCGGCTACGCGCTGCTCTTCCGCATCGCCTCCGGCCACCTGCTCGGCGCGGACGTGCCGGTCAAGCTGCGCCTCCTCGAGATCCCGCAGGGCGTCAAGGCCGCCGAGGGCACCGCCATGGAGCTCGACGACTGCGCGTTCCCGCTGCTCAAGGGCATCGACATCTTCGACGACCCGAACCAGGGCTTCGAGGGTGCCAACGTCGCGCTGCTCGTCGGCGCCCGCCCCCGCACCAAGGGCATGGAGCGCGGCGACCTGCTCGCCGCCAACGGCGGCATCTTCAAGCCGCAGGGCAAGGCCATCAACGACCACGCCGCGGACGACATCAAGGTCCTCGTCGTCGGCAACCCGGCCAACACCAACGCCCTCATCGCCCAGGCCGCCGCCCCGGACGTGCCGGCCTCGCGCTTCACCGCGATGACCCGCCTGGACCACAACCGCGCGCTGACGCAGCTGGCCCAGAAGACCGGCTCCTCCGTCGAGGACATCAAGCGCCTCACCATCTGGGGCAACCACTCCGCGACGCAGTACCCGGACATCTTCCACGCGGAGATCGCCGGCAAGAACGCCGCCGAGGTCGTCAACGACGAGGCGTGGCTGGCCGACACCTTCATCCCGACCGTCGCCAAGCGCGGCGCCGCGATCATCGAGGCCCGTGGCGCGTCCTCCGCCGCCTCCGCCGCGAACGCCGCCATCGACCACGTCCACACCTGGGTCAACGGCACCGCCGCGGGCGACTGGACCTCCATGGGCATCCCGTCGGACGGCTCCTACGGCGTCCCGGAGGGCCTCATCTCCTCCTTCCCGGTCGTCTGCAAGGACGGCGAGTACGAGATCGTCCAGGGCCTCGACATCAACGAGTTCTCCCGCGCCCGCATCGACGCCTCCGTGCAGGAGCTCGCCGAGGAGCGCGACGCGGTCCGCGAGCTCGGCCTCATCTGAGCCACCGGCTCGGTCCCGACCGAAGCCGATCCCGGCTCCACAAACCCGGCGCCCCCGGGCCGTACGACCGACCGTACGGCCCGGGGGCGCCGTTTTTCGTGCCGACACGGAAGCCCCCGCTCCCCTATGCTTTTCCACCGGTCCCGGCCAACTCGGCCGATCACGTGGACCGTTCCAATGATTCGGGGGAGTTGTGGCGCAGTCGTCCGTACCTCACCAGCCCGGCGGACCGCCGTCCGCCCTCGACCCGCGCCGCTTACCGGCCGCCAGCGAGGCGACCCGGCTGCTCTGCGCCGGCACGTACCTCGACGACGGATTCCGCGACGCGGTCATCGACCAGCTGTACGTCCACGAGGAACGCTTCGCCGCGCCCTCCCTCGGCTACGACGCGAGCCGCGTCCTCGCCCACGCGCTGCGCGCCCGCCGCGTCGAACTCGCCTGGGCCGCAGGCATCCTCGCCCTCTGGATCGTCGCGATCCCCCTCACCAAGGGCCTGATCGCGCTTCTCCTCGCACCTTTCCTGGTGCTCGGCGTCGCCCGCTGGGTGCGCGGCACGTCCGCCACCGCCACCACCCCCGTCTACCGGCTCGTCGCCGGCTTCCTGCTGCGGTGGTACGGCCGGCTCTTGTTCCTCCAGTCCGCGCTGTTCCTCCTCTTCCTCGTCCTCGGCGACGACGAGTCCGGCGGCGAGTACCTCGGCGACGTCGCCGAGACGGGCGAGTTCCTCGACCTCGCGGTCAGCCTCACCGCCCAGGAGCTGTGGGGCGTCGGCAAGCTGGAAGCGTGGATCACCATCGCCGTGCCGCTCCTCGTGGCCTGGGCGGTCGCCACCCAGCGCGGCCAGTTCGCCCGCGCGCTCACCCAGGAACTGTCCCGCGAGCGCTTCGCCGACCAGCGCTCCGACCCGGCCGAACAGGCCGAGGGCGCCCGCTTCCGCCGCCTGCGCGACCGGATCCGCGTCGAGCAGCACGCCCGGCTGATCATGTACGGCTCCGACGTCCCGTTCTGCGGCGCCGGCTCCCCGTACGAGCCCTGGTCGCTCTCCGTCGAGCTGCGCCCCCGCAAGAACCTCGACGGCAAGGCCCCCGAACCGCTCGACAACAGCGCCGTCCTGCGGCACGTCGTCCCGCTCCTGGAGGCACTCCGCGTGCCCTCCCCGCACGGCTCGCCGCAGCTCCAGGCCGCCGTACGGGACCGGCTGCGCGAGCTGGAGATCGACGAGGTCGTCTTCCTGCCCGTCGACGGACTGCCGGCCCGCGCGGCCGCCCCATACACCCCCGAGGGCTTCGAGGCGCACCGCTCGGGCGCCATCGAGGAGGGCGGCGAGACCCGCCGTCACTTCCTCCGCATCCGCGTCGGCGGCTGGGGCGAGGAGATCGTCACCACCGTCTTCGTCCGCGTCCACACCCAGGGCGGCATGCTGATGCTGGAGGTCGCCCCGCACGTCCTGCGGCCGGTGAAGCCGCTCTACCGGTACGCCGACCGGGTCGCCCACCGCTATCTGCACAACCACCACTTCGGCAAGGCCGTCTGGGCGCTCGGACAGACCCCGCGCTCGGCCGGACAATCCGTGGTGACGCTCTGGCGCTCGCTCGTCCACGTCTGGCGGGTCCTCACCGCCGGTCACGCCAACGCGCTGCCCGAGGGACCGTGGATCTCGGTCCGCGAGCTCGGCTCCGACGACGAGGCCTCCCTGTTCCAGGAGATGGACGTCAGCCGCTACCTGAAGAGCGTGCAGGACCGGGTCGCGAACGGCGTGACGATCGCACTGCGCGAAGCCGGCTACGAGACCGCCGAGTTCGAGCAGAAGATCATCCATGTCGCCGAGGGCGGCACGTTCATCGAGAACACCAAGGGGAACGTCACCGTCGGGCACCACAACACCGTCACCAGCAAGACCTTCACCACGACCACGACCGGAGGCGACCGTGGCTGAGACAGGGAACTCCCGCGACCGTGGCGGCATTCACGTCACCAACACCAGCGGCAACGTCACCATCGGCGACCAGAACACCGTCACCAGCACGGTGAACGGCACCCCGCCGGCCCGCGACCCCCGGCAGGAGGAGCTGCTCCTGGCCATCCGCCGGTTCCGCGCGGACCTGGAGGGCGTCGTCCCCTCCGAGCAGACGGCCGCGCTCGACGCCGAACTCGCCGACGCCGAGGACGAGATCGAGGGCACCGGCCGCGCGGGCACCGGTCGCCTGGCAGCCCTGCGCCGCGCCCTGACGGACGCGGGCGCGGTGGCGGGGATCCTCGCCTCGGGCGTGGCCGTGGGGCAGGCCGTCGGCGCCCTGCTCGGAGGATGAGATGAGCGGGTACGGGGGCGGTCCGGCGGGCGGGGCGCGCTGGAACGACGAGACGCAGAGCTGGGAGAGCGGGGGAGCGGGGAGCGCGCCGGAGGGCCCACCGCCGCTGCCGCCCCTGCCGCCTTCGCCTCCGCCGGAGTACGCGCCGCCGCCTGCGCCGGTGTACGGGCCGGAGTACGGGCCCTCGTACGTGCCGGAGACCGGCGGCTGGCACGACCCCGGGCTTCCCGCCCCGTCGCCCCCTTCGCGGCTCCGGCCCCGGGTCGTGCTGGCGGCCGTCCTGGCGGCGGCCGTCCTGGCGGCGGGTTCCGTGAGCGCCTGGCTGGTCTGGGGGAGGCAGGAAAGCGGGAACGGCGGCCCGGCGGCGGGCCCTCCGGCCTCCGTCTCGGCGGCCCCGTCGGAGACGGAGGACCCGCCGTCCGAGTCCCCGTCGCAGACGCCCTCGCCCACCGGGTCGTCCACTCCCATGGACGACGTGCCCCCGCCCGGCTACCGGGCCCAGGAGGACGTGAAGGGGTTCACGATCGCGGTCCCCGAGGGCTGGAACCGCACCGAGTCGGACCAGGGCGTGTTCTACAACGCGCCGGACGGGCGGAGCCTGGTCCAGGTCTTCGTCGTCCAGGAGGCGGGCATGACGCCGTACGAGGCGCTGCGCGGGGCCTCCGAGGACGGCAAGGCGAACAAGCCGGGCTACGAGGAGCTCAGCCTCGAACGGGTCACGGGCGAGGCGGGCGCGCCGGCGGACTCCGCCGAGCTGGTCTACGCGTACGACCGCGCGGGCGGCCGCCGCAAGGTCGTCGACCGCGCCTTCACCGCCGCGGACGGCACCCACTACGCGATTCTGGCGGCGGGCCCGGAAGCGGACTGGCCGAAACAACGGGAGGTCCTCCGCGTGGCCCTGGACTTCTTCACCCCGGGCCGCCACTGACGGGCGGCGCCGCCCCGCAGTGACCGCCGCCCCGCCGCCGGGGGCCGTTGCCTCGCCGTTGGCAACAGCCGGGGCGGTGCCCCGGTCGTTCCGCTGGGGCGGAACGGTTGGGCACAACGGACGGCGCCCCTTTGCCGGGCCTAGGCTCCCGCGCCCTGACCCGCACCGGGCCGGGACCGCGCCCGCCTTCGTGGTGCGGGTCCAGGCGCGGAAGGCGGAGGCGCCACTGAGGGCGCCGTCCCGTGTGCCCACCCTCCCCCAAGCTCTCGGCTTCGCTCGAGCAGGGGGGGACCCCCATCGCCCTGCGGGACGCCTGCCCACATGGGCGCGTGGCGCCCCCGCGGGTGGTCCCTGGCGCGGAGGTCCTCAGATGGTGGCCGTCGACCCGAGATGCCTCGCCAAGGCCGACACGTTCTCCAGCGTCCGCCGCAACAGCCCGTCCCCGAACGTGATTCTCGTCGCGCCCAGCCGGCCGAGTTCGGCGAAGGGCGGGCCGCCCGGCAGGGCGAGGGCGTTGAGGGGGAGGTCGCCGAGGGCCGCGCGCAGGGCCGGGAGGTCGGTGGGTGGGGCCGCGATCGGATAGACGCAGTCCACGCCCGCCTCCGCGTACCGCACGGTCCGCTCCACCGCCTCCTTCAGCGGTTCGGCCACCCCCCGGACGTACACGTCCACGCGCGCGTTGACGAAGAGCCCGGGACCCGCCACGGCCCGGACCTCCGCCAGCCATTCCGCATGCGCCCGCGGGTCCTTGAGCGTCCCGTCGGGACCGGTGTCCTCCAGGTTGACGCCGACGGCGCCGGACTCCCGCACCCGCTCGACGAGTTCGGCCGGCGGAAGACCGTAGCCGCCCTCCAGGTCCGCCGTGACGGGTACGGAGACGGAGCGGACGATCCGCGCCACGGCGGCGAACATCTCCGCCGGAGGGGTCGCCCCGTCCTCGTACCCCAGGGAGGCGGCGATCCCGGCGCTCGGCGTGGCGAGCGCCGGATACCCGGCCGCCTCGAAGACGCGGGCACTCGCCGCGTCCCACGGGCCCGGGAGCACCAGCGGGCCGGGCCCGCCCCGGTGGAGGGCCCGCAACTCCTCGGCGCTCACGCGGGGCGGGGGGTGTAGTGACCGGGCGTCATCCGGGTGGTGACGCCGATCCGGTTCCAGGCGTTGATCGTGACGATCGTGGCGACGACCCGGGCGAGCTCCGTCTCGTCGAAGTGGGCGGCGGCCGCCGCGTACACCTCGTCGGGCACGAAGCCGTCGGTGAGGACGGTGACGGCCTCGGTCAGTGCGAGCGCCGCGAGTTCGCGCTCGGTGTAGAAGTGCCGGGACTCCTCCCAGGCGGAGAGCTGCACGATCCGCTCGACGCTCTCACCCTCGGCCAGCGCGTCCTTGCTGTGCATGTCGATGCAGAACGCGCAGCGGTTGACCTGCGAGGCCCGGAGCTTGATCAGGTGGTAGAGGGTCGGGTCCATGTCCTTCGCGGCCGCCGTCTCCAGGCGGATCATCGCCCGGTAGAACTCGGGGACGCGCTCGGCGAAGGGGAGTCGGGGCGCGTGCTCATGGGCGTACGGGGGCTGCTCGTGCTGCTCGGTCCTCGGCTCGGTCCGCTCTGCCGATACCGTCGTGGTCGTCGTCATGCGGACCACCGTACGAAGCCGTTGGCGCAGCTGTATGGTCCATTTCCATGGTGAACGACTGGGCCACTTTCGGGGCCGACCTCCACCTGGAACTCCGCGGCACCCGGCTCCGCGCGGGCCTGATGGACGCCCTGCGGGAGGCGGTCCGCAGCGGACGCCTGGAGGCCGGCACCCGGCTGCCGTCCTCCCGCCAGCTCGCCGCCGACCTCGGCATGGCGCGCAACACCGTCGCCGACGCCTACGCCGAGCTGGTCGCCGAGGGCTGGCTCACCGCCCGTCAGGGCTCCGGCACCCGCGTCGCCCGCCGCACCGCGCCCCGCACCCCGGCGCCGTCCACGCTGCCGCCCCCGCCGACGGGCGCGGGCCGGGCCCGGCCCGTCGCGCCCGCGCACAACCTGAGGTCCGGCACCCCCGACCTCGCCTCCTTCCCGCGCGCCGACTGGCTCAAGGCGTACCGCCGGGCCCTCACCACAGCCCCCCACGAAGCCTTCGGCTACGGAGATCCGCGCGGCAGGCCCGAACTGCGCGCCGTCCTCGCCGAGTACCTCGCCCGCGCCCGGGGCGTGCACGCCCGGCCCGAGCGGATCGTGATCTGCTCCGGCTTCGTGCACGGACTGATGCTCATCGGCCAGGTGCTGCGGGCCAGGGGTGTGCGGGACGTGGCCGTCGAGTCGTACGGACTCGGGCTCCACGACGGCCTCCTGCGGCGTGCCGGACTCGGCACCCCCGCCCTGGCCTTCGACGAGCGCGGCACGAGGACCGAGGAGCTGGCCGGCCTCGACGGCTGCGGGGCCGTCCTCATGACGGCCGCCCACCAGTACCCCCTGGGCGGCGCGCTGCCGCCGGACCGGCGGGCGGCGGTCGTCGACTGGGCACGTGCCTCCGGCGGCCTCGTCCTGGAGGACGACTACGACGGGGAGTTCCGCTACGACCGGCAGCCGGTCGGCGCGCTCCAGGGGCTCGACCCCGAGCGCGTCGTCTACCTGGGCACCGCCAGCAAGTCCCTCGCGCCGGGCCTGCGCCTCGCCTGGATGGTCCTGCCGCATGACCTGGTGGCCGAGGTCGTGGCGGCGAAGGGGGCCGTGGACTGGTCGTCGAGCGCGCCGGACCAGCTGGCGTTCGCCGAGTTCCTGGGCTCGGGGGCGTACGACCGGCACGTACGGGCGATGCGGCTGCGCTACCGGCGCCGTCGTGACCAGCTGGTGGCGGCCGTCGCCGCGCACTCGCCGGAGACCCGGGTCAGCGGCATCGCGGCCGGCCTGCACGCGGTCCTTGCCCTCCCGCCCGGCACCGAGCAGGCCACCTTGCGGGCCGCCGCCTGGCGCGGGCTCTCCGTCCAGGGCGTCAACCAGTTCCGCCGCCCCACGGTGCCGTCCACCCTCGACGGCCTCGTCGTCGGCTACGCCACGCCCCCCGACAGCGGCTGGCAGGGCGCCCTCCAGGCGCTGTGCGGGGTGCTGCCGTGAGGGCCGCGGTCACGGCCTGACGACCGGGTCCGGTGCCGGGTCCGGGTCCGGGTCCGGAGCCGGTGCCTCGCCGAAGCGGGCCAACGTCAGGGAGCCCGCCACCGCCACCGCGAAGCCCGCGATCGCCAGCCAGCCCAGCCCGTCCCGCGTACGGTCCCCGAGCCAGGCCACACCGACGATCGCGGGGCCGATCGTCTCGCCGAGGACCGTGCCCGCCGTCGCCGTGGTCACCGAGCCGCGCTGGAGCGCCGAGGTCAGCAGCAGGAACGCGGCCCCGCCGCCGACGAGGAGCGCGTACCAGGCGGGATCGGCGAAGTCGACGCCGTCGATCAGCCGGACCGCCACCTCCACCACCCCGAAGCCGAAACCGGCCCCGAGGCCGAGGAGCAGCGCCCGGGGCCGCTCCGGCAGCCGGCCCGCCGCGACGCCGAGCAGCAGGACTCCGAACGAGATCCCGAGCAGCGCCCAGCGCAGCGCCTCCGAACCGTCCCGGTGACCCTCCTCGCCGGAGGCCAGCGCCAGCATCGCGAGCCCCGCGCAGACCACGGCGACGGCCGCCCACTCCACCCGGCTCAGCCGCACCCGCAGCACCCGCGAGGCGATGACCGCCGTGACCGCCAGGCTCGCGGCGAGCGCCGCGCCCACCATGTAGATGGGCAGCGTCCGCAGGGCCACGATCTGCAGCGCGAAGCCCAGACCGTCCATCCCGAGACCGGCGAGATACCGCCACTGCCGCAGGGCCCGCCACATCAGCGCGACATCGACGCCACCGCCCGTCCCCGGCCGCGTGGCGCGGGCGGCCATCGCCTGGAGGACCGAGGCCGCGCCGAAGCACACGGAGGAGGCGAGCGCACAGATCATCCCGAGAAGCACGAAACGACTCTAGGGCGTGAGGCCGGAAACCACCGGCCTACACTGTGCGGTCGCGGCGCGGTCGCGCGGGCGGGCACGGGTGGGCGCCGGAAACGCGGTGAAGGGGAGGCGACGGACATGCGCAGGCTGAGGTCGAGCACGGTGGTGCTCGGCGGGATGGGTGTGCTCGCGGCGACGATCACCGCGTGCGGTTCGGAGCCGGACAGGCGGTGCGTGGACCCGCTGACCCGGGAGGAGCTGCCCAGCTACGAGTGCCGGAGCGGTGGCGACGACGACAACGGCTCCACCCACCGCGGCTCGTACTACTACGGCGGTTCCGTCCGCGACAAGCGCGTCAGCGGCGGCAGCTTCGACAAGACCGCCGTCGACACCGGCGGCTTCGGCTGCTCCGGCAGCGGCGGCGGCTGAGGCGGGCACGGCACCGTGGAACGCCACACCATCGAGCCCCGGCCCGGCTGGCAGCAGACGGTCGAGGAACAGGGACTGGTCTATCCGCTGACCCGCCACCCGGACGGTTCGCTGCGCCCGTACTGGGACGAGAGCGCGTACTACTCCTTCTCGCTGCCCGAGGTCGAGGCCCTGGAGGAGGTCGTCGAGGAGCTGCACGCGATGTGCCTGGCGGCCGCCGCGCACATCGTCGAGCACGACCGGTTCGCCGAGCTCGGGATCACCGATCCGAAGCTGGCGGGGCTCGTCGCCGAGTCCTGGCGGCGCCGCGCCGAACTCCCCTCCCTGTACGGCCGCTTCGACCTGCGCTACGACGGCGAGGGCCCGGCCAAGATGCTGGAGTACAACGCCGACACCCCGACCTCGCTCGTGGAGGCCGCGAGCCCGCAGTGGTTCTGGATGGAGGAACGGTTCCCCGGCGCCGACCAGTGGAACTCGCTCCACGAGCGGCTCGTCGCCGCCTGGAAGCGCCAGGCCCCCCTCCTGCCGCCCGGCCCCGTCCACTTCGCCCACTCGGACGGCGACGAACTCGGAGAGGACCTGATGACGGTCGCGTACCTCCGCGAGACCGCCCAGCAGGCCGGGCTCGACACCGAGGCGCTCTCCGTCGAGCGGATCGGCTGGGACCGGCTCTCGCGCCGCTTCGTGGACGACCGGCTCCGCTTCATCCGCAGCTGCTTCAAGCTCTACCCGTGGGAGTGGCTGACCACCGACCGCTTCGGCCGGTACGTCCTGGACACCCTCGACAACGGCGGCGGCACCGGCACGACCTGCTGGATCGAACCTGCCTGGAAGATGCTCCTCTCCAACAAGGCGCTCCTCGCGATCCTGTGGGAGCTGAACCCGGGCCACCCGAACCTCCTGCCCGCCCACCTCGACGGGCCGCGCGAACTCGCCTCGACCACGGGGTGGGTCGCCAAGCCGCTGCTCGGCCGCGAGGGCGCGGGCGTCACCCTGCACGAGGCCGGTACGGAGCCCTTCGTACGGGACGGGGAGCCCTGCTGCTACCAGGAGCTGGCCCCGCTGCCCGACTTCGACGGCAACCGGGTGGTGCTCGGCGCGTGGGTCGTCGAGGACGAGGCGGCGGGGCTGGGCATCCGGGAGTCGGCGGGCCTCGTCACCGACGAGTACGCCCGCTTCCTCCCGCACGTCATCCTCTAGGAGGTGTCCCGGGTGTCCTGGGCGCTTCCGCTCACTCCGACAGAACGCCCCTCAACTGCTCCAGACCCCAGTCCAGATCCTCCTTCGAGATGACCAGCGGCGGGGCGATCCGGATCGTGGAACCGTGCGTGTCCTTCACCAGGACCCCACGCTCCATCAGCTTCTCCGAGATCTCCCGGCCCGTGCCCTTGGACGGCACGATGTCCACCCCGGCCCACAGCCCGCGCCCGCGCACCGCCTCCACCGCGCCGCCGCCCACGAGCAGCCCCAGCTCGGCGTGGAGGTGCTCGCCCAACTCCGCCGCCCGCTCCTGGAACTCACCCGTCCGCAGCATCGCGATCACCTCAAGGGCCACCGCGCAGGCCAGCGGGTTCCCGCCGAACGTCGACCCGTGCTCACCCGGCCGGAACACCCCGAGCACCTCACGGTCGGCCACCACCGCCGACACCGGCACCACCCCGCCGCCCAGCGCCTTCCCCAGGATGTACACGTCGGGCACCACACCCTCGTGCTCGCACGCGAACGTCCGCCCCGTCCGGCCCAGACCCGACTGGATCTCGTCCGCCATGAACAGCACGTTCCGTCGGCGCGTCAGCTCCCGCACCCCCGCCAGATAACCGGCCGGCGGGACCAGGACCCCCGCCTCCCCCTGGATCGGTTCGAGCAGCACGGCCACCGTGTTCTCGGTGACCGCCGCCTCCATCGCCGTCAGGTCCCCGTACGGCACGATCTCGAACCCCGGTGTGTACGGCCCGTAGTGGTCCCGCGCCTCGTGGTCCGTGGAGAAGCTCACGATCGTCGTCGTCCGGCCGTGGAAGTTGTTCGCCGCGACCACGATCTTCGCGTGCCCGTCCGGCACGCCCTTCACCTCGTACCCCCACTTCCGGGCGGTTTTCACGGCCGTCTCGACCGCCTCCGCCCCCGTGTTCATCGGCAGCACCGCCTCCTTCCCGCACAGCTCCGCGAGCTGCGCGCAGAACTCGGCGAACCGGTCGTGGTGGAAGGCGCGCGAGGTCAGCGTCACCCGCTCCAACTGCGCCTTGGCGGCGTCGATCAGACGCCGGTTGCCGTGCCCGAAGTTGAGCGCCGAGTACCCGGCGAGCATGTCGAGATAGCGGCGCCCCTCGACATCGGTCATCCAGGCTCCGTCCGCCGAGGCGACGACGACCGGAAGGGGGTGGTAGTTGTGAGCGCTGTGCGCGTCCGCGGAAGCGATGGCGTCTTCTGTCCTCGGCACGGGATCTCCGTTCGTCCTGCGGCTCGGGGGGTACGTGTGGCCCCCTTCTTATCGTCGCTCGGATGCCGGACGGGGAAACCTCGGCGACGGCGCGCCAGCTACCCTGGAGCCACGCACGGCGACTGGCGTACGGGGAAGCGACCCCGGGGGAGCCGCGCGCGTACCACCACACGAGGTGCCGCTCGCCTGGGCATCACGGGCCCCTGGTCCCGTGCGCACCTCAGCCCCGGGACCGTTCCGCCGAACGCCCGGAGGACACCGGCATGACCACCCCGCAGCAGCATCCCGCGCTCGCCGCCGCCGACCCCGAACTCGCCGCACTCGTCGGCGCCGAGGAACGGCTGCAGGCCGAGACCCTGCGCCTCATCCCCAGCGAGAACTACGTCTCCGCCGCCGTGCTCGAAGCCTCCGGCACCGTCCTCCAGAACAAGTACAGCGAGGGCTACCCCGGTCGCCGCTACTACGAGGGCCAGCAGAACATCGACCAGGTCGAGACCCTCGCGATCGAACGCGCCAAGGGCCTCTTCGGCGTCGACCACGCCAACGTCCAGCCCTACTCCGGCTCGCCGGCCAACCTCGCCGTCTACCTCGCCTTCGCGCAGCCCGGCGACACCGTCATGGGCATGGCCCTGCCCATGGGCGGCCACCTCACCCACGGCTGGGGCGTCTCCGCCACCGGCAGCTGGTTCCGGGGCGTCCAGTACGGCGTCCGCCAGGCCGCGGTCTCCGACGGCGGGGGCCTCATCGACTTCGACCAGGTCCGCGACCTCGCCCTCAAGGAGCGCCCGAAGGTCATCTTCTGCGGCGGCACCGCGCTGCCCCGCACCATCGACTTCGCCGCCTTCGGCGAGATCGCCCGCGAGTCCGGCGCCGTCCTCGTCGCCGACGTCGCCCACATCGCCGGCCTCATCGCGGGCGGCGCCCACCCGTCCCCGGTCGGCCACGTCGACGTGATCTCCACGACCACCCACAAGACCCTCCGCGGCCCGCGCGGCGCCATGCTGATGTCCACCGAGGAGCACGCCAAGGCCCTCGACAAGGCCGTCTTCCCCGGCCTCCAGGGCGGCCCCCACAACCAGACCACCGCCGCCATCGCCGTCGCCCTCCGCGAGGCCTCCCAGCCCTCCTTCCGCGACTACGCCCACGCCGTCGTCGCCAACGCCAAGGCCCTCGCCGAGGCGCTCCTCGCCCGCGGCTTCGACCTGGTCTCCGGCGGCACCGACAACCATCTGATCCTGATCGACCTCACCCCCAGGCAGGTCCCGGGCAAGATCGCCGCGAAGGCCCTCGACCGGGCGGGGATCGTCGTGAACTACAACACCGTTCCCTACGACCCGCGGAAGCCCTTCGACCCCTCCGGCATCCGCATCGGCACCCCTTCCCTCACCTCCCGCGGCCTCACCACGGACCACATGGCCACGGTCGCCGACTGGATCGACCGCGCTGTCACCGCCGCCGGCACCGGCGACGAGGACACCCTCCGCGCGATCCGCGCCGAGGTCGCCGACCTGATGGCCACCCACCCGGCCCCGGGCCTCCCGGTCTGACCACGGCCGCCGGGCGGTCCCGCCGCCCGGCCGCCGACCCGCCGACCGCACTGTGTTCCTGGTCTCATCGGCGACGATCCTCAGCGGCCGGGCCCGGAACGCCGCGCCCTCCTCGAAACGCCCGAACGGCCGGTACGCGTTGAAGAAGGCCCGTCCTCACGCTCTCGGTACACCGGCAGTCGGGGATCGGTTCCCACACCTGAGAGAATGATGTGCATGGCCTCTGACAGTCCCCGTGTGCTCTCCGGAATCCAGCCCACCGCAGGCTCGTTCCACCTCGGCAACTACCTCGGCGCCGTCCGCCAGTGGGTCGCCCTCCAGGAGACCCACGACGCCTTCTACATGGTCGTCGACCTGCACGCGATCACGGTCCCGCAGGACCCCGCCGAGCTGCGCGCCAACACCCGGCTCGCCGCCGCCCAGCTCCTCGCCGCCGGTCTCGACCCGGAGCGCTGCACCCTCTTCGTCCAGAGCCACGTGCCCGAGCACGCGCAGCTCGGCTGGGTCATGAACTGCCTCACCGGCTTCGGCGAGGCGTCCCGCATGACCCAGTTCAAGGACAAGTCCGCGAAGCAGGGCGCCGACCGCGCCACCGTCGGCCTCTTCACGTACCCGATCCTCCAGGTCGCGGACATCCTGCTCTACCAGGCCAACGAGGTCCCGGTGGGCGAGGACCAGCGCCAGCACATCGAGCTGACCCGCGACCTCGCGGAGCGCTTCAACGGCCGCTTCGGCGAGACGTTCACGATCCCCAAGCCGTACATCCTCAAGGAGACGGCGAAGATCTACGACCTCCAGGACCCGACGATCAAGATGAGCAAGTCGGCGTCCACGCCGAAGGGTCTCATCAACCTCCTGGACGAGCCGAAGACCACCGCGAAGAAGGTCAAGAGCGCCGTCACCGACACCGACACGGTGATCCGCTTCGACCCGGTGAACAAGGCGGGCGTCTCCAACCTGCTGACGATCATGTCCACGCTCACCGCCACGTCCGTCGAGGACCTGGAGAAGAGCTACGAGGGCAAGATGTACGGCGCGCTCAAGACGGATCTCGCCGAGGTCATGGTGGACTTCGTCACGCCGTTCCGGGCCCGCACGCAGGAATACCTGGACGACCCGGAGACGCTGGACTCGGTCCTGGCCAAGGGCGCGGAGAAGGCCCGTGCCGTCGCCGCGGAGACGCTCGCGCAGACGTACGAGCGGATGGGCTTCCTGCCCGCCAAGCACTGAGTCCTGGGACCCTGGCCACGAGGGTGGTGCAGGACGCACACTGGCGGCTGCACCACCACACACCGACTCGACGACGGACGACGGAGGAGAACGACGTGGGGACCGTAACGCTCGGCGTTTCGATCGCGGTCCCGGAGCCCTACGGCAGCCTGCTCCAGGAGCGGCGCGCCGGCTTCGGGGACCCTGCCGCGTACGGCATCCCCACGCACATCACCCTGGTCCCGCCGACCGAGGTCCCCGAGGAGCGGCTGCCGGAGATCGAGACCCACCTCGCGGGTGTCGCCGCCGACCACCAGCCCTTCCGGGTCCGTCTCAAGGGCACCGGGACCTTCCGCCCGCTCTCCCCGGTCGTCTTCGTGAAGCTGAAGGAGGGCGTGTCCCTCTGCAACCGGCTCCAGCACCGGATCCGGGACGAGGCGGGGCCCCTCGTCCGTGAGCTCCAGTTCCCGTACCACCCGCACGTCACGGTGGCGCACGGCATCTCCGAGGAGGGGATGGACCGGGCGTTCGAGGAGCTCGCGGGGTACGAGGCCGCCTGGGTCTGCCGCTCCTTCGCGCTGTACGAGCAGGGCCGGGACGGGATCTGGCGGAAGCTGTGCGACTACGAGTTCGGCAGCGGCCGCCCGATCTCGGCCGTCCCCGCGCAGGGCGGCAGCCCGGTCGACACACCGACGCCGACGGCCTGAGCCGTACGACCCGGCCCGGAGCCGGCCGTACGACCCGGCCAGAGCCCGCCGTACGTCACACCGGCAGGCGCCGGAACAGCGGCCTCGGCACGTGCCGTACCGCCGCCATCACCATCCGCAGCGCCCCCGGCACCCACACCGTCTCCGAGCGACGCCGCAGCCCCAGCTCGATCGCGCACGCGACCGCCTCCGGGGTCGTCGCGAGCGGCGCCTCCGCGAGCCCGGCCGTCATCTTCGAGCGCACGAACCCGGGCCGTACGACCATGACGTGCACGCCCGTGCCGTGCAGCGCGTCCCCGAGGCCCTGGGCGAAGGCGTCGAGCCCCGCCTTCGACGAGCCGTAGATGAAGTTCGCCCGGCGGGCCCGCTCGCCCGCCACCGAGGAGAGCACCACCAGGGAGCCGTGCCCCTGCGCCTGGAGCGCGCCCGCGCACACCAGACCGGCCGAGACGGCGCCCGTGTAGTTGGTCTGCGCGACCCGGACGGCGGCGAGCGGGTCGGACTCGTCGCGCGCCTGGTCGCCGAGGACCCCGAAGGCGAGCAGCACCATGTCGATGTCCCCCTCGGTGAAGATCTTCCCGAGCCGCTCCTCGTGCGACTCGGTGTCGAGCGCGTCGAACGGCACCGTGTGCACGTCCGCCCCCAGGACGCGCAGCGATTCGGCGGCGGCCGTGAGGGCGGGGGAGGGGCGGCCGGCCAGCCAGACCGTGCGGGTGCGGCGCGCGATCAGCCGGCGGGCGGTGGCGAGCCCGATCTCGGAGGTGCCGCCGAGGACGAGCAGGGACTGCGGGGCACCGAAGGCGTCCTTCACGTGAACTCCTAGAGGTCGAGACGGCGGGCCAGGTCCGAGGTGAAGACGGCCCGGGGGTCGAGCGCCGCGCGCAGCGCCCGGAACTCGTCGAGCCGGGGGTACATCGCGGCCAGCGTCTCCGGCCGGACCCGTGAGTCCTTCGCGAGGTAGACCCGGCCGCCCGCGCCCACGACCTCCTCGTCGAGCGCGTCCAGGAAACGCCCGAGACCGGGAAGGCCGGTGGGGAGGTCCAGGGCGAGGGTCCAGCCGGGGAGGGGGAAGGACAGCCAGCCGGGATCGCCCGCGCCGAACCGTTTCAGTACGGCGAGGAACGAGGGGCAGCGCCGGTCCGCGATCCGCCGCACGATCCGCCGGACGGCGTCCTCCTGCCCGTACGGGACCACGAACTGGTACTGGACGAACCCCTCGGGCCCGTAGATCCGGTTCCAGTGCGGGACGCCGTCGAGGGGGTGGAAGAAGGCCGGCAGCGACTGGAGACGGCCGGTCTCGGCGCGGGGGGCCCTGCGGTACCAGAGCTCGTTGAAGAGTCCGACGGACGTCCGGCCGAGCAGCCCCGTGGGGACGTACGGCGGCGGGGCGGGCAGCCGCCCCGGCCGGAAGCCGAGCGGCGCGCGGCGGGCCCGGTGACGGCGGGGCAGAGCGTCGTACGGGGCGTGGTCGCCGCGCGTCAGGACCGCGCGGCCGGTGGCTGCGCCCCGGGCGAGCAGGTCGATCCAGGCGACGGAGTAGCGGTACGCGTGGTCGGTGGCGGTGAGCCGGGCCATCAGTTCGTCGAGGCCCGGGACGCGCTCGGTGTCCACGCGCATGAGGGAGGTCTCGACGGGCAGCAGCCGCAGGGTGGCGGAGAGGATCACGCCCGTCAGGCCCATGCCGCCGGTGGTGGCGTCGAAGAGCGGCGTCCCGGGCAGCACGGTCCGGATCTCGCCGTCGGCGGTGAGGAGTTCGAGCGCGGTCACGTGCCGGCCGAAGGAACCCGAGACGTGGTGGTTCTTGCCGTGGATGTCGGCGCCGATCGCGCCGCCGACGGTCACGTACCGGGTGCCGGGGGTGACCGGGACGAACCAGCCGAGCGGCAGCAGCGCCTCCATCAGCCGGTGCAGGCTCACGCCCGCCTCGCAGACGACGAGCCCGGCGGTGGTGTCGACGGCAAGGATCCGGTCCAGGCCGGTCATGTCGAGGACGGTGCCGCCGGCGTTCTGAGCGGCGTCGCCGTACGCGCGGCCGAGGCCGCGGGCGACGGCGCCCCGGGAGCCGCAGGCGAGAACGGCCTCGACCGCCTCGGCGCGACCGCGGGGCCGGTGCACGCGCGCGAGGGTCGGGGCGGTGCGGCCCCAGCCGGTGAGCGCTTCGCAGTCGTCGTCCAGGACAAGGGTCTCGACAGCCATGGAGGTGACCGTATAGCCGTGTCTACGGCTTATGCCGGTATTGGGTGGCGGTTCGTCGAAATGGGTGATTAAACGAGTGTCAGGAAAGAGACCTCGCGCCCTGGCCCGCGGCCCGCGTCAGAGTCACCGTGACCGACTCGAACGGCGAAGCCCGACAGGGGGCATCACGGATGCGTGACGCGAGACCGGCCGCACCCGAGCGGCCTGGAGGCGAGGCCTCCGCCCCGTGGGCCGGGGGCGCGGCCGGGGCTTCGGGCGGGTGGCCCGCGGCCCCGGACCGGCCACCCGTCCCCCCGCCCGGCCGTGCGGGGCCGGCGGGCGGCGACCCGGGCTGGGTCCTGGCCGAGCGGCGCGTCCTCGACGCGCTGCGCGCCTGCGGCCACCGGCCCGGCCTCGCCGTCGCCGCCCGGGGCCTCTCCCTCGGCGGTGAGCACGGCGCCCTCTGGCTGGCCGCAGGGCTCACCGCCGCCGCCGTCGACCGCCCGCGCCGGAACGGCTGGCTGCGGGGCACCGCCCTGATCGCCACCGCGCACCTCGCGAGCATGGGCCTCAAACGGCTCGTACGGCGGCCCCGGCCGGCCCCGGACACGTACCAGCCCCTCGTGCACACCGCCGGCCGGCACTCCTTCCCCAGCTCCCACGCCACCTCCTCCGCCGCCGCGGTCGTCGCCTTCGGCGCGCTCCACCCCACCGCCGGCCGGCTCGCCGCCCCCCTCGCCGCCGCGATGTGCCTCTCCCGCCTGGTCGCCGGCGTCCACCACCCCGGTGACGTCGCCGCCGGCGCCCTGCTCGGCGCCGCCACGGCCGCGGCGGGCCGCCGCCTCCTCCGGGGACCGGGCACGCGCGCGCGTGGGGAGGGCCTGTCGTGAGTGAGCGGGTCGGGGCCGCCGTCCTCGACGCGCCCGCCGTCGTACGGGACACGCCCGCGCGTGCGCACGGCGGCCGAGCGCTGGGGCTGCTCAGGACCGCCCGGCCCCGTCAGTGGGTCAAGAACGTCCTCGTACTCGCCGCCCCCGCCGCCGCGGGACGGCTCGACTCCTGGCAGACCGGGACCCGCCTCGCGCTGGTCTTCGCGCTGTTCACGGCCGCCGCCTCCGCCGTCTACCTCCTCAACGACGCGCGCGACGCCGAGGCCGACCGCGCCCACCCCGCCAAGTGCCGCCGCCCGGTGGCCTCGGGCCAGGTCCCCGTCGCCCTCGCCGGCGTCACCGGGGCCCTGCTCGGCCTCGGCTCCGCCGTCGCCGCCGCGCTGCTGTGCGGCCCGCTGACCTCCGCCCTGCTCGTCGCGTACCTCGCCATGCAGGTCGCGTACTGCGTCCGCCTCAAACACGTCCTCGTCGTCGACCTCGCCGTCGTCGCCACCGGCTTCCTGATGCGGGCGATGATCGGCGGGGTGGCGCTCGGCATCCCGCTCTCCCGCTGGTTCCTCATCACGACCGGCTTCGGCGCGCTCTTCATGGTCGCCGCCAAGCGGTACTCCGAGGCCGTGCAGATGGAGGGCGCCGAGGGGGCGACGCGGGCGCTGCTCACCCAGTACACGACGGGGTACCTGCGGTTCGTCTGGCAGCTGGCGGCCGGCGCCGCGGTCCTCGGGTACTGCCTGTGGGCCCTGGAGTCGGGCGGCCCGGCGGAGGCGTCGCTGCCGTGGCGCCAGCTCTCCGTGGCCGCCTTCGTCCTCGGGGTCCTGCGGTACGCGGTCTTCGCCGACCGGGGCACGGCGGGCGCGCCCGAGGACGTCGTCCTGCGCGACCGGCCGCTCGCCGTCATCGGCCTGGCATGGGCCGCGATGTACGGGATGTCGGTCGCGGGTCTGTGAGCTCCGGCGGGGGATTCTCTTACCCGGGACATCCGACGGCGCGAGGAGTGGACGTACGACATGGACTGGCTGACCAAGCTGCCCGTCATCGGCCCCTGGGTCACGCGCCTGATGCGGACCCACGCCTGGCACTCGTACGAGACCCTCGACGCGGCGCACTGGACCCGGCTCGCCGCCGCCATCACCTTCGTCTCCTTCGTCGCCCTCTTCCCGCTGATCACGGTCACCGCCGCGATCGGCGCCGCGCTCCTCACCGACGACCAGCTCGACCGGATCGAGCAGAAGCTCGGCGACCAGGTGCCCGGGATCTCCGACCAGCTGGACATCGGCGGACTGGTCGCGAACGCCGGCACCGTCGGACTCGTCGCCGGCGCAGTCCTGCTGGTCACCGGCATCAGCTGGATCGGCTCCATGCGGGAGTGCCTGCGCGCGGTGTGGGGCCTCGACGACGTCGAGGGCAACCCGATCCTGCTCAAGGCCAAGGACGGGTTGATCCTCGTCGGCCTCGGCGGCGTCGCGCTCGCCTCGCTCGCCGCGTCCTGGCTCGGCTCCACCGCCGTCGGCTGGAGCGCCGACCGGGTCGGCATCTCGGGCGAAGGGGCGGGCGGCGTCCTGCTCCAGGTCGCGGCCGTCCTCGTCGCCGTCGTCGCCGACTTCCTGGTCCTGCTGTACGTGCTGTCGCTGCTGCCGGGAGTCGAACCGCGCCGCCGGGACCTCGTGGTGGCGGCGCTGATGGGCGCGGTCGGCTTCGAGCTGCTGAAGCTGCTGCTCGGCGGCTATATGAAGGGGGTCGCGGCGAAGTCGATGTACGGGGCGTTCGGCGTACCGGTCGCCCTGCTCCTCTGGATCAACTTCACCGCGAAGCTGCTGTTGTTCTGCGCGGCGTGGACGGCTACGGAGTCACGTCGGCAGAGCCCGTCGAGCCAGGAGACGCCTCAGGAGCCGGACCAGGAGACGCGGCCGGAGCCTGATCAGGAGTCGCACCCGGAGCCTCCTCCGGGGACGGCGGACGGCGACGACGCGCCGTCGACGCGGCCAGCGGCCAGCGGCGGTTGACCAGGAGGACGGCGGCGGCCAGGAGCAGGAGAACACCGCCCGCCACGGCCAGCGCGATCCCGACCCCGCCGGACTTCTGGGCGGTGGCGGCCGCGTGGAGCGCCTCCCGCGGGGCGTCCTTGCCGGGCGCGGGAGCCGTGACCTCCTGCGGGGCGGCGGAAGGGTTCGTACGTTCCGAGACGGGCGGCACGAGTTCACCCACCGGCGTCACCTTCCCGGAGGCCGCGAAGCCCCAGTCGAGCAGCCGGGCGGCCTCGCGGTAGACCGCGTGCTGCTCCTTCGAGGAGGGGTTCATGACGGTGACGAGCAGGACCCTGCCGTTGCGCTCCGCGACGCCCGTGAAGGTGGCGCCCGCGTGCGTGGTGTTGCCGTTCTTGACCCCGGCGATGCCCGGGTACGGGGCGACGCCGAGGTCGCCGGTGAGGAGCCGGTTGGTGTTCTGGATCTCGAAGGTCTCGCGCTTCTTGCCCGGCTTGGCCTCGCCGGGGAAGACGGCGCGGGGCGTGGCGGCGTACTCGCGGAAGTCCGCTTTCTGCATGCCGTGGCGGGCGATGAGCGTGAGGTCGTACGCGGAGGAGACCTGGCCCGGGGCGTCGTAGCCGTCCGGGGAGACGACGTGGGTGTCGAGGGCCTGGAGCTCGGCCGCGTGGGCGTTCATGTCGGTCACGGTCTGGACGAGACCGTTGTTCATGCTGGTCAGCACGTGCACGGCGTCGTTGCCGGAGCGGAGGAAGACACCGAGCCACAGGTCGCGGACGCTGTAGGTCTGCTTCTCCTTGAGGCCGACCAGGCTGGATCCGGCCCCGACGCCGGCCAGGTCCTGGTTGGTGACCAGATGGTTCTGGGTCTTGTTGGAGAACTTCGGCAGCAGCGTGTCGGCGAAGAGCATCTTGAGCGTGGACGCCGGGGCGAGCCGCCAGTGCGCGTTGTGCGCGGCGAGGATCTGCCCGCTCTCCGCGTCCGCGACGATCCAGGAACGGCCGGACAGCTCCTTCGGCAGCACCGGGGCGCCGGGGCCGAGCTGCACCTGCGTCCCGGGCCTGCTGAGCAGGGAACCGCCGACGCTGGACATCACGGCGGGAGGCTTGGGCTGCTGGTCCTTCCCGTCCTTTCCGTCCTTCCCGTCGGCGTGGGCCACGGGCGCGGCGACGACGAGCGGCAGGAACACAGC
The DNA here is from genome assembly GCF_055575535.1 of Streptomyces sp. NPDC034084. Taxonomy (NCBI): domain Bacteria; kingdom Bacillati; phylum Actinomycetota; class Actinomycetes; order Kitasatosporales; family Streptomycetaceae; genus Streptomyces; species Streptomyces sp. NPDC034084. Next base: position 569,237 of record NZ_JBVISK010000006.1, read on the forward strand.
AGCGGCGACCGCCCAAGCGGTCTTCTTCGAAGCAGACACGGTCAGGAACGTACAGGTACGCATGATCGATCCGAACCCCGGCAGGCGGTTCGCCCGCGCTCCTCCACCCGGAAGCGGGGGCCGAGGGGACGACGGTGATACTGGGGGCATGAAGCTCAGCCGCCGCGTCTCCTGGTTCCTGCTCGCCTTCGGGGTGTGGTCTTGGTTCATCTGGGTCACCTTCGTCAAGAACCTGTGGAACGACGGGAGCGGCCTCGCCTTCGACGACGCCGGCGACCCGACGGCCTACTTCTGGGTTCATCTGCTGCTTGCCGTCACGTCCTTTGTCCTGGGGACGGTGATCGGCGTGATCGGGTTGCGCGGGGTGCGCGCCGCGCGCCGCGCGGACGCGTAGAGGGGTTCCGGGGGCGTGGTCGTCTTTCTCCTGGTCATGGTCGTGGTACTCGCGCTGCTCGGCGCGGTCCACTGGTACGTATGGCGGCGTCTCGTGCGGGACGTCACGGTGACCGGGAGCCCGGCACGCCGGCTCGGTACGGGCGCCGTCGTGGTCCTGCCGATGCTCTCCCTCGCGGCCCTGGTCTCCTCGCGGGCGGGCGCGCCCTTCCCGGTCCAGCAGGCGGTCGCCTGGCCGGGCTTCCTCTGGCTCGCCGTGCTCCTGTACCTGGTCCTGGCCCTGCTCGTCGGCGAGGCCGTCCGGCCGCTCCTGCGGGCATGGACGCGTCGGCGCGCGGTCGCCGTCGCGGAGCCCGTACCCGCGCCGCGGGCCGTACCCGTGCCCGACGTCGCACCCACCCCTGAGCCCGTGCCCGACGAGCCTGCGCCGCCGTCCGCCGAGCCCTCCCGGCGGCTGTTCGTCTCCCGCGTCGTCGCGGGGTCCGCCGCCGCCGTCGCCGTCGGGACCGTCGGGTACGGCACGTACGGCGTGCTGCGCGGGCCCCGGGTCAAGCGGGTCACCGTCCCGCTCGCCAAGATCCCGCGCGCCGCGCACGGCTACCGGATCGCCGTCGTGTCCGACATCCACCTCGGCCCGATCCTGGGCCGCGCCCACACCCAGCGCATCGTGGACACGATCAACGCCACCCAGCCCGACCTGATCGCGGTCGTCGGCGACCTCGTCGACGGGACCGTCGAGAACCTCGGCCCGGCCGCCGAGCCGCTCGCCCGGCTCCGCGCGCGCCACGGCTCCTTCTTCGTGACCGGCAACCACGAGTACTTCTCGGGCGCCGACGCCTGGGTCGAGCACGTCCGCGAGCTCGGCCTGCGCCCGCTGCGCAACGCGCGCGTGGAGATCCCGGCCGGCTTCGACCTCGCCGGCGTCGACGACGTCGCCGGGGAGAGCGAGGGGCAGGGCCCCGACTTCGGGCGGGCCCTCGGCGACCGCGACCGGGCCCGCGCCGCCGTGCTCCTCGCGCACCAGCCGATCGTCGTCCACGACGCCGTACGCCACGGCGTGGACCTCCAGCTCTCCGGTCACACCCACGGCGGCCAGCTCTGGCCCGGCAACCACCTCGCCGAACTGGCCAACCCGACCGTCGCCGGGCTGGAGCGGTACGGGGACACCCAGCTGTACGTCTCACGGGGCGCGGGCGCCTGGGGGCCCCCGGTCCGGGTCGGGGCGCCCTCCGACATCACGATCGTGGAACTCGCCTCGAAACAGGCCTGATCGGAATCCGTCACACCCCGCGCCGAGGGCGGTACGTGCCGCTCATCGACCCGAACTCCCCCATCCCGGACATTTGCCCGTGCTGTGACAGTCCGCTGTGAAAGTTTTCTCTTCCGGTTGTGAAACCCGTGTGATGGGATGCGCTCATCGCGACGTTTCCGGGGGCCGTCGCATCTGGGGTGGTACCTAAAAAAGGAAGCACGGCATGCGGTCGACGGTCCGTCTGCGGATCCTCATCACTTGTGGAGTTCTGGTGGCCGCCGGCGTGGGGGGCTGGCAGCTCCTGCCCTCCGACGACGCCCGGACGGATCCGATCACCGTCGGCACGACCGACGAAGTGACCTCGCTCGACCCGGCCGGTGCCTACGACGCCGGCTCCTGGGCCATGTACAGCAACGTCTTCCAGTCCCTGCTGACGTTCAAGCCGGGCCTGAGCCAGCCGGTCCCGGACGCCGCCGAGAGCTGCAAGTTCCTGGGCACCCGGCTCACCACGTACCGGTGCACCCTCCGCGACGACCTCACCTTCGCCAACGGGCGCAAGATCACCGCCGAGGACGTCACGTACTCCTTCGAGCGGATGCTGCGCATCAAGACGGACGTCGGTCCGCAGCCGCTCTTCCCGACCCTGAAGAGCGTCTCGGCCGAGGGGCGTACCGTCACCTTCCACCTGAGCGGCCGGGACGCCACGTTCCCGCTGAAGGTGGCCACGGGCGCCGGCTCGATCGTGGACAAGGACCAGTACCCGGCCGACAGGTTGCGGACGGGTACCGCGGTCGACGGCTCGGGGCCGTACGTCCTCAAGGAGTACAAGGAGGGCGAGTCCGCGCTCCTGGAGCCCAACCCGAAGTACAAGGGCGCCGTCACCAGGGCCGGTCACACCGTCCTCGTGAAGTACTTCGGCCAGTCCGCGGAGCTCGCCGCCGCCTGGAAGGCGAAGAACGTCGAGGTGACGCACCGGCAGCTCCCGCCGGAATTCGTCTCGACCCTGGACAGCGAGGACGGGACCCGGATCACCGAGGCGGAGAGCGCCGAGATCCGCAACCTCAACTTCAACGTCCGGCCCGGCTCGCCCATGGCGGACAAGGCCGTACGGCAGGCCGTCGCCGCCGTGCTCGACCGCCCGGCGATCACCGAGGGCGCCTACAAGGGCACGGTCGAGCCGCTGTACTCCCTCGTCCCGCAGGGCTTCGTCGGCCACAGCACCGCCTTCTTCGACCGTTACCCGGAGCCGAGCGGGAAGAAGGCCGAGGCCCTCCTGAAGGACGCCGGGGTCACGACGCCGGTGTCGTTCACCTACGGCTTCCGCAAGGACGCCGCCTACGCCGCCGAGGCCGCCGAGATCAAGCGGCAGCTGGAGGAGACCGGCCTGTTCGAGGTGAAGGTCGTCGAGGCCGACTGGCAGAGCTTCCAGAAGGGGTACGCGAAGGGCGCCTACGACGCCTACCCCGTCGGGTGGCTCCCCGACTTCCCCGACTCCGACAGCTTCACCGCGCCGCTCGTCGGCACCGACAACACCCTGCACAACGGTTTCTCCAGCAAGCGGATCGACGCCCTGATCTCCTCGACGCAGCAGTTCAGCGACCGGGGCCGGGCGACGAACGACTTCAGGGAGATCCAGAACGAGGTCGCCGCCGACGTCCCGCTCGTGCCGCTGTGGCAGAAGAAGGACTACGTCCTCTCCACGGAGGCGGTCGCCGGCTCCCAGTACCTGTCGGACGGCACGGGCATCTGGCGCCTGTGGGAACTGAGCTGGATCTAGGGCTCCTGGCTACGGCTTGGAGGCGGACCGCTTCGTGGGCTTGCCCGAGGCCGCCATCCCTGCCGCCGTCGGCATGAAGTCGGAGAGCAGTTCGTGCGTCTCCTTGACCAGCGGGCGCAGGATCCGGAAGCGGGAGAGCGAGATCGCACGGGCGGTGACCGGCGCGAGACGCTCCACCAGGCGCCGGCTGTTCGCCGCGCCCTCCGAGCGGTCGTACACCCAGAACAGCACCAGGCCCATCTGCTGGAGCCACAGCAACTGCGGCAGTGCCTCCCGCAGTTCCGGGTCGACCTTGACCGAGGCGCCGGAGATGACCCGCCGGTGCACCTCGATCGCGGCCTCGCGCGGACCCTCCGACTCGGGGGAGAAGGGGCTGAGCGGGCTGTCCGGGTCGGCGGCGTTCTTGAAGAACTGGGCCGCGAACTCGTGGTACGGCTCCGCGATGTCGAGCCAGCCGAGGTAGACCCCGCGGATCCGGGCGGTCAGGTCCTTCTCGGGACCGGTCAGGATGGGCTCGACGGCAGTCTGGTGCTCCTCGGCGATCCGGTCGTAGAAGCCCTGGACGAGGTGTTCCTTGGAGGAGAAGTAGTAGTACGCGTTGCCGACGGAGACTCCGGCCTCCTGGGCGATGGCCCGCATCGTCGTCTTGTCGTAACCGCGCTCCTGGAACAGCCGGAGCGCGGTTTCGAGGATGAGCGTGCGGGTCTGCTCGCTCTTGGGGGCCTTCTTGTCGTCGGCCTTCTTCTCTTCCTTCACGTCCTTCACAGGGCCGAGCCTAACCGGGCGGACGAGGCACCTCGCAGCGCCCGCCCTCGCAGGACCCGCCGTCCGTCCGCGGCCCCTTGAGTGCCTCGCGCCACCTGGCCGCCGCGAGGACGGTCATCCTGGCGAAGGGCTGTCCGGCGGGGGTGGCCAGCCAGTGGGCCCTGGCCCGGTGGTCGGCCAGGGCCCAGAGGCAGACGATCCAGGCGGAGGTCTCCCGGTAGACCTGGCCCCGGTCCCCGATCACGGTGATCTCCCGCAGGGTCGTGGCGTGGTCGAGGGCCGGGAAGAGGCGCCGTGCCTGGTGCGAGCCGGCCGGTACGAGGTCGAGCGGGACGAGTTGCCGCTGGCGCAGCAGCCAGTGCCTGAGGTGCACGCAGAGCGGGCAGTCGGCGTCGTACAGCACGGTCAGGCGTCCCACGGGGGTCGTGGGCTGCACCGGGGCCGACACCGTGGTCAGCCCTGCGGCGCGGGCGGGGCCCAGGGGCCGCGCTTGGGGGCCGTGGTCCAGCCCTGGGGGCCGACGGGGGGCACCTGTTCGCGCTCCATGACGCCGCGGCGGCGGATCTTGTTGAGCACGTACACGTTCGCGAGGTGCATCACGCCGAGGACGAGCAGGACCACTCCGAGCTTGACGGAGAGGGCCTCGAAGAGGGCCCGGGCGTCGAGGACGGCCGCGTCCTGGCTCAGGTAGAGGGCGACGAAGCCGAAGTTGACGAGGTAGAAGCCGACCACCAGGAGGTGGTTGACGGCGTCCGCGAGCTTCTCGTTCCCGTGCAGGACGTCGGAGAGGAAGATCCTTCCGTTGCGGCTGAGTGTGCGGGCGACCCAGATGGTGAGGGCCACGCTGATCAGCAGGTAGAGGATGTACGCGACGACAGTGAGGTCCATGCCCCACGCTCCCTTGAACGCGTTCAAAAGCTGGCAGTCATGACTGTAGACCCACTCTTGAACGTGTTCAAGTCGCTCCGTGAAGAGTCTCCTTCCGGGCGGAAGCCGTGGACCGGGGCCCCGGCCCCCGCTGAACGGGCCTACCTGAAGCGCCTCACGCCCGGCACCAGCGCCGTCCCCAGGCAGCACCCGCCCACCACCACCGCCGCGACGGTCAGCGGCACTTGGGAGCCCCACGCCGAGGCCGCGAGCGGGGCCAGGGCGTACCCCAGGGGCATCGCGGCGAGCGAGAGCAGCCAGTCGTACGAGGTGACCCGGGCGAGCGCGTGGACGGGCACCGCGCGCTGGACGGCCGTCTCCCACACGGGGGAGAGGAAGCCGAGGCCCGCCTGCGCGATGCCGTAGGCCGCGATCGTCAGCGGCGCGGGCGCGGCGGCGGCGAGCAGGGCGAGCGGCAGGGCGTACGTGGCGAGGCCGATGTTCGCCGCGAGGACCGGGCGCCGGGGGCGGGCCCGGTCGGCGAGCAGCGCGCCGAGGAGGAAGCCGACGGCGCCGACCTGGAGGAGGACGACCCAGGTGGTGCCGCCGCCGAGCCGGTCCACGGCGATGGCGGGCCCGAGGGTCATGAGGACGGCGGCGGCGCCGTTCCAGGCGCTGTGGCCGATGAGGCTGGCCCAGTACCAGTCGCGGGAGCGGACCTCCTGCCAGCCCTCGGCGAGGTCGGCGCGGAGCGAACGGCGCGGGACCGGGACCCGCTTCACCCGAACGGCGGTCAGGAGCAGGGCGCTGACGGCGAAGGTGGCAGCGTCGAGGACGAACGCCCAGCCGGGGCCCACGGTCAGGACCAGGGTGCCGGCGAGCGCGGGTCCGGCGAGCCGGGAGGCGCTCTGGGCGACGCCCATCGCCGCGTTGGCCCGGTGCAGCGACTCCTCCGGCACCGTGCCCTTCACCAGCGGCGAGCCGGTCGGCATCGCGAAGGCCCCGGCGGCGCCGCCGAGCGCCTCGGCGACCGCGAGGACGGCGAGGCTGGGGGCGCCGCCGAGCAGTTGGAGGCCGACGAGGAGCTGGGTGGCGCAGCGTACGAGGTCCGTGGTGAGGGCGACCGTACGGGCGTCGAAGCGGTCGCCCACGACGCCTCCCAGGGGCAGCAGGAGCAGCTTGGGGATCATCGCGCAGCCGAGGACCAGGGCGAGCGCCGAGGTGGAGCCGGTGGCCTCGAGGACGGCGAGGGCGAGGGCGGCGGGGATGGCGGCGTCGCCGAGGAGGGAGAGGGCGCGGCCGGTGAAGAGGAGGCGGAAGGAGCGGGTGCGGAGGGGGTGGGGAGCGGGCGGGGCCGTGACGGGGCGCACGGGGGCGGTGGGCATGAGCCGCAGAGTATTTCGGTACCGAATAATTCGTCAACGAAATACTTCGGCAGGGGCCGGGTGCCCGTGCCGACGTACGATCAGCCCATGGCCCCCGACGAGGAACAGCAGGAACCGCGGACCCCGCGCGACTGGACCGACGAGCACGTCGCCCGCTGGCAGCCCGTCCTGCCCGGCCTCGACCCCGTCGTCGAGGGCGCGGTCACCCGCATGAAGAAGCTCTCGGTCCATCTGCGCCGGGTCAGGGAGCAGTCCCTCGTCGACTTCGACCTGGAACGCCACGAGTTCGACACCCTCCACAAGCTCGCGGGGCGCGGCGGCAGCGCCGCACCCTCCGAACTCGCCCAGGACCTCGACCTGGCCCCCGCCTCCGTCTCCGGGCGCCTCGACGCCCTGGAGAAACGCGGCTTCGTCCGCCGTACCCAGTCCACGACCGACCGGCGCCGGGTCGTCGTCGAACTCACCGCCTCCGGGCGCGAGACCTGGCTCGGCGCGATGGACGTCCTCGGTCACGAGGAGGAGCGACTGCTCGGCGTCCTCAGCCCCGAGGAGCGCGAGCTGCTCAACGACATGCTGCGCCGGATCATGACCGAGGCCGAGGCGGGCGGCCCCGCCCACGGCTGGCACGCCTGACGGTCATCCCTGGGCCCCGGTGCTCCTGGGCCCCGGGTTCCTCACATGCTCAGCGAGCGCGCGTAGTTGAGCTGTCCCATGACCCAGTGGATGGTGTCCGGGCCCGTCGCCGGGATCATCGTCGAATGGTGGCGGCCGCCGCTGGTGACCGTGACCTGGATGAAGCCGGTCGTGGTCTTCTCCTTCATCAGCAGGAACAGCAGGCCGAGCAGACAGAAGATGAAGAAGATCACGGCGAGGACGATCGCCACGGTCGGCATCTTCTCCTCGGTCCGCGACATGTCCATCGCGTTCCACACGGCGCCCTTGAGGGGCATGTTGCCGGCCGGCGTGATGATCTGGTCGCCGACCACGGTGATGTCACCGAGGCTCAGCAGCGGCGCCCCGCCGCCCGCCGGAGCGTGCTGCGGCGGCAGCTGCACGCCGCCCGGCAGGGTCGGCTGGTAGGGCGGAGGCGTCTGCGGGTACCCGTACCCGGGCGTCGCGTCCTGCGGGTATCCGTACGCCGGGCCCCCGGGCGCGCCGCCCTGCTGCCCCGGCCCCCACTTGTACTCACCGTCCGCGTAAGGGTTCGGCTCGCTCATCAGTCCCCGTCCTTCACAAAGAAAAAAGCCCGCTCCTGCACGCCGCAGCGTACAGAAGCGGGCCGGAACACCGAACCGCTCGGGTCAGAAACGACGCGTGATCAGCGCGCGCTTCACTTCCTGGATCGCCTTGGTGACCTCGATGCCACGCGGGCACGCGTCCGTGCAGTTGAACGTCGTGCGGCAACGCCACACGCCGTCCTTGTCGTTCAGGATCTCCAGGCGCTGCTCGCCCGCCTCGTCACGCGAGTCGAAGATGAAGCGGTGCGCGTTGACGATCGCGGCCGGACCGAAGTACTGGCCGTCGTTCCAGAAGACCGGGCAGGACGAGGTGCACGCGGCGCACAGGATGCACTTCGTGGTGTCGTCGAAGCGCTCGCGGTCCTCGGCGGACTGCAGACGCTCACGCGTCGGCTCGTTCCCCTTGGTGACCAGGAACGGCATGACGTCCCGGTACGCCTGGAAGAACGGCTCCATGTCCACGACCAGGTCCTTCAGGACCGTCAGGCCCTTGATGGCCTCGACCGTGATCGGCTTCTCGGGGTTGATGTCCTTGATCAGCGTCTTGCAGGCAAGCCTGTTCTTGCCGTTGATCCGCATCGCGTCCGAGCCGCAGATGCCGTGCGCGCACGAGCGACGGAAGGTCAGCGTGCCGTCGACGTCCCACTTGATCTTGTGGAGGGCGTCGAGCACACGCTCCTTCGGGTCGATCTCGATCTGGAAGTCCTCCCAGACCGCGGCGTCCGACACCTCGGGGTTGAAGCGGCGGATCCGCATCGTGACCGTGATGTACGGGGAGGCGGCGGATTCCTTCTCCACCTTGTCCAGTACGGGAGTAGCCATCAGTACTTACGCTCCATCGGCTGGTAGCGGGTCTGGACGACCGGCTTGTAGTCGAGACGGACGGTCTCGGAGCCGTCCTCGCCGACCTCGCGGTACGCCATGGTGTGGCGCATGAAGTTGACGTCGTCGCGGTTCGGGTAGTCCTCGCGGTAGTGACCGCCGCGGGACTCCTTGCGCGCCAGGGCCGAGACGGCCATGACCTCGGCCAGGTCGAGCAGGTTGCCCAGCTCGATGGCCTCGAGCAGGTCCGTGTTGAAGCGCTTGCCCTTGTCCTGGACGGACACGTTCAGGTAGCGCTCGCGCAGCTCGGCGATCTTCTCGACGGCCGTCTTGATGGTCTGCTCCGTGCGGAACACCATCACGTTGGCGTCCATCGTCTCCTGGAGCTCGCGGCGCAGGTCGGCGACCCGCTCGTTGCCCGTGGAGTTGCGCAGCCGCTCGACCTGCTCCTCGACGAACGACGCCGGGTTCTCCGGCAGCTCGACGAAGTCGGCCTTGGCCGAGTACTCGGCGGCGGCGATACCGGCGCGCTTGCCGAAGACGTTGATGTCGAGCAGCGAGTTGGTGCCCAGGCGGTTGGCGCCGTGCACCGACACGCACGCGACCTCACCGGCGGCGTACAGGCCCGGGACGACCGTGGTGTTGTCGCTGAGGACCTCACCCTGGACGTTGGTCGGGATGCCGCCCATGGCGTAGTGCGCGGTGGGCTGGATCGGGATCGGGTCCGTGTACGGCTCGATGCCGAGGTACGTACGGGCGAACTCGGTGATGTCCGGGAGCTTGGCGTCGAGCTGCTCCGGCGGAAGGTGCGTCAGGTCCAGGTAGACGTGGTCGCCCTCGGGGCCGCAGCCGCGGCCCTCGCGGATCTCCGTGTAGATGGAGCGGGAGACGACGTCACGGGACGCGAGGTCCTTCATGACCGGCGCGTACTTCTCCATGAAGCGCTCGCCGTCCTTGTTGCGCAGGATGCCGCCCTCACCGCGGGCGCCCTCCGTCAGCAGGATGCCCATGCGCCAGATGCCCGTCGGGTGGAACTGGAAGAACTCCATGTCCTCCAGGGGCAGACCGCGGCGGTAGCAGGCGGCCTGGCCGTCACCGGTCAGGGTGTGCGCGTTGGAGGTCACCTTGAAGAACTTGCCGGTGCCGCCGGAGGCGTAGATCACGGCCTTCGCCTGGAAGATGTGGATCTCGCCGGTGGCCAGCTCGTACGCGACGACGCCGGCGGACTTCTTGACGCCGTCGACCTCGGTGATCAGCTGGTCCAGGACGTAGAACTCGTTGAAGAACTCCACGCCCTCCTTGACGCAGTTCTGGTACAGCGTCTGGAGGATCATGTGGCCGGTGCGGTCCGCGGCGTAGCAGGACCGGCGGACCGGGGCCTCGCCGTGGTTGCGGGAGTGACCGCCGAAGCGGCGCTGGTCGATGGTGCCGTCCGGGGTGCGGTTGAACGGCAGGCCCATCTTCTCCAGGTCGAGGACGGCGTCGATGGCCTCCTTCGCCAGGATCTCGGCGGCGTCCTGGTCGACCAGGTAGTCACCGCCCTTGACCGTGTCGAAGGTGTGCCACTCCCAGTTGTCCTCCTCCACGTTCGCCAGTGCGGCGGCCATGCCGCCCTGCGCGGCGCCCGTGTGGGAGCGGGTCGGGTAGAGCTTCGTCAGCACGGCGGTGCGGCTGCGCTTCGTCGCCTCGATGGCGGCGCGCATGCCGGCGCCGCCGGCGCCGACGATGACGGTGTCGTACTTGTGGATCTTCATGACGTGGATTACCTCAGCCCCGTGCCTAGCGGATGTTCGGGTCGAAGGTGAAGATCACCAGCGTGCCCAGAAGGATGGTGAACACCGTGGCGGTGTACAGCAGGCCCTTGAGCCACAGGCGCGTGTTGGCCCGCTCCGCGTAGTCGTTGATGACCGTACGGAGGCCGTTGGCGCCGTGCAGCATGGCGAGCCAGAGCATCAGCAGGTCCCAGACCTGCCAGAACGGGGACGCCCAGCGGCCGGCCACGAAGGCGAAGCCGATCTTGGTGACGCCGCCGTCCAGGAAGAGCTGGATCAGCAGGTGGCCGAGGACCAGGACGACGAGGACCACGCCCGAGAGGCGCATGAAGAGCCACGCGGCCATCTCGAAGTTGCCGCGGGTCGCGCGCGGGGTCCTGCCCGTGCGCTTGCGGGGGGCCTCGATGTACGGCGCGGGGTTGTCCACGTCGTAGTGCGCGCCGCCCTCGACGGGGCCGATCGCAGCGGAGGTCGTGTCAGCAGACATGAGTGGCGTCAGCTCCCGAACAGTTCACGTGCGGCGTGGCCGAGGACCGGGTAAAGCGAGAAGGCCATCAGCACGACCCAGATGCCCACGACGGTCCAGAGCATCTGCTTCTGGTAGCGCGGGCCCTTGGACCAGAAGTCCACGGCGATGACCCGGAGGCCGTTCAGCGCGTGGAAGAGGATGGCGGCGACGAGACCGTACTCGAGGAGAGCGACGATCGGCGTCTTGTAGGTCGCGACGACCTCGTCGTACGCCTCGGGGGAGACGCGGACGAGAGCGGTGTCCAGCACGTGTACGAACAGGAAGAAGAAGATGAGGACGCCGGTGACTCGATGAGCCACCCAGCTCCACATTCCTTCCCGGCCGCGGTACAGCGTTCCAGCCGGCACGGAAAAACCCTCCGGGAGCGGGGATCAGGGTCGGCCGGCTTCTCTGTCGGTCTGACCCGGCCGGGTACGGTCCACCGGCCCCGGTCATCGTAGCGACGACTTGTCGGTTCGCTCGCGCGGGGTCCATCGGTGTGATCAAACAGGCACGGACGGGCTATCACACAGACCGGAATCGCCGTATTCCGGACGAGATCACGGCCCGGAGTGTCGCGGTGTGAGCCCCTCGGCCACCCGGAAGGCCAGCCGGGCGCGGGCGAGCCGCCTGAGTTCGTCGGCGGCGATGACCCGTTCCTCCTCCGCTTCGTTGCCGAGACGTGACCGGATGCCTGCCAAAACCTGGTCGAGCCGCTCCCCGGGGCGCACTCCGTCGAGGCTGATCACGAACGCGTGTCCGAAACTGCTCTCGTACGCGGCGTGGGCGGCCCGTAGCGCGGTCCGGGCGGCCGGCGGGGCGTCCGGGTGCGGCAGCGCGGAGGACTCGGCGGCCAGGGCCTCGTCGAGATCGGCGCGGGACAGGTCGTAACCGGCCTCGTCGGCGGCGGCGAGCAGCGCGTCCACCGTCGGGTACGGGCGGTGGGCCGCCACCCGTTCGGCCCAGCGCGTGCTGTGGCAGCAGGACAGCAGCAGCGCCACGGCCTCGGCGGGCGGGGCCGCGTTGAACCCGACGAGACCGCCGGTGTGCCGGGCGTGGGTCTGCTGGGCGGGTATGGCAGGCGCGTCCGTGGAGCCCGGCTTCCGGCAGGGGGTGTGGGTGTCGCTGGTCAGCGTGGGCTCCGGTACTCCGGGACGGGTGGGGTGGACGTGACGCAACGTTATCGACGGGATGGGGGAAGTGTCCGACGGATGCGCGAATTTCACCCGGAAGGGAGAGTTTCGGAACAGATGATGGACGACCGGCTTCCGTCCCGGCGACCGGGTTCCGCTCCCGCACTGGGCGGGGGCCGTCCCGCCACCGGGTGAGGGCCGCCCCCGCGACCGGCTCCCGTTACGCCGACTGGTGGGACGGCCATCCGTAGGGGAGGATTCCGAATGATGCGGTACTCCATCCGGGGACCTCGCCGAGGCCCCGCCCTCCTGGCGACCGCGGTGGCGCTGGCCACCGTGGCGGCCTGCTCGAACGGCGCCGCGTCCGGCCCGTCCGGCCCGTCCTCCACGGGCGCGTCCGCGAGCGCCGCGCCCACGAGCGCCCCGCCGCCCAGCCCGACGCCGACGCCCACGCCCTCGAAGAACTACCCGCTCTCCACCGCGCCGCGGACCGTCCCCGCCGTCCGTTCCCACGAGGCCGCCCGTGGCCCCGGCTGGAAGCCCGCGCCCACGGGCGGGGTCGTCCTCGCCGCGAACAGCGAGGCCCTCGCCGACGAGGGGCAGCTGCTCGCCGGGGAGCTCGGCATCCCCTACCGCGGCGCCGCCGCGGCCGGACCCGGGGACGTCGAACTGGCCCTGGGCGGGACGGGCGCCCCCGAGTCGTACGCCCTGACGGTCACGGGCGGCCGCGTCCGGATCGCCGGCCCCGACGAGGCCGGGGTCTTCTACGGCACCCGCACCCTCAAGCAGTCGGTCAAGGCCACCGGCGCCATGCCGGAGGGGACCGTCACCGACCGGCCCGCGAAACCGCAGCGCGGACTCATGGTCGACATCGCCCGCAAGCACTTCACCGCCGCCTGGCTCGAGGACCGCATCCGGGAGATGGGCGACCTCAAGCTCAACCAGCTCGGGCTGCACTTCTCCGACGACCAGGGCTTCCGGATCGAGTCCGAGAGCCACCCGGAGATCGTCTCCGCTCAGCACCTCACCAAGGCCGAGGTCCGCCGGATCCTCGCCCTGGCGGCGAGCCGCCACATCACGGTGATCCCCGAGATCGACTCGCCGGGGCACCTCGGCGCCGTCATCGCCGCCCATCCCGGGCTCCAGCTCGTCAGCGCGAGCGGCCGGGCCCCGCGCGGGACCGTCGACATCGCGAACCCGGACGCGGCGAGGATCGTCGACGAGCTGCTGCGCGAGTACACCCGGCTCTTCCCCGGCGCGTACTGGCACCTCGGCGCCGACGAGTACGTCGCCCTCATGGCGAAGAACCCCGAGGTGAGCTACCCGGGCCTGGCGCGGGCCGCGCGGGCGAAGTACGGGCCGAACGGCCGCGTCCAGGACCTCGCCACCGGCTGGCTCAACGACCGCGCCGCCGTCGTCCGGCCCACCGGCAAGACCCTCAAGGCCTGGAACGACGGCTTCTTCACGGGCGGAGTGGCCAGCCCGGACAAGGACATCGAGGTGGAGTACTGGACGGGCCGGGAGATCGGCGCCCGGCAGCCCGTCTCGTACCTGAGCGCGGGCCGCAAGCTGGTCAACCTCAACGACGACTACCTCTACTACATCCTCGGCGAGCCCAACCGGTTCCCGTACCCCACCGGCCGCCGGATCTACGAGGAGTGGACCCCGCGCGTGGTCCGCGGCTCCACCCCCGTGCCGGCGCGGTACGACCCCCAGATCCTCGGCGCCCGCTTCGCGGTCTGGTGCGACCTGTCCGGGGCGCAGACGCAGGCGCAGGTGGCTGCCGGCATCCGCCTCCCCCTCGCGGCCCTCGCCCAGAAGGTCTGGGACCCGACGAAACCGACGCTGACCTGGGCGGAGTTCAAGGCGCTGGCGGCGCAGGTGCGCTGAGCTGGGTTTCGCGCGAGCTGTACGCGAACCTCACGGCTTACGACGCGCTGTACCTGGCGCTCGCCGAGGGGTACGACGTGCCGCAGGTGACGAGCGACGGCCGGGACGGCGCGCGCGCCACGTGCGCGGTCGAGGTGTTCAACGACGGGACCCACCGGGTGGAGTGAGGCCTGGCGCCTCCATTTTTGTCGTGGACGCGACCGCTCCGGATCCCGTAGGTTCCCCCGGCGGCCGCCGAGTGGCCGCCGCGCGTTCCTGGGGGGAACCACTTGCTCACGCTCAAGAATCCGAACGGCCTCGCGAAGGCCGTCGTGGCCCTGTTGGCCGGAAACATCTTCTTCGACGTCCTGCTCGGTGTGATCGAGGCCCGCTGGCTGATGGCCGACGCGATGCCTTACACCTTCGATCCGGCCGTGTTCGGGCCGGTCGACCTGAACGTGGCCTACAGCATGGCGTTCACGCTGTTCGCGGCGACCGTCGTCGTCTTCGTCATCTGGTTCCACCGGCTGCGGAACAACGCCGAGGTCTGGGCCGGCGATCTGCAGGGCCGGAAGCCCGGCTGGGCCTTCGGCGGCTGGTTCGTCCCGGTCGGCAACCTCTGGATCCCGCGGGTGATCGCCGTCGACATCTGGCGGGCCAGCCGCCGGCAGCCGTATGCCGCTGACGGTGCCCGGGAGCTGACGCTCCTGAATGCCTGGTGGGTGTTCTGGATCGCCGACTGGGTCGTCGACAGGATCGCCACGCAGGTGTACAAGCACGCCGAGACGCTGGAGGCCTACGACGCCGCCGCCGGCTGGGCCCTTGCGAGCTACGTCGTCGACATCGTCGCCGCCGTCCTCGCGATCCTCGTCGTCCGGCGTCTGACCTCTATGCAGCACGCCAAGGCCACTGGCATGATTCCGGCCGCGCAGTGACGAAAAAGCGCCCCTCGGCGCAGTAGGGGAAGTACTGCGTCCGCATCGGGTGGCGAGGAGGCGTCCATGACGTCCGTGACGAGCACGAGCCTGCAGGACCTCTTGGACCGCGCCGACACCCGCGGCCTCGCGGCCGCCGGGCTCGCGTGTCTCGACCGGTGCCTGCCGCTGCTCGCCCCCGACCGGGGTGAGGTGCTGCGGCCGGTGTGGGCCGCGGTGGCGCGCGGGGACGGCGGGGCGTGGGCCGAGGCCGTCGGCAAGGCCCGTGCCGAGCTGGACGGCGCGGGGGGCGAGGACGCGGACGCCGGCGGGATCGTCACGATGGTGCGCGCGATGCTCGACGGTGTTCCCGCCGAGTGGGCCGAGGAGCCCCTGCGGGCCTGGGCCGGGCGGTGTTCGTCGGTGGCGCTCACCGTGCACCGCCTGTACGACGCGACGGAGGCCGGCCCGCTCCACGACGGCGAGCTCCGCCGCCAGCAGGCCGCCCTCGAAGCGGTCGCCCACGGCCCGACCGGACTGCGCCGGGCGCGTGAGCTCTCCGTCGAGGGCGGCCGGGTGCTGCGCGCGGTCGTCTCCCGCCGGGCCCGCACCGCCTGAGGGCCGCTACTCCTGCTCGGGCGCCTGGATCGCGACCGAGGCGATCACCTCGGCGATCTCCCGCTCCGCCGTGGCCTTGTCCAGGCCGAGGCCGCTCAGCACGCCCTGCCCGTCCTCGTGCTCCAGGAGGGCCAGCAGGATGTGCTCGGTGCCGACGTAGTTGTGGCCGAGGCGCAGGGCCTCGCGGAACGTCAGCTCCAGGACCTTCTTCGCGTCCGCGTCGAACGGGATCAGCGGCGGGATCTTCTCCGCCTGTGCCGGCAGGGTCGGGGTCACCGCGGCGCGCACGGCCTCCTCCGTCACGTCGTGCCCGGCCAGCCAGCGCATGGCGAGCGACTCGGGCTCGGCGAGCAGGCCGAGGACGAGGTGACCCGGCACGATCTCCGCGTGGGCGGCCGTCCGGGCTTCCTCCTGTGAGGCCACGACCACTTTGCGGGCGCGCGGGGTGAAGCGGCTGAACCCGGCGTTCGGGTCCATCGTGGAGGCGTCGGGGTCCTTCGGTACGAACCGCTTCTGGGCCGCCTGGCGGGTGACGCCCATGCTGCGGCCGATGTCTGTCCAGGAGGCACCGGAGCGCCGGGCCTGGTCCACGAAGTGGCCGATGAGGTGGTCGGCGACGTCGCCGAGGTGGTCCGCCGCGATGACCGCGCCGGAGAGCTGCTCCAGGGCGTCGGTGTGGACCTTCTTGATCGCTTCGATGAGCTCGTCGAGACGGACGGGGACATTCATGCCGACTGGATTCGTCATGAGGCAACCTTAGGTTGACACCCCGCTACTGTCAACGACTAGTTGACACCTGGAGGGCGTACTGCACCCCCGGCACCCGGAAGATCGCGAAAAAGAGTGAGAAATCAGCGGAGAAGAGGGGGAAATGGGAGACGACCGAGGCCGCCACCCCCCACAGGAGAGGCCCCGGTCGTCGCCCACGGAGCCGCAGCACGGCTCCGTACTCCTATCAGCGCCAGGTGTGCGGTTTCTGTCACACCCTCAAGGCCCCCGGAGGTTGCGAGTTGTACAAAGACCCCGGGCCGCGTGGACGTGACGCCGCGACACGACGTAGCGTGCAGGTGCGCGAGGCAGCGTGGCGGTGATGACCAGCCGCGAAGACGCGGGGCGCGACCACGTCACCGACGAACAGGGTTTGGGGAGTGCTGGGGGACGACGCGGAGCTGACGGCCGCGGTGCTCGCTGCGCAGGACGGGGACGAGGACGCCTTCCGTACTGTGTATCGCGCCGTGCATCCCCGGCTGCTCGGCTACATACGTACGCTGGTCGGCGACGGGGACGCCGAGGACGTCGCCTCCGAGGCCTGGCTCCAGATAGCCCGTGACCTCGACCGCTTCGACGGCGACGCGGACCGGTTCCGCGGCTGGGCGGCCCGGATCGCCCGCAACCGCGCCCTCGACCACATCCGGATGCGCGGCAGGCGCCCCGCCATGGGCGCCGACGAGACCGAACTCACCGACAAGCCGGCCGATTCCGACACGGCCGGCGAAGCCCTGGAGGCCCTCGCCACCGGCGACACCATGCACCTGATCGCCCAGCTCCCGCAGGACCAGGCCGAGGCCGTCGTGTTGCGCGTCGTCGTCGGCCTCGACGCCAAGAGCGCCGCCGACACCCTGGGCAAACGCCCCGGCGCCGTACGCACCGCCGCGCACCGGGGGCTCAAGAAGCTCGCCGAACTCCTCGGGGCCGACGGCGGCCCGGACGGGCCGGACGGCACGGGCGGGAGCGTCGTCCCGCTGGACGGCGTCCCTCCGCAACGCGGACGCGCGCCGGGCCCCGTGGCCCCGGGCGGTGTGACGCAATCACGTCGGCGTACGCAGAAGGACATGTGATGGCCGACGAGCGGTACCAGTGGCTCGACCAGGAGGCCGCGGAGCGGCTGCTCCGCGGCGAGCCGGTCGAGGCCGTCGACGACCGTGCGCGCGCCGAGGCCCAGCGCCTCGCCGACGCCCTCGGCACGGCCCGCGTCCCCGCGGCCGCGCGCACCGAACTCCCGGGCGAGGCGGCGGCGCTCGCCGCCTTCCGCAAGGCCACCGCCGAGCGGGCCGCGTCCGCCGCCGTGTCCGCGCCCGCGGGCCGCGCCACCGTCGCCGAACTGGGCCGGGTAAGGCTCGCGCCGGTGACCGCCCCGGCGCGTCGCTGGGGTCGTTCCGTACGGTACGGACTGGCCGCCGCGGTCGCCGCCGTCACGGTCGGCGGTGTCGCCGTCGCCGCCGGCACCGGTGTGCTGCCCCTCGTCGGCCCCGAGCCCGCCAGCTCCGTCACGGCGGTCGAGACGGGCGACCCGCTCGTCTCGAAGGAGCCCGGAATACGCCAGGACCCCGAGGCACCCCCGACGGAACCGGGCGGCGGCGATCCCCCGCCCAGCTCGTCCCCCTCGGCCGGCTCCGGGTCCATCACCCCCACCCCCCGCGTCCCCGACGGACGCGGCGCCGACACCCCGGGCCCCGGCACCCCGACCCCCGGCAGGACGCCCGAAGGCCGGGGCGAGACCACCGGCACCGGCACCGGCTCCGCCGACGTCCGCGAGAAGGCGCTCAAGGCCTGCCGGGAGTACCGGACGGGCAAGCTCGACGCCACCGGCCGGCAGCAGCTCACGAGCACCCTGCGCGACGGCGAGACCCTGCGCCGCTACTGCGACCGGATCCTCTCCGGCGACACCGGCGCTCCCGAGGGCGACGCCGACGGCGACACGAAAAACGACAAGGGCGACGGCAAGGACGACTCCGAGGACTCGTCCCGCGGCGGCCACGAGGGCGGCTCGAAGGGCGGGTCCGACGACGGCTCCAAGAGCGGTGGCGGAAGCGGCGCCCCGGGCGCCGGCGCCGGAATCCGGTCCGGAACCGTCCTCCCCGACACCCGGCTCCTGGCCGGAGTCACCACCGCGCTGCCCGCCGGAATCACCGCCGAGACGCGCCTCCCGCTCGGGGTGTAACACTTCTCGGCCCGTCGGCGCAGTAAGAAGTGCCGACTGGTCATCGGCCGCGCAGAGAGCCGGGGTTCCCCCCGTACCTACGGCTCCGCGCACCCGGCGCGGGTGGGACACGTTCCCCCGGTCCCACCCGCGCCCCTTCTTCCTCTCACTGGCGCTCTCCCGCTCCTACCAGTAGACGACGACCTTGTCGCCGACCTTCGCCTGGTCGAAGAGGGTGGAGAGCTTGGCCCGGTCCCGGACGTTGACGCAGCCGTGCGAGGCGCCGGCGTAGCCGCGGGCCGCGAAGTCCGCCGAGTAGTGCACGGCCTGGCCGCGGCTGAAGAACATCGCGTACGGCATGGGGGTGTGGTAGATCGTCGACGTCCAGTCCTTCGCCTTCCACTCGACCGTGAAGAGGCCCTCGCGGGTCGGCGTGTTCTCCGAGCCGAAGCGGACGTCCATCGACGAGACCACCTTGCCGTCGATCATCCAGGCCAGGGTCCGGCTCTCCTTGCTGATGCAGAGCACCCGGCCGGTCAGGCACCGCGGGTCCGGGGCGTCCAGCTTGTTCGTCGTCGACGGCTTCAGCTCGTCGGCGGTCGGCTTCCGGGTCGCGGAGAGCAGCTGCCGCCAGGTCGTCTCGTCGACCGAGCCCGTCTCCGGCAGCCCCCGGCGGGCCTGGAACCTCTTGACCGAGGCCGCGGTCATCGTCCCGTAGAAGCCGGTGGGGGCCCGGTCGAAGAAGTCGAGCTGCCGCAGCCGCGCCTGGAGCTCGCGCACCTGCTCGTTCTCGTCCCCGTCGCCCATGAGCGCCTTCGGCGCGGGCGTTCCCGTGGAGGGCGTGGCCGAGGGGACGGCCGAGGAGGGGGACGGCGGCTTGTCGTCCGCGGGCGCCGAGGTGGAGGGCGTGGTGCTCGGGGCGGTGGTCCCGGGCGCGGTGGAGGTCGGCGCGGGCGCCGTACTCGTGCCCGTACCGGCACCTGCGCCGGACGTCTCCGGCGTGCAGCCGGCGGCGAGTGCCACCGCCGCCGCTGCCAGCACCGCTCTGCGTATGACGGAAGAAGACCGCTTCATCGTTGCCCCCCGGGACGTGTCGTGTGTACCTAGGGATGCTTCCCGGTCGCCCGTGGTTGCGCGGCCGTGGCGCGAACCGCGCATGCTTGTGAGGAAGGTCCCAGCGCGCTGCCCTCCATCGCCCGCGCACCCGCCACTACAGTCCGTCGCGAGGGTCGGTACCGCTGAGCAGCAGGTCTATTCGGGAGGCACCACGCATGGCGCGCGAGTCGGAGTCGGGACTGCCCATCGAGCCGGTCTATGGACCGGACGCCCTGGACGGTTGGGATCCCGCCGAGAAGCTGGGTGAGCCGGGCGCGTACCCCTTCACGCGCGGGGTGTACCCCTCGATGTACACCGGGCGGCCCTGGACCATGCGGCAGTACGCCGGTTTCGGCACCGCCATCGAGTCCAACGCCCGCTACAAGCAGCTCATCGCCAACGGCACCATGGGCCTGTCGGTCGCCTTCGACCTGCCGACCCAGATGGGCCACGACTCCGACGCCCCCCTCGCGCACGGCGAGGTCGGCAAGGTCGGCGTCGCCATCGACTCGATCGACGACATGCGCGTCCTGTTCGACGGGATCCCGCTGGACAAGGTCTCCACGTCGATGACGATCAACGCCCCCGGCGCCCTCCTCCTCCTGCTCTACCAGCTCGTCGGCGAGGAGCAGGGCGTCCCGGCGGACAAGCTGACCGGCACGATCCAGAACGACGTGCTCAAGGAGTACATCGCCCGCGGCACGTACATCTTCCCGCCGAAGCCCTCGCTGCGGCTGATCGCGGACATCTTCAAGTACTGCCGGACCGAGATCCCGAAGTGGAACACCATCTCGATCTCCGGCTACCACATGGCAGAGGCCGGCGCCTCGCCCGCGCAGGAGATCGCGTTCACCCTCGCCGACGGCATCGAGTACGTCCGCACGGCCGTCGCCGCCGGCATGGACGTCGACGACTTCGCGCCCCGCCTCTCCTTCTTCTTCGTGGCCCGCACGACGATCCTGGAGGAGGTCGCCAAGTTCCGCGCGGCCCGCCGGATCTGGGCGCGGGTGATGAAGGAGGAGTTCGGCGCGGAGAACCCCAAGTCGCAGATGCTCCGCTTCCACACCCAGACCGCCGGCGTGCAGCTCACCGCCCAGCAGCCCGAGGTCAACCTGGTGCGCGTCGCCGTGCAGGGCCTCGCGGCCGTCCTCGGCGGCACGCAGTCGCTGCACACCAACTCCTTCGACGAGGCCATCGCCCTGCCGACGGACAAGTCCGCCCGCCTCGCCCTGCGCACCCAGCAGGTCCTGGCGTACGAGACGGACGTCACCGCGACCGTCGACCCCTTCGCGGGCAGCTACGTCGTCGAGAAGATGACCGACGACGTCGAGGCCGCCGCCCTGGAGCTGATGGGCCGGGTCGAGGAGATGGGCGGCGCGGTCAGCGCCATCGAGCGCGGCTTCCAGAAGAGCGAGATCGAGCGCTCGGCCTACCGGATCGCGCAGGAGACCGACAGCGGCGAGCGGGTCGTCGTCGGCGTCAACCGCTACACCGTCGACGTCGAGGAGCCCTACGAGCCGCTCCGCGTCGACCCGGCGATCGAGGCCCAGCAGGCCGAGCGCCTCGCCAGGCTGCGCGCCGAGCGCGACCAGCCGGCCGTGGACGCGGCGCTCGCCGAGCTGAAGAAGGCCGCCGAGGGAACGGAGAACGTCCTCTACCCGATGAAGGCCGCCCTCAAGGCCCGCGCGACCATCGGCGAGGTCTGCGACGCGCTCCGGGAGGTCTGGGGCGTGTACGTCCCGACCGACGCCTTCTAGATACCCGCGCTCGCCGCGTTGTCGGGATCGCCCTCGTACGTCTTAGGCGCACGTCACAGCGGAGTGTCGTACTGACATGCGACACTCCGCTTCATGCTGGGTGTCACCGATCTTCCGACCTATCTCGCCGGGCTCGTCCTCATCATCCTCCTCCCGGGGCCGAACTCGCTGTACGTGCTGTCCGTCGCCGCCCGCAAGGGCACCCGGACCGGCTACCAGGCCGCCGCCGGGGTCTTCACCGGCGACGCGGTCCTGATGACGCTCGCCGCCCTCGGCGCCGCCTCGCTGCTCCAGACCACCCCGCTCCTCTTCATGATCGTGAAGTACGCGGGCGCGGGATACCTGGCCTGGATGGCGTACGGAATGCTGCGCGCCGCCCTGGCGATGTGGCGCACCCGGCACGAGCCCGCCGCCGAGTCCGCAGCCGAGGCGGACGCGGGTCCCTCCGAGCACCCGTACCGCCGGGCGCTGATCATCAGCCTCTTCAACCCGAAGGCGATCCTCTTCCTGATCTCCTTCTTCGTGCAGTTCGTCGACCCGTCCTACGCCTACCCGGCGCTCTCCTTCCTGGTCCTCGGCACCCTGCTCCAGCTCGGCAGCTTCCTCTACCTGACGACCCTGATATTCGGCGGCACCCGGCTCGCCGCAGCCTTCCGGCGCCGCAAGCGCCTCTCGGCGGGAGCGACCTCCGCGGCCGGCGCCCTCTTCCTCGGCTTCGCCGTGAAGCTCTCGGCGGCGGGTGCTTGACCCTCACACCGTGTGAGGCCGTTCCGTAGGAGGCGTCATGTTTGCCATCGGAGACTTCGCCCGGCACGGGCGGGTGTCGGTCCGGATGCTGCGCCACTACGACGCCATCGGACTGCTGCGCCCGGCCCACGTCGACCCGCACAGCGGCTACCGCTTCTACACGGCGGACCAGCTCGCCCCGCTCAACCGCGTCATCGCGCTCAAGGACCTCGGCTTCACCCTCGAACAGGTGGGGGCGATCCTCCGGGAGGAGCTCGGCGCGGAGGAGCTGCGGGGGATGCTGCGCCTGCGCCAGGCCGAGCTGGAAGCGGCCCTGGAGGCGGCGCGGGCCCGGCTCGCCCAGGTCGGTGCGAGGCTCCGCGCGATCGAGAGCGAGGGACGCATGTCCACCCAGGACGTCGTCGTCAAGAAGGTTCCCGCCGTCCGTGTCGCCGAGCTGAGCGGGGTCGCGGCGAGCTTCGGCCCCGAGGACATCGGGCCGGTCATCGGCCCGCTGTACGAGGAGCTGTGCGGCCGGCTGGAGCGCGCGGGCGTCACCGGTTTCGGGCCCGCCGTCGCGTACTACGAGGACGCGGGCACGGGGGACGGTTCGGTCCGCGTGCACGCCGCGACGACCGTGCCGGAGGGCACGGCCGCGGAGGGCGTCGAGGTGCACGTCCTGCCCGGCATCGAGGAGGCGGCCACCATCGTCCACCGGGGGTCGATGGACGGGATCCTGCCGACCGTGCAGACCCTGGCCGCCTGGATCGACACCAACGGCTACCGGTCCGCCGGCTACGCCCGCGAGCTGTACCTGGAGTGCCCGGCGGACCCGGCCGGCTGGGTCGCCGAGATCCAGGAGCCGATCGTCCGCGCCTGACCACCCGTCGCTGAGGGCCCGGGACCCCCGCACGGGTCCCGGGCCCTCAGCTTCCACCGCGCCCGCTACCTCTTCAGCGCCTTGCGCAGCCGCAGCGCGCGGCGCGCGAGCCGGCGGACCTTCGGGTGGCGGGGGATCGGCAGGCCGCCCGGCAGGTTCAGGACGGTGAGACGGCGCCGGGTGAAGTGGTGGCGGGTGCGCTCGGCGAGCGGGCCGGAGAGGTGCCGTACGGCAGGCTCCCGCAGCTCCGGGCGTATCTTCGGCTGCATCGCGAAGCCGACCGCCGCGACCAGGTCGTTCAGCTCCTCCGTACCGACCTCGGGGCCGGCGTCCTTCGCCTCCAGGGGCGGTACGACCGCGTCGACGACCGTGAGCGGTATCCGGTTGCTGTTCTGGAACGGGGTGAGCCGCTCCAGGAGGGCGCGCGTGCCGACCCGGGCGGTGGGCAGGCCGTAGAAGGTCGCCGCCGTGAGCAGCGCCGTGGAGAAGCAGCCGACGACGAGCGCGGGCCGCAGCTCGCGGTAGAGCACCTCGGCGAGGAGGGGCCGGTCCTCGACGGTCAGGTCGGCGCCGAGCTCCCGCGCCCCTTCCACCAGGGTCCGCGACCAGGCGTCCGGGGCCGTCGGGTGCGGCTTGAAGACGAGCCGCCGGTGGCCGCGGGCGATCGCGCCCCGGACCATCCGCAGGTGCAGCTCCTCCTCCTCGGCGGCGGTCAGCAGGTTCAGCGCGGCCAGGTACTGGCCGAGGAGCAGCACGGGGCCCCCTTCCGGGGCGCAGGCCCCGGCGGCCGGGCCCGCCAGCTCCTCGACGACCTTCGTGAACGCCTCCGTCGGCACCGGCTCCGGCTCCGCCCCGAACTCGGCGAGCAGCAGCGGCGCGAGCCCGGGGACGAGGTCCAGGTGGAGCAGCCGGCCCACGCGTCCGCCGATCAGCGGGTCGATCTTGTTACGCGTCGGCCCGTAGCTCATCAGGCCGTCCGCGTACACGGTGATCGGCGCGTCCGGAAGCAGCTGGGCGATGGCGAGGGCGGGTGTCACCTGGAGTGATTCCAGGGCGAGTTCGACCCGGTCGTCACCCAGGTTCCAGAGCGAGCGCAGATGGCGCTGGAGGAGCGGCAGGTCGCTCGCGCGCGGGGTCCAGCCGGCCGGGTGGAGGGGGGAGATCGTCTCGTTCCAGGACAGGACGGAGTCGAAGCGGCCGCGCAGCCGCCCGAAGCCCTCGGCCTCGTCCAGGGCGGGGGTCGTCTCGGGCACGGCCGCGTTGTTGGTGACGAGGAGGATCCGGCGGTCGGCGGCGCCGAAGCAGTCGCTGTCGAGCGCGGCGGCGAGCGTCACGGCGCCGTACAGAGTGGAGGCGCAGAAGATCTGGGTGGTCCGGCGGGCGCTCACGCGGCCACCTCCGGGGAGCCGGTGACGCTCGCGCGGACCGGGGCCGCCTCCGGGGAGCCGGGGCCGCCTTCACGGACCGGTGCCGCCGGCGGGGGTGCGGGGCGGCGCCTGCGCAGCCGGCGCAGCATCGTCGCGCGGTCCCCGCCCATCGCGGTCAGGGCCTCGTCGAGGACCTCCTGCGGCATCCGCCGCAGCGCGCCCGCGCTCATCGCCTTCAACCGACGCGCCACCTCGGGCTCGAACCGTTCGGCCGAACCGATGTGATGGGAAATCACCGCGCAATACGTGCGGACGGCCTTGGGAAGAAGAAGGTCCGCGTCCGCGTCCTTCGCCGTTTCCTCGACGACCTGGTCGAAGGCGCGGATGAAATCCAATTGCCGGACGTCGCCGATCTGGGTGAGCGAGGTAGCCACCCCCCGCCGGTAGAACACGCCGAGTTCTCCGATCGCGGCGAACGATTCCGCCTCGCGGTGGAGTTTCCAGATCCACGGCCGGTCCTCGGCCGTCCGAAGGCCGTGCGGGAAGTGGAGCAGGCCCCGGTCGAGAAGCCGCCGGTGGTAGATCCCGGCCCAGGCGTACGGGTAGTCGACCGAGGTCGTCCGGTGCGCCGGCAGGATCGAGTCCCGGGGGCGCAGCACCTCGCCGCGCCGGGGGACCGGCACTCGGCGCACCGCCCGGTTGCGGCCGGTGACCGAGACGTGGTCGGTGCGCAGGAAGTCGCAGCGCAGCGACTCGGCGGCGGCGACGAGGCGCCCGTAGTAGCCGGGGGCGAGCCAGTCGTCCCCGTCGAGGAAGGCGATGTACTCGCCGCGGGCGGCGTCGAGGCCGGTGTTCCGGGCCGTGGCGAGGCCCTCGTTGTGCTCGTGCCTGATCAGGACGGCACCCGGGATCTCGCGCGCGGCCCGTTCGAGGAGCTCCGGCGTCCCGTCCGACGAGCAGTCGTCGACCAGGAGGAACTCGAAGTCCTCGCGGGCGTTGGCCCGCAGGCTCGTGAGGGTGTCGGGGGCGTATGTCTGCACGTTGAAGAACGGCACGACGACGGAGAGCTTGACCACGGGGCCGACGCTAGGCGTCGCCCCGGCATTCCCACCAACCCCCGGACGGCTTTTCGGTGAACACCAGGCGGCGGGCCGATTAACCGCCTTTCCCCGCAAGGGAAATCGGCCTTCTCCTGTCCGGACCTCGACCCGCTTCAACGGCCGGAGAGGCGCTGTTCACCGTTTGTTGTGGCTCAGTTGGGCCGGAAAGCGGAATACCCTTCTAGCGTCCTCGGCGTGCAAGCAAGCAGCAGAGAAGCGGTACGGGTCGCCGTACTCGCCGACTCCGACACCCGGTGGAAATGGGGCGCCCTCACCGCGCGCCGCATCACCACGGCGACCGCCGAACCCGCCGGCTTCGTCCTGCGCGGACGGGCCACGCCCACCCCGCGCCAGCTCGCCGAGACCGGGGTGTCCCAGGCCGCCCCGCGCGAGGTGACGGGCGCGGAGTTCCTGCGCGCGGTCCGGGACGCGGAGGCGCGCGGCGAGGGATACGACGTCCTCGTGCTCGCCCTGGTCGGCGGCACCGTGCGCGCCGTCCTCCAGGGTCTGGCCGACCTCGCCCTGGAGCGGCGTCCGGTGATCGTCACCGGCTATGTCGGCGTCGTCTACGAGAAGCTGACCGACGGCCTCCTGCTGCGCCACGGCGCCGACGTCGTCCTCGCCAACTCGCGTCACGACGCCGAGCGCTTCCGCGCCGTGTACGAGGGTGTGGGCGCCGGCGCCGACTCGGTCGTCGAGGCCGCGCTGCCCTTCCTCGGCGGCGCCCCGCACACCCCCGAGGCCGGCCGCGACACCCTGGTCTTCGCCGCCCAGCCCTCCGTGCCCGCCACCCGGGCGGAACGGGTCTACGTGCTGCGGCGGCTGATCGCCCACGCCCGGCTCCACCCGGGCCGCGAGGTGCTCCTCAAGCTCCGCTCCAAGCCGGGCGAACACACCACGCACCTGGAGGAGTTCCCGTTCCAGAAGCTGGTGCGCGAGCTCGACCCGCCGGCCAACTTCCGGCTCGTGTACGGGCACATGGGCGAGGTCCTCGACCGCACCGACCTCCTCGTCACCGTCTCCTCCACGGCGGCCCTCGAAGCGCTGCACCGCCGGATCCCCACCGCGATCCTCACCGACCTCGGGGTCCGCGAGGCGCTCGGCAACCACCACTTCGTCGGCTCCGGCCTGCTGACCTCCTTCGACCGGCTCGACGAGGGGGACGTCCCGGCACCCGACGGAACCTGGCTCGCCCGGCAGGGAGTCGCCTCCGACGGTTCGTACGAGGAGGCCTTCGACGCCGCCCGCGACCGGGTCGCCGAGCTCCTCGCGCTTCCCGCGCTGCCCCCGGTCGCCCCGTACTACACCGCGGAGACGGCCCCCGGCTACCTGCCCGGGATCCTCGCCCGCCACCGCCTGGACGTCACCGCGCCCGAGCCCCGCGAGAGCGGGCTGCGCCGGGTCGTCCGGGAGGCCGCGCGGGGCGCGTACCGCCACGGCGTACAGCGCGTCGCCCCCGTCATCCGCCGCCTGGGAGAACTCTGATGACCGCCGCCCCCACCGTGCTCGCCGTCATCCCCGCCCGGGGCGGCTCCAAGGGCGTGCCCGCCAAGAACCTCGCCCCGGTGGCCGGGGTCCCCCTGGTGGCCCGCGCGGTCCGCGCCTGCCTCGGCGCCCGCAGCGTCACCCACGTCGTGGTCTCCACCGACGACGAGGCCATCGCGGCCGCGGCCCGCACCGCCGGCGCCGAGACCGTCCGGCGGCCCGCCGGGATCGCGGGCGACACGGCCACCAGCGAGGCCGCGGTCCTGCACGCGCTGGACGCCTTCGAGGCCGGCCACGGCCGCCCGGCCGACGTGGTCCTGCTCGTCCAGTGCACCAGCCCCTTCCTCACCTCCGCCGAGGTCGCCGAGACCGCCGGGCGGATCACCTCGGGCGCCGCCGACACCGCCTTCACGGCCGCCCCCACCCACGGCTTCCTCTGGCGTGAGACCGAGTCCGGCGCCGAGGGCGTCAACCACGACAAGGCGCACCGCCCGCGCCGCCAGGACCGGGAGCCCGAGTACCTGGAGACCGGCGCCGTCTACGCGATGGACGCGGCCGGCTTCCGTGCCCACGGACACCGCTTCTTCGGCCGCACCGCGCTCGTCGTCACCGACCCCGCCCGGGTCCTGGAGATCGACGACCCGCACGACCTCGCCCGCGCCAGGGCCCTCGCGCCTCTCCTCGACGAGCCCGTCACGCCCGGCTTCGCCGACGTCGACGCCGTCGTCCTCGACTTCGACGGCACCCAGACAGACGACCGGGTCCACCTCGACGCCGAGGGACGCGAGTTCGTCTCCGCGCACCGCGGCGACGGCCTCGGCATCGCGGCCCTGCGCCGCGCCGGACTGCCCGTCCTCATCCTCTCCACCGAACAGAACGCCGTGGTCGCCGCCCGCGCCCGCAAGCTCAAGATCCCCGTCCTGCACGGCATCGACCGCAAGGACCGGGCCCTCAAGGAGTGGTGCGAGGCCGAGGGCATCGACCCGCAGCGCGTCCTCTACGCCGGCAACGACGTCAACGACCTGCCCTGCTTCCACCTCGTCGGCTGGCCCGTCGCGGTGAGCAGCGCCCACGACTCCGTACGGGCCGCCGCCCGCGCGGTCACCGTCACCCCGGGCGGCTCCGGAGCGATCCGCGAGATCGCCGCCTGGCTCCTCGGACCCGAGCTGAACACCCCCAACCCGTGAGGAACAGCACCATGAGCACCCGTCTGCGCACCCTCGGCGACAAGACCGCCGGACCGGGCCGTCCCGTCTACATCTGCGGCGAGATCGGCATCAACCACAACGGCGACCTCGACAACGCCTTCAAGCTGATCGACGTGGCCGCCGAGGCCGGCTGCGACGCCGTCAAGTTCCAGAAGCGCACCCCGGAGATCTGCACCCCGCGCGACCAGTGGGACATCGAGCGCGACACCCCCTGGGGCCGCATGACGTACATCGACTACCGCCACCGCGTGGAGTTCGGCGAGGACGAGTACCGCAAGATCGACGAGTACTGCGCGGAGAAGGGCATCGCCTGGTTCGCCTCCCCGTGGGACACCGAGGCCGTCGCCTTCCTGGAGAAGTTCGACGTCCCCGCCCACAAGGTCGCCTCCGCGTCCCTCACCGACGACGAGCTGCTCCGCGAGCTGCGCGCCACCGGCCGCACGGTCATCCTCTCCACCGGCATGTCGACCCCGAAGCAGATCCGCCACGCCGTGGAGGTCCTGGGCAGCGACAACATCCTGCTCTGCCACGCCACCTCGACCTACCCGGCCAAGGCCGAGGAGCTCAACCTCCGCGTCATCCAGACGCTCCAGGAGGAGTACCCGAACGTCCCGATCGGCTACTCCGGCCACGAGACCGGCCTCCAGACCACGCTGGCCGCCGTCGCCCTCGGCGCCGCCTTCGTCGAGCGCCACATCACCCTCGACCGCGCCATGTGGGGCTCCGACCAGGCCGCCTCTGTCGAGCCGCAGGGCCTCCAGCGCCTGGTCCGCGACATCCGGACCATCGAGGCGTCCCTCGGTGACGGCGTGAAGAAGGTGTACGAGTCGGAGCTCGGCCCGATGAAGAAGCTCCGCCGGGTCCAGGGCACCGTCGCCGCATGACCGGGCAGCTGGCGTTCGTCGAGAGCCCGGTCCAGCTTCTGAACGTCCTGGAGTGGGCGCACGCGCAGGGCCCCGGTGGGGGCATACGTTCCGCAGGGGACGGCGCCCCTGCCGGGCCGGGGCTCCCGGCCCCGGCGGCACCCACGAGTGCGGCGCCCTCGACCGCGGGCCCCGCGGACGCCATCACGGTCGTCGTCCTCTCGCCGACCGACCCCATGTCGAGGGGCCAGCTGCGCCGGATGGCACAGCTGGCCCGCGACCAGGGCCTCACCGTCCACTGGCAGGAGGCCCGCGGCGGCCGGGGCGCGCTCGTCCGCACCCTGCGCGAGCTCGCCCGGCCGCTGCGCTCGGCGGAGCGGGTGATCATCGGGGACCCGTTCTCCCGGTACGTCCAGCTCCTGCTGACCCTCTTCGCCCCCCGGCACCTGACGGTGGTCGACGACGGGACCGCGACCATGGAGTTCGCCGCCCAGCTCGGCCGCGGCGAGCGTCTGGTGCGCTGGCACCGCAAGGGCAGCCTGGGCCCCCGCGAACTGGTCCTCGCCCCCGTCACCCGGATCGCCCGCCGGAAGCTCGCCCCCGCCCGGGGCCGCACGGTCGAGATCTTCACCTCGCTGCCCGTGGAGGCACCGCCCGGCGTCACGGTCACCGAGAACACGTACGCGTGGACCCGGGACGGTTTCGGCCCGCCGCGGCTCACCGGCGGCGCGGACCTGGTCGGCACCTCGCTGGTCGAGACGGGCGTCGTCGACGCCGACCACTACGCGCGCGTGGTGAGCGAGCTCGCCACCGCCCACGGCGCCACCCGCTACTTCGCGCACCGCAGGGAGAGCGCCGAGAAACTGCACCGGATCGCGGTCGAGACGGGCCTCCAGGTGGTCCGGCCCGATCTGCCGCTGGAGCTGATCGCGCGTCGCGGCCCCATCGGACGTACGGTCGTCAGCTTCCCGTCGACGGTCGTGCACACCCTGCCGCTGGCCCTCGCCGGCACGGGGGTGCGGGTCGCCGTCGTCGAGATAGCGCCCGAGTGGCTGCGGGCGACCGCCTCACCGCGCGCCCAGGGCTTCCTGTCCGGGGTGGCGTGCACCGCGGCCCACGAGGTCGACCGGCTCACCACCCGTGTGACGAAGCCCACCGACCGACTCGAATTCGGGTGACCATACCCACTGGGAGTGAGGTTCAAGCCCGTGAAACCGAGATTTTTTCCCCTAACGGGCTGAACTTTTCGTGATCAACGGGCAGTTGGCCTGTCCACGGGCCTACCCTTCAAAGGGTGAACCAGTTGAAGTCCCGTGAGCCAGGCTCCGTAACCCTGCCCGGAACGCTGTCCGAATCCCTGCGTGACGAACTCGTCGCTTTCCGCAGGGACTTGCACATGCACCCCGAGCTCGGCAACCAGGAGTTCCGCACGACCGCCGCGCTCAAGGCCCGCCTGGAGGCGGCCGGCCTCGCGCCGCAGGTCCTACCGGCAGGCACCGGGCTCATCTGTGACATCGGCAGCCGGCGGGGCGGCATGCCCATGCTGGCGATCCGCGGCGACCTCGACGCGCTGCCCATCCCCGACGCCAAGACCGTGGCCTACCGCTCCACCGTGGCCAACCGCGCCCACGCCTGCGGGCACGACGTCCACACCACCACCGTCCTCGGCGCCGGCCTCGTCCTCGCCGAGCTCGACCGCGAGGGCCTCCTGCCGAACGCCGTGCGGCTGATCTTCCAGCCCGCCGAGGAGGTCCTGCCCGGCGGCGCCGCCGACGCCGTCGAGGCCGGTGTCCTGGACGGCGTCGGCCGGATCATCGCCGTCCACTGCGACCCGCGCGTCGACGCCGGGAAGATCGGACTCCGCGCGGGCCCCATCACCTCCGCCTGCGACCGTCTGGAGGTCGCCCTCGACGGCCCCGGCGGGCACACCGCCCGCCCGCACCTCACCACCGACCTCGTCACCGCCGCCGCCCGGGTCGCCACCGACGTCCCCGCCGTCCTCGCCCGCCGCGTCGACGCCCGCGCGGGCCTCTCGGTCACCTGGGGCCGTATCGAGGCGGGCCACGCCCCCAACGTCATCCCGCAGCGCGCGGAGCTCTCCGGCACCGTCCGCTGCCTCGACCTGCCCGCCTGGCGGGACGCGCCCGACCTGGTCCACGCCGCGATCGACGAGGTCGCCGGCCTGCACCGGGCCAAGTCGACCGTCACCTACGTCCGCGGCGTCCCCCCGGTCGTCAACGACCCGGTCGTCGCCGAACTGCTCCGCGACGCCATGGCCGCCCGCCGTGGACCGCACGCCATCGAGGACACCGAGCAGAGCCTCGGCGGCGAGGACTTCTCCTGGTACCTGGAGCACGTCCCCGGCGCCATGGCCCGCCTCGGCGTCCGCACCCCCGGCGACACCCGCGTCCGCGACCTGCACGCCGGTGACTTCGACGTGGACGAGCGGTGCATCGAGGCCGGCGTGGAACTCTTCACGGCCGCGGCCCTGCTCGACGCCACGCCCCAGCTCTGACCACCCCAGGTGACAGCTCTGACCAGGCCATGGCCACAGCGTTGAACCGCGCCACGCACCAGTGCTGAACCGCGCCGCTCCGCGGCGTCGGTTCCGGGCCGGACGGGCCTCATCCGTCCGGCCCACCGCCGTTCCACGACCGGCCCAGCGCCCGGCGTGTCGCCTCCCGGCCCCTGTCCGGGCTCCCGCCCCGGCGGTATAACCGGCAGTACCGGGCCGAACGCCCCCGGTCGCCTCGGCTGGCCGGTTCGCGACGATCCGATAACGACTCATGAACGGGTCTTTAACTGACATCTACGCGCGTTACGATCGCCGCGAAACCAGCGCCGGAAGAGGCGCTTTCGGTCAGTCTTGAAGGGACCCTCCTCTTGCGCCGGATCACCAGGATCACGACCGTGGGCATCGCCTCCGCGGCGCTCGCGCTCTCCGCCACCGCCTGTGGCAAGTCTTCGAACGACTCCGGCTCCGGTTCGGACTCGAAGGCGACCAAGGCCGCCATCGCGTACGACATCGGCGGCCGCGGCGACCAGTCCTTCAACGACGCCGCCTACGCGGGTCTGAAGAAGGCCGAGGACGAGCTCGGCGTCAAGGGTGCCGAGGCCGAGCCGTCCCAGGGCGAGAGCGACGCCGACAAGGTCGCGCGCCTCACCTCGCTGGCCCGCGCCGGCAACAACCCGGTCATCGGCGTCGGCTTCTCCTACGCCCCGGCCATCGAGAAGGTCGCCAAGTCCTTCCCGAAGACCACCTTCGGCCTCATCGACGACACGTCGAAGACCGGCCCGAACATCGCCAACCTCGTCTTCAACGAGGAGCAGGGCTCCTACCTGGCCGGCGTCGCCGCCGCCAAGGCGTCCAAGACCGGCACGGTCGGCTTCATCGGCGGCGTCGAGGTGCCGCTGATCAAGAAGTTCGAGGCGGGCTACACGCAGGGCGTCAAGGACACCAACCCCAAGGCGAAGGTGCTCGTCCAGTACCTGACCCAGCCGCCGAACTTCGACGGCTTCTCGAAGCCCGACCTCGGCAAGGCCGCCGCGGAGGGCCAGCTCGACAAGGGCGCCGACGTGATCTACGCCGCCGCCGGTCTCGCCGGCTCCGGCGCGATCGAGGCCGCGTCCGCCGCGGGCAAGTGGGCCATCGGCGTCGACTCCGACCAGTACAAGCAGGCGGGTCTGGCCTCCTACAAGAACCAGATCCTGACCTCGGTCACCAAGGACGTCTCGGGCTCCGTCTTCAACCTGATCAAGTCGGTCAAGGACGGCAAGCCGCAGACCGGTGAGATCCGCTACGGCCTCGCCGCGAACGGCGTCGGCCTGGCCGACTCCAACCCGGCGTACACGAAGATGACCGACCTCACCGCCGCGGTGGACAAGGCGAAGCAGGCGATCGTCGACGGCAAGATCACGGTCAAGACCGCTCCGTAAGGACACCCAGGTCACGACCTGAGCCCGGGCCCGGCGTCCGGTGGCATCCCCACCGGACCCCGGGCCCCGGGCCCATTCCCGTACGGGTTTTCACTTTTCGGCAGTGCTACGCGTGTAGATGTCTCCCTGGCACGATAACTTCGCCCCGCCCTGCCCCTCCCCGCTCCCACTCCTTCCGGCCAAGGAGAGTGCGTCATCAACGCGCCCAGCCCCCCTGCCGTAGAACTGCACGGCATCACCAAGCGCTTCCCCGGCGTCGTCGCCAACAGGGACATCGCCATCACGGTCCGCAAGGGCACCGTGCACGCCCTCATCGGCGAGAACGGTGCCGGCAAGTCGACCCTCATGAAGATCCTCTACGGCATGCAGAAGCCGGACGAGGGCACCATCGCCATCGACGGCGAGCAGGTCACCTTCTCCACGCCCGGTGACGCCATCGCCCGCGGCATCGGCATGGTGCACCAGCACTTCATGCTCGCCGACAACCTCACCGTCCTGGAGAACGTCGTCCTCGGCGGCGAGAAGCTCTACGGCATCGGCGCCAAGGCGCGGAAGAAGATCAAGGAGATCTCCGACGCGTACGGACTCGAGGTCCGCCCCGACGCGCTCGTCGAGGACCTCGGCGTCGCCGAGCGGCAGCGCGTGGAGATCCTCAAGGTCCTCTATCGCGGCGCGAAGATCCTCATCCTCGACGAGCCGACCGCCGTCCTGGTCCCGCAGGAGGTCGACGCGCTCTTCGACAACCTGCGCGAGCTCAAGTCCGAGGGCCTCACCGTCATCTTCATCTCGCACAAGCTGGGCGAGGTCCTGAAGGTCGCCGACGACATCACCGTCATCCGCCGGGGCACCACGGTCGGCACCGCCGACCCGAAGACCGCCACCACCAAGCAGCTCGCCGAGCTGATGGTCGGCAGCGAGCTGCCCTCGCCGGAGACCCGCGAGTCGACGGTCACGGACGTCCCGATGCTCCAGGTCGAGGGCCTGACCCTGACCGAGGCCGGCGCCGCCGCGGCCGCCCCGCTCACCACCGCCGCCCCGCCGGACCCCTCCGGCGCCGTCACCGTCCAGGAGATCGGCGCGGGCCGCAAGCTCCTCGACGACATCTCGCTCACCATCCACAAGGGCGAGATCCTCGGCATCGCCGGTGTCGAGGGCAACGGCCAGACCGAGCTCATCGAGGCCCTGATGGGCATGTCCGTCCCCGACGCGGGCGTCATCACCCTCGACGGCGAGGACATCTCCAAGGTCTCCGTGCGCAAGCGTCGCGAGGGCGGCATCGGATACATCCCCGAGGACCGCCACCGCCACGGCCTGCTCCTGGAGGCCCCCCTCTGGGAGAACCGCATCCTCGGCCACGTCACCGAGGCCCCCAACTCCAAGCGCGGCATCCTCGACCCGAAGGCCGCCCGCAAGGACACCGAGCGGATCGTGCGCGAGTACGACGTCCGCACCCCCGGCATCGACGTCACCGCGTCCTCCCTCTCCGGCGGCAACCAGCAGAAGCTGATCGTCGGCCGCGAGATGAGCCACAACCCCAAGTTCCTGATCGCCGCCCACCCCACCCGCGGTGTGGACGTCGGCGCGCAGGCGCAGATCTGGGACGCGATCCGGGACGCCCGCCGCGCGGGCCTCGCGGTGCTGCTGATCTCCGCCGACCTCGATGAGCTGATCGGCCTGTCCGACACGCTCCGGGTCATGTACCGCGGCAAGCTGGTCGCCGACGCCGACCCCGCCACCATCACGCCCGAGCAGCTGGGCTCCGCCATGACCGGCGCAGCCACCGGCCGCCTCGAAGGCACCGAAGAGCAGTCCGAAGACGGTGACGCCCGATGATGAAAATCGACAAGGACAAGCTGATCATCGGGGCCGCCGGCCCCGTGCTCGCGCTGGTCTCGTCCTTCGTGCTCACCGTCCTGGTGTTGCTCGCGACGGGTCTGGACCCGATCGAGCCGATCCGGCTGATGATCGAGAACGCCGGGTTCTCCGACGTCCAGGTCCTCATCGTCAACTACACCGGGACCCTCTACCTGGCGGCCCTGGGCGTGGCCATCGGCTTCCGGATGAACCTCTTCAACATCGGCGTCGACGGCCAGTACCGTCTCGCCGCGATGCTGTCGGCGCTGGTCGGCGCCGCCGTGGAGCTGCCCGGCCCTCTCCACATCCTGCTCATCGTGCTCGTGGCCATGGTGACCGGCGCCTTCTGGGCCGGCATCGCGGGCATCCTGAAGACCACCCGGGGTGTCTCCGAGGTCGTCTCCACGATCATGCTGAACGCCATCACCACCTCCCTGGTGGCCTGGCTGATCCTGCCGAAGAACTTCGGCGTCCAGCCCGCGGGCTCCAACGACCTCACCACCGGTCAGATCTCCGAGTCCGGCTGGTTCCCCGGCATCGACATGGGCGAGGGCGGCCAGATCTACGGCTTCACCTTCGTGGCCTTCGCCCTCGGTGTCGTCTACTGGTTCGTCCTCAACCGCACCAAGTTCGGCTTCGACCTGCGGGCCACCGGCGGGAGCGAGTCCGCGGCCCAGGCGAGCGGCGTCGACGCCAAGAAGATGATCCTCACCGCGATGCTGATCTCGGGTGCCCTCGCCGGTCTTTCCGGCATGCCGATCCTGCTCGGCGAGACCCACACCTACAGCCTCGCCTTCCCGGTCGGTGTCGGCTTCACGGCCATCACCGTCGCCCTGCTCGGCCGGAACCACCCGGTCGGCATCTTCTTCGCAGCCCTGCTCTTCGCGTTCCTGGAGAAGGCGTCCTCGAGCCTCGACATCGCGGGCTACCCGAAGGAGATCACGCAGATCATGCAGGGCATCATCGTGATCGCCGTGGTCGTCTCCTACGAGCTCGTCCGCCGTTACGGCCTCCGCCGCCAGCAGCAGAAGGTCGGCGAGGAGCTCGCCGCCGGCGGCGCCATCAAGACCGACAAGGAGGTGGCGGCATGAGCACCGGCACCGTTGCCAAGCCGAGCGCCGCGCCCAAGAAGGCCGGACGCCGCAAGCTGACCTGGCCCTGGATCCTGCTGATCGTCGCGGCCGCTCTCGTGCTCTTCTCGCTGGTCCGGGTCGTCTCCGGAGCCAACGACCTCACCTCCGTCGGCCAGGTCTCCGGCGCGCTGCAGCTCGCCGTGCCGATCGGCATGGCCGGTCTCGGCGGTCTGTGGTCCGAGCGGGCGGGCGTCGTCAACATCGGTCTCGAGGGCATGATGGTCCTCGGCACCTGGTTCGGCGCCTGGGCCGGCTACCAGTGGGGCCCGTGGACCGGCGTCGTCGTCGGCGTCCTCGGCGGCGCGCTCGGCGGTCTGCTGCACGCGATCATCACCGTCACGTTCAACGTGAACCACATCGTCTCCGGTGTGGCGATCAACATCCTGGCGGTCGGCTTCACCCAGTACCTGTCGAACTTCACCTTCGACAAGGCCGAGGGCGGCTCCTCCAAGCAGTCCCCGCGGATCGACCAGATCACCGACATCACCGTCCCGGGACTCTCGGACTGGCTGATCGACCTCCAGCAGAAGCACTGGTTCCTTATCTCGGACATCGCCGGCATCCTCGGCGGCCTGGTCACCCACCTGTCGCTGCTGACGATCGTGGCCGCCCTGCTCATCCCGGCCACCTGGTGGGTGCTCTGGCGCACCGCCTTCGGCCTGCGCCTGCGCTCCTGCGGCGAGAACCCGGTCGCGGCCGAGTCCCTCGGCGTGAACGTCTACAAGTACAAGTACATCGCCGTCGCCGTCTCCGGCGCCCTCGCCGGCCTCGGCGGCGCCTTCCTGGCGATCGTCTCCACCGGCATCTACCAGGAGGGCCAGACCGGCGGCCGCGGCTACATCGGTCTCGCCGCGATGATCTTCGGCAACTGGATGCCCGGCGGCATGGCCATGGGCGCCGGCCTCTTCGGCTTCACCGACAGCCTCAAGCTGCGCGGCGGCGCCGAGAACGTCCACGCGCTGCTGCTGCTGGTCGCGCTGCTCCTGGTGATCGCCGCGCTGTGGCAGATGTACAGGAAGAAGTGGGTGGTGGCCGCGATCGGCGCCGTCTTCGCCGTCGGCTTCTTCCTCTGGTACGTGCTCACCGACGAGGTCCCGAGCCAGTTCGTCGACGCCGCCCCGTACATCACCACCCTGCTCGTGCTCGCCCTCTCGGCACAGCGCCTGCGGATGCCGAAGGCGGACGGCCTGCCCTACCGGAAGGGCCAGGGCAAGTGACGCCGGCCCCCGACTGGGAGCTGCTGCGGGAGACCGCCCGCGAGGCGATGTCCCGCGCGTACGCCCCGTACTCGGGCTATCCGGTCGGTGCGGCGGCCCTCGTGGACGACGGGCGGGTGATCTCCGGCTGCAACGTGGAGAACGCCTCGTTCGGCCTCGGCCTGTGCGCCGAGTGCGGGCTCGTCTCGCAGCTCCAGGCGACCGGCGGCGGGCGGCTGACGCACTTCGTGTGCGTGGACGGCCGGGGCGAGTCCCTGGTGCCGTGCGGGCGCTGCCGGCAGCTCCTGTACGAGTTCGGGGGCCCCGAGCTCGTCCTGGAGACCCCGGCCGGGTTCCTTACCCTGGCCGAGATGCTTCCGCAGGCCTTCGGCCCGGACCACCTCGCCAAGTAACACCTCGGAGCGGCCCTTCCGCCACCATGGAAGGGTCGCTCCCCCTTTCCCCCTCTATGCGCGTAGAAAGAGGCACCACCATGGACGTCATCTCCGTCATCCGCACCAAGCGGGACAAGGGTGAGCTGAGCCCCGAGCAGATCGACTGGGTCATCGACGCGTACACCCGCGGGGTCGTCGCCGACGAGCAGATGTCCGCCCTGGCCATGGCCATCCTGCTGAACGGCATGAACCGTACGGAGATCGCCCGCTGGACCGCCGCGATGATCGCGAGCGGCGAGCGCATGAACTTCGACTCCCTCTCCCGCCCGACCGCCGACAAGCACTCCACCGGCGGCGTCGGCGACAAGATCACCCTCCCGCTCGCCCCGCTCGTCGCCGCCTGCGGCGCGGCCGTCCCGCAGCTCTCCGGCCGCGGCCTCGGTCACACCGGCGGCACCCTCGACAAGCTGGAGTCCATCCCCGGCTGGCGTGCGCTGCTCTCCAACGAGGAGATGCTGCACGTCCTCGACACCACGGGCGCGGTCATCTGCGCGGCGGGCGACGGCCTGGCACCGGCGGACAAGAAGCTGTACGCCCTCCGCGACGTGACGGGCACGGTCGAGGCGATCCCGCTGATCGCCAGCTCGATCATGTCGAAGAAGATCGCCGAGGGCACCGGCTCCCTCGTCCTGGACGTCAAGGTCGGCACCGGGGCCTTCATGAAGAACATCGAGGACGCGCGTGAGCTGGCGCGGACGATGGTCGGTCTCGGCACCGACAGCGGCGTGAAGACCGTCGCGCTCCTCACCGACATGTCGACCCCGCTCGGCCTCACCGCGGGCAACGCCCTGGAGGTCCGCGAGTCCGTCGAGGTCCTGGCCGGCGGCGGCCCGCAGGACGTCGTCGACCTGACCGTCGCCCTGGCGGCCGAGATGCTGGCCGCGGCCGGCATCAAGGACGCCGACCCGGCGAAGGCCCTCGCGGACGGCTCGGCGATGGACGTCTGGCGCCGGATGATCGCGGCCCAGGGCGGCGACCCGGACGCGGCGCTCCCGGTCGCCCGCGAGCAGCACGTCGTCACCGCCCCGTCGACGGGTGTCCTCACCCGCCTGGACGCGTACGACATCGGCATCGCCGCCTGGCGCCTGGGTGCGGGCCGTGCCCGCAAGGAGGACCCGGTGCAGGCCGGCGCCGGCGTCGAGCTCCACGCGAAGCCGGGCGACACGGTGACCGCGGGCCAGCCGCTGCTGACCCTCCACACGGACACCCCGGAGAAGTTCGACTACGCCCTGAAGTCCCTGAACGACTCCTGGGACATCGCGGCGCCGGGCACGGAGTTCACCCCGAACCCGATCGTCCTGGACCGCATCGCCTGAGACCGGCGGGCGCGGGGAGCCGGTGCGCGGGCTGCACCGGCTCCCCGAGCCGCCCCGGCAGCTCCCGCATGGTTGAAGACCACCGTCCGCGGGCCCACCCGCCACGGCCGTCAGCCCGGCGTCCAGGGTGCCCTCGTACCGCTGGGCGAAGGGGGCTGTCGGCGGGGCTCCAGGGGGCGGCCCCCGCGCTCCTCCACG
Organism: Streptomyces sp. NPDC034084; assembly: GCF_055575535.1. Classification (NCBI taxonomy): domain Bacteria; kingdom Bacillati; phylum Actinomycetota; class Actinomycetes; order Kitasatosporales; family Streptomycetaceae; genus Streptomyces; species Streptomyces sp. NPDC034084. The sequence goes on from NZ_JBVISK010000006.1 coordinate 608,039, forward strand.
ATCGCGGTGAGCAGCTCGTGGGAGGAGCCCGCGAAGTGCTCGACCCTCTCCGCCTCGGTGAGGCCCCGGCGATCAGGCGGGATCCGAGGGCGGATGAGCGGCTCCTCGTGGGGTAGGCGCGCCGTGAACACGGCGGCCACCGTGCGGCGGCCGCCGCACCCCATGACGGGCACGCACGCGGAGAGGGTGAGGAGTGGATGAGCGCCGTCGGACGCCCCCCGGACCACATCGAGGAATCGGTGAGCGACCTCGTTTCCCGGGCATCGCGGCAGATCTCGGAACTGGTCCGCGAAGAGATACAGGTGGCCCGGGCGGAGATGACGCAGAAAGGCAGACGCTTCGGCGTGGGCGGCGGCCTGTTCGGCGGGGCCGGCCTGGTCGGCTTCCTGGCCGCGCAGGCTCTGGTCGCCGCCGTGATCGCCGCTCTCGCGCTGGTGCTCCCGGTCTGGGCTTCGGCCCTGATCATCGCCGCCGTGCTGGCGGCGGTGGCGGCGGTGTTGGCCGTTGCCGGGAAGAAGCAGATCGGCAAGGCCGGCACCCCCGTACCGGAGCAGGCCATCGACGGAGTCAAGGCCGACGTGGCCGAGATCAAGGAGGCAGCACGCCGATGAGCACCCCCTCCAAGAACGGCAAGGACACCGCACCCACTCCTGAGGAGTTGCGCGAGCAGGTCGAGCACACCCGTGAGGAGCTCGGCATGACCGTGGAGGCGCTGGCGGCCAAGGCCGACGTCAAGGCGCAGGCCAAGGAGAAGGCGGCCGAGTTCAAGGACCAGGCCGTCGAGAAGGCGGCCGAGTTCAAGGACCAGGCCGTCGAGAAGGCGGCCGAGTTCAAGGACCAGGCCGCTGAGTTCAAGGATCAGGCGGCCGAGAAGGCGGCCGAGTTCAAGGGCCAGGCCGTCGAGAAGGCCGCCCTCGTCACCGACCGGCTCCGGGACAAGGCCGCGCACGCCGCTCACTCGGTCAAGGACAAGACCCCCGATCCGGTCCTGGACAAGGCGGCTCACGCGGCAGCGCAGGTCCGCGACACAGCGGCCCGCGCCGGGCACCTCGCCGCCGAGAAGACCCCGGAGCCGGTCCGGGCGAAGGCCGGGTCGGCCGTGACCCTGGTACGGGGCAAGCGCGCCCCCGTGCTCGCCGCGGCCGCGGCGGCATGCGTCGTCTACCTGCTCCTGCGTCGTACCCGGAGGCCCCGATGAAGATGACCAAGTTGGCTTACAAGCCCGTCGGCATGGTGCTCGGCGCCGCGAGCGGCATGCTCGCCGCCACCGCCTTCAAGCAGGCGTGGAAGATGGTCGGCCATGACGACGACGCCCCCGACGCCACCGACCAGGACCGCACCTGGAAGGAAATCCTCGTCGCCGCCGCCCTGCAAGGAGCGATCTTCGCGGTCGTCAAGGCGGCCGTCGACCGGGCGGGAGCCGTCACCACCCGCCGCGTGACCGGCACCTGGCCGGGCTGAACCGTCCAGGAGCGGCGCCGGCCCCGAGGGCTCGAGGTCGGCGCCGCCGGGGGCACCGGAACAGCGCCCGGCACCCCGGGGTGGGTATCGCCGGTTTCTCGGGGAACACGACGCTCATGCACGGACACCACGCGCGTCCCATGACCAGTCTGTTCGGCCCGGCCTTCACCGCGTGGAGGACGCCACGAAGCGGCGCCAAGCACCCGCGCCGAGGGCGGCCCCCCGGCCGTCTGCGCCGCCGGATCCTGGCGTACCGGGCGATCGAGTTCCTGTCCACGCACATCCCCGACCACTCCGGGCCCGGCGAGGAATGCCTGCTCCTCGTCCACGTCCGCCAGGTCGTCGGCCAGGTCCACTACCGCATCTGCACCGCTTGCGCCGAGGGCGTCATCACCGGTCTCACCCTGGACGAACGCTTCCACGGCACGGGGCTGGGCACCCGGGCGCTCTCCCACCTGCGCGCCCGTCACCCCGGCGTCGCGTGGCACAGCACGCTCAGCATGCGCACCACACGTGATCTCCTCCGCCGGATGCGCGTTCCCACGGTCGCGGCGGACACCCCCTGCCCTCATGCACGACCGGATGACACGAAAGCCTCCGCGTCCCACGATGAGTTCCCGGCACCCGGACGGTCGTACGGAACGTGGACACCAGTCAGCCCCTCGTCGTGACCCTGCCGGCCCGCCCCACCCGGGACGAGGTGAGCCGGCTCTGCGCGCGGCTCGCCGCCGCCCCGCCCGGCGAGGTCGTCTGCGAGACCGGCGCGCTCACGGGCGCCGACCTCACCGCCGTCGACGCCCTCGCCCGGCTGAAACTCGCCGCAGGCCGACGCGGGCACCGCATCCGCTTCCACGGAGCGGGACCGGAACTAAGGGCCCTGCTCCACCTCACCGGCCTCGGCGAGACCCTGGATCTCTAGCCGTCCAGCCGCGCCGGAAGGTCGAAGAGCGGGAACCAGCGCTCGGTGTCCAGGAAGAAGTCCATCCCGCCGACCTTGCCGTCCCGCAGCTCCAGGACGATCAGCGCCCACGGGCTGAAGCCGCCCGCCGGGTCCGGGTGGTAGTGGGCGAAGGCCGGCGAGCCGTTCGCCACGGTCGGGACCAGCTTCGAGCCCCGGCACACGTCGCCGACGCCCAGCATCCAGCCGACGATGTCCTCGTGGCCCTGGAGCCACAGGTCGTACGGCGGCATGGACATCGTCGCGTCCTCGTGGAGGAGGGCCGTCAGCGCCTTCATGTCGTAGCCCTCGAAGGCGGCGACGTAGCGCTCCAGGAGCGCCTTCTGCTCCTCGTCCAGCGGGTTCGCCGGGTCGGAGGAGGCCGGCGCCTGCTCGGCGAGGGTCGCGCGGGCCCGCTGGAGCGCGCTGTTGACCGAGGCGACGGAGGTGTCGAGGAGCTCGGCGACCTCGCTCGCCTTCCAGGCGAGCACCTCGCGCAGGATGAGCACGGCGCGCTGCTTGGGCGGCAGATGCTGGAGCGCGGCCACGAACGCGAGCCGTACGGTCTCCCGCGAGACGGCCGTCTCCGCCGGGTCGGCGACCGAGGGCAGGACCCGCCCGTCCGGGACGGGCTCCAGCCAGGTGATCTCCGGCTGCTTGACGAGCTGGGCCTGCGCCACCGGCGTCGGGGCGGTCAGATCCATCGGCCGCGCCCTCCGGTTGCCCGCGTTCAGCGCGTCCAGGCAGACGTTGGTGGCGATCCGGTACAGCCAGGACCGCAGCGAGGAGCGGCCCTCGAAGGAGCCGATGGCCTTCCAGGCCCGGACCATCGTGTCCTGCACCGCGTCCTCCGCCTCGAAGGACGACCCGAGCATCCGGTAGCAGTAACCGGTCAGCTCCCTGCGGTACTTGTCGAGTTCCTCGGTCGTCGCGGTCGCCGCTTCACTCATCGGGTCAACACCCCACTCACCCCTCACCGGCACCCGTTCGGTGCCGGTGAGAGGGAAGTTACCGCAGCGGACTGACAGCCGGGGTCAGGTTCCCGGCTTGCGGCCGTAGACGAAGACGTCGTCGCCGTTCCTGAGCAGGTTCCAGTACGCCTTCGCGTCCGCCGGACGCATGTTGACGCAGCCGCCGGAGCCCGGCGGGTTCCACATGGACTTGGTGGTCGAGTGGAAGGCCTGGCCGCCGTCGAAGAACTGCGAGTACGGCATGGAGACGTGGTAGAGCGTCGACCAGTGGTTGATGTTCCGCCAGTAGATCTTCTTGGAGCCGGTACGGGTCTCGGTGCCGTCCTTGCCCGTACGGACCGGCACCGGGCCGTACTTGAGGCGCGAGCCGTCCTGGATCCAGCTCAGCTGGCGGGTCAGGTCGACGCAGGCGATCCGGCCGCGGTTGGTCGGACAGGTGCCCGCCCGGTTGGGGTTGGACCCGGCCGCCTTCTGCTGGATCATCGTGTTCATGGTGCGCCAGGTGAGCGGCCCCGCGTACCCCATGGTCGGGGTGATGCCGTGCTTGCGCTGGAAGGCCTGCGTGGCCTGACAGTCGGCGAGCGACTGACGTCCGTCGACCGGCCGGCCGAGGAACTTCTCGACCTGCTTCTGGTACGGCCCCGTCGTCACGTTGCAGGACGCCGCCTGCGCCGGGGCCGTACCGAGCGCGATCGTCATCGGTACCACGAGCGACGTGATCCCGGCGGCGATGCCCGCCCTCCTGCCGATGCGTCGCGTACTTCCGTTCATGATCGTCAACTCCCCCTTGAGTCCCTGTATTCGAGGACGTACGAGGAAGTCTGGCGGTTGCAGCGCGGGAGGGACATCCCCGTGCGGTCCCGGTCGTGACTCAGGCGGCGGCCGGGTGCGGGCGCCGCGCCTCGACGCGCGCGCTGTGCGAGCCGTACAGCGTGACCGAGACGACCCCGAGGACCGCGACCAGACCGATCAGGACCGTGCCCGCCCAGCCGCCCGCGTGGAAGGCGATCGCGCCGAGCGTGCCGCCCGCGCTGCTCCCCAGGTAGTACGCGGACTGGTACAGCGCCGAGGCCTGCGCGCGGCCCGTCTTCGCCGTGCGGCTCACCGAGGAGGAGGCGACCGCGTGGCCCGCGAAGAAACCGGCCGTGATCAGGACCAGGCCCGCGAGGACGAGCGCGAGCGCGTCGGACAGCGAGAACAGCAGACCCGCCGCCGTCGTGGTGACCGCCAGGTAGAGCGCCCCCCGCCGCCCGAGCCGCCCGACGAGCTTGCCCGCGGCCGCCGAGGAGACCGTACCGACCAGGTAGACCAGGAAGATCGAGCCGATCACACCCTGCGGCAGGGAGAACGGCGCCTCCACCAGGCGGTAGCCGATCACCGTGTACACGGCGCCGAAGACCGTCATGAACAGCGCGCCGATCACGTACAACCGCATGAGCAGCGGGTCGGCGAGGTGGCCCCGGACCGTCCGGGCGAGCGCCTTCGGGTTCAGCGTGCCGGGCGTGAAGTGCCGGGCCTTCGGGAGCAGCGCCCGGAAGGCGAGCGCGCACACCAGGGAGGTCAGGCCGACGGCGGCCAGACCCGCGCGCCAGCCCCACAGCTGGGCGACCCAGCCGGTCACGAGCCGGCCGCTCATGCCGCCGATCGAGTTGCCCGCCACGAAGAGGCCGATCGCGGCGACCAGCGCCTTGGGCCGCACCTCCTCCGCGAGGAACGCCATCGCGGAGGCCGGGAGACCGGCGAGCGCGGCGCCCTGGACCGCGCGCAGCGCGATCAGGGACTCCAGGTCCGGCGCGAGCGGCACCAGGAGCGCCACGGCGACCGCGACCGAGAGGGAGGCCGTCATCATCGCGCGCCGCCCGAAACGCTCCGAGAGGGCGCTGAGCGGCAGGACACAGAGGGCGAGGGCGCCGGTCGCGGCGGAGACCGTCCAGGAGGCGGCGGAGGCGGTGGCGCCGAACTCGGCCGAGATGGCCGGGAGGAGGGCCTGCGTGGAGTAGAGGAGGGCGAAGGTGGCCAGTCCTGCGGCGAAGAGCGCGAGGCTCATCCGGCGGTAGCCGGGGGCACCGGGGGAGAGGCGGGTGTCGGCGGACGCGGTGGTGGCGGCCGCCTTGGTACTGGCGGAAGGCATGTCACGAACGTAGGACGGTCCGTTTCATGCGTCCAATGCACGGAACTGCTGTAATCGTTCCCATGGTGCATGAGTACAGGTCACAGCCTCGCCTGTCACCGAACAGTAACGAAGAAGACATGGGACCGGTGCTCGCGCCTCGGCTCGCGTTCTTCGCCGCCGTCGCCCGGCACGAGCACGTGACCCGCGCCGCGGCCGAGATGGGCGTGCCGCAGTCGACGCTCTCGCGGGCCATGGTCCGGCTCGAACAGGACCTCGGCGTCACCCTCTTCGCCCGGCGCGGCCGCACGGTCTCCCTCACCCCGGCGGGCCGCCGCTTCCTCACCGCCGCCGAGCGGGCCCTCGCCGAGGTGGAGCGGGCCGCCGACACCGTACGGGCCGACGCCGACCCGACGGCCGGCCGGGTCGCCTTCGGCTTCCTCCACACCATGGGCTCCGAGACCGTCCCCGGGCTCATCCGCGCCTTCCGCGTCGACCACCCGCGGATCCGCTTCACCCTCGTCCAGAACTACGGCGAGGCGATGATCGAGCGGCTGCGGGCCGGCGACCTCGACCTCTGCCTGACCTCCCCGGTCCCGGACGCCCCCGACCTGGTGGCCCGGCGCCTCGACGAGCAGCGGCTGCGGCTCGTCGTCCCGGACGACCACCGGCTCGCCGGCCGAAAGCGGGTCCGCCTCGCCGAGGCCGCGGAGGAGACCTTCGTGACGCTTGAGCCGGGGTACGGCCTCCGCCGCATCACCGACGACCTGTGCGCGGAGGCCGGCTTCAAGCCCCGGGTCGCCTTCGAGGGCGAGGAGGCCGAGACCCTGCGCGGCCTCGTCGCCGCCGGCCTCGGCGTCGCCCTGCTGCCCCCGCCCGCCGTCCCCCGCCCCGGCGTCGTCGAACTCACCGTCACCGCGCCGCGCGCGGTCCGCGAGATCGGCGTCGCCTGGCTCGACGGCCACCCGGACACGGCCCCGGTGGCCGCCTTCAAGAAGTTCCTGCTCAGCAGACGCGGCCACCTGCTCCCGAAGGAACCGTCACCTCCGGCGTGAACCCCCGAACCCCGCCGCCAGCGGCATCCGCAGGCCCAGCGGCGGGGGAGCCGCCATCGCGTCGGTCACCGGGCGGGCCACCGGCCGGGAGAAGAGGGCGCCGAGCACGAAGTCCACGGCGAGAGCCCGGACCTCGGCCGCGTACTGGCGCAGCGCGTGACCGTCCGAGTGGACCTCGAAGCGGCAGGTGTCCCGGTTCGCCTTCTTCGCCCGCGCGGCGAACCGGAACGACAGCTCCGGGTCCGTCCGCGCGTCGTTCGTGCCGTGCACGAGCAGCACCCTGCTCCCCACCAGCTGCCGCACCGGCTCCGGCTCCGCCGCCACGTCCTCCTCCGGCAGCCACGGCGCGAGCGCGAGCACCGCGCCGACCGCCGGATGGCCGGCCGCCCGCAGCGCCGCCCGCGCCCCCATCCCGTGACCCAGGAGGCAGACCGGGACGTCGCCGTAGCGCCGTACCACCTCCGCGACCGCCCAGGAGGCGTCCGCCATGAGGTCCGCGTCCGCGCCGTTCCAGCCGCGCGTCCGGTAGCGCACCGCGTGCGCGGCCAGCCCCTCGGCCCGGCCCGCCCGGACCAGGGCGCGCCCCAGCGGGAGCAGCGCCGCGTGCGCCCGCGCGGAGGGCCGCCGTACCGACACCGGCTCACCGTCCGGCAGGAGCAGCACCACGCCGCCCACCGCCGCCGCCGACCGGGAACTGACAGGGCGTCCGAGCCGGGGTCGCCGGGATTCGGGCGGCCCCACGAGTGCGAAGTGCGCCATGGCAGAACAGTCTCAGAAGCGGAGGTGTACGCCAGTCGTACGCGCGGTCTCTGTTACGTATCGTCCGGCGAGCGAACGGCCTCTGCTCCTATGCCCGTTCGAACGAGGCCACCGACCCGATGACCGTGAAGCCCTTCCGGCCGTACCAGGTGTGCGGCCAGTCGCCGGCGAAGGCGGTGAGGAAGCGGGTGCCGCAGCCCGCGGCGGCGGCCTCGTGCAGGGCCGTGTCCAGGACCTTCCCGGCGTACCCCCGCCCGAGATGGGCCTCCACGGTGACGAGGTCCTCGATCTGCGCGGTCCCCGTCGTCGGGTCCATGTACAGGTCCGCCCACGCGGCCACCTCACCCGTCGGCGTGTGCGCGGCGTAGAACCGCACGACCTCGGCGCCGCGCCTCCGCGCCACCCGCCGCTCGACCAGGTCGCGTATGTGCTCCGGCGTCGCCTCCGGGGCGAATCGGGGCCAGGACGCCGTGACCGGGCCGCGCAGCTCGTCGAAGTCCACCTCCCGCGCCCCGCCGTGCTCCGGCACCGGGCCGCCGTGCGCCATGAGCAGCGTGGTGCCGTGGCGGAAGCCCGCCCGCTCCATCGGCGCCCGGCAGGCCGCGGCGACCGTCTCGTCGAGGACGTACGCGTAGCGGTACGGGAGATGGCCGAGCGCCTCGTCCGTGTACCCGGCGAGCGCCTCCGGGTCCACGGCGCCGTCCACGAGCACGTGGTTGTTCCCCCGGGACAGCCGGTAGGCGTCGTCGAGCACGGCGAAGGCACCGGGGAACTCGACGGTACGGGCCGCCTGGCGACGGTGGAAGGCGGACAGGAAGCGGTGGACGCGCGGGAGTTCGGACGCGGAGGCGGTGGTCGAGGTCATACGGGCAGGCTAGGGGGACGGAGGCACGGGCCGCCACGAGAAAACCGGCGCCACGAGGGGCGATCTACGCGCGTAGGGGCTAGAGTGCGGAAATGACGAGCCAGACCCCCAACGTCCCCACCGCGGACCAGATCCGCCGTGCCCCGAAGGTGCTGCTCCACGACCACCTCGACGGCGGACTGCGCCCCGGCACGATCATCGAACTCGCCCGGGAGCAGGGCTACGAACAGCTCCCCGAGACGCAGCCCGACAAGCTCGGCGTGTGGTTCCGCGAAGCCGCCGACTCCGGCTCCCTGGAGCGGTACCTGGAGACCTTCGCGCACACCTGCGCCGTCATGCAGACCCGGGACGCCCTCTTCCGCGTCGCCGCCGAGTGCGCCGTCGACCTCGCCGAGGACGGCGTCGTGTACGCCGAGGTGCGCTACGCCCCCGAGCAGCACCTGGAGGGCGGCCTCACCCTCGAAGAGGTCGTGGAGACCGTCAACGAGGGCTTCCGCGAGGGCGAGCGGCAGGCCAGGGCCGGCGGCCACCGCATCCGGGTCGGCGCACTGCTGACCGCCATGCGGCACGCCGCCCGCGCCCTGGAGATCGCCGAACTCGCCAACCGCTACCGCGACTCCGGTGTCGTCGGCTTCGACATCGCGGGCGCCGAGGCCGGCTACCCGCCCACCCGCCACCTCGACGCCTTCGAGTACCTCAAGCGGGAGAACAACCACTTCACGATCCACGCGGGCGAGGCCTTCGGGCTGCCCTCGATCTGGCAGGCGCTCCAGTGGTGCGGCGCCGACCGGCTCGGCCACGGCGTCCGGATCATCGACGACATCGAGGTCGCCGACGACGGCTCGGTCCGCCTCGGCCGTCTCGCGGCCTACGTCCGCGACAAGCGGATCCCGCTGGAGATGTGCCCCTCCTCCAACCTCCAGACCGGCGCCGCCGCCTCGTTCGCCGAGCACCCCATCGGTCTGCTCCGCAGGCTCCACTTCCGGGCCACGGTCAACACCGACAACCGGCTCATGAGCGGGACGAGCATGAGCCGGGAATTCGAGCTGCTGAGCGAGGCATTCGATTACACGCTCGACGACATGCAGTGGTTCACGGTCAATGCGATGAAATCAGCGTTCATTCCTTTCGATGAACGACTCGCCATGATCAACGAGGTCATCAAGCCCGGATACGCCGAGCTCAAGTCCGAATGGCTGTTCAAGCAGACCGCCACGACCAGCGATTCTTCCGGTACGGCGGGCTGAGAAGCACCCCGTGAACGGGTAGGTAGGCGGCCGGGTCGATGCGACACCCGGCCGCTTTCCGGTGTTTGCGGAGGTGACGTTCGCTGGTTAGGTTGCAGAGCCGCTCTCCATTCCCAGGATTTCCCCTCCCGGCTTTCCCTGAAGCCCCCGGATTCCCCAAGGAAGATTTTCTGATGAAGCAGTCTGCCGCCAAGAAGCTCGGTGTCGCCGCTCTCGGTGCCGCTTTCGCCGCTGCCGCCGCCGGCACGGCCTCCGCAGCGCCGTCCCTGCCGATCAGCGCCGACGCGCTGGGCACGGTGACCCAGGCCGTCCCGCTGGGCGACGGCCTCACCGAGCTCCCCGACGGCGCCGCCGAGTCCCTCGGTGCCGGCCAGGGCGCCCTCGGTCACGGGGCCGACCAGGGCCTGAAGACCCTCCCGGCCGCCGCCGGCCAGGCCACCAAGAACCTCCCGCTCGACACCGCCGTCGGCGGCCTCGGCGGCCTCCTCGGCGGCCTGCCGCTGGGCGCCGCCGGCCTGCCGATCGGCTGACACCCCCGTATACCCCGAAGGGGCGCGCACCCGGAACTCCGGGCGCGCGCCCCTTCGGTGCGCGGATGAGCGGTGGCTACCAGGCCGTGCTCGCGGACTTCTCCGCCGGCAGGAAGATCCACAGGCCCAGGTAGATCAGGAACTGCGGTCCGGGCAGCAGACACGAGACCAGGAAGATCAGGCGCATCGTCGTCGCGGAGGTGCCGAAGCGCCGGGCCAGCGCCGCGCACACTCCGCCGAGCACGCGTCCGTCACGAGGGCGGGACAGTGCGGCCATGGTGGGCTCCTTCGGAGTCGGTCCGGGAACCGCTCCTGCGGGCTCCCGATGACTCCATACTGCCGCCGGAGAGGGGGACGAAGCGTCGGCCTACGGGGCGATCGGGACCCTGGTAATCGTCGGGGTCGCACCCTGAGGAGCCTCGTCCCGCAGCAGGGCGGAGCCCCCGTCCGGCGTGCTCCCCGCGGAGGAGGCCGGACGGCCCGCCTCCCACCTGCGGCGCAGCCGGGTCCGGCCGGCCGGGACCAGCAGGAGATGCGCGAGCGCGACCCCCGCCGTGTTGAGGATGACGGAGTCCACGTCCACCACCTGACCCGGCACGGCGGTCTGGAGCAGCTCCACGGCCAGCGAGACGAGCGCCCCGGCGGCGGTCGTACGGGCCAGGGAGGCCCACCCGGAGACATGGAGCCGTCCGTCGGCCATCGGGAGCAGCACCCCGAGCGGGGCGAGGAGCAGCAGGCCCCCGCCGATCAGCCGGGCGGCCTCGGCACCGCCGAGCGCGAGACCGGCGCGCAGGCCGTGCAGCGGGATCGTGTTCGGCGCGGTCACCCAGGCCACGTCCCGTGGGCGCAGGCTGACCCAGGCGACGAGCAGCAGATGCGCGAGGAGGAGGACGAACCCCGCCACGCGGACGACCATGGCGGCTTGGCCGCCCGAACCTTGACGCTGCACGCCTCCCAAGACGCCCAGGGCAGCGGAATCGGTTCCGCCGGGTCGTCGGCAGGCGTGACACGACCTCGGCCGGGCCCAGGCTCGGGAGCCCGGGTCCCGGCTGAGAGCGGGGTCCCGTGGGTCAGCTCGCCGAAGGGACCGGGGCCGTCGGAGCCGGGGATTCCGGGCGGTCGCGGAGTTCCGGCGTGCAGCGGTAGCGCTTCGGGGGGTACGCGCCCGGGCCGCCCAGCAGGACCGTGTGGCCGCCCGCGCCCGCCGAGCTCCCCGCGAAGGTGCAGACGAGCTGGGACAGCGCCGTCGGCGACAGGTCCTCCGGCTGCCGGCTCAGCCGCAGCGTGCCCGCCGGGTCGCCCCGCCGCCCGCCGCCCACCGTCAGCGGCCCGCGCACCTCGGTCGTGAAACCGGCCTGCCGCTCGCTCTCCGAGGGCTCGGCGAGCAGCTGCGCGAGCAGCCCCCCGGCCGTCCGCACCGGATCGCCTCCCGCCTTCTCCTCCGGCAGCGGCGACCGGCGGTCCACCGCCTCCAGCCGCGAGCCGCAGACCAGGAACGCCCGGACCGGCACGCCCTGCGCCGCCGCCTCCGTCGTACCGTCCTCGGTCACGCTGCACGGGACCCGGGACGGGGCAGCGCCCGCGTCCACCGGGACCGACGTGGTCCGGATCCCGCAGCCGGTGACCAGTGCCGTGAGCGCGGCCGCCAGGACAAAGACGCGACGCTTCACGCTTCCTCCACCTCGCCCTGGCTGCTGCGGGTCTGCACCTCGCGCGTGATCCCCGAGGCGTCCAGCGGAAGCCTCAGTACGAACACCGCGCCGTCGGTCCTCCCGTCCTCGCCGACCGAGTTGGACGCCGTGATCGAACCGCCGTGGATCAGCGCGTTCTCCATGGCGATCGACAGACCGAGCCCGCTGCCGTCGGACCGCGGCCGGGACGCGCTCGCCTTGTAGAAACGGTCGAAGACGTGCGGCAGCACCTCCTCGGGGATGCCGGGCCCGTGGTCGCGCACCGCGATGACCAGCTCGTCCTCCTCCGTGCGGACCGAGACCCGCACCGGCGAACCGCCGTGCTTGAGCGCGTTCCCGATCAGGTTCGCCAGGATCACGTCGAGGCGCCGCGGGTCGAGCGGCGCCACGATCCCGCGCTCCGCGTCGAGCTCCACCGCGTCCAGCCAGGCCCGCGCGTCGATGCACGCGGTGATCTGGTCCGCGATGTCCACCTCGTCCAGGACGAGCCGCGCGGTGCCCGCGTCGAAGCGGGTCACCTCCATCAGGTTCTCCACCAGGTCGTTGAGGCGCCGGGTCTCGCTCACCACGAGCGCCACCGCCGGGGCGATCATCGGGTCCAGGGAGTCCTGCTCGTCCTCCAGGACCTCGGTGACGGCCGTCAGGGCGGTCAACGGGGTCCGCAGCTCGTGCGACATGTCGGCCACGAAACGCCGGGAGGACTCCTCCCGCGCGCTCATGTCCGCGACCTTCTTCTGCAGCGACTCGGCCGCGCTGTTGAAGGTCCGTGACAGATCGGCGAGTTCGTCGGCGCCGGTGACCCGCAGCCGGGTGTCGAGCTTCCCCTCGCCGAGCTGCCGGGCCGCCTCGCCGAGCCGGTGCACCGGGCGCAGCACGGTCGTGGCCGCGACCTGCGCGAGCAGCACCGAGCCGGCCACCGCGAGCGCGGTGGCGATCCCCAACGACCAGGCGAGCGAGTTCAGATCGGCCTTCTCCGCGGCCAGCGACTTGAACATGTACCCGGCGGGCCCGCCGCCGTCGATCCGCGTCCCGCCGACCAGGTACGGCGTCCCGTTCCGCTCCGTACGCTGCCAGAACAGGTGGTACGGATACGGATTGGCGTCCGTCACCGGCCGCTTCGTGTCCACGGCCTCCCGCAGGGAGCGCGGCACGTCGGCCAGGGTGAAGTCGTCCGGGTCCGAGGCGCCCACGATCGGCTTGCCCGCGTCCCGCTCACCGAGCAGCAGCACCTGGTAGTCGGCGGCACTGCCCGTCGCCATCTGCTCGGCGGTCCGCCGCAGATCGTCCTGGGTGGGCCGCAGCGGCAGCGTCGCCGTCCGGTTCTGCATCTCCTGCCGGAAGTCGTTGAGCGCCCCGTCCTGCGTACGGGTCAGTACCGCCTCGCGGTTGAGCCAGTACGCGATGCCGGAGGCGGCGACGGCCGCGGTGAGCGCGACCAGGGCGAAGACGACGACGAGCCGGAGCCGCAGGCTCGAGAGCCGCAGCCGCGCGTAGATCCCCTTTCTCACGCAGGGACGTCCAGCCGGTAACCGACCCCGCGCACGGTGCGGATCAGCGTCGGCGAGGACGGCACGTCCTCCACCTTGGCGCGCAGCCGCTGCACACAGGCGTCGACCAGCCGCGAGTCGCCCAGGTAGTCGTGCTCCCACACGAGCCGCAGCAACTGCTGGCGCGACAGCGCCTGTCCGGGCCGCCGGCTCAGTTCCAGGAGCAGCCGCAGCTCGGTCGGGGTGAGCTGGAGGTCCTCGCCGTTCTTGGTGACCGTCATCGCCGAACGGTCGATCACCAGGGAGCCGTACGTCGCCGAGTCCGTCGACTCGCGCTCACCGCGCCGCAGCACGGCCCGGATGCGGGCGTCGAGCACCCGCCCCTGCACCGGCTTGACCACGTAGTCGTCGGCACCGGACTCCAGACCGACGACCACGTCGATGTCGTCGCTGCGCGCGGTCAGCAGGATGATCGGCAACTGGTCGGTCCGGCGGATGCGCCGGCAGACCTCGAAGCCGTCGATGCCGGGCAGCATGACGTCGAGCACGACCAGGTCCGGCCGCTGCTCACGCAGCAGCTGGAGGCCGTCCTCGCCCGTCGCGGCGGTGGCCACCCGGTGGCCCTGCCGGGACAGGGAGAGTTCGAGGGCCGTGCGGATGGCGTCGTCGTCCTCGATCAGCAGCAGAAAAGGCACGGCGTCATTCTGTCGCATGGGCCGTCCGAGATCGACCGCTCGTTGACTCGCTTCTGTCCTGTCCCCTGTGACACGGCTGTGACAGTCGGCGGACAACGCCATGAAGTCCGGGCGGCAAGCTTCTTGGCACACGGACCGAAACACACTCCAACCGACGGGGGGCGCGAGATGAACGCACTGCACAGCACCACCTCGAGCGCAGTTGTCACGCGTCTCCACGATGTCGTACGGAGCACGGAGAAGTCCGGCGGTGTGAACGGGCGGGGGTGCGTTCGCAGTGTCGGGCGTCAGCGCAAGGCGCCGTACATGGTGGCCGTTGCTGACGGGGGAGCGGCGTACGGGGAGGTCACGGGGGAGCGCACCTGCTCGGAAGCGGAGTTCACGGCTTACGTGCAGGAGCGTCGTGCCTCCCTGTACGCCACCGCCTACCACCTCACCGGTGACCGTTTCGAGGCCGAGGACCTGCTCCAGAGCGCGCTGTTCTCCACGTACCGCGCCTGGGACCGGATCAGCGACAAGGCCGCCGTCGGCGGGTACCTGCGTCGCACCATGACCAACCTGCACATCAGCGCCTGGCGCCGGCGCAAGCTCAACGAGTACCCGACCGAGGAGCTGCCGGAGACGGTCGGCGAGACGGACGCGATGCGGGGTACGGAGCTGCGCGCGGTCCTGTGGCAGGCCCTGGCCCGCCTGCCCGAGCTCCAGCGGACGATGCTGGTGCTGCGCTACTACGAGGGCCGGACCGATCCGGAGATCGCGGAGATCCTGGACATCAGTGTCGGCACGGTGAAGTCGAGCATCTGGCGCTCGCTGCGGCGACTGCGCGAGGACGAGGTGCTGAGCTTCGGCCGTGACGAGGAGGAGTCCTTCGGGGAGCTGGTCGCCTGAAGGCGGGGGGAACAACGGGGGACCGTACGGGGGTACGGGGGAACACGACGCGGGTCGTACGAGCCGGGGGGCTTGTACGACCCGCGTCGTCGTCCGTTGTGGGCCAGGGCCGGGGCCGGGCCGGGGTCAGGTCGGGGACGGGGTGCGGTGTCGGCCCGCCGCTGCCGCTGCCACGCGGCCCAGCGCCTCCGGCTTCGCGCAGGGGTGGGCGCCCAGCGCCGACTGCCGGGCCACGATCGCCCGCTCCGCCCGCATCAGCCGCCACCCGCGGCGCAGCAGGAACGGCACGGACTTGCGGCCCTCGCGCAGGTCGCGGAGGAGCCGGCGGCGGAAGGTCGTCGAGGGGCGTCCACGCAGGCACAGCGCGTCCGCGAGGACGTCGAGCTCGCGGCAGCGGGTCACGATCTCGGCCGCGAAGATGCCCTCCGCCACGAAGAGCGGGGTCCGCGCGATGTCGAGCACCTCCCGGTCCACCCGGGAGCTGGTGGCGATGTCGTACACGGGGACGTCGGTCCGTCCCGTACGGCACAGTTCGACGATCGCGGCGACGGCCGCGTCCTCGTCCCAGGACCGGGGCGAGTCCCAGTCGATGTCCGTGCTGCCGTCGACGAGGGGGAGCGTCGGGTCGTCGGCCTCCTTGTAGAAATCGTCGAGGCGCAGGACCGGAAGGCCGGTGGCGGCGGCGAGGGACGACTTGCCGGAGCCGGAGGGGCCCGCGAGCAGGACGACCCGGGTCGGGATCGGTTGGGAACTCACGGGACACCAGTGTGAGGCATTCCCCCGTGCGGGGGACCCCTGAAGAAGGCCGTTGGTATCGAGCATCACACCACGACTACTTTCGGTGCCCGCCCCGTCACCTCTCGGGCCGGGCGGGCATGACCGAAGACGGCCCCCGGTGCGTACACCCGGGGGCCGTCTTCGGTCGTGCCCTTACGTACGGCGGTACTAGTACGAGGAGCCGCTCGCGCCCAGGCTGCCCGTCGGGTGCCAGACCGTCTTCGTCTCCAGGAAGGCGGTCATGCGGTCCGTGCCCGGCGACTCGGTGAAGTCCACGGTACGGGGGCGCAGGACGCGCTTCAGGTTGTCCGCCGCCGCGATCTCCAGGTCGCGGGCCAGGTCGGCGTCCGCGCCCGTCAGGTCGATCGCGTTGACGTCCTGGTGGGCCGCGAGGTGCGGACCCATCTCGGAGGCCTTGCCGGAGAGGATGTTGACCACGCCGCCGGGGAGGTCGGAGGTGGCCAGGACCTCGCCCAGCGAGAGCGCCGGGAGCGGGGACTTCTCGCTCGCGATGACGACGGCCGTGTTGCCCGTCGCGATCACCGGGGCGATCACCGAGACCAGGCCCAGGAAGGACGAGTCCTGCGGGGCCACGACCGTCACGACGCCCGTCGGCTCCGGCGTCGACAGGTTGAAGTACGGGCCCGCGACCGGGTTCGCGCCGCCCACGACCTGGGCGATCTTGTCGGTCCAGCCCGCGTACCAGACCCAGCGGTCGATCGCGGCCTCGACGACCTCGGCCGCCTTGTTCTTGGACAGGCCCTCGGCGTGGGCCACCTCGTGCACGAACTGGCCCCTGCGGCCCTCCAGCATCTCGGCGACGCGGTAGAGGATCTGGCCGCGGTTGTACGCGGTCGCGCCCGCCCAGCCGCCGAAGGCCTTGCGCGCGGCGACGACCGCGTCACGCGCGTCCTTGCGGGACGAGAGCGGCGCGTTCGCCAGCCACTTGCCCTTGGAGTCCGTCACCTCGTACACCCGGCCGCTCTCGGAGCGGGGGAACTTGCCCCCGACGTACAGCTTGTAGGTCTTGAAGACGCTCAGACGCTGCTCGGACTTCTCAGACATCGAGGTAGGCCTCCAGACCGTGACGGCCGCCCTCGCGGCCGAAGCCCGACTCCTTGTATCCGCCGAAGGGCGAGGTCGGGTCGAACTTGTTGAACGTGTTGGCCCAGACGACACCGGCCCGGAGCTTGCCGGCCACCGCGAGGATGCGGGAGCCCTTCTCCGTCCAGATGCCCGCCGACAGGCCGTACTGGCTGTTGTTGGCCTTCGCGACCGCCTCGTCGGGCGTACGGAAGGACAGCACCGACAGGACGGGGCCGAAGATCTCGTCGCGGGCGATCCGGTGCGCCTGCGTGACGTTCGTGAAGAGCGTCGGGGCGAACCAGTAACCGGCCGACGGGAGCTCGCACGCGGCGGTCCAGCGCTCGGCGCCCTCCGCCTCGCCCTCGTCCACCAGCGAGGTGATGCGGGCCAGCTGCTCCGAGGAGTTGATGGCGCCGATGTCGGTGTTCTTGTCGAGCGGGTCGCCGAGGCGGAGCGTCGACAGGCGGCGCTTCAGGCTGTCGAGCAGCTCGTCCTGGATCGACTCCTGGACCAGCAGGCGCGAGCCCGCGCAGCAGACCTGGCCCTGGTTGAAGAAGATGCCGGTGACGATGCCCTCGACGGCCTGGTCGATCGGGGCGTCGTCGAAGACGATGTTGGCGCCCTTGCCGCCCAGCTCCAGCGTCACCTTCTTGTCGGTGCCGGCGACCGAACGCGCGATGGCCTTGCCGACGGCGGTCGAACCGGTGAAGGCGACCTTGTTCACGTCGGGGTGCCCGACCAGCGCGGCGCCCGTCTCCCCGTAGCCGGGAAGGATGTTGACGACGCCCTTCGGCAGCCCGGCCTGGCGGCAGATGTCCGCGAAGAACAGGGCGGAGAGCGGGGTCGTCTCGGCCGGCTTGAGCACGACCGTGTTGCCGGTCGCGAGCGCCGGGGCGATCTTCCACGCCAGCATCAGGAGGGGGAAGTTCCAGGGAATGACCTGACCGGCCACGCCCAGCGGGCGCGGGTTCGCGCCGTAGCCCGCGTGGTCGAGCTTGTCGGCCCAGCCCGCGTAGTAGAAGAAGTGCGCGGCGACCAGCGGAAGGTCCGCGTCGCGGGTCTCCCTGATCGGCTTGCCGTTGTCCAGGGTCTCCAGGACGGCCAGCTCACGGCTGCGCTCCTGGATGATCCGGGCGATGCGGAACAGGTACTTGGCGCGCTCGGAACCGGGCAGCGCCGACCACTTCTCGAAGGCCTTCCGCGCCGCCTTCACCGCGCGGTCGACGTCCTCGGCGCCCGCCTGGGCGACCTCGGCGAGGACCTCCTCGGTGGACGGGGACACGGTCTTGAAGACCTTGCCGTCGGCCGCGTCGACGAACTCGCCGTCGATGAACAGGCCGTAGCTCGGCGCGATGTCGACGACCGAACGCGACTCCGGTGCCGGTGCGTACTCGAATGCAGATGCCATGTTGATCAGTCCACCGTCACGTAATCGGGGCCGGAGTAACGGCCGGTCGCCAGCTTCTGGCGCTGCATCAGCAGGTCGTTGAGCAGGCTGGAAGCGCCGAAGCGGAACCAGTGGTTGTCCAGCCAGTCCTCACCCACGGTCTCGTTGACGAGAACCAGGAACTTGATCGCTTCCTTGGTGTTGCGGATGCCGCCGGCCGGCTTCACGCCGATCTGCACGCCGGTCTGGGCGCGGAAGTCGCGCACCGCCTCCAGCATGAGGAGGGTGTTCGCCGGGGTGGCGTTGACCGCGACCTTGCCGGTCGAGGTCTTGATGAAGTCCGCGCCGGCCATCATGCCGAGCCAGGAGGCGCGGCGGATGTTGTCGTACGTGGAGAGCTCGCCGGTCTCGAAGATCACCTTCAGACGGGCGCGGTCGCCGCACTCCGCCTTGACCGCGGCGATCTGCTCGAAGACCTCCAGGTACCGGCCTGCGAGGAAGGCGCCACGGTCGATGACCATGTCGATCTCGTCGGCGCCGGCCGCGATGGCGTCGGCGGTGTCGGCCAGCTTCACGGGGAGCGCGGCGCGCCCGGCCGGGAAGGCGGTGGCGACCGAGGCGACCTTGACGCCCGAGCCCGCGACGGCGGCCTTGGCGGTGGCCACCATGTCGGGGTAGACGCAGACGGCGGCGGTCTTCGGGGTCGTCCGGTCGGTCGGATCGGGGTTGACGGCCTTGGCGGCGAGCGCCCGGACCTTGCCCGGGGTGTCCGCGCCTTCGAGCGTCGTCAGGTCGATCATGGAAATGGCCAGGTCGATGGCGTACGCCTTGGCCGTGGTCTTGATCGAGCGGGTGCCGAGGGACGCGGCGCGCGCCTCCAGGCCGACGGCGTCGACGCCGGGCAGCCCGTGGAGGAAGCGGCGCAGCGCACTGTCGGACGCGGTCACGTCGGCGAAAGCGGATGCTGCGGATGCAGTGGTGGGCATGGTCACCAGTCGAGCATATCTACGCGCGTAGCGACCTGTACAGGGGAGCACGTTCCACAGAGCGCGAGGTCACACGGGAGCGACGGGTCCGGTGACGGCTGTCACGTGCCCGTGACGTGGTGCGGGCCCCGCCCCATACGAGAAACATCCTCGTGCGGGCCGATCTCGTGGCGGCGCGGGCCGCCTGAGCCCCCACCCCGGCCGCTGAGGCACAATCGGCGGCATGACGACCCCCGAGCCGACCCCCGAGCCCAGCCACGAGCCGAGCCGCGAGTCGACCCCCGAGCAGCCGTCCGAAGGGCAGACCTCCGAAGGGCGGGCCTCGGCCGGGCTGACCCCCGGAGCGCCGGCCTCCGCCGGACAGGCGCCCGACACGCAGCCCTCCGCGGCGCCCGACAAGGTCTTCCGCTCGCCCCTCGGGATCGCCGGCGGGGTCTTCCTGCTGACCCTCGCGGCCCTCTTCGCCGGTGACGCGATGATCCGCGGCGAGGGCCGCTCCCCCTGGATCGCGCTCGCGGGCCTCGTGCTCGCCGTCCCGCTGATCGTCGCCTTCACGATCCGGCCCGCCGTGTACGCCGACGACGACCGGCTCCGGATCCGCAACCCGTTCCGGTCGATCGTGCTGCCCTGGGCCGCGGTCGCCGACGTCCGCGCCGGCTACTCCAGTGAGGTCTTCACACAGCAGGGCGCCAAGTACCAGCTGTGGGCGATCCCCGTGTCGCTGCGCCAGCGCAAGAAGGCCGCCCGGAGCGCCGCCCGCGCCTCCCAGGACGATCCGCTCGGCCGTACCTCCGTCACCGCCGACGTACGGGACAGCGCCTCCCGGATCGCGCCCAGCGACAAGACCGTCGCCGACCTGCGCGAGCTCGCCGAGCTGCGGGCCGGGACCCCGGGCGCGCAGGGCGAGCCGCGGGTGCGCTGGGCGTACGAGATCGTCGGCCCCGCGCTCGCCGGGCTGCTGCTGCTCGTGATCCTGCTCGCGACGGGCTGACCTACGGGGCCCCGGTCCACACGAGCAGCATGTGGCCGCCCAGCCACGCCGAGGTGAGCGCCGCCCCCGTGAGGACGAGGGCGGCGACGTGCCGGCGGGCGCGGGCGATGCCCACCGCGAGCGGAAGCAGCAGCGGGAAGCCCGGGAGCAGGAAGCGGGCGCGCGGGAACCAGACGCCGCCGCTGCCGAGGACCACGAGCAGCAGCACCCCCGTGAAGACGAGCAGCGGCAGTGGCTGCCGGTCGGCGAGCGAGCACAGATAGAGCGCGGCCGACAGCAGCAGCACCCCCGAGACGACGGCCAGGAAGAACGACGGCGACGGGCTGTGGACCAGGTACCGCCGCAGCGCCCGCAGCGTCACCGCGCCCCCGTCCCACTGGTTCCCCCAGTACCGCTGCACCTCGAAGTAGCCGTCCCACCGCTCCCGGACCAGGCCCACCCACCCCACGTATCCGAGCCAGCCCAGCGGCGCCGTCAGGGCGGCCGCCAGGGCCCGCCGTTCGCGCCGGGCGGCGACCAGCGCCGTCACGCAGACCGCCGCCGCGACGGCGAACCCGGTCGGGCGGGTCAGCCCGGCGGCCACCGCGAGCCCGGCCGCCCACGTCCAGCGCCCGCCGAGCACCGCGTACAGCGCCCAGGCGGCGAGCGCCGTGAACAGCGACTCCGTGTACCCCATCCACTCCACCGCGGCCACCGGCGAGGCGCCCCACAGGACCGCGAGGACGGTACCGGTCCGGCGCCCGTGCAGCCGGTCGCCGACCGCGAACACCCCCCAGGCGGCCACCAGCGAGCACGCCACGGCGAGGCCGAGCGCGACCGAGGCGCGAGAGCCCGGGAAGACCGCCGAGAGCACCCGGACGAGCCCGGGGAAGAGCGGGAAGAAGGCCAGGTTCCGGGGGTAGGACGGCTGGGCCGTGTAGCCGTGCCCGGCGATGTCCAGGTACCAGAGCGAGTCCCATGTGCGGGCGAGCAGCGGCCACAGACCGTGCCCCTTCAGGTGCGCCCAGCGGGCGAGCACCGCGAGCCCCAGGAGCCGTACCGCCAGGAAACCGAGCAGCGCCGGGGCCGCGTGCCGCAGCGCGCCGCCTTCCACTGCCTCGGGCGCGGCGGTACGGGGGGCGGGGACGTACGGCGTGCGGGTGACGGACACCGGGCCACCCTGGCGCGCGTCCCCGGCCTCCGGCCCACGCCTTACGGCACGTGCCGTACGGGGTTCACCCGGACGGGCGAGGGCCCGTACGGAATCGCTTCCGTACGGGCCCTCGGGGACGGTGCGTCAGAGCCCCGCGGCCTCGGACAGGTCCCGCTTGATCGCGGCGAGCAGCTCCGCGCCCGTCGCGCGGGCCGCGGTCAGTCGGCTCGCGTCGCCGACCGGGACGACGACCTCCAGGTAGCACTTGAGCTTGGGCTCGGTGCCGGACGGGCGGACGATCACCCGGGCCTTGTAGGCGCCCTCCAGGTGGTAGCGCAGACCGTCCGTCGGCGGCAGCGACTCCGTGCCCTTCGTCAGGTCCTCGGCCGAGACGACCGTCAGACCGGCGAGGGAGACCGGCGGCCGCTCGCGCAGCGCGGCCATCGCGTTCGCGATGATCCCCAGGTCCTCGACCCGTACCGACAGCTGGTCGGTGGCGTGCAGCCCGTGCTCCACCGCCAGGTCGTCGAGCAGGTCGGTGAGCGTACGGCCCTGCTCCTTGAGCACCGAGGCCAGCTCGGTGACGAGCAGCGCCGCCGTGATGCCGTCCTTGTCGCGCACGCCCTCCGGGTCGACGCAGTAGCCGAGCGCCTCCTCGTAGCCGTACCGCAGGCCCTCGACGCGGGCGATCCACTTGAAGCCCGTCAGCGTCTCCTCGTATCCGACGCCCGCCGCGTCGGCGATGCGGCCGAGCAGCGAGGACGACACGATCGACTCGGCGAACACACCGGTGGCGCCCTTGCGCACGAGGTGCGCGGCCAGCAGCGCGCCGACCTCGTCACCGCGCAGCATCCGCCAGCCGCCCTCGACGCCCGCGTCCGGCACGGCCACGGCGCAGCGGTCGGCGTCCGGGTCGTTCGCGATGACGAGGTCGGGGTCCACGGCCCGGGCGGCCTCGAACGCCAGGTCCATGGCGCCCGGCTCCTCGGGGTTCGGGAAGGCGACCGTCGGGAAGGCCGGGTCCGGGTCGGCCTGCTCGGCGACGAGCGCGGGCGGCGGGAAGCCGGCCCGGTCGAACGCCGCCGTCAGGACCTCCTTGCCGACGCCGTGCATGGCCGTGTAGACGGTCCGCGCGGTCCGGGGGGAGCCGGGGGTCAGGACGGCGTCCGTACGCTCCAGGTAGGCCGCCAGGACCTCGTCGCCGAGGGTCTCCCAGCCCTCCGCAGGGCGGGGGACGTCTTCGAGGGAGCGGATCGCGGCGATCTCGGCGGCGATCTCCGCGTCGGCCGGCGGCACGATCTGCGAGCCGTCGCCCAGGTAGACCTTGTAGCCGTTGTCGCGCGGCGGGTTGTGGCTCGCGGTCACCTCGACACCGGCGACGGCGCCCAGATGCCTTATGGCGTACGCGAGGACGGGCGTCGGCAGCGGGCGGGGGAGGAGCGCGGCGCGCAGCCCGGCGCCGGTCATCACGGCGGCGGTGTCCCGGGCGAAGTCGGCCGACTTGTAGCGGGCGTCGTAGCCGATGACGACGAGCCCGCCGTCCTGGCCCTTCGCCCTGAGGTAAGCGGCGAGGCCGGCGGCGGCCCGGATGACGACCGAGCGGTTCATCCGCATGGGCCCGGCGCCGAGCTCACCGCGGAGCCCGGCGGTGCCGAACTGCAGCGTGCCGCTGAAACGGGCGGCGAGCTCGTCGCTCGCGCCGCCCTCGATGAGCTGCGCGAGCTCCTCGCGGGTCTCACTGTCGGGGTCCTCGGCGAGCCAGGCATGGGCCCGGGTGAGGAGGTCGTCCTGCGTCACGGTGTGCCTTTCGGGGTGGGACGGGGTGGTTGCGGGCGGGGTGGGCGGGCGGGCGCGGGCGGGTGGACCGCCGCGCGGAGCCTTTCCCCACCCCGCCCCTTCCCGTAACCGGAGGGCGGCGGAGGATGCCCCGCGCGGCTGCCCCGCACCCGCCGAGACCGTCAGATCCGGTCCAGCACCCGCGTCAGCAGCTCACCCATCCGCGCCGCCGAGTCGCGCCCCGCCTGGAGCACCTCCTCGTGGTTCAGCGGCTCGCCCGAGAGCCCGGCCGCCAGGTTCGTGACGAGCGAGATGCCGAGGACCTCGGCGCCGGCCTCGCGGGCCGCGATGGCCTCCAGGACGGTGGACATGCCGACCAGGTCGCCGCCCATGACGCGGACCATGTTGATCTCGGCCGGGGTCTCGTAGTGCGGGCCGGGGAACTGGACGTACACGCCCTCCTCCAGCGTCTCGTCGACCTCCTTGCACAGCGCGCGCAGACGCGGCGAGTACAGGTCCGTCAGGTCCACGAAGTTGGCGCCGACGATCGGGGAGGCGGCCGTCAGGTTGATGTGGTCGCTGATGAGGACCGGCTGGCCGGGGCGCATGCCCTCGCGGAGGCCGCCGCAGCCGTTGGTGAGGACGACGGTCTTGCAGCCGGCGGCGACGGCGGTGCGGACGCCGTGGGCGACGGAGGCGACGCCCCGGCCCTCGTAGAAGTGGGTGCGGCCGAGGAAGACGAGGGCGCGCTTCTCACCGATCTTGTACGAGCGGACCTTGCCGCCGTGGCCCTCGACGACCGGCGGCGGGAAGCCGGGGAGCTCGGTCACCGGGAACTCGGCCTCGGGGGCGCCGAGGGCGTCGACGGCGGGCGCCCAGCCGGAGCCCATGACCAGGGCGACGTCGTGGTTCTCGACACCGGTCAGCTCGCGAAGACGGGCGGCAGCGGCCTCGGCGGCCTCGTACGGGGTGGCAGTTGCGTTCACTGACTCTCTCGCCTCGGGGAGGGGGGTCCGAGGGGAACCCCGGACGGATTTGGTACGCGAAGCAGCGTAGCCGGAGAATTCCTACGCGCGTAGATGACGATGCTGACGGACATGCGATCGTTGTCTTGTCGTTTCCGACGAACGGGGGATTCCGGCGGCCCGGTCGGGATCAACAGGGGCGCTTGCGCAACTCCATCACGTAGTCGTGCGGCGCGCCCGCCGACTCGGCCGCGTCGGCGACCTCGCCCAGGTACCGGGCGGACGGCAGCCCGCCCTCGTACGCGTTGAGGACGTACACCCAGGCCGGCTCCTCGCCGTCCAGGGTGTGCACCCGCACCCGCATCCGCCGGTAGATGTCCAGGCCCACGCCCTCCCAGCGGTCCAGGGAGTCCTCGTCCATCGGCGCGACGTCGTACAGCGCCACGAAGACCTGGGAGCGGGGGGCCTCCACGATCGTGGCCAGCGCTCCCTCCCACCCCATCTGCTCTCCGCCGAAGGTGAGCCGCCAGCCGTTCAGCCAGCCGGTGCCGCGCAGCGGGGAGTGCGGTGCGCGGCGGCTCATCAGCCGCGCGTCGAGGTTGCCGGCGAAAGCGGCGTAGAGCGACATGGGACCGAGGGTACGGGAGGGGGCGGGATGTCCGGTGAACACCGAGGTGAGGCGGTGCGGGGGCCCGCGCGGGCGGGTCCGCACCCCTTCGGAGGCCCCGGCGCGAGGCCGCGCCGTGAGTGCGGGAGAATGGGCTACGCACTTGAAGCGTGCGGGACAATGGCGTACGCACTGCATCCCAGCGGGGGGACCCCCCGGCAGAACGAGAGCGCGAGGCGTAGATCCCAGTGACCCGGATCGTGATCATCGGCGGCGGACCCGGCGGATACGAGGCGGCCCTGGTGGGCGCCCAACTCGGCGCGGAGGTGACCGTCGTCGACACCGACGGCCTCGGCGGCGCGTCCGTCCTGACCGACTGCGTCCCCTCCAAGACCCTGATCGCCACCGCCGAGGTGATGACCACCTTCGACTCCTCCTACGAGGAACTGGGCATCATCGTCGCGGACGACACCCCGCACATCGAGCAGGCCGCCCGTGTCGTCGGTGTGGACCTCGGCAAGGTCAACCGACGGGTCAAGCGCCTCGCGCTCGCCCAGTCCCACGACATCACCGCCTCCGTCACCCGGGCCGGCGCCCGGGTCCTGCGCGGCCGCGGCCGGCTCTCCGGCCGGCAGGCCGTGGACGGCTCCCGCCAGGTGATCGTCACCGCCGCCGACGGCACCGAGGAGACGCTGACCGCCGACGCGGTGCTGATCGCGACGGGCGGCCACCCGCGCGAGCTGCCCGACGCCAAGCCGGACGGCGAGCGCATCCTGAACTGGACGCAGGTCTACGACCTCAAGGAGCTCCCCGAGGAGCTCATCGTGGTCGGCTCCGGCGTCACCGGCGCCGAGTTCGCCGGCGCCTACCAGGCGCTCGGCTCCCGGGTCACCCTGGTCTCCTCCCGCGACCGGGTCCTCCCCGGCGAGGACCCGGACGCCGCCGCCGTCCTGGAGGACGTCTTCCGGCGCCGCGGCATGAACGTGATGGCCCGCTCCCGCGCCGAGTCCGCCAAGCGGGTCGGCGACCGGGTGGAGGTCACCCTCGCGGACGGCCGGGTCATCTCCGGCACCCACTGCCTGATGGCGGTCGGCGCGATCCCGAACTCGGCCGGGATGGGTCTGGAGGAGGCGGGGGTCCGGTTGAAGGACTCCGGTCACATCTGGACCGACAGGGTCTCCCGTACGAGCGCCCCCGGCGTCTACGCGGCCGGTGACGTCACGGGCGTCTTCGCGCTCGCCTCGGTCGCCGCCATGCAGGGCCGGATCGCGATGTACCACTTCCTCGGCGACGCGGTGGCACCGCTCAACCTCAAGACGGTCTCGTCGAACGTCTTCACCGACCCCGAGATCGCCACCGTCGGCTACACCCAGGCCGATGTGGACGCGGGCAAGATCGACGCCAAGGTCGTCAAGCTGCCGCTGCTGCGCAACCCCCGCGCGAAGATGCAGGGCATCCGGGACGGCTTCGTGAAGATCTTCTGCCGTCCGGGCACCGGCATCGTCGTCGGCGGCTGTGTCGTCGCGCCGAAGGCGAGCGAGCTGATCCATCCGATCTCGATCGCGGTCGACAACAATCTGACGGTCGAACAGATCGCAAATGCTTTCACCGTGTACCCCTCCCTGTCGGGCTCGATCGCGGAAGTGGCACGGCAGTTGCAGACCCGAAAGACCTCGGGCGAGGCGTAACACCCCGCTCCGGCCCGGCTCCGGCCCGCCCCCGACCGGCTCCCGCCTGCGGGAACGGTTCGCCGACTCGGACAACCCCCGGCAAGCCGGGGCATAGCCCTGACGCGGAACGGATCAACGGCGGGGTCTCCCATACCACTTGGAGGCCCCGTCCATGGGCATCTTCTGCAATTCGGCGCATACTGCTGAAAACCATCGGCCGGTCACGTTACTGTCAGTTTCGTGTTCGCTGCAGAACGTCGCCAGTTGATCCTCGAAATGGTGCGAGCCAATGGGGCCGTGTCGCTCCGCGAGCTCGCCCGCGTCGTCCAGACCTCTGAAGTGACCGTACGGAGAGACGTACGGGCCCTTGAGGCAGAAGGACTCCTCGACCGCCGTCACGGCGGTGCGGTGTTGCCGGGCGGATTCACGCGAGAATCCGGCTTCCCGCAGAAATCCCATCTCGCCACAGCGGAGAAGACGGCCATCGCCGACGTCGCCGCGAGCCTCGTCGAGGAAGGCGAGGCCATCGTCGTCGGCGCCGGGACGACCACGCAGGAACTGGCCCGCCGGCTCGCCCGCGTGCCCGGACTGACCGTCGTCACCAACTCCCTGCTCGTCGCCCAAGCCCTCGCCCACGCCAACCGGGTCGAGGTCGTCATGACCGGCGGCACCCTGCGCGGCTCCAACTACGCCCTCGTGGGCAGCGGGGCCGAGCAGTCGCTCCAGGGGCTCCGGGTCTCCCGGGCCTTCCTCTCCGGGAGCGGCCTGACCGCCGAGCGCGGCCTGTCCACGTCCAACATGCTCTCCGCGAGCGTGGACCGGGCACTCGTGCAGGCGGCGGCCGAGGTCGTCGTCCTGGCCGATCACACCAAGCTCGGCTCCGACACCATGTTCCAGACGGTGCCGACGGACGTCATCACCCGCCTGGTGACCGACGAGCCCCCCGCCCACGACGAGCGGGCCGCCACCGAGCTCCAGGCCCTGGCCGACCAGGGCGTGCAGATCGCCGTCGCCGGCACGGGCGCGGCCACCGGCCCCTCCGGCGGTGAGCAGCTCCCCCCGGGCGTCCGGCCCCGCCGTGACATGCCGCTCCCCGTCCAGCGCGGACGGATGGCGGCCGGTCAGTTCCGGGGACCGGGCGGCGCGATGGCAGCGGAGACGCTGGAGCGCACGGCCCGCGTCGCGGACATGCGCCGCCGCTGAACATCCCCTGAGGGACCCTCCCCCAGGGGTCCCCCGCCGAGCAGCCTCACCGCTTCAGCCCTTGAGTCCCCGAAGCGTCAGCGCGAGCAGACGGTCCGCCAGCTCCGCGTCCTCCGGGCACTGTTCCGCCGCCAGCGCGATCGCGTTGGTCAGCTGCATCAGATCGCCGATCGACACGTCGGCGCGCACCTGCCCCGCCTGCTGGGCCCGTTCGAGCAGCCGCTCGCCCGCCGTGCGCAGCGGATCGCTGCACCGCGCCAGGGCCGAGCTCCGGTCGTAGGAGGCGGACATCAGCGCGTGCGCCAGCCCCCGGTACTCGCCCGCGTGGGCGATCAGGGCCCGCAGCCACTCCACGAGCGCCCGGCACGGCGCGTCCGCCCCGGCCAGCTCCCGCGAGCGGTCGAGCAGTTCGGCCAGGGCCTCCTGGAAGACCGCGTTCAGCAGGTCGGCCCGGGTGGGGAAGTGCCGGTAGAGCGTGCCGATCCCCACGCCCGCGCGGCGCGCGACCTCCTCCAGGGGCGCGTCCGCGCCCTGTTCCGCGAAGGCGGCGCGGGCTTCGATGAGAAGTCGCTCGTGGTTGCGACGTGCGTCGGCGCGCATGTGCGAATGGGCTCCCCTCGACGAAGGGCCCGCAGGCGGCTGCCTGCGGGCCCTTCGTACCGTACTGCGGACGTCAGTCCTTGATGTCGCAGATGGTGGCACCGGAGGTGACGGAGGCGCCGACCTCGGCGCTCAGGCCCTTGATGGTGCCGGAGCGGTGGGCGTTGAGGGGCTGCTCCATCTTCATGGCCTCCAGGACGACGATCAGATCGCCCTCCTTGACCTCCTGGCCCTCCTCGACCGCGACCTTCACGATCGTCCCCTGCATCGGGGAGGCGAGGGTGTCACCGGAAGCCGTCGGGCCGGACTTCTTCGCCGCGCGCCGCTTCGGCTTCGCACCGGCCGCCAGGCCCGTCCGCGCCAGCGACATGCCGAGGGAGGACGGCAGGGAGACCTCGAGGCGCTTGCCGCCGACCTCGACGACGATCGTCTCGCGGCCCGACTCGTCCTCGTCCGCCTCCGAGCCGGCCGGGGTGAAGGGCTTGATCTCGTTGACGAACTCCGTCTCGATCCACCGCGTGTGGATCCGGAACGGGTCGGCGGTGAAGTCCGGGTCGACCACGACGGCCTGGTGGAACGGGATCGCCGTCGCCATGCCCTCGACCTTGAACTCGGCGAGGGCGCGCGCCGCACGCTGGAGGGCCTGCTCACGGGTGGCGCCGGAGACGATCAGCTTGGCGAGGAGCGAGTCCCACGCCGGGCCGATCACCGAGCCGGACTCCACGCCCGCGTCGAGCCGGACACCCGGGCCGCTCGGCGGGGCGAAGAGGGTGACCGTGCCGGGGGCGGGCAGGAAGTTGCGGCCCGGGTCCTCGCCGTTGATACGGAACTCGAAGGAGTGACCCCGGATCTCCGGGTCGCCGTAGCCGAGCTCCTCGCCGTCGGCGATGCGGAACATCTCGCGGACCAGGTCGATGCCCGTGACCTCCTCGGTCACCGGGTGCTCGACCTGCAGACGCGTGTTGACCTCGAGGAACGAGATCGTGCCGTCGGCACCGACGAGGAACTCGACCGTGCCGGCGCCGACGTAGCCGGCCTCCTTCAGGATCGCCTTCGACGCCGCGTACAGCTGCGCGTTCTGCGCCTCGGTCAGGAACGGCGCGGGCGCCTCCTCGACCAGCTTCTGGTGGCGGCGCTGGAGCGAGCAGTCACGGGTGGAGACCACGACCACGTTCCCGTGGGTGTCCGCCAGGCACTGGGTCTCGACGTGACGCGGCTTGTCGAGGTAGCGCTCGACGAAGCACTCGCCCCGGCCGAAGGCCGCGACGGCCTCGCGGACGGCGGAGTCGTACAGCTCCGGCACCTCTTCGAGCGTGCGGGCGACCTTCAGGCCGCGCCCGCCGCCGCCGAAGGCCGCCTTGATGGCGATCGGCAGACCGTGCTCCTGGGCGAAGGCCACGACCTCCTCCGCACCCGACACCGGGTCCGGGGTGCCCGCGACGAGCGGGGCTCCGGCGCGCTGGGCGATGTGACGGGCGGCCACCTTGTCACCGAGGTCGCGGATCGCCTGCGGCGGCGGACCGATCCACGTCAGACCGGCGTCCAGGACCGCCTGCGCGAACTCCGCGTTCTCGGAGAGGAACCCGTAACCCGGGTGGACCGCGTCCGCGCCCGAGTCCTTCGCGGCCTGCAGGACCTTGGCGATGTCCAGGTAGCTGGTGGCCGGAGTGTCACCGCCCAGGGCGAACGCCTCGTCGGCCGCCCGGACATGCAGGGCATCCCGGTCCGGCTCGGCGTACACGGCCACGCTGTCGATACCCGCGTCCCGGCACGCCCGGGCCACACGGACAGCGATTTCGCCACGGTTGGCGATGAGCACCTTGCGCACGATGGCTCCCTCCTTGAAACAAGCTGAGTTTAGGGACTGCCGACACGGCCTTTCGACCCGTCCCCAGTGGTGAGCTTGCCCACACGGAGCGTGACCCCGGGCGCGCTCGGGTCGTGAATTCCCTTGTCGCACCACGGTACGCAGGGTTCCTTTACGGCACAGTAGCTCTGAGGTGTGGCGCAGGTCTCTGTTCGGGCGGCCAGGGGCCGTTCGGGTTTCTTTGTGGAGTCCCTACGAATGGCGCAACGATTCTTTGCCCCGCGGCCCGCCGTCGGCCGCCGTGCGCGGACTCTTGTCCAGGGGTTTACCGGCCAGTAGCCTTCGCGCTGTCGATCGTACTGTCGGTAACAGGCGAATCCAGGGGGTGGCCGAGGTGGCCCGCAGACCGATAGCGCTCGTGACGGCCGCGGTGCTCTTCCTCGAAGCGCCCGGCATCGTCGCGATCAACGCCGTCATGGCGGGCTTCCTGGAGGCCCAGTCGATGTCCCTCGACGGCATGGACCCCGACGCGATGGTCACCGGCACCTGGGGGCTGGGCATCGTCTCCGGGGTCGCCCTCGTGTTCTGCGCCCTCGTCGCCCTTCTCGCCGGCGTCCGCGACCGCCGCCCCGGCCGCTTCGGCCGGGCGCTCCTCATCGGCTGCGCGATCGTCCACGGCGTCCTGGGCGCGGTCGCCGTCGGCCTGCTCGGCTGGACCGCCTTCGCCTTCCTGGTGACCGTGCTCGGGCTGGTCGTCCTCACCCTGGTGGCGTACGGCAAGGAGTACGCGAAGGGCGCCGGCGCCCCCGGGGAGGCGCCGGCCACCGGCTGACCTCAGGCCCAGAGGTCGGTGATCTCGACGTCCAGCTTGCGCAGGAGCCGGCGCAGGAGCGGCAGGGACAGCCCGATCACATTGCCCGGGTCGCCGTCGATGCCGTCGATGAACGGGGCGGAGCGGCCGTCCAGGGTGAACGCGCCCGCCACGTGGAGCGGTTCGCCGCTCGCCACGTACGCGGCGATCTCCTCGTCCGTCGGCTCGCCGAAGCGGACGACGGTGGAGGCCGTCGCCGACTCGTAGCGCTTGGCGGTCGTGTCGTAGACGCAGTGGCCGGTCTGGAGGATGCCGACCCTGCCCCGCATCGCCTTCCAGCGGGCGGTGGCCTCCTCGGCGTCGGCCGGCTTGCCGAGGGCCTGCTTGTCGAGTTCCAGGACCGAGTCGCAGCCGATGACGAGCGCGCCGAACGCCTCGGGCCGGGCGGCGACGTGAGCGGCCTTCGCCTCGGCGAGGGTGAGCGCGAGTTCGGCCGGGGTCGGGGCGTGGACCTTGTCCTCGTCGACGCCGCTCACGATCACCTCGGGAGCGAGTCCGGCCTGCCTGAGCAGACCGAGCCGGGCGGGGGAGGCGGAGGCGAGCACGACACGGCGCGGATCAGCAGTCATGGGGGCAGCGTAATCGGGCCCGCCCGCCGCCGGTGGCCTTCAGCGTGTGCCGGTCAGGAGGACGGCCAGGACCGCGGCCACCGCGAGCAGTACACCCGTACGGCTGATCAGCGCCTGCATCTCGCGGAGGAACTTCGGCGGCTTGTTCTCCGGGTCCGACCACAGCATGGTCCCGATCCTGCTGCCGGGGCGGCCGGTGCGCCTGAGTACGGATACTCAGCCGCACCGGTGCGGAAGGACTATTCGCGGGCCCCGTCCCGTACGAACACCCCGTCCCGCGCCGCCGCGAGCGCCGCGGTCACCGCCCGTTCCGCCACGGCCGCGTCGAGCTCCTCCCGGGTGACCGCGAAGCGGTAGTAGAGCGGCGCGGAGACGGCGCGGAGGAGCTCGACGGGGTCCGTCCCCGCCGGGATCTCGCCCCGCGCCGCGCCCTTGACGACGACCGGGGCCCATTCGGCGAGCCGGGTCCGGTAGAAGTCGGCGAGGGCACGGGCGCACTCCTCGTCGCAGGCCGCCGCGGCGATGACCGCGCGGAAGACGGCGCCCATCCGGGCGTCCACGAGGGTGGCCCGGACGAGCTCGGCGTTGGCCCGCAGGTCGCCCGCGAGGCTGCCGGTGTCGGAGGCGGGGAGCGACTGCTCGGCCATGTCGTGCAGCAGGTCGGTGACCAGGCCGACGGGGGAGCCCCAGCGGCGGTAGACGGTGGTCTTGCCGACGCCCGCGCCCGCGGCGATCCGGTCCATGTTCAGGGCGTGGAAGCCGGTGTCGGCGAGGGTCTCCAGGGTGGCGTCGAGGACCGCCCTGCGGACCTTCGCGGTGCGGCCGCCGGGGCGCGTGGTGCCGGGCGAGGCCGGTCGGCTCTCAGTCAAACGGGTCTCCTGTTCCATTAACGCCCTCGATTCTGCTACGGTACGGGACATCTTAACGGAACCAGTCTCCCATTAAGGAGCTCCGTCGCATGGTCGCCCTCGATGTCCCCACGTCCACCGCCCCGCCCACGGACCGGGCGGAAGCCCGGATGACCGGACGGATGCGGCTCGTCCTCGTCGTCCTCCTCCTCGCCCAGTTCATGCTGGCCGTCGACTTCTCGATCCTGAACGTCGCCCTGCCCGTCATCGGCCAGGGACTCGGCTTCACCCTCGGCGGCCTCCAGTGGATCGCCACCGCCTTCGCCCTCGCGGCCGCCGGATTCACCCTCCTCTTCGGGCGCGTCGCCGACCTGATCGGCCGCCGCCGCCTCTTCCTCGGCGGCATGGCCGTCCTCGGGATCTCCTCCCTCGTCGGCGGCCTCGCCACCGGCCCCGAGATGCTGATGGCCGCCCGGGTCGCCCAGGGCCTCGCCACCGCCGCCGTCACCCCCGCCGGCCTCTCCCTGCTCACCGCGTCCTTCCCCGAGGGCCCGCTGCGGGCCAAGGCGCTCGGCCTTAACGGCGCCCTGATGTCCGCGGGCTTCACCACCGGCGCGATCCTCGGCGGCGTCCTCACCGACCTGCTCTCCTGGCGCTGGGCCTTCTTCGTCAACGTCCCGGTGGCCCTCGCCGTCCTCCTCGTCGCCCCCGCCGTCCTCCAGGAGAGCCGCCCGGCCGTCCGCCCGCGCCTCGACGTGCCCGGTGCGATCACCGTCACCGGTGGACTCCTCGCCCTCGTCTACGGCCTGACCGTCACCGGCGAGCACGGCTGGACCGACCCCACCGCGCTCACCGCCCTCGCCGTCGGCGCCGCGCTCCTCGCCGCCTTCGTCCTCGTCGAACGGCGCGCCGCCTCGCCCCTCGTCCCGATCCACGTCCTGAAGCGCCGCACGGTCGTCTGGGGCAACCTCGCCGGGCTCGTCGCCTTCGTCACCGAGACCTCGCTGGTCTTCCTGATGACCCTGTACCTCCAGGACGTCCTGGGCTTCTCCCCGCTCGCCGCCGGACTCTCCTTCGGCGTCCTCGGCGCCGGCACGATCATCGGCGGCGTGGCCGCCTCCCGCTTCATCGGCCGCTTCGGCGCCCGTGCCGCCCTGGTCTCCGGCGGACTCCTCCAGGCCCTCGCCACCGTCGCCCTGTTCGGGCTCGGCGACGACCGCTCCAGCCTCGCGCTGCTGCTCGCCGCCACCTTCGCCGGCGGCGTCGGCAACATGCTCGCGATCGTCGGCTTCATGGTCACCGCCACCTCGGGCATCCCCGACGGCGAGCAGGGCATGGCGACCGGCCTCGCGACCATGACCCAGCAGATCGGCATCACCATGGGCACCCCGATCATGAGCGCCGTCGTCGTCACCGTGCCCGTGCTCCTCGACGGCATCGGCCTCGCGGTCCTCGTCAACGCCGCGATCGTTGCCGCCGGAGCCGTACTCTCCGGCCTCTTCCTCCGCCGTACGTGACGCCGGAGACCTGTGCCGCGGTACGCGAAAGGCCGGACCCCCCGCACACGGGGTCCGGCCTCCACGTCACGCCACGGCTACACGGGCCAGTACGACCGCGCCCAGGCCCGCGGGCCCGGCCGCTGCCGCACCGCCCGTGCGATACGGGAGGGATCCGACCACCCCTCCGGCACCGCCGGGCCGCCCGCCTCGGCGGACGCCGCCGCCGTGGCCGCGGCCCGGGCTTGGACGACCGCCAGTGCGGCGGCCAGCTCCTCCGGGGTCGGGTTGCCTCGTACGACCTTGATCATGTCGGCTCCTTGAGGGGTCCGGAGGGTCTAGAGCGGAATGTTGCCGTGCTTCTTCGGAGGCAGGGATTCCCGCTTCGTACGGAGCTGACGCAGGCCCTTCACGATCTGCGGGCGCGTGTCCGACGGCAGGATCACGCCGTCGATGTACCCGCGCTCGGCCGCCGTGTACGGGTTGAGCAGGGCGTCCTCGTACTCCCGCATCAGCCGCGCCCGCTCGGCCTCCTGATCCTCCGCCTCGGCGATCGTCCTGCGGTGCAGGATGTTGACCGCGCCCTGCGCGCCCATGACCGCGATCTGCGCCGTCGGCCACGCCAGGTTCAGGTCGGCGCCCAGGTGCTTGGAGCCCATGACGTCGTACGCGCCGCCGAAGGCCTTCCGGGTGATGACCGTGATCAGCGGGACCGTCGCCTCCGCGTACGCGTAGATCAGCTTCGCGCCGCGCCGGATGATGCCGCCGTACTCCTGGTCCACACCCGGCAGGAAACCGGGCACGTCCACGAAGGTCAGGACCGGGATGTTGAAGGCGTCGCACGTCCGGACGAACCGCGCGGCCTTCTCCGACGCGTCGATGTCCAGGCAGCCCGCGAACTGCATCGGCTGGTTCGCGACCACGCCCACCGGGAAACCCTCGACCCGGCCGAAACCGGTCACGATGTTCGGCGCGAACAGCGCCTGCGTCTCCAGGAACTCGCCGTCGTCCAGGACGTGCTCGATGATCCGGTGCATGTCGTACGGCTGGTTCGCCGAGTCCGGGATCAGCGTGTCCAGCTCGCGGTCCTCGTCCGACACCTCGGTCTCCGCGACCTCCGGGAAGGCCGGCGGCTCGGAGAGGTTGTTCGACGGAAGGTACGACAGGAGGGACTTCACGTACTCGATGGCGTCCTTCTCGTCACCCGCCATGTGGTGCGCCACGCCCGAGGTCGCGTTGTGCGTCCGGGCACCGCCCAGCTCCTCGAAGCCCACGTCCTCGCCGGTCACCGTCTTGATGACGTCGGGGCCCGTGATGAACATGTGCGAGGTCTGGTCCACCATCACCGTGAAGTCGGTGATCGCGGGCGAGTACACCGCGCCGCCCGCGCAGGGGCCGACGACCAGGGAGATCTGGGGGATCACCCCGGAGGCGTGGGTGTTGCGGCGGAAGATCTCGCCGTACATGCCGAGCGCGCTCACACCCTCCTGGATGCGGGCGCCGCCGGAGTCGTTGATGCCGATGACCGGGCAGCCCGTCTTCAGCGCGAAGTCCATCACCTTGATGATCTTCTGGCCGTACGTCTCGCCCAGCGCGCCGCCGAAGACCGTGAAGTCCTGCGAGAACACGGCGACCGGGCGGCCGTCCACCGTGCCGTAGCCGGTGACGACACCGTCACCGTACGGCCGGTTCTTCTCCAGGCCGAAGCTGGTCGAGCGGTGCCTGGCCAGCTCGTCCAGCTCCACGAACGACCCTTCGTCGAGCAGCAGGGCGATCCGCTCGCGCGCGGTCAGTTTGCCCTTCGCGTGCTGCTTCTCCACCGCCCGCTCCGAGCCGGCGTGCGTGGCCTCGTCGATACGGCGCTTGAGGTCCGCGATCTTGCCCGCGGTCGTGTGAATGTCGATCTCGTACTGCTCTGCCGGCTCGGACATCGGGATGCGGCTCCCTGCCTGGTCACGGGGGGTTCGTTGACTACGAATGGGCTACTCATGCCCTACTGACCCGTAGCGTATCGACGGCGATACGGTTCGGCACTGCGGTCTTTGCCACACCTAGTCTGGCTTGCATGACGTCCTCTCAAGGCTCCGGCGGACCCTGGTCCGACCTCGACCGGCCCCCGCTGAACGCGCCCGCACTGCGCCGGGCCCTCGTCCTCCCCGACGGCTTGTGGACCTCGCTCGACGTGGTCACCACCACCGGCTCCACCAACAGCGACCTCGCCGCCCGCGCCGACGAACTGCCCGAAGGCGCGGTGCTCGTCGCCGAGGAGCAGACCTCGGGGCGCGGCCGGCTCGACCGCACCTGGAGCGCGCCCGCCCGCTCCGGGATCTTCCTCTCCGTCCTCCTCAAGCCGGACGTGCCCGTCCACCGCTGGGGCTGGCTCCCGCTGCTCACCGGCGTCGCCGCCGCCACCGGCCTCGCGAAGGCCGCCGGCGTCGACACCTCCCTCAAGTGGCCCAACGACGTGCTGGTTTCCGTCGCGGGCGAGGAACGCAAGACCGGCGGCATCCTCGCCGAGCGCGCCGGCGCCGACGGCGTCGTCATCGGCCTCGGCATCAACGTCACCCTCCGTGAGGACGAGCTGCCCGTCCCCGGGGCCGGATCCCTCCTCCTGGCGGACGCGGTCTCCACCGACCGCGACACCCTCCTGCGGGCCGTCCTGCGCTCCCTCGCCCAGTGGTACGGCGACTGGGTGCGGGCCGACGGCGACCCCGCCGCCTCCGGCCTCCAGGACGCCTACGCGGCCGGCTGCGCCACCCTGGGCCGTCGCGTGCGCGCCGAGCTGCCCGGCGAGCGCATGCTGGAGGGAGAGGCCGTCGCGCTGGACGGAGACGGCCGCCTGGTCGTCGCCACCGAGGGCGGCGGCACGGAAGCGGTGGGAGCGGGCGACATCGTCCACCTCCGCAGCTGAGGCGCCACGCGCTATGCCCTCCAGGCCGTCGGCCCGGAGGGCCGGCGACCGCACGAACCGGTCCGGCAGCCGTCGGGGCGTGACCCAGCGCACAGCTGTCGTATCGTGGACCGCGATCCACGGCGACAGATCGGCAGGGCAAGTGGGCAGCGGCAGGGAACGGGCAGGAGGCGGCCGGTGACCGTCGACGACGAGAACGGGCACGGTGGGGCCGAGCCGGCCGACCCGCCGACGTATCCCACCCCCCACCACGAGGTCGACCACACGGCCGAGCCGAGCGACGACCCCCTCGCCATCCGCCTCGAACAGCTCATCCTCGGGGCCGACCGCCGCTACACCCCCTTCCAGGCCGCCCGCACCGCCGGCGTCTCCATGGAGCTCGCCTCCCGCTTCTGGCGCGCCATGGGCTTCGCCGACATCGGCCAGGCCAAGGCGCTCACCGAGGCCGACGTCCTCGCCCTGCGACGGCTCGCCGGCCTCGTGGAGGCGGGGCTGCTCAGCGAGCCGATGGCCGTGCAGGTCGCCCGCTCCACCGGACAGACCACCGCCCGGCTGGCCGAGTGGCAGATCGACTCCTTCCTGGAGGGCCTCACCGAGCCTCCCGAGCCCGGCATGACCCGCACCGAGGTCACGTACCCGCTGGTCGAGCTGCTCCTGCCCGAGCTGGAGGAGTTCCTGATCTACGTGTGGCGCCGACAGCTCGCCGCCGCCACCGGCCGGGTCGTGCAGGCCGCGGACGACGAGGAGATGGTCGACCGGAGGCTCGCCGTCGGCTTCGCGGACCTCGTCGGCTTCACCCGGCTCACCCGCCGCCTGGAGGAGGAGGAGCTCGGCGAGCTCGTCGAGGCCTTCGAGACCACCTGCGCCGACCTCGTCGCCGCGCACGGCGGCCGGCTCATCAAGACCCTCGGCGACGAGGTGCTGTACTGCGCCGACGACCCCGGCACGGCAGCCGAGATCGCGCTCCGGCTCATCGAGACCCTCAGCCACGACGAGACGATGCCCGCGCTGCGCGTCGGCATCGCCTTCGGCACCGTCACGACCCGGATGGGCGACGTCTTCGGCACCACCGTGAACCTGGCCAGCCGCCTCACCTCGATAGCGCCGAAGGACGCCGTCCTCGTCGACGGCGCCCTGGCGGAGGAGCTGACGAGGACCGGTGAGGCGCCCGCCTCGGAGGCGGAGGCGGCCGAGGAGGCGGCCCGCGCCGAGAAGGAGGGCCGCCAGGCCGCCACGTACCGCTTCGCGCTCCAACCGATGTGGCAGCGCCCGGTCCGCGGCCTCGGCGTCGTCGAACCCTGGCTCCTGGGCCGCCGCCCCCTTTAGGGCCTGGGTGGGCGGGTCCGCAGCGGGCTTGGTGCCCTCCCTGCTGTGCCGTGCCAGCCTGAGGTGTTCCTCGGGGAGTTTTTTTGCGAAGCGGCG
>NZ_JBVISK010000007.1:0-400536 GCF_055575535.1 Streptomyces sp. NPDC034084
TCTGGCGTTGATTTTTGGCACGCTGTTGAGTTCTCAAGGTGCGGACGCTTCCTTCGTTCCTGTTTCCAGGCCCTCCGGGCGCTTCCTTCGTTTCCAGCTTAGCAGATCCGATTTTCGTTTCTGCCACCCGCTGGAGCGGGCTGCTGGAGCAGGAATTCGCTATTCGCGCTTTCCGTTCCCAGCGGGGTTGAACATTACCAGGCTTTCCCGGCCCCTCAGACCACACCCTCTGCGAGGACGCAGAGGTGTAGACCACTGGGGTTAGGATCTGGCTTGATTGGTGCTGCCGACCCGCGGCACAAGGCCGCGTTGGGGTCAGGCAGGAGTACGACAGTACATCCCACCGTCAGTAGAGGCAAATCGTTTCCGGTAGTCCCTAGCTCCGACCAACGGGTACGTCTCGTGCGGAACCGGGACTTCCTATGACATACGCTTCAGAACAGTACGCCGTCCAGGACAGGTAGTGACGGCGCCACACGATCTCCGCCCCTGGGAGGCTTCCCATGACAACCGTGACGTCGCCGCTTGCCGGACGCGCCATCGGTCTCGCCGCAGTTCCCGACCCGGTCTTCTCCGGTGCGATGGTCGGTCCCGGTACCGCCATCGATCCCGTACGTGAGCCTTCGGAGGCCGTCTCCCCCATCAGCGGGGTCGTCGTCTCCATGCATCCGCACGCCTTCGTCGTCGTCGACGACGAAGGGCACGGTGTGCTCACCCACCTCGGCATCGACACCGTCCAGCTCAACGGGCAGGGCTTCGAGCTGCTCGTCAGCAAGGGCGACACCGTGCAGCGCGGACAGGCCGTCGTGCGCTGGGACCCCGCCGCGGTCGAGGCCGCCGGCAAGTCCGCCATCTGCCCCGTCGTGGCCCTGGAGGCCACCGCGGACTCGCTCTCCGGAGTCGTCGAGGACGGCGACGTGAAGGCCGGCGACCAGCTCTTCGGCTGGAGCTGAGCCGGTACGTCCTCGTGACGACCGCGAGTTCGACATTCAACGCGGCGGCCGAGGCCGTCGCTCAATCGGAGACGGGTGAGATGGAGACAACGCTGCGAGGCGTCGGCGTCAGCCACGGAGTGGCGATCGGCGAGGTCCGGCACATGGGTACAGCGGTGCTGGAGCCGCCGGCCAAGCAGATTCCCGCGGACGAGGCGGAGCGCGAACAGGGGCGCGCCCGTCAGGCCGTGGAGGCTGTGGCCGCGGACCTGATCGCCCGGGGCAATCTGGCCGGTGGTGAGGCGCAGGCGGTGCTGGAGGCCCAGGCGATGATCGCCCAGGACCCGGAGCTCATCGCCGACGTCGACCGCCGGATCGCGGTCGGCAGCACGGCCGAGCGCGGTATCTACGACGCCTTCTCGCACTACCGCGAGCTGCTCGCGGGTGCCGGCGAGTACATGGCGGGCCGGGTCGCGGACCTGGACGACGTGCGGAACCGGATCGTCGCGCGGCTGCTCGGTGTGCCGATGCCGGGCGTGCCGGACAGCGACGAGCCGTACGTGCTGATCGCGCGCGACCTGGCGCCGGCCGACACGGCGCTGCTCGACCCGACGCTGGTGCTCGGGTTCGTGACGGAGGAGGGCGGGCCGACCAGCCACAGCGCGATCCTCGCGCGGGCGCTGGGGGTGCCGGCCATCGTGGCGCTGCCGGGCGCGGGTGAGCTGGCCGAGGGAACGCTCATCGCGGTGGACGGTTCCACCGGTGAGATCTTCGTGGAGCCGAGCGAGGAGAAGAAGGCGGAGCTGACGAAGGCGGCCGCCGAGCGCAAGGCCGCTCTGGCCTCCTCCAGTGGTCCGGGTGCGACCTCCGACGGGCACAAGGTGCCGCTGCTGGCGAACGTCGGCGGTCCGGCGGACGTGCCGGCGGCGGTGGAGGCCGGCGCCGAGGGTGTCGGTCTGTTCCGTACGGAGTTCCTCTTCCTGGACGACAGCAAGAAGGCGCCGTCCGAGGAGAAGCAGGTCGAGGCGTACCGCAAGGTGCTGGAGGCGTTCCCCGAGGGCCGTGTGGTCGTGCGGGTGCTCGACGCGGGCGCCGACAAGCCGCTGGACTTCCTGACGCCGGTGGACGAGCCGAACCCGGCGCTCGGTGTGCGGGGTCTGCGGTCACTGCTGGATCACCCGGAGGTGCTGCGGACACAGCTGACCGCGCTGGCCAAGGCGGCCGAGGGGCTGCCGGTGTACCTCGAGGTCATGGCTCCGATGGTGGCGGACCGTACGGACGCGAAGGCGTTCGCCGACGCGTGCCGTGAGGCGGGGCTTCGGGCGAAGTTCGGCGCGATGGTCGAGATCCCCTCGGCCGCGCTGCGGGCGCGCTCGATCCTCCAGGAGGTCGAGTTCCTTTCGCTCGGCACCAACGACCTGGCGCAGTACACCTTCGCGGCAGACCGTCAGGTCGGCGCGGTGTCCCGGCTCCAGGACCCGTGGCAGCCGGCGCTGCTCGACCTGGTGGCGCTGTCCGCCGAGGCGGCCAAGGCCGAGGGGAAGAGCTGTGGTGTCTGTGGCGAGGCCGCTTCGGATCCGCTGCTCGCGTGTGTGCTGACGGGTCTGGGTGTCACCTCCCTGTCGATGGGCGCGGCGTCGATTCCGTATGTGCGGGCGACGCTCGCGAAGTACACGCTGGCGCAGTGCGAGCGGGCCGCGGCCGCGGCGCGGGCCGCGGACACGGCGCACGAGGCGCGGCTCGCCGCGCAGGCGGTGCTGTCCGGGGAGTGATCCCCTGAGGTGCTCGTCGAAGGGGCTTTCCGTCACGTGGTGGCGGGGAGCCCCTTCGTCGTGTCGGGGTCAGTGGTAGGTGGTCCAGTCGTCGTCCGGGTCGGGGGCGAGGTGGTGGCCTGCGCGGTAGTCGACGCCCGGTTCCGGGGAGAGGGGTTCGCCGGTGCGGGCGTCGGTGCAGTAGGCGGAGAAGACCTCGGCCTCGGTGAGGGGGGTCAGGGTGCCGTCGGTGAGGCGCCAGCCGTGAAGCCGGTCGGGGGCGTCGGGGGTGGTGGTGCGCAGGACGACCCCGCCGGGTGCCGCGAGGGCGATGCCGGTGGCGAGTACGGCGGTGAACTCCGGGGCGGTGGCGTCGTCGGGAGGTGTGATGCCGTGTGTGTGGAGGACGGCGAGGAGCTGGTCGTCGGCGGCGTGGACGCTGCAGACGAGGTGGTGGGTGCCGGGGCCAGCTGCTTCGAGGAGTCGTACGAGCAGACGGGCCGCCCGCTCGTACGCGGCCTTGCCGATGTCCTTGCCGCAGTCGGCGCAGTCTCCGGCGGTGGCGAGGACGGTGGTGGCGTACTCCCAGGTGGCCTGGCGGACGGCGGTGTCGATGAGCTCGGGGAGGAGGGTGGTGAGGGGCTGGCCGGTGTAGGTGACGCGTGCGCCGGTGGCGGCGAGGTGGGCGGTGAAGTGGCTGCGGCTGGCCGGCCGGTCCGGGTCGGTGCCGGTCTCGGCGCACCAGGCCGCGTACTCCTCGGGGTCGAAGAGGGTGACGGTGGTGTGGCCGCCCTGGGTGGCGAGGGTCCTGAGGAGGGCCTCGACCTGCCGCAGGTAGGTGGTGTGGTCGTCGAAGGCGAAGGTCCGGTACTGGCGCATGGCGGCGAAGTCCTGTTCGTCGGCGAGGAGTCCGACGGTGCTGGGGACCTCGCGGCGCAGGGCGCGGCGGAGGTGTGCGGAAGTGGTGCGGGTGCCTGTCATGTCTCCCCCTGGTGACGCTCCGATCAGTGCTCACTCACCGTAACCTTCGGCACTGACAGTGACGGTTCGGTGAGGCGTCGGCGGACGAGACGGTTCTGGGCGGCGGCGGTGGCGACCAGGGTGGCGCCGAGGACGGGCCAGGCCAGGGGGCCGGCGGAGACGAGGCCGGTCATGAGGAGGGGGCCCGCGAAGCGCTGGGTGGACTGGGCGAGGCCGTGCACTCCGAGGTAGGCGCCCTGGGCGTCGTCGGGGGCGAGGGCGACGGAGATCTCCCAGGAGGCGATGGTGTGGATCATCTCGGCGAAGGTGAGGACGACGGCTGCCGTGACCAGGGCGGTGATGGCGAGGGTGCGGCCTCCCATGGCGGAGACCGCGAGGGCGAGGGTGCCGACGGCGAAGAGGCCGGCCAGGGGGCGCAGCAGGCGGCGGGCGGCGTCGGTGGTGGCGCCGAAGCGGGAGAGCGGGACCTGGAAGAGCACGACGAGGGCGCTGTTGACCACCATCAGGAGCGGCGCGAGTCCGACGGGGGCGTCGGTGGCGTGCACGATCCAGAGCGGCAGGGCGACCTGGAGGATCGAGTCGTGGAGGAAGAAGACGGCGTCGCCGGTGGTGAAGGCGAGGAAGCCGCGGTCGCGCCAGGGGCTGGAGGGCCTGGTGGTGGGGGCGGGGTCGGTGGAGGTGGCGGCGACGCGTGAGGGGACGGGGGGTTCGGCGCAGCGGAGGGTGAGGGCGGCCATCACGAGGTAGGACAGGGCGTCGCCCACGAGCAGGAGGTGGAAGGCGGTGGTGGAGCCGATGGCGAGCGCGGCGGCGGCGCCGAGGCCGCCGAGGGTCCAGCCGAGGTTGGAGGTGGTGCGGTTGATGGCCTGGTAGCGGATGCGGTCGGGGCCGGCGACGCGGGCGGCGTAGAGCTTGGTGAGGACGTTGGTGGCGCGGTCGGGCAGGGCGCCGGCGGCGGAGAAGAGGACGAGCAGCGCGTAGTTGTCGGTGGTGAGGAGGGCGAGGAGGGCGGCGGCGCGGAGGAGTTGGGTGCAGATGATGACGCGGACGAGGGGGAAGCGGTCGGCGAGGCGGCCGCCGAGGGGGGCGCCGGCGATGCCCGCGGCGCCGGAGAGGGCGATGAGGAGGCCGACCTGGCCGATGCCGAGGCCGGTGACGTAGGTGAAGTAGAGGGCCATGGCCGTGGACCAGAGTCCGGTGCCGCACTTGTCGATGAAGCCGATGAGGAGCATGCGGCGGCCGTCGGGGCCGCCTGGGACGCGGTCCTTGAGGGGCGGGCGGGCGGGTCGGTCGGTGTGGCTCATGGGTCCCCCTTGCCAACTGCTTTGTATTGATACATACTTGATTACGTGACAGCACAATATGCGATCGAGGGGGCGACGGCCAAGGGGATTGCCGCGTCCGTGGAGCGGGGCGTGTCCGAGGGCGGGCTCACCCCGGGCGACGCCCTGCCGCCGGTGCGGCGGCTCGCCGACGAGCTGGGGGTGAGTCCGGGGACCGTCGCCACGGCCTACAAGGAGTTGCGGCAGCGGGGCCTGGTCGTCACTCGGGGGCGGGGCGGCACCGTGGTGGCGGAGGTGCCCTCGGTGGCCTCCCGGCGTCCGCCGCGCGTGCCCGCCGGCCTGGTGGACCTGGCCGGTGGACATCCGGACCCGGCGTTTCTCCCCGTACTGCGGCCCCCGGCGACCGTCGCCCCGGTGTACGGGTCCCATCGCGCCGCCCCGCGGCTCGCGCACCTGGAGGCACTGACCAGGGCGTGGTTCGAGCGCGACGGGGTGCCGGCGGAGCACGTGACGTTCGCGCACGGCGCCCTCGACTGCATCGCGCGGCTCCTTTCGACGGAGCTGCGGCCCGGGGACGCCGTGGCGGTGGAGGACCCCGGCTTCCACCATCTCCTCGACCTGGTGCCCGCGTTGGGGTTGCGGCTCGTCCCGGTCGCGGTGGACGGTGAGGGGCTCGTGCCGGAGTCGCTGCGGGCCGCCCTGCGGGGCGGGGTCCGGGCGGTGGTGTGCAGCCCGCGGGGCCAGTGCCCGACGGGGGCGTTCTTCACGCGGGCACGCAGGGATGAACTGGTGGCGGTGCTAAGGGAGTTCCCCGAGGTGCTCGTCGTCGAGGACGATCACAACGCGGAGGTCGGTGGAGCCGCGGCGTACACCCTGGCGGCGGCGGGGCTCGACCGGTGGGCGCAGGTGCGGACCGTGTCGAAACACCTCGGCATCGACCTGCGCTGGGCCGGCGTCTCCTGCGACGCGGTGACACTGGCGCGGCACGACGGGCGGATGCTGATGACCTCGGGCTGGGTCAGCCACGTCCTGCAGGAGACGGTGGCGGGCCTTCTCGCCGACGACGCGGTACGGGATCTGGTGGCGGCGGGCGAGGAGGCGTACGCGGAGCGGCGCACGGCGCT
Source organism: Streptomyces sp. NPDC034084 (assembly GCF_055575535.1). NCBI lineage: Bacteria > Bacillati > Actinomycetota > Actinomycetes > Kitasatosporales > Streptomycetaceae > Streptomyces > Streptomyces sp. NPDC034084. Next base: position 6,072 of record NZ_JBVISK010000007.1, read on the forward strand.
GATCGGCGCGCTCGGCGCGTACCGGATCCGCGCGGTCGGGGCCAGTGGTCTGAACGTGTGGGTGCCCGTGCGGGACGAGTCCGCGGTGGTGAACGGACTGCGGACGCAGGGGTGGTGGGTCGCCGCGGGGGCCCGGTTCCGGATCGCGGCCCCGCCGGCCGTACGGATCACGACGGCGGCGCTCCCTCCCGGGGAAGCCTCGCGGCTGGCGGCGGACTTCGCCGAGGTGCTGGGGGACGCGCAGGCGACGTACGGCGGATGAGGTGCGCGTTCCGGCTGCTCTGTCCGTGACGCGCGGGCGCTCCGGGAAGGCGTCGGCCCTGAAGGTGTGCGTGGTGGGCGCCGGCGCTCGGGGGCTGGCGAAGGACCGACCGGAAGCACCGGGGGCCCGCTGATCCGGTCGGATCGGCGGGCCCCGTGCGCGTGCTCAGCCCCGGCGGTCGGCCGCGAGGGTCTCGTAGAAGTGGAGGAGACCGAGGTCGTCGACCGAGCCGGCGTTGACGGCCTTGGCCAGGGGGGTGCCCTGGAGGAGGCGCTTGACCGGGACCTCGATGCGCTTGCCCGTGAGGGTGTGCGGCACCCCCGGGACCTCGATGATCTCGTCGGGGACGTGGCGCGGGGAGAGTTCGCTGCGGATCGTCCGCTTGATGCGGTCGATCAGCTCCTCGTCCAGGGTGACGCCCTCCACGAGGTGCACGAAGAGCGGCATCCAGTATCCGCCGTCCGGTTCCTCCAGGCCGATGACCAGCGACTCCCGGATCTCGGGGAGGCGTTCGACGGCCTCATAGATGTCGGCGCTCCCCATCCGGACGCCCTGGCGGTTCAGAGTGGAGTCGGAGCGGCCGTGGATGACGACCGAACCGTGGTCGGTGATCGTGATCCAGTCGCCGTGGCGCCAGACGCCGGGGAACATCTCGAAGTAGCTGTCGCGGTAGCGGCTGCCGTCGGGGTCGTTCCAGAAGTGGATCGGCATGGACGGCATGGGGTTGGTGACGACGAGTTCACCGACCTCGCCGATCAGGGGCTTCCCGGAGGGGTCCCAGGACTGGAGGTCGGTGCCGAGGCCCGCCGCCTGGAGCTCGCCGATGTGGACGGGCAGCGTGGGGACGGCGCCCGCGAAGCAGGAGCAGACGTCGGTGCCGCCGCTGACGGAGGCGATCCACAGGTTCTCGCGGACCTCGTCGTGGAGCCAGCGGAAGCCGTCGGGCGGGAGCGGGGAGCCGGTGGTGGCCACGCACTTCACGGCGGACAGGTCGAAGTCCCGGCCGGGGTGGACGTCCGCCTTGGCGCAGGCCATCACGTACGCGGCGGAGGTGCCGTAGAGCGTGGCGCGGGTGCGTTCGGCGACCCGCCACTGGGCCGCGGTGTCGGGGTAGCCGGGGCTGCCGTCGTACAGGACGACGGTCGTGCCGGTGAGGAGGCCGGAGACGAGGAAGTTCCACATCATCCAGCCGGTGGAGGTGTACCAGAAGAACACGTCCTCGGGGCCGAGGTCGCAGTGCAGCCCCAGCTGCTTGACGTGCTCGACGAGGATGCCGCCCTGCGACTGGACGATCGCCTTCGGCAGGCCGGTGGTGCCGGAGGAGTACAGGATCCACAGCGGGTGCGCGAACGGCACCTGGTCGTAGACCGGCTCGACGTCGGCGGCGACCAGGTCGGACCAGTCGAGCGTGCCTTCGGGGGCCGGGGTGCCGAGGAGGGGGACGTGGACGACGGCGCGGAGGGTGGGAAGCTCGGCGCGCAGCTCGGCGACGGTGTCGCGGCGGTCGTGCTCCTTGCCGCCGTAGCGGTAGCCGTCGACGGTGAAGAGGACGACCGGCTCGACCTGCTGGAAGCGGTCGAGGACGCTGCGGGCGCCGAAGTCCGGGGCGCAGGAGGTCCACACGGCGCCGACCGCGGCCGTGGCGAGGAGCGCGACGACGGCCTGCGGGACGTTGGGCAGGTAGCCGCTGACGCGGTCGCCGGGGTTCACGCCGAGGGCACGCAGTTCGGCGGCGAGGGAGGCGACCTGACGGCGGAGCTCGCCCCAGGTGGTCGGCGTGGGCTCATGTGTTTCGTCCACATGGAGCAGGGCCGTGTCATGGGGGCGCTCGTCGGCGGCGCGCAGAGCGTGCTCGGCGTAGTTGAGGGTGGCGCCGGGGAACCAGTCGGCGCCGGGCATGGAGCGGTCACCGAGGACCCGCTCGTACGGGGTCGAGAAGCGGAGGTCGAACCACTCGACGACGGCCTGCCAGAAGGCTTCGAGTTCCTCGACCGACCAGCGGTGGAGCGCCGGGTACCCTCCCTCGGCCGGGGCGCCGTGGTGCTCGGCGGCCCAGGCCTGGAAGCGGGTGACGGCGGCCGTGGCGATGCGTTCCTCGTCCGGCTGCCAGAGGGGCTCGGTCGGCGCTGCTGATGTCATGGGGGCTGCTCCCTGGCTGTACGCGGGTCTGCGTGTGTCCCGCGCACGTGCTGGGGTGTGCGCGTGACGCGGCTGACAGGACGATGCCATGTGATCGTCGTTCGCACCAGGTCTGCCCGCCCATGGTCAGGCAGTTGAACATGTGCTCCCACCACGGGTGAACGGCAGCTGAACGGAGCCTGTTCGGAGTCCGGGCGGTGGCAGGGTGAGCTGCATGGACGGTCGTGAACTGGTGCGTTCGGTGAAGGTGTTCGGTTCGGTGCAGGGCTGGCGGGCGGTGCGGTCGGCGTGGCGGCAGCGCCGTACCGACGCGCGGGGGCTGCCGCCCAGGGGCGCGGAGCGGGCCAGGGTGCCGGGGCTCGCGGTGGGGGCGGAGGCGGCTCCGGGCGGGGGGACCGTCCGGTTCGCCCGGTCCTCGCTCCGGATCTGTGTGGCGTCGGGCGGCACGGTGTTCTGGGGGTGGGACGGGGCCGGACCGCTCCCCTCGTACGCCCTGACCGGTGAGGCACCCGACGCGGACCCGCGGGCCTCCCTCGAACCGGACACCGACGGCGGATGGCGGATCGTGTCGGAGCGGGTGACGGTGGCGGTCTCCCGGCACGGGGCGGTGGAGCTCCGGACGCCGGGCGGGGTGCTGCTCCGCCGGGACCTGCCGCCGCGCTGGTGGGAGCCCGTGGCGGGCGGGATGCCGGCCCCGGAGGCGGTCGAAGGTGACGGAGCGGGGGCGGTGGCGGCGGGGGCGGTGGCGGCGGGCGCCGCGCGCTGGGTGCAGCGCAGCGAGGTGCCGGCCGACGCCCGGTTCTTCGGTCTCGGCGGGCGGTCGGGAGGGCCGCGCCTGCGGGACGGCTCGTACCGGCTGTGGAACACCGACCCCAAGGGCCGATTCGGCCCCGGGGACGATCCGCTCTACCTGACGATGCCCGTCCAGTTCGTGGTCTCGGACGCCGGAACGCACCTGGTCTTCCACGACAACTCCTGGGACGGCCTGGTCACCCTGGCCGAGGGCGAGGAGGGGGCCGGGTCGGGACATGACCGGCCGGGGACCAGTGAGGTGCGGATGAGCGGCGGGCCGCTGCGCTGCTGGGTGGTCGTCGGCACCCCCGCGCGCGTGCTGCACGGCTGGGCGGCGCTGACGGGCGCGCCCGCGCTGCCGCCGTCCTGGGCGCTCGGGCCGCAGCACGCGCGCTGGGGCTTCGGCAGCGCACGGGAGGTGCGGCGCGTGGTGGCCGGGTACCGGGCGCGGGGGCTGCCGCTGTCCGCCGTACACCTGGACATCGACCACTACGACGAGCACCGGGTGTTCACGGTCGACCGGGAGCGGTTCCCCGATCTGCCGGGGCTCGCGGAGGAGCTGCGGGAGCAGGGCGTGCGCCTGGTGTCGATCGTGGACCCGGCGGTGAAGGCGGAACCGGGCGATCCGCTCTACGACAGCGGGTCGGCGGCGGACGTCTTCGTCAAGGACTCCCGGGGTCAGGAGATACGCGGGGTGGTGTGGCCCGGCGAGTGCGCCTATCCGGACTTCACCGATCCGGCGGTACGGGAGTGGTGGGGCGGCCTGTACGAGGAGCGGCTCCGGCAGGGCTTCGCCGGGGTGTGGCACGACATGAACGAGCCGGTGTCCTTCGTCCCCTTCGGCGACCCGACCCTGCCCCGTTCGGCGCGGCACGCGCTGGAGGGGCGGGGCGGCGACCACCGGGAGGCGCACAACGTGTACGGACTCGCGATGGCCCGGGCCGGGTACGAGGGGCTGCGCCGGCTGCGGCCCCAGGAGCGGCCGTTCCTGTTCTCGCGCTCCGGCTGGGCGGGCATGCAGCGGTACGGGGGCACGTGGTCCGGCGACGTGTCCACGGGGTGGCCGGGGCTGCGGGCCTCGCTCTCCCTCGTCCTGGGCCTGGGGCTGTGCGGGGTGCCGTACTCGGGGCCGGACGTGGGCGGTTTCGACGGCAGTCCGTCCCCGGAGCTGTTCCTGCGCTGGTACCAGCTGGGCGCGTGGCTTCCTCTCTTCCGTACGCACGCGGCGATCGGCGCGGGGCGGCGCGAACCGTGGGAGTTCGGCCCGGAGGTCCTGGAGCACGCGCGCGTGGCGCTGACCGAGCGGGAGCGGCTGCGGCCGTACTTCACGACCTTGGCCCGGCTGGCGCGGATGACGGGCGCGCCGTACGTCCGTCCGGTGTGGTGGGGATCGCCCGAGGACCGGGCGCTGCGCGACTGCGAGGACGCGTTCCTCCTCGGCGACGCGCTGCTGGTGGCGCCGGTCCTGACGCGGGGCGCGGACCGGCGGGCGGTGCGGCTGCCGCGCGGACGCTGGTACGACACGGCCACGGGGCGGGCGTACGAGGGTCCGGGGCAGGTGCTGCTCGACGCGCCGCTCTCCCGGGCGCCGGTCCTGGCGCGGGCCGGGGCGGTGCTCCCCGTGCGCGGTGAGGGGGACGCGCTCGTCCTGGAGGTGTGGGCTCCGGCCGCGGGGCGGACGGGTGGCGGGCTCGTCGTGCGGGACAGCGGGGACGGCTGGGATCCTGCCGCGATCGAGCGGTACCAGTCGCGGCTGGTGGACGGACGGGTGGTGGTGGAGCGCGTCACGGACGACGGGGTGGCGGAGGCGGGGCTGCCGGTGGTGGTGCGGGGGGTGGGTGGGGTGGATCCAATAGTCGGATCCACTATCCAGTAGTCGGATCCAATGTCCCGTAGACGGATCCGGCATCCAATATTCGGATCCAATATCCAATATTCGGATCCAATATCCCGTAGCCGGATCCAATATCCAATAGTCGGATCCAATATCCCGTAGCCGAATATTGGAGATTGGATCCCCCCTCCCCTCCCCTCCCCCTCCCCCAGGCCCCTCAGCCGTAAGCGCCCCCGAACCACTTCCGTACCGCCTCCGTGTGGAGCGGGAAGGCCAGTTCCGCCGGGGCCCTGAGGACCTCGTGGCCGCTCGTCTCGTCCGTGGGGACAGACGGAGGGAGTTGGGCGGCCGGACGGGCGGGGAGGAGGCCGAAGAGGAGGAGGTGGCCGGCGGGGGAGCTCATCGCGTCGGCGAGACGGACATCCTCGGAGGTCGCCTCGATGCCGGTCTCCTCCCGGAGTTCGCGCGCGACGGCGGCGCGCCAGTCCTCGCCGTGGTCGATGAAGCCGCCGGGGAGCGCGAGCCCGCCCCGCGCGGGTTCGATGGTGCGGGTGATGACGACCAGGCCCGTTCCCGTCGCGTCGGAGACGGGGAGGAGGGCGACGGCGACGGGCAGCGGGTTGCGGTAGGCGGTGTGCCCGCAGGCCGGGCAGGTGCGGGGCCAGCCGGCGCCGGCCGGGTGGGCCGCGCCGCACGACGAGCAGTGGGAGTCACGGGAGTCCTTCACGGCCCGACCGTATGCGATCGCCCTTTCCCGGCGCTGCCGGAACTGATAGACGGGGCGCATGACTGGACTCGCAACCGCCCTCCGTACCCTCGCCCTCACGGCCGCGGCCGGGCTGCTCGCCGTCGCCGGTGCCGTCGTCGCGCCCGCTCCCCCAGCCTCGGCCGCCCCGGAACCGAAGGCGCCGCGGGAGTTCGTGGCCCTGAGCTCGGTGGACCGGACGATCCTCCAGGAGATGCGCTACACGACGGAGCACAACTTCGTCGGCGAGCCGGTGGACGGCTACCGGCAGCCGCTGTGCATCCTGACCCGCCCCGCGGCCGAGGCGCTGCACCGCGCGCAGCTCCGGCTGCTCGCGCGGGGCTACACGCTGAAGGTGTACGACTGCTACCGGCCGCAGCGGGCCGTGGACCACTTCGTGCGCTGGGCGAAGGACCTGGAGGACGAGCGGATGAAGAAGGAGTTCTATCCGCTCGTCGACAAGTCGAGGCTCTTCGCGGACGGTTACATCGCGGAGAAGTCCGGGCACAGCCGGGGTTCGACGGTGGATCTCACGATCGTGCGGCTGCCGGCGGTGCCCACGCGCGCGTACGTCCCGGGCGAGGAGCTGGTGGAGTGCTGGGCGCCCCGGGCGGAGCGGTTCCCGGACAACTCGGTGGACATGGGGACCGGGTACGACTGCTTCGACACGCGCTCGCACACCGACGACCCGCGGATCCAGGGGGTTCAGCGGGCCAACCGGCAGCTGCTCAAGGGCGCCCTCGCCGAGCAGGGGTTCGTGAACCTGCCCGAGGAGTGGTGGCACTTCACCTTCAAGCCGGAGCCGTTCCCCGGCACGTTCTTCGACTTCCCGGTGGCACGGAGGTCGGTGGCCGGACACTGAGCCCTTCTCACTGCCGGTCTCCCGTGCCACACTTCTGACGCTTCGTCAGATCACGGGAGGTCCCGATGGCACGGACGCGCAGACCGGTGGTGGCCGGGTGGTTCACCGACGACACCGTGCCGGAGGCGGAGTTCCGGCTGCTCGGCACCCGCTGCACGGCCTGCGCGTCGGTCTTCTTCCCGCGCGAGGCCGACGGGTGCCGCAACCCCCTGTGTCCGGGCGCCGGCGAGTTGGCCGAGGTCCCGCTCTCGCCGCGCGGCCGGGTCTGGTCGTACACCGACGGCCGGTACCGCCCGCCCGCCCCGTACGTCTCCGACCCGGACGCGCCCTGGAAGCCGTACGTCCTCGTCGCGGTCGAGCTCGCGGCCGAGGCGATGGTGGTCCTCGGGCAGGCGGCGCCCGGCGTGACGACGGACGACCTCGCCGTCGGAACGGAGGTCGAGGTGGTGCCCGGTGTCCTGAACGAGGACGAGCGGCACATCTGGACCACCTGGAACTGGCGGCCGGTCGCCCACGCGGAGCGGGAGGACCGGTCGTGAACGACATCGCCGTGCTCGGGGCCGGGATGCACCCCTGGGGCAAATGGGGCCGGAGCTTCGTCGCGTACGGGACGGCCGCCGCCCGCGCCGCGCTCGCCGACGCCGGTCTCGCATGGTCCGACGTCGGCTCGGTCGTCGGCGCGGACACCATGCGGTGCGGATACCCGGGCTACGTGGCCGGAGCGACCTTCGCCCAGGCCCTCGGCTGGCAGGGGGCGCGGGTCACCAGCGTGTACGCCGCCTGCGCCTCGGGCGCCCAGGCCATCGGGACCGCACGCGCCCAGATCCTGGCCGGTCTCGCGGACGTGGTCCTGGTCGTCGGCGCGGACGCGACACCGAAGGGTTTTCTCGCCCCGGCCGGCGGCGAGCGGCCCGGCGACCCGGACTGGCTGCGGTTCCGGGTGCTCGGGGCGACCAACCCGGCGTACTTCGCGCTCTACGCGCGCCGCAGGATGGAGCTGTACGGGGACACGGCCGAGGACTTCGCCCAGGTGAAGGTGAAGAACGCGGCGGCCGGCGCCCTCAACCCCCTGGCCCGCTACCGCGCGCGCGTGACCGCCGAAGAGGTCGCGGCCTCGCCGGTCGTCGCCGATCCGCTCCGGCTCCTCGACATCTGCGCCACCTCGGACGGAGGCGCCGCGCTCGTGCTGTCCAGCATGGAGTTCGCCCGCCGCCACGGGCACGCCGACCCGGTCCGGGTCCGGGCGGTGTCCACCGTCTCCCCCACGTACCCCAAGGCGGTGCTCGACCTCCCCGACATCGCGACCGACTCGGCGGCGACCGTCTCCCCCGCTCCGCACACCTTCCGCGCCTCGATCGCCGGCGCCGCCTACGAGGAGGCGGGGATCGGACCCGAGGACCTGTCCCTCGCGGAGGTGTACGACCTGTCCACCGCCCTGGAGCTGGAGTGGTACGAGGACATCGGGCTCTGCCCGCAGGGTGAGGGCGCGAAGCTGCTGAGGGACGGCGCCACGGCCCTCGGCGGCCGCCTGCCCGTCAACACCAGCGGCGGCCTCGGCTCCTTCGGAGAGGCGGTGCCCGCCCAGGCGATCGCCCAGGTCTGCGAGCTGACCTGGCAGCTGCGCGGTACGGCGGGCGACCGGCAGGTGCCGGGGGCGCGGGTCGGGATCACCGCGAACCAGGGCCTGTTCGGACACGGTTCGGCGGTGGTGGCGGTGCGCTGAGGCTCCCGCCCGTCAGGTCGTGACGGCGGCGGGGCTGCGGTCCGCGAGGACGAGAGCGTGCTGGACGACCGCCACGAGGACCTCCTTCACGGACTCGCGGTCCCGGGCGTCGCACATCAGCAGCTCCACCTCGGGGTCCAGGTCGAGCGCGCCGCGCACGGTCTCCGCCGGGAACCTGCGGGCGCCCTCGAAGCAGTTGACGGCCACCGTGAACGGGATGCCGCGCCGCTCGAAGTAGTCGATGGCCGCGAAGCTGTCCTCAAGGCGGCGGGTGTCCGCGAGGACGATCGCGCCCAGGGCCCCCTGGGCCAGCTCGTCCCACAGGAACCAGAAACGGTCCTGCCCCGGCGTACCGAAGAGGTAGAGGACGAGGTCCTCGCGGAGGGTGATCCGGCCGAAGTCCATGGCGACCGTGGTGGTCGTCTTGGTCTCGACGCCGTGCAGGTCGTCGACGGGCCGCCCCGCCTCGCTGAGGATCTCCTCGGTCCGCAGGGGTCTGATCTCGCTGACCGCGCCCACCAGCGTCGTCTTGCCGACCCCGAACCCGCCCGCGACGAGGATCTTCAGGGTCACCGGTTCGACGAAGGGCTTCTTGCGGCTAGAGCGCCCGAAGGCCATTGATCACCTCGCGAAGGATGCTCACGTCCGGCAGCTCGGCCGGCGGAACGGGGCGGGTCACACGGACGAGTTCGTCCTCGGCGAGGTCACCGACGAGGACCCGGACCACCCCGACGGGGAGGTCGAGTCCGGCGGCGAGCTCGGCGATCGACTGGGGCTGCTCGAAGCAGCGTTCGACGATCTCCACGTGTTCCGGGGAGAGCGTCTGGTCCCGGCCGGGGTCGTCGGCGGCGGGCTCGGGAACGACCACCGCGATCAGGTCGAGACGGTGGCGGCCGGCGGCGCTCGTCCGGCCGCGGGTCATCGCGTACGGACGGACCACCGGCCCGGCCTCGTCGTCGAACCAGTGGTGGCGGCCGGAGGTCCGCTCGGCTGCGTCACTCATGTCGACCCACTCACCCTCCCGAGGGCAGACCGGCCCGGGGAGCCGTCGTGAGGTGCGCCCCGACCCGCTTCACCATCAGCGTCATCTCGTAGGCGACCTGGCCGACGTCCGAGTCGGCGTCCGCGAGCACCGCCAGGCAGCTGCCGTCACCGGCGGCCGTGACGAAGAGGAAGGCGTCCTCCAGCTCGACGACCGTCTGGCGGACCTTGCCCGCCTCGAAGTGGCGCCCGACGCCCTTGGCGAGGCTGTGGAAACCGGAGGCCACGGCGGCCAGGTGCTCGCCGTCCTCCCGGGTCAGGTCCTGGGAGGCACCGGTGGGGAGTCCGTCGCTGGAGAGCACCAGGGCCTTCCGGATGGACCCGACGCGCTGGACGAGCTCGTCGAGGAGCCAGTTCAGCTCGCCGTTTCCGTGTCCGGAGGTCGTGCTGGGTGCTGCGGCGTTCGGTGCGGTCATCGACCGTCCCCCTCGGGTGTGGTTCCTGGTGCTGTCGGTTCGTCCGGCTCTGTGGTGTCCCGCCGGCCGCGCTGCCAGCCACGCTGCATCGCGGCCATGCGGGCGCGTACCTCCTCGGCGTCGCGCTCGAAGGAGTCGGGCCCGTCGGACGGCGCTCCCGTGCCCGTACGGCCGTCGGCGCGGGTTCCCGCCCCCCGGGCCGGACCCTCGGTCTCGCGCAGCTGCGGCGCGAGACTGGCCTGACGGACACGGCGGGGCAGACCGCCGAACGCGTCCGCGTCCTCCGGCGGCACCGGGCCGTCGGGGGGTGCGGGCGCCTCGCGGCGTCCGGAGGCTTCCGGCCGTACGAGCCCCTCAGGGCGTACCGGGGCGTCCGGGCGTACGAGACCTTCTGGCCTTACCGGAGCCCCCGGCCGTGCTGGGGTCTCCGGGCGTACGGGGACGAGCGTGGGTCCGGCGGCCGGCAGGGGGCCCCTCCGGTCGGCCTGCGGGAGTCCCGACCGGTGTTCCCGCGGACGCGCGCGGTCCTGCTGCGGCGGGGCGGCGTCCGCCTGGGCGTGGGTACGGCCCGGTTGGGGATGCGCGCGGTCGGGCTGCGCGTGGGCGCCGTCCGGTTCGTCGAGGCGGCGGCCGTGGTCCACGACGAGCGTCGGGGTGCGGCGGCGCGGCAGCCGCGCGGGACCGTGGAGGGTGCCGTCGGCGGGCGCGTCCGGCCCGGCGAGCCCCGGCGTCCGGTCCGGGGCCTGCTCGTGCTGCTCGCCGGCCGGCGCGAGTCCGGTGCGGCGCCGGTCGCGGGGCCGGAAGAGGCCGCCGCGCTCGCTGTCGCTGTCGAGGAGGTCCGCGGACCGGTCGAGCAGGACGTCGAAGTCCTCGGTGCCGAGCGGCGCCTCCAGCTCCACCGGGCCGTCCAGCGGTCCGGGTCCCTCGGTCACGTCGGGGACCTTCGTGAGAGCGGCCCTGCGGGTGGGCAGGGCGCCGCCGCCGGCGGACGCGTCGTCCGTCCGCCCCGGGCGCTCCAGGGTCTTGCGGTCGAGCCGGAAGCCGGCTCCCTGGGTCTCCGGCGCCTCGGTGAGCAGAGCGGCCGGGATGAACACGACCGCGGTGGTCCCTCCGTACGGGGAGGGCTGGAGCGAGACCCGGACGTTCTGGCGCTGGGCGAGCCGGCTGACGACGAAGAGGCCGAGCCGGTCGGTGTCCGAGAGCTCGAACTCGGGGGTCTCGGCGAGCCGGAGGTTGGCGTCGAGCAGGGCGTCGGGGTTCATGCCGAGGCCGCGGTCGTGGATCTCCAGGGTGAAGCCGTTGGCGACGCGTTCGCCGAGGACCTGGACGGCGGTGTGCGGGGGCGAGTACACCGTGGCGTTCTCGAGGAGTTCGGCGATGAGGTGGGTTAGGTCGGCGACGGCGGGGCCGCCCACGCCGAGGCGGGGCAGCCGGCGCACCTCGATCCGCTCGTAGTCCTCGACCTCGGCGACGGCGGCGCGGACCACGTCCATGAGCTGGACGGGCTTGCGCCACTGGCGGGAGGGGGCGGCGCCGGACAGGATGACGAGGCCCTCGGCGTGCCGGCGCATACGGGTGGTGAGGTGGTCGAGGCGGAAGAGGTCGGCCAGCTCGTCGGTGTCCTCCGTGCGCCGCTCCATGGTGTCGAGGAGGGTCAGCTGACGGTGGAGCAGGACCTGGTTGCGGCGGGCGAGGTTGACGAACACCTCGGAGACGCCGCGGCGCAGTTCCGCCTGCTTGACGGCGGCCTCGACGGCGGCGCGCTGGAGGGTGTTGAGGGCCTGGCCGACCTGGCCGACCTCGTCCTCCCCGTACCGCAGATGGGGCACCTCGGTGCCGACGTCGACCTGCTCGCCGGCGGCGAGGCGGCGCATGACGCTGGGCAGCCGGACGCCGGAGACCTCCTGGGCCTCCTTCTGCAGGCGGCGCAGGTCGCGGACGAGCCGGCGGCCGATGCGGACGGAGATGACGATCGAGGCGAGCAGGGCGAGGAAGCCGAGGACGCCGGCGATGCCGACCTTGAGGAGGACGCTGTACGCGGCGGGCCGGACGCGGTCCTGGTAGCGGTCGCCGGCGGCGGTGTTCTCGCGGGCGAGGTCGTCGAGGACGGGGCTCGCCTGGTCCTGCCACCGCTCGGCGGTGACGGCGCGCGGGCTGTCGGTGGGGCCCTCGTCGATGACGGCGCTCTCGGCGGTGCGCAGCGGCTGGGTGTCGGGGCTGTGCCAGTACTTCTCGAAGCGTTCGCGCTCGGCGGCGGGCAGGAGTTCGAGGTTGACCTCGTAGAACTGCTCGCGGTTGGCGATGAGGTCGGATATCGCGCGGATCTCTTCGGAGGTGACGCGGTCCGCGACGAGCGCGGAGAGGACGAGGGCGTCCTCGCGGGAGAGCAGCTCCCGCGCGCGCGTGATGCCGACGAGGGCGCGTCCCTGCTTGTCCATCTCCACGTTCTCGAGGGCGTGGAGGGTGACGAGGAAGCTGTAGCAGGGGTCGACGAGCCGGTTGTAGTACTCGAGGGCCTGCATGCGGCCGATGCCGCGGTTCTCGACGGAGCGGCGCAGCGAGGCGAGGCCGTCGAGCGCGTCGAGGAGGGAGGTGAGCCGCTGGGCGGTGACGGGCCGCATCTCCTCGCGGACGCCGGGGTCGGCGGCGTTGGCGCGGATGCGGGCGATCTGCCGGTCGGTGGCGCGGCGGGTCTCGCGCAGGGAGGGGAGGGCGTCGGAGCCCCGGGGGTCGGCCAGGTAGACGAGCGCCTGGCGGCGTTCGATCTGGATGACCCGGGCGGTGTCCTCCAGGGGGTAGCCGACCTTGTCGACGATGTAGCCGACGTCGAGGAGCTGGTCGGCCTCGCGGCCCGTCAGGACCGTGGCGAAACCCCACAGTCCGGTGAGGGACACGAGCGGTACGAGCAGCAACGCCACGATCTTCCTGCGGATGGACTTCCCGCGAAAGCGCATGGCCTCCCCCAGCTCGGCCCCCGCGCGCCACGGAGGTCCTTCACGTTCGTGACGTCCGGTGTCAACACGCGGCGTCAACCTTGAATTTCAACAAACGGCGGCGCGAGCCTACTACTGCATCAAGGCCATTCCGAAGGTGCGTCCGAGCTATTTTCAGCCTGTCGAGTGAGTGCTGATCATGAGATGTCCCGGTATTACGGGAGTTGGGCTGGGGCGGTGTGGCGTAGGACACCTGATGGCGTGCCATTTCTCCGGCCTGCACAGATGGCTGGAACTGTTCGTTCCGCGCCCCGGTCCACGCATCGCGATCATCCTTACGTGGGGCGAAACCTTTTCCCTCTCTCGCGCGTCATTACGTACGGGGAGGGTTCTGTCCGTGTAAACGGGCTCAAGACGGGCAGCCGACCCTGTAGTCGTTCAGTGGTGGGGAGTGACGGGACAATGGAACACGAGGCGCGGTCGGCGCGGCAGTTGTGGGTGGAGGACGAACGGGGCCGACGGCGGATGCCCGATCCGGTGCGCAACGCCGCCGTGCGGGCCGTGATCATCACGTCGGTGACACTCATCCAGGCCGTGGTGGCCTTCTTCTGTACGCTCGCGGGCGCGTGGCTTGCGTTTCCGATGACCGTCACGGCGGTGGCCTCGACCGTCGTGGCCACCTGGAGCGTCCTCGACGTCTGGATCACCCGTCAGGTGTGGCACCAGCGCAACGGCGTGGTCTCGGAGCCGAGCAGCACGGCCCGTCCGCCGATCCGGGCGCGGCGCGACGAGGACCGGGCGGAGACGTCACCGCTGCCCGAGGCGGCCTGAACACGAGCGGAAGCCGAGCGGCCCGGTCCCCCTGAGGGGGCCGGGCCGCTCGCCGTCGCAGGAAGCCCCTGCCGTCGGACGACCGGCGGGCCGGAGACTACGCCTGGTCCGTCGGCACGGGCTCGTCGGACAGGTGGCGGCGGAACATCCGCGTCGCCGTGATCTCGCCGTGGATCGTCTCCCCCTCCGAGGCCGGCTGCGGCAGCCCGGGGCGCAGGTGCTCCTCCACGCTGATGTACTTCAGCCCGGCGCGCAGGTCCGCGTCGTTGCGCAGCCGGATCACCAGCGGGAACTCGGCGAGCGCGGTCGTGTCGAACAGGCCCGTCGTGTAGAGCAGCTGGACGCCCAGCGCGTCCGACACGGCCCGCTGGAGCTCCAGGAGGTACGTGGCGTTGGCGCGGCCGATCGGGTTGTCGAGGAACAGCGTGCCCGCGTGCCGGTGCTTGTCGCGACCCCGGTCGTTGGAGCGGAGCGCGGCCATCGTGCAGTACAGGGCGATGGCGGCGGTGAGCAGCTGCCCGCCGGAGAAGACGTCGCCCATCTGCCCGACGGGGACCCGCTCCGCGCGCAGCACCGCGTCCGGCTTGAGGATCTCGACCGAAACGCCCTTGGGTTCGAGCGCCGCCTGAACGCCCCTGAGGAGCAGGGACATGCCGTCGCGCCGCAGGTCGGAGTTCTTCCTGACGGCGGCGCGGGTCGCCTCGTCGACGACCTCGCCGAGCCGCTCGGCGAGCGTGGCCTGGTCGGGCTCCTCGAAGCGGATCCGCAGGAACTCCTGGCCCGACCACTCGCCGAGTCCCTCGGGAAGACGGGAGAGCCGCTGGGCGGAACGGAGCGTCGCGAGCGAGGACTCCACGAGGCCGCGCAGCCGGTCGACGATCGAGTCCCGGTTGCGCTCCAGCTGCTCCAGCTCGTCCGTCAGGACCCTCAGCCGGGGCGCGAAGGCCTCGGCCCACTTGGCGGCGTGCTCCGGCAGGGCGGACGCCGGCAGTTCACGGATCTGCTGGCGGGCGGGGGTGCGGACCTGCTCGTAGCGGGTGGAGTTGGCGTGCCGGACGAGGATGTCGCTCGCCTCGCGCACGGCGGCGTCGGCGGCGGACAGCTCTGCGGTGCAGGCACGCAGGGCGCGGCGCGCCTCGGCGGCCGTCGTCCGTGCCTCCTCCAGGGTGCCCGGGTACGGCTCGGTCTCCTCCCGCTCCTCGTCCGTGTGGTCGCGGAGCAGGTCACGCAGCAGCGCCGCCGTCTCGTCGAAGCCGCCCGCCGCGTCCTCGGCCGCCCGGTGGTCCCGGAGCAGTCCGGTGTGGGCGGCGCGCGCCGCGTCCAGGGCGTCGCTGCGGGAGGCGAGTTCGGCCGTGGCGGTACGGAGCAGGGCCTGGGCCCGCTCGGCGTCGGCGGGGACCAGCTCCTCGGGCAGTTCGGTGTGCGCCTCCCCGTCCTCGGGGGCCAGGCGCTCGGCCTCGCCGCGGAGGCGGCCGAGCTTCTCGCTCGCCTCCGAGGCGCGGGTCTCCAGCATCTGCACCAGGGCCTCGGCGCGGGCGGCGGCCGCCTGCCGGGAGGGACCGTCGGCGCCGTCGGTGGACTCCAGGAGCTGTTCGGCGCGGGCGCGGACCTTGTTGGTGAGGCGGTCGAGCTCGGCGAGGGCCGCGGACTCGTCGCTCTCGGCGCGGGCCTGCTCGGCGCGCAGGTCGGCGCCGACGCCGACCTTCTCGTACAGCTGGGACGCTGCCCGGTAGGCCTCGCGGAGGGTGGGGAGCGCGGTGCGGGGCGCGGTCGGGTCCTCCTCGGGGAGGGTGTCGGGGGCGCCGGCGATCTCGGCGCGCTCGGCCCGCAGGGCGCGCGCGGTGCGGTGGGCGTCGTCGGCGGCGCGCTGGGCGGCGCGGCGGTCCTCGTCGGCGGCGCGGGCGCGCTCCAGGCAGGTCTGGGCGCGGGCCTCGGCCTCGGCGGCGTCGTCGGCGAGTTCGCGGAGCTTGGCCTGCCAGGCGGACCGCTCACGCAGCCGGAACGCCAGTCCGGCGAGCGCGTCGGCGACCCGGCGGGCCCGCTGGGCGGCCTCTTGGCGCTCGTCGCGGAGCTGGGCGGCTTCGGCGGCGGCCTCGTCGGCCTCCGTACGGGCCGTGCGGGCCTCTTCTAGGGCGGCGGCCGCCGCTTCGGCGGTCTCGCGGGCGGTCGTCGCGACGGCGGCGAGCTCGGCGAGCATCCCGGACGGGCAGTCGGCTCGCCAGGCGCCGATCCGGGAGGCGAGGGCGCGGTCGCCGGCGAGGCGGGCGGCGAGGGTGCGGATCTCCTCGTCGCGGGCGGTCGCGCGGGCGCGCAGCGCGTGCCGCTCCTCGTCGGCCGCGTGCTCGTCGTGCATGGCCGGGTTCGGCGGTACGAGGAAGACGCCGGTGTCCTCCCCCGACCGCTGCGCCGGTACGGGGGCGAGCAGGGCGGCGGCGGTGCCGACGGCGACGGCGGAGCGGGGCAGCAGGGCGGCCGAGCCGAGGACCTCGCGGGCCCGTCCGTACGAGACGGGGTCGGTGATCACGACGCCGTCGACGAGTTCGGGGCGGGCGGCGAGGACGCGGGCGTGGTCGGCGGGGTCCACGGCCTGGGCGAGGTAGCGCCAGCCGGGGAGGGCGGGGATGCCGTGCTCGCCGAGGTACTCGACGGTGGCGAGGACGTCGGGGCCGGGCGGCAGCAGGCCGCCGTCGCCGAGGGCGCCGAGGATGCGGGAGTCGTCGGCGGCGGCGGTGCGCAGTTCGAAGAGCTGGCGCTCGGCGGAGGCGACGGCCTGGTCGAGCAGCCCGCGCAGCTCGTCGGCGTACCGGTCGAACTCGGTGACGGTGAGCGGGCCCTGCGGCGCGGACCCGGTGTCCTCCGCCGGCACGTCCTCGCGGTCGCCTCCGGGAGCGGCGGCGGCGCGCTGGCCGGGGAGCGGGGAGCCGGAGGACGGCAGGCTGAGGAGTTCGGCGAGACGCTCCTCGGAGGCGAGGGCCTCGGCGGCGCGGCGCTCCGCGTCGTAGGCGTTCCCGGCGGCCTCGGCGGCGTCCGCGGCGCGGGCGGCGGCGAGTTCGGCGCGGGCCTCGGCTCCGGCGGCCGCACGCGCGCGTTCGGCCGCGGTGCGGGCGGCCTCGCGGGCCGTGTCCCAGGCGGCGACGGTCGTCTTCTCGGCGTCGCTCGCGGCGAGGGCGGCGCGGGCCGGGTCGGCGTCCGGCGCGGTGTCGTCGAGCCAGCCGGCCCGTACGGCCTCGGCGGTCTCCTGCTCGACCTCGGCGAGCCGCTGGCGCAGGTGGCCGGCCTCGCTGCGGGCCCGCTGGGCCTCGGTGGCGGCGGCGGTGGCGTCGCGGTGGGCGGTCTCGCCCGCGTCCTGGAGGGCGGTGGAGCGTTCCTCCTCCTCGGCCGCGTGGCGCTCGCCCTCCTCGGCGGCGGCGGCCAGGGCCCGTACGAGATCGGCGGCGGCCTCGGCGCGGGCGGCCAGGGCGGGGGCCGCGTCGCGCTCGGCCTCGCGGATGGCGGCGGCCACGCGCGCGGAGCGGTCGCTCGCGGCCCGGTGGCGCAGGACCGTCTCGGTCGCCTGCCAGGCGGCGTGCAGGGTGCGGGCGTCGGTGAGTTCGCGGCGCTGGGCGGCGGCGCCCTTCTCGGCGGCGGTCAGGGCCAGGGAGGCGTGCCGGTAGGCGAGTTCGGCGGCGATGAGGGAGCTGCGGCCGCGGGCGGTCTCGGCCTCGGCGACGGTGTGCCCGGCCTCGGTGACCCGCCGGGCGAGTTCGGCGGCGCGGCCGCGCTCCTCGGCGGCGCGGGCGGAGAGCCGCCGGGCGAGCGTGCGGGTGCGGCGCTCGGCGCCCGCGTGGACCTCGCGCGCGTGGGCACGGGTTCCGGCGGCCTCGACGATCCGGCCGAGGAGGTCGACGGAACCGGCGGTGAAGTCGCGCTCGGCGGTCAGTTCGGCGCGGCGGCCGAGCTTGTTGCCGAAGCCGCCGACGAGGTCCGCGAGGCCGTCGGTGTCGCGGGTGTCGGTGACGGCGCGCAGCAGCAGGTCGGTGAAGTCGGAGTCCTTCTTGACCGCGAAGAGGCCGGCGGCCTCGCCCTCGTCGGCGTTCATCTCGCGCTGGTAGCGGAAGAGTTCGGGGTCGAGACCGAGCTCGCCCAGGTGCTCGTTCCAGCGGTCGTGGATCTCCTCCCAGACCACCTCCAGGTGCGGGTAGGCCTTTCCGGCCTCGGTGAGCGCGTCGCGGAAGCCCTTCATGGTGCGGCGGCGGCCGGTCGCACCGGAGGCGCCCTCGACGGGCGGGCGGACCGAGGTCGCCTCGGCGACGGGGAGGTTGTCCAGGCTGAGGCCGGGTCCGGGGCGGAAGGAGTACCAGGCCTCGGCGAACTTCCGCGGGTCGTTGGAGACCTGGCGGCCGCGCCACTCGCTGGCCTTGCCGACGACGACGAGTTCGCCGGTGAGGGTGTGCTGCCACTCCAGGGCCACGTGGCCGCAGTCGTCGGCGAGGAGGAACTTGCGCAGCACGCCGGAGCTGGCGCCGCCCAGGGTGTTGCGGTGACCGGGGAGCATGACCGAGAAGATCAGCTTGAGGAGGACGGACTTGCCGCCGCCGTTCTCCAGGAAGAGCACGCCCGCCGGGGCGGGGCGGCGCGGCGGGCCGACCGGCTCCTCCTCGAAGAACTCCGCCTGGGTGGGGGCGGGGTGGGGCACGGGCGCGCCGACTCCACGCAGGTCCAGGACGGTGTCGGCGTAGCGCGCACCGGCGGGGCCGATGGAGTAGAGGCGGACCCGGGACAGCTCGTACATGGCGAGGGACTCTCGTGCTCGTCGTGCTCAGAAAGGTCGGTTGCGCGGGGCGGTCGCGCGGTGGTGGTCGCGCGGGGCCGGTTACGCGTGGAAGGGCAGGCCCGCGTCGGCGGCGATTTCCAGGTCGTCGCCCTCGGGTGGCGGCAGGAGGGTCGCGGAGCCGTCGCTGACGGGGACGACGCCGAGGTCGAGGAGCTCTGCCATGGCGGCGGAGCCGGCCATGTCGCGGACCTGGAGCTGGTAGCGGGCGGTGGTGCGGTAGGAGCCGCCGCCCTCGTCGCCGGTGCGCTGGAGGAATCCGGAGTCGGTGAGGAACGCGGCCGCCTTGCCGACGATGCCGGTGGTGGAACCGGCGAGGCGGCGGGCGTCCTTGGTGGCTCCGGTGGCGCTGCGGCGGGCGTAGATCCGCCAGGCTGCCTCCAGGCCGGGGGCGTCGGAGGCCGGGTCGGTGTTCTCGCCCTGCTCCTCGGCGCGCTGCTCGAGGCGCAGACAGGCCTGGCGTACGAAGGCGTCGACGCCGTTGACCGTGAGCCGGCCGATGTACGCGTCGTCGGCGAGGTCCTCGGGCCGGGGGAAGGCCATGGCGGCGATGGCGAGGTGGGCCAGGCCGTGCAGGAACCGGTCGGCGGAGTCCGTGGAGGCGCGGCGGGCGTAGTCGCCCATGCGGACGGCGAAGACGGAGTCCTCGCCCGCGGTGACGGCCATGCCGGCGCGCGGGGAGACCTCCAGGACGACGAGTCCGAGGCCGGTGGCGACGGCGTCGGCGAGGCGCGCGAAGGCGGGGTTCTCGCGGTAGCGGCGCAGGAGTTCGGTGTACTCGGCGTCGCGGGCCGGGAGCAGCTTGGGCTGGAGCCCGAACGAGACGAGCCGGGCCGCGTCGGCGGCGTCCGCGGGGGTGACGGCGGAGGCGGTGGAGGCGGCCGGGGGCTGCGGGGGCTCCTGCTCGCTCCACGCGTCGGCGTACTCGGCGTGGGTTTCGCTCACGGCTGGGGCTCCTCGGTACGGCTCTCGGTCGGTACGGCGCGGGGGGCGGGCTCGGGCAGGGGCAGCGGAACGGGGGTGACGGCCGCGGGAGCCACGGCGGGGCGGCGCGAGGGTGCGGCCGGTTCGGCGGTGAGCCGCACGGCGCGCACCGCCGGGACGCTTCGCCGCCGGGACGCGGAGTCGGAGCGGGACGGCTCCGCCGCCGGTACGGCTCCGAGCCGGGGCCGGGCAGCGGGCGCCTCACGGGGGTCGGCCCCGGTCTCGGCACGCGCGGCGGTGGGCGGGTCCACGAGCACGGCACGCACTCGGGGGCCGGTTTCCGGACCGGCGGCGGCGCCGGGCTCGGTGGTGGCGACCGGCGTGGACGGGGGTGCGCCGGGCGTGGTCGGTTCGGGTGCCGACCCGGCGGTGGGCGGCTCGGCCGAGCTGTCGGGCGGCGGGGCCGGGTCGGCCGCGCCGGGACGGGAGGGGTCCGTGGGGGCGACGGGCGTGAGGGTCACGATGCCTCCGTGCGGTCCGCGGCCATGCCCGCCGCGTCGAGCAGTGCCGTACCGACGATGAGGTCGGCGCCGCCGAACTCGGGGTCGTCGAGGACGGTGCCGTCGTCGACGGCGAAGAGGAGGCGTTCCTCGCCCTGGCGGTAGGCGGTGCCGACCGGCGGGCTCGCCGCGTGGACGGCGAGGAGGGCGACCAGGTACGGAAGATCCGGGTCGAGGCGGCGGGCCTCGGCGAGCAGGCCGGAGAGACGGCGCGGGGCGTCGTGCTCCAGGTCGAGCAGGCGCATGGCGCTCGCGAGCTGCTCCTCGCTGAAGCGGGAGTCGTCGGGGGTGGCGATGAGGTCGGGCTCGGGCATCTCCGCGCCGAGGTGCTCGCGCTCGACGGGCGGGGTGAGAAGCAGGTCGACGAGGTCGCCGACACGCACGGAGGTGGGGGTCCGCAGTCCGGTGCCGTGGGCGAAGAAGGCGTCGGTGACGCGGGTGGCCTGCTCGACGGGGAGCGGCAGGACGGGGGCGACCAGCTGCCCGTACAGGTCGAGTCCGGTGTAGGCGGTGGGGGCGGCGAAGGCCTGCCGGTCCTGCTCGGCGCGGAAGAGCGGCCCGGCCTCCAGGAGGCGGGACTGGAGCTGGGTGTGGCGCCGGATGCAGTCCTTGACTATGTCGACGAGTTCGGCGGCGCGCCGCTTGTGCTCGGCCGTCTTCGCGTCGGACGTGGCCTCGGCCTCGTCGCGGGCCTTGCGGATGTTGGTGAGGATCGCGTTCTCGTGGCGGTAGCGGTCGGCCACGTGGTCGAGCGCCTCGGCGATCATGTCCGGGACCGTCTGGAGCCAGTCGACGGCGCGGACGTTGCGCCGGGTGGCCTCCAGGGTCTTGCGGAGGGTCTCGGCGTACTGCACGGTCCGGTAGCGCGCCTGCTCGGCGGCGAGCTGGGCGTCGGCGAGCCTGCCCCGGTTGATGAGGACCTCCAGCTTCACCTCGGCGGCGATCTGCGCGCTGGTGACGTCGGTGTCGAGGGCTCCGACGAGGACGTTGACCGCTTCGTCGGTGGTGCGGAGGTAGACCCCGCCGCCGTACCCCGGGACCTCTTCGATGAGCTTGAAGTCGTAGTCCCTGCGGACGTAGACGCCGTCGCTGCCGAAGGTGCCGTAGACGGCGCGGAAGCCGCGGTCGACGCTGCCGACGTTGATCAGGTTCTCCAGGACCCAGCGGGCGACGCGCTCGTGCTCGGCGGCGGGGCGGGTGGGGGCCTGGGCGGCGACGCGGGGCAGCAGGCGGGCGACGATCTGCTCGTGGTCGGCGCCGGTGTCGAAGTCCATGTTCAGCGTGATGAGGTCGATCGCGGCGAGGGCCACCTCGGCCATCGCGTAGACCGTGTACTCGCCGGCCAGGTTCGCCTTGCGCGCGTCGAGGTCGTGCAGCGGGGCGGTGCACGCGAGCGCGCGGAGCCGCCGCGCGAGCCCTTCGTCGGCGGCCGGGCCCTGCGCGGGGCGCGGCCCCGCGCTGAGCTGGGGCGGAGCGAGGTCCGTCGAGGCAGGCGAAGTCACGGTGCACAGATTAGGTCCTCACCCTGACAACGGTCGAAACGGCGCAGATACGACCGGCCCCGGGGGAGCCCCGTACGGGCTCCGCGGTCAGCCGGCCGGGGCCGCCGGGTCCTCGACCGCCCGGGCGTAGACCTGGACGACGCGGGTGCGGGAGTCGTCCAGGTACCGGGCGAGGAGCCGCTCCGCCGAGGCGCGTTCTCCGGCGCGCAGGGCGTCCAGGATCTCCCGGTTCCTCCGGAGGTAGGGCTCGTGCAGTGTGCGCGGGTCGTCGACGAGGTGGAAGGCGAGGCGGAGTTCGGCGAGAACCCCGCGCATCAGTTCGTCGGTGCGGGCGCTCTCCGCGAGGGCGACGAGTTCGCGGTGGAAGTGGATGTTGGCCGTGGAGACGCCCGTCCAGTCCTCGGCGCGGGCCGCGGCCTCGCCCTCGGCGACGGCGGCGGCGAGGGCGTCGAGGGTGAACGGCGGCTGTCCCAGGCCCCGGACGACGGCGCATTCGACGAGCCGGCGGGTGCGGTAGATGTCGTCCACGTCGTCGACGGCGAGGACACGGACGAAGACGCCCCGGTTGAGCTCGTGGACGAGCAGGCGCTCGTGGGTGAGGAGCCGGAAGGCCTCGCGGAGTGTGTTGCGGGAGACGCCGAGGGCGCCGCCGATGCTCTCCTCGGAGAGTCGCGTGCCGGGCGGGAAGTAGCCCTCCGCGATCCGGGTGCGCAGGACGTCCGCGACGCGCTCCGCCGTGCTCGTGCGCCCCAGCAGCGCGCGGTCGTCCGTCAGCCCGCCGGCCCCGCTCATGTCCACCGCGCCTCCCGCCTTCCGACGCCCGCGGCCGGATGGCCCGCGGAACGGGCCGAGTCAACCGCAGAAACGGGGAGGCGACAACACATCTCTTGTCGGATCGTTCAACAATCCTCTACCGTGATGGCATGGCAGGGCCCTGCCGCACCGCGCGTCCATGAGCACCGGCCGCGCCACCGGGCGAGAGAGGAAGCACCGCATGTCCTCGGTTCCGATCGACCTCAACGCCGATCTCGGCGAGGGCTTCGGCCGCTGGACGCTGACCGATGACGAGCAGCTCCTCTCGGTCGTGACCAGCGCCAACGTGGCCTGCGGCTTCCACGCCGGGGACGCGGTCACCATGCGGCGGGTCTGCGAGCTCGCGGCGGCACGCGGGGTACGGATCGGCGCGCAGGTGTCCTACCGCGACCTGGCCGGCTTCGGGCGGCGCGCGATGGACGTCCCCGGGGCGGAGCTGGCCGCCGAGGTGGCGTACCAGATCGGCGCCCTGCAGGTCTTCGCCCGCGCCGCGGGCTCGCGCGTCTCGTACGTCAAGCCGCACGGGGCGCTCTACAACCGGGTGGTCCGGGACGCGGAACAGGCGGCGGCCGTCGTCGAGGGTGTGCTGCTGGCCGACCGGACGCTGCCGGTGCTCGGGCTGCCGGGGTCCCGGCTGCACGAGGCGGCCGCGGCGGCCGGGCTGCCGGTCGTCGCCGAGGCCTTCGGCGACCGGGCCTACCGTGAGGACGGCTCCCTGCTGCCCCGGGGGCAGGAGGGGGCCGTCCTCACGGATCCGGACGAGGTGGTCGAACGGGCGCTGTCCCTGGCCCGCTCCGGGGTCGTCACGGCACACGGCGGGAACTCCGTCGCCGTACGGGCCCGGTCGCTCTGCCTGCACGGGGACACCCCGGGCGCGGTGGACCTCGCCCGGCGGGTCCGTGCGCGGCTGGAAGCCTCCGGCGTGCGCGTCGAGGCCTTCGCGTGAGGGTGCTGAGGGTGGGCGACCGGGCCCTCCTCGTGGAACTGGACGGCGGCGGGGCGACCGAGGCCTTCCACGCCGAGCTGCTGCGGCGGAAGGCGGCCGGCACACTGCCCGCCGTACGGGAGATCGTGCCGGCGGCGCGGACGGTGCTGCTCGACGGGGTGGACGATCCGGCGCGGCTGGCGGTCGAGCTGACCGGCTGGGAGCCGGCGCCGCTCCCCGCGCGCGTGGGCGAGGCCGTGGAGGTGCCGGTCCGCTACGACGGACCCGACCTGGCGGACGTGGCCGCGCTCTGGGGGGTGTCCGTGGAGGCGGCGGTACGGATCCACACGGCGGCCGAGTTCCGGGTGGCCTTCTGCGGGTTCGCACCCGGCTTCGGCTATCTGACGGGGCTCGGCGAGCGGTACGAGGTGCCGCGCCGCGCCACCCCGCGGACGGCCGTCCCGGCCGGCTCCGTCGCCCTGGCCGGCAGGTACACGGGGGTGTACCCGCGCTCCTCCCCCGGCGGCTGGCAACTGATCGGCACCACGGACCTCGTGCTGTGGGACACCGAAAGGGACCCGGCCGCGCTCCTCACTCCGGGCACCCGGGTCCGGTTCACGGCAGGGGGCGGGCGATGAGCACCCGGGCCGTCGCCGTGGTCCGGGCCGGGGCGCTGACCACCGTCCAGGACCTGGGGCGCCCGGGGTACGCGCACCTCGGCGTGCCCCGCTCGGGCGCTCTCGACCCGGCGGCCGTACGGCTCGTCAACCGGCTCGTCGGCAACGCGGAGGGAGCGGCGGTCCTGGAGACCACCGTCAGCGGGTGCGCGCTGCGGCCCCGGTGCGCGGTGACCGTGGCGGTCGGCGGCGCGCCGTGCCCGGTCCGGGTGGACGGGCGCCCGGCCGCCTGGGGGACGACGGTGCGGGTCGGGGCCGGGTCGGTCCTGGAGGTGGGCGCGGCCGTGCGCGGACTGCGTTCGTACGTGGCGATCGGCGGCGGGATCGCCGTCGCGCCGGTGCTCGGCAGCCGCTCCACCGACCTCCTGTCGGGTCTCGGCACGGCGCCGCTCACGGAGGGGGCGGTGCTGCCGCTGGGCGCGGCCCCGGTCGTGCGGGGGCCGGTCGACGCGCCTCCGTGGCCGGGCCCGCCGGACGAACTCGTCCTGCGGGTGCGGGTGGGCCCCCGCGACGACTGGTTCACGGGTGCGGCGCTCCGCGCCTTCACCACGCGCGCGTACCGGGTCTCCCCGGCGAGCAACCGGATCGGGCTGCGGCTCGAGGGCCCGGCCCTGGAGCGCGCCGTGCCGGGCGAGCTGGCGAGCGAGGGCATGGTCTTGGGCGCGGTGCAGGTGCCGCCGGACGGGCGGCCGGTCGTGTTCCTCGCGGACCATCCGACGACCGGGGGCTATCCGGTGGTCGCGGTGGTACGGGAGGCCGACCTGGGCGCGGCGGCGCAGGCGGTCCCGGGGACGCCGGTGCGGTTCGTGCCGGGGCGCTGAGGGCTGGGGGACGACTCGGGGGCCCCGGCAGCGGGGCTCGATGGCGGCTCGGTCCGGCGATGGGCGCCCGGGGTGCGCAGGACCAGGACGTGGCCGGGCCCATTTCCGTGGTCGCGGCGCCTTCGAGGGGGGCGGGACCCTGCGGTGTCCGGTGAGAGGGGCCACCGTCACCGGCGCCAGGAGACACGAGGCGTTCCTTGATGTCGACGGACTGGGCGGTGTTCTCCAGGCGGACGCCCATCTGCTCGGCGATGGACATGAGGAGCCGAGTCGACGTCGGAGCTTCCCGGCGCCGTTCCCGGGAGACGCGCACGGCCCCCGGGGCGGGGCCACGGTCGGCGGGTTCTCCGCCGCAGGCCGCGCCGCCCCGGGGGCCGGGTGGCGGGTGGCTCGGGTGCGCGGGGTCGGGCCGGGAGGGGTTGGCCGGATCCGCGCTGCCCCGGAGCCGGGGTCAGACCTGGAGGTCCGGCCCTATCCGGTTGCGTACAGCCGTCTGGACCTCGACCTCTTCGGCCGGGTCGGCGGCGAGGCGGCGCAATCGTTCGGCGACGCGCACGTCACCGGTCTCGGCGTGCTGGGCCGCGACCTCGCGGGTGGTCTCCTCGCAGTCCCAGAGGCATTCGACGGCGAAGCCGCTCGCGAAGGTGGGGTCGGTGGCGGCGAGGGCGCGGGCCACGCGGCCGCGCAGTTGGGAGGAGGTCGTCTCGCGGTAGACGTGGCGCAGCACGGGGGCCGCGCAGCCGATGCCGAGGCGTCCGGCGCCGTCGACGAGGCAGGCGAGCTCGGGGGCGTCGGGGCCCGCGGAGCGCACGGTGTCGCGCAGGGCGCCGAGGACGAGGGTGGCGTCCTGGGCCGTGCCGCGGCAGGCGAGGACCTCGGCGGCGGCCGTCCCGAGGGCGTCGGGGCGCCGGACCCACGCGCGGGCGCGGGCGACGGCGTCCTCGCCGCACATCCGCCGGTACGCGGCGACGGCTGCGTCGGCGACCTCGCGTGAGCCGCCGTCGGCGGCGGCCTCGACGAGGTCGAGGACGGCGGGGTCCCGTGACTCGGCGAGGTGGTGCAGGGCGGCGCCGCGGGCTCCGTCCGCGCCGTGCCGGGCGGCGGCGAGGAGCTCGGGCCGGTCCTCGGGTCCCGCGACGGCGGTGAGGCAGCGGGCGGCGGGGCCGTACAGCACGGCACCGCGCTCGTACCCCTCCTGCGCCCAGTCGAGGACGGCCTTGACGCTCCAGCCGGGGCGGGGCCCCGCCGGGCGCATCTGGCGCTGCCAGCGGTCGAAGGAGCCCTGCTCCCGGGCGGTCCTGACGCGGGCGCCGACGGCGTCCCGCGGGTCCTCGGCCCACAGCCGCCAGGGGCGGGGCTCGAAGGCGTCGCGGACGGTGCGCGCCAGCTCGGCGTCGCCCTCCGCGTCGGCCGGGAAGCGGGCCAGGACGGGCAGGGCGAGCGCGCGGAGACCGGCGTCGTCGTCGCGGACGGCCAGCTCGTCGAGGGCCCAGGCCCAGTTCGTGCCGGTCGCCGCGTACCGCCGGAGCAGCAGCAGGGCGTCCTGGCGTCCGTAGGACGCGAGGTGCCCGAGGACGGCGAGCGCGAGCCCGGTCCTGGACTCCTCGGTGTCGAGGTGGTCCTCGGCACCCAGGAGGTGCGCCTCGATCTCGTCGAGACCTCCATGGAGGTCCAGGTAGAGACGGGCGTAGTAGAGGGAGCGGTTCTCGACCTGCCAGTCGTGGCGGGGGTCGTCGAGAACGCAGTGGTTGAGGGCCGCGAGGGCCTCGGCACGTGGCGCGGCGAGCGCGTGCAGGGTGCCGTCGCCGCGGCCCCGCTGCAGCAGACCGAGCAGGGTGCCGCTCGGCGCTATGACTGGATCGAACATGGAAGACGCCTCACATCAAGCTGTCGACACGACCGGGGGAAACCGGGGGGAGCCCGGTCGGGCGGTACATCGCCCGTACGCCTAGGCCGTGCGGCAACATTCGGGGCCGCACGTCGTCGTCGCCGTTCGTCTGCCAGTGATCATCTTCCTCAGCCTCTCGTCGGTGGCCCGTTTTGCCGGGCCCGACGTCATGATGACCCACCCATTTCGCCACCGCGACCACATTTACGACGCCGCTCCCACCTGGGGTTCAGCCGCCGTTCACCTGGCTCCGAAGAGTTCGAGGAGTTCGGTCCTGCCGAACATGCGGGCGGTGTCGAGCGCGGACGGAGTCCCTGCCTCCGGTTTTGCGCCGGCGGCGAGGAGCGCGCGGATGACGGCGTCCTCGCCCTTGAAGACGGCGCCGGCGAGCGGGGTCTGGCCGCGGTCGTTGGCGCGGTCGGGCTCGGCGCCGCGCTCCAGGAGGGCGGTGACCGCGGCGGCGTGGCCGTGGTAGGCGGCGAGCATGACGAGGGTGTCGCCCTTGTCGTTGGTGAGGTTCGCGGGGACGCCCGCGTCGACGTAGGCGGCGAGGGCCTCGGCGTCACCCGTGCGCGCGAGGTCGAAGACCTTGGACGCCAGCTCGATGACCTCGGGATCCGGAGTCTCGCTCATCCGGTGGGACCGCCTCTCTCCTGCGTTGTCGTCCTGTGCACGGCAAGCGCGGCCGTACGAGTGATTCGACAGGGTACTGCCCGTCCGGCGACATGACCGCGCCCGGCGGAGGCAAACATCACGTCATCCCGCCCCGGGGTCCGCTTCTAGCGCACTCCGGTCATTTCGCCACCCGGCGCGGCGTCCGACGTCGGCCGCTCAAGTGAAATCACCCGTTTTTCACCCCAATGCACCTTTAGTCACATAGATACTTGCTGTGAATCTGGAAGGACTCATGGTGACTGTCCCCTCAACCAGGAGAACGACCAATGATCCTGTCCATTTCAGGCGTCGTCCTGCTCGGCATCATCTGCTTCCTGTTCTTCAAGAAGGACGGGATGAAGGCCTCGCACGCCCTCGTCAGCGCGTTGTTCGGCTTCTACCTCGCGGGCACCGCCATCGCCCCGAGCATCACGGCGGGTGGGCAGAGCCTCGCCGGCCTCCTGGGCGGGATCAAGTTCTGACGCCCTCCAGTCCCTTCCACCGATTCAGGAGTACTTCGTGGCCCGGCGACCACTCCCCCGCATTCTGACCAGCGGCAGCGCACAGATCGCTCGCAGTCGAGAGATCGCGCGCACGGCCGCCGACAGCGCCACCGACGTGCTCCATCCACTGATCACGGTCTCCCGTGGTCTGCGGAAGCTGGCCGCGAGCGCGCGCGCCAGGTGGGTCGCGACCCCGAAGGAGCGGCGTGGTCCCACGCTGCTCCTGGTCGCGTCCTGCGTCCTGGTCGTCGCCCTCATGCCGTACGGCCCGCTTCTCGCTCTCGTCGCGCTCATGGGCGCGGCCGCCTGGAAGGGCCGTGAACGCCCGGTCGTGAGGACCGGGCCCGACGACGCGGAGCTCGCCCGCCTCAAGGGCCTGTACGAGGCGCTCGTGCCGTACTTCTCCGTGCCCGAGGATCCCGAACCGCTCTTCGCCCACGGCGGCGAGTGGAGCGGCGCGTTCGGGGAGTACGCCTTCGACGAGGACGGGCGGCTGACCCGGTTGAGGATCGCGTACCCCCCGTACTTCACCGACGGCGAGCCGGCCGCCCGCGCCCGCATCGAGCAGCTGCTGCACGCCAAGTCGGGGCGGGGCCGTGAGTACCGCTTCGACTGGGACGAGGAGGGCAACCGGCTCGTCATGAGCGTGCTGCCCGCCCTGCCCACCAGCATCGCCGCCCAGCGCTTCGTCACGGTGCCGGGCGAGACGGTCCTCGGCTTCACGGACGCCGACGCCGTGCAGCGGACGGTGCCCGTCGTGTCGGCCGACGGTACGGAGGACGCCCCGGCCGTCGTCTGGCGCACCGGGCCCCGCTCCACCGAGCCCCATCTGCTCGCCGTCGGCCAGCCCGGCAGCGGCACCACCTCCCTGCTGCGCTCGATCGCGCTCCAGGCCCTCCCCCACGGCGACGTGCTGATCGTCGAGGGCGGCGGCTCCGGCGAGTACGCGTGCCTGGCCGGCCGCGACGGCGTCCTCGCGGTCGAGTGCGGACTGTCCGGCGCCCTCGCCACCCTGGAGTGGGCGGCGCACGAGACGGAGCGGCGGCTGACCGCCGCCAACCGGGCCCGGCAGGCCGGTCTTCCCGCGCCCGAGGACACCCGCCGCCCGCTGTGGATCCTGCTGGACCGGCCGAGCGTCCTCGGCGACCTGGCCGCCGCCGACGGCCGCCCCGACCCGCAGGAGCTGCTCCAGGTGCCGCTGCGGCACGGGCGCGCCGCGCAGGTCACGGTGGTGGTGGCCGAGCAGTTCGACAGCACGGACATGCTGAGCGAGGCGGTACGGGCGCACACGCGGGCCCGGATCGTCCTCGGCCCCGCCGCCCCGGAACAGATCGCGGCCGTCCTCGGCGCCCGGCCGCACACGACGCCGACCGCCGAGGTCCCGGCGGGCCGTGGCTACGCGCGCCTGGGCACCGGTCCCGTGCTGCGGCTCCAGGTGCCGGCGACGCCCGACCCGTACGACGACGCGACGAGCGAGGCGCACCGCCAGGCGGTCCTGGACCTGCTCCCGGAGCGCCGCACGAACACGACCCCGGCCGCGCCGACGAGCCCTCCCCCCACGGTCACGGCGCCGGCCGCACCCCTGACCCCGCCCACGGTCATGGCGCCGGCCGCACCCGCGAACCCGCCCCTGGTGACGGTCAAGACCGTGGCCCCGACCGCTGTCACCGTCACCGCCCAGGACACGGTCTCGTTCTCGGCCGCCACGATCGAGACGGCACCCGGCCCGGCCCCGGAACCGACCCCGGCGCCCCGCACCGAGCCGGGCGGCGGTGCACCGTTCCACACCCCGGTCCCCGCGGAGGGCTGAGGGCGTACGGAAGGAGGGTGCACACGCGCGCGTGTGCACCCTCCTTCCGTACGTCTAGGCCACGAACGACCTCGGCGGTTCCGACCCGCCGCTTCCGGCGCCGGACTCGACCAGGCGGGCGGCGGCGGCCAGCCGGGCGGCCGCCTCGTCGGCGACCGCGCCGGCGACGGTGAAGGGCAGCCGGACGAAGCCCTCGAAGGCGCCGTCGACGCCGAAGCGGGGTCCCGAGGGGACGCGGACGCCGACCCGCTCCCCCGCCTCGGCGAGCCGGGAGCCGGACAGGCCGCCGGTGCGGACCCACAGGGTCAGGCCGCCGCGCGGGACCGAGAACTCCCACTCCGGGAGTTCGCGGCGGACGGCGGTGACGAGCGCGTCCCGGTTCTCCCTCGCCTGCTCGCGGCGGAGGCCCACGGCCTCCTCCCAGCCACCCGTCCGCATGAGCCAGTTCACGCCGAGCTGTTCCAGGACGGGGGTGCCCAGGTCGGCGTACGCGCGCGCGGCCACCAGGGACCGGATGACGTCGGGCGCGGCCCGGACCCAGCCGATGCGCATGCCCGCCCAGAAGGCCTTGCTGGCCGAGCCGACCGTGAGGACGGTGGCGCCCGCCGGGTCGAAGGCGCAGACCGGCCGGGGCATCTCCAGGTCGTCGTCCAGGTGCAGCTCGGCCATCGTCTCGTCGACCACGAGGACCGTGCCTGCCGAGCGGGCCGCCTCGACGAGCTGCCGCCGCTGGTCCTCGTCGGCGAGCGCGCCGGTCGGGTTGTGGAAGTCGGCGACGACGTACGCGAGGCGGGGCGCCGCGTCCCGCAGCACCTGGCGCCAGCGGCCCAGGTCCCAGCTGCCGAGGCCCTCGGCCATGGCGACGGGCACGAGCCGGGCGCCGGCCGAGCGCATCAGCTGGAGGATGTTGGCGTACGAGGGCGACTCGACGGCGATCCGCTCGCCGCGTCCCGCGAAGAGGTGGCAGATGGCGTCGATGGCGCCCATGGCGCCGGTCGTGACCATGATCTGCTCGGGCATGGTGGGAATGCCCCGCGCGGTGTACCGGTCGGCGAGCATCTGCCGCAGCGCGGGCAGTCCCGCCGGGTAGTCCCCGTGCGTGTGGGCGTACGGCGGCAGCTCCTCCAGCGCGCCCTGGACGCCCCGGGTGAGCCAGGGCTCGGGCGCGGGCAGCGCCGCGCAGCCGAGGTCGATCATCGAGCCGAGCGCCTCGGGGGGCAGCGGCTCGAGGCCGCGCGCGGGCAGCGGGTTCCCGGCGGGCACCGCGGTCCAGCTCCCGGCGCCGCGCCGTGACTCCAGGAAGCCCTCGGAGCGCAGCGCCTCGTAGGCCGCGGCGACCGTCGTGCGGCTGACGTTGAGCGCGAGGGCGAGCTCCCGCTCGGCGGGCAGGCGGGCGGCGACGGGGACCCGGCCCTCCAGGACGAGCAGCCGGACGCCGTCGGCCAGGGAGCGGTAGGCGGGCGGCTTGCGGGCGCCGGGTCCGGCGGGCCGGGGCTGCTGCGCCTGGAGCTGCCGGGCGAGCTGAGCCGGCCCCACCGCCGAAGTCCACTGAGCCATGGAAATCAGTCCACCTTCCTCGAATTGGCCATGGGCGACACCCGATCCCCCGCCACAGAGTGTCATGAGCCAGTCCACTACCACCACCTTGGGGGCAGTCCCTTGTCCATCGCCTCCGGCCTCGACGGCCGGCACCTCACCCGTCGACTCATCCAGCTCTACGTCGGGCTGACGCTGTACGGGGTCAGTTCGGCGCTGCTCGTGCGCAGCGGGCTCGGCCTGGAGCCGTGGGGCGTCCTCCACCAGGGTCTCGCCGGGAAGACCGGGCTGACCATCGGCGTGGTGTCGATCGTCGTCGGGGCGATGGTGCTGCTCCTCTGGGTCCCGCTCCGGCAGCGGCCGGGGCTCGGCACGGTCTCCAACGTGTTCGTCATCGGTGTGGCGATGGACGGCGCCCTTGCCCTGGTCCCGGACGTCCACGGCCTGGCCGGGCAGGTGCCGCTGCTCGCGCTCGGCATCGTCCTGAACGGGGTCGCGACCGGCCTGTACATCGCGGCGCGGTTCGGGCCCGGCCCGCGCGACGGTCTGATGACCGGTCTGCACCGGCTCACCGGCCGGTCCATCCGGCTGGTGCGGACGGCGATCGAGGTGGTGGTGGTCGCCACGGGCTTCCTGCTCGGCGGCTCGGTCGGCGTCGGCACGGTCCTCTACGCGCTCGCGATCGGACCGCTCGCCCAGTTCTTCCTGCGCTGGTTCGCCGTCCCGGAACCGGACGCCGAGCGGGGCCACGAAAGCGCGGCGCTCACCCCTGAGCCGGGCCCCGAGGGCGCGGCGCTCGCCCCCGAGCCGGGTTCCGTCCCCTCCGCGGTCGCCGCCGGGACACCGGAAGGCGTCATACTGCGCCCGTGACTCGCGTACGCCACCCTTATCTCGACCATCCCTCCCCTCTCGCGTTCGCCCATCGCGGCGGCACGGCGAACGGCCTGGAGAACACCGCGGCCGCCTTCCGCCGGGCCGCCGCGGCGGGCTACCGCTACTTCGAGACCGATGTGCACACCACGTCCGACGGGGTGCTCGTCGCGTTCCACGACGCGACCCTCGACCGGGTGACGGACACCGCGGGCCGGATCCGCGACCTGCCGTGGGCGGCGGTGCGGGAGGCCCGCGTGGCCGGGGCGGAGCCCCTGCCGCTCTTCGCGGACCTCCTGGAGGAGTTCCCCGGGGCGCGCTGGAACGTGGACCTGAAGGCCGAGTCGGCCCTGGCCCCGCTGATCGACCTGATCCGCAGGACCGGCGCCTGGGACCGGGTCTGCGTGGGCTCCTTCACCGAGTCCCGGGTGGCGCGGGCGCAGCGCCTGGCCGGTCCGCGGCTCGCCACCTCGTACGGGGTGCGCGGGGTGGTCGGCCTGCGGCTGCGCTCCTGGGGGATCCCGGCGGCGCTGCGGGCCGGGGCCGTGGCGGCGCAGGTCCCGGAGCGCCAGGGCGGGGTCCCGGTGGTCGACCGGCGGTTCGTACGGGAGGCGCACGCGCGCGGGCTCCAGGTCCACGTGTGGACGGTGAACGATCCGGAGCGGATGAACACTCTCCTCGACCTGGGGGTCGATGGCATCATGACCGATCATCTGGAGACGCTGCGCGACGTGCTCACCGACCGGGGAGCGTGGGTCTGAGCCGCGGCGTCCCGGCCACGGGGACGAACGAGGGGGGCGCGGCCGTGACCGCTGACACCACCGAGCCGGAGGAGTACGCCGCCGGCCGCGCCGAGCGGCGGCGCGAGCAGCGGGGCTGGTACTTCTACGACTTCGCGTGCTCGGTGTACTCGACGAGCGTCATCACCGTGTTCCTCGGCCCGTACCTGACGTCGGTGGCGCGGGCCGCGGCCGACGCCGAGGGATACGTGCATCCGCTGGGCATCCCGGTGCGGGCGGGCTCGCTCTTCGCGTACGCCGTGTCGGCCTCGCTCGTGGTCGCGATCCTGGTGATGCCACTGGCCGGCGCGGTCGCGGACCGTACGGGCCGGAAGAAGCCGCTGCTCGCGGCGGCGGCCTATCTGGGGGCGACCGCGACGGCCGGGATGTTCTTCCTGGCGGGCGAGCGGTATCTGCTGGGCACGTTCCTGCTGATCGTGGCGAACGCCTCCCTCTCGGTCTCGATGGTGCTCTACAACGCGTATCTGCCGCAGATCGCGGAGCCGGACGAGCGGGACGCGGTCTCCTCGCGCGGGTGGGCCTTCGGCTACACGTCCGGCGCGCTGGTCCTCGTCCTGAACCTGGTCCTGTACTCGGGCCACGACTCCTTCGGCCTGACGGAGGGGGAGGCGGTCCGGATCTGTCTGGCCTCGGCCGGCGTGTGGTGGGGTGCGTTCACCGTCGTGCCGCTGCGCCGGCTGCGCGACCGCCAGGTCCGCGCGGAGGGGGCCGGGCGGGGCGGTGAGGGCGTGGTCGGCAGCGGCTGGCGCCAGTTGCGGGCGACGCTGAAGGACATGCGCCGGCATCCGCTGACGCTCTCCTTCCTCCTCGCGTACCTGGTCTACAACGACGGCGTGCAGACGGTGATCTCGCAGGCCTCCGTGTACGGCTCGGAGGAACTGGACCTGGACCAGACGACGCTCATCACGGCGGTCCTGCTGGTCCAGGTGCTCGCGGTGGCGGGTGCCCTGGGCATGGGGCGACTCGCCCGGGAGTACGGCGCCAAGCGGACGATTCTGGGCTCCCTGGCGGTCTGGACGCTGATCCTGGTGGCCGGCTACCTCCTGCCGGCCGGCTCGCCGGTGTTCTTCTACTGTCTGGCGGCCGCGATCGGCCTGGTCCTGGGCGGCAGCCAGGCCCTGTCGCGATCGCTGTTCTCGCACCTGGTGCCGCGCGGCAAGGAGGCGGAGTACTTCTCGGCGTACGAGATGAGCGACCGGGGGCTGAGCTGGCTGGGCCCGCTCGTCTTCGGTCTCGCGTATCAGCTGACCGGAAGCTACCGGGATGCCATCATCTCCCTGGTGATCTTCTTCGTCGCGGGCTCCGTCCTGCTCGCCAGGGTCCCGATCCGGCGTGCGGTGGAAGCCGCGGGGAACCCGATACCGGAGCGTATTTAGACGTGGCGCCGAAAGGGCGGTAGTGTACGCGTTTGGCCTGCCAGGCGGACCGTTACTGCGTGCTGCTTTGGTGAAGACACCGGGTCACGTCTGCCGCCAGATGTGACAAAACGGGCACTGGTGGGTACAACAAGGGGCGGCACGACGGGCGACGCATGACCCGGCACGGGAATCTTTACCGCCGACCGGACGTTGACCGGATAACGACGACAGCGACACCTGTCCTGTGGGCGACAAGCCCGGGAGGCACGATTCATGAGTGAGCGAGCTCTTCGCGGCACGCGCCTCGTGGTGACGAGCTACGAGACCGACCGCGGCATCGATCTGGCCCCGCGCCAGGCGGTGGAGTACGCATGCGAGAAGGGACATCGTTTTGAGATGCCCTTCTCGGTCGAGGCGGAGATTCCGCCGGAGTGGGAGTGCAAGGTCTGCGGAATCCAGGCACTCCTGGTGGACGGGGACGGACCTGAGGAGAAGAAGGGCAAGCCTGCGCGTACGCACTGGGACATGCTCATGGAGCGGCGAACCCGCGAGGAGCTGGAGGAGGTCCTCGCCGAAAGGCTGGCCGTCCTGCGCTCCGGCGCCATGAACATCGCCGTGCATCCGCGCGACAGCCGCAAGTCCGCCTAACGGACCGCCGCACAACAGCACAACGCCGCGGGGCCCGGTACACATCGTGTACCGGGCCCCGCGGCGTTCCCCCGTGCCCGCACGCCCCCTCGGGAACCGCCTGCGCCCGCCCTCGGGAGCCCCGGGGGCGGGCGCAGGCGTGGAATCAGGCGGGGGATCAGGGCGTCAGCGGCCGGCGGGGCCCCTCGGGGCCGCCAGGGCCCTGGGGCGCGTCCTCGCGGATGACCTCACCCTGGACCACCTTCCCGTCCGGGCGGTGGATACGGGCCTGCTGGAAGGCGTCCTGGAGGCTGCCGGACGGCACGCCGCCCATCCGGCGCTCGACGGCCTTCTCCGCGTACCGCCCGAGGAGCGAGCGGACCTGCGGGATCAGCAGGAGCAGACCGGCCGCGTCCGTGAGCAGGCCGGGGAGCATCAGGAGCAGGCCGCCGAGCATCAGGAAGCCGTTGCGGTCGTCCGCGCCGGCCCGGTCGGCGGGCGGGGGCGCCGCCCCGGCCCGCGCGGCCGCCTGGGCCTGCTGGAAGGTCGAGGTGAGGTTGCGGAAGGCACGGCGGCCCGCCCGCTTGACGACGACGGCGCCGAGCACGGCACCGCCGACGAGCAGGGCGAAGACGGTCAGT
Organism: Streptomyces sp. NPDC034084; assembly: GCF_055575535.1. Classification (NCBI taxonomy): domain Bacteria; kingdom Bacillati; phylum Actinomycetota; class Actinomycetes; order Kitasatosporales; family Streptomycetaceae; genus Streptomyces; species Streptomyces sp. NPDC034084. Next base: position 41,369 of record NZ_JBVISK010000007.1, read on the forward strand.
CCGCCCGCCGCGTCCGCCACCACCATGAGCAGCCAGATCTCCAGGACCAGCCAGGCGGCGACGCCGAGCGGAAGGAACGTACGCGCGCGTGAGCGCTTGGGGGCGAGGGGAGGCGGTGCGCCGGTCGTCATGGACCCCAGTGTGCCTGGAGCCCCGCCGGAACGTCGTAAAGGAAGGATCCGGGCGGGAGGGTCAGGGCGAGGGCCGGTAAGGAAGCCGGACGACGCTCAGGAGGCCTTGCGGCCGAGCAGCTTCCCGACCTTCTCCGCCCGCGCCGTCAGGCCCCAGCCGGTGACCCGCCACAGCGCCTCGACGACGATGTTGCGGCTCATCTTCGAGTCGCCGACCTCGCGCTCCACGAAGGTGATCGGGACCTCGACGACGTGGAAGCCGGCGGCGACCGCGCGGCGCGCCAGGTCGACCTGGAAGCAGTAGCCGGCCGAGGCCACGTCGTCCAGCCCCAGGCCCTCCAGGGTCTCCTTGCGGAACGCCCGGTAGCCGCCGGTGACGTCGCGGATCGGCACGTCGAGCATCACGCGCGAGTAGAGGCTGCCGCCCCGGGAGATGAACTCGCGGGACTTCGGCCAGTTCACGATCCGGCCGCCCGGCACCCAGCGGGAGCCGAGGACCAGGTCCGCGCCCTTGAGGGCGGTGAGCAGCCGCGGGAGCTCCTCGGGCTGGTGGGAGCCGTCGGCGTCCATCTCGACGAGGACGCCGTAGCCGTGCTCGATGCCCCAGCGGAAGCCGGCGAGGTAGGCGGCGCCGAGCCCTTCCTTGCCCTTGCGGTGCAGGACGTGCACGTGGTCGTCCTCGGACGCGATCTCGTCCGCGAACTTGCCCGTGCCGTCAGGGCTGTTGTCGTCGGCGACGAGAACATGCGCCTCGGGTACGGCTTCCCGGACCCGCGCGACGATCGGCTTGATGTTCTCCGCCTCGTTGTAGGTCGGAATGATCACCAAGGCCTTGCCGAGCGGGCCGTAACGCCTCTGGCCACCGTCGTTCACTACTGCCCCTTCGGATACATACGCAGGCCCCCACCATAGCGAGGTCCCCGGGGTGCTCCGGCGCGGCGGGTCGGGTGGGACGGGTGACGTGGCGGCCCTCGCGGGGCGCGGCCCGCGGGTGACGTGCGGTGCGGGGCCCGGCGTCCTTCGGTCCGACCTGGGATCCGCTGGCTGCGGGTCGACCGAGAGCCGTTGTCTACTGAACGTCCGGGCCCCACCCGGGTCGCACCTTCCGCCGGAGAAACCTTCCCTCGCGGCCGAGGCGCGGGCGGCGTTCGGCTATGGCGTGGGGGTGCGGTCCGGTCGGACGTCCTGTGGTGGACGCGGAGAACCTACCCGCCCCCGCCCGGCGACTGTCAACACCCGTTTGACCTGGGCAGATGACACAAAAGGCCAGGCCGGAGGGGAAGATCCGCAGGTCGGGGACAAACGTGCGGAGCGGTGATCCGGGGTGCGAAATGTCCCCACATCACTCGTTCGGCCGTACGAACACCGTCTGCCCGTGCACCACCGTCCGGAGGCAGGCGGGGAGCTCGGCGCCGGGCGACAGATCGGGCAGACCGGGCGTTCCGGAGCGCGGGTCGGTGGACCAGCGGGCGACCCGGTCGTCGGGCGCCTGGACGACGAGTTCCTCGGTGCGCCAGACCGCGTAGTCGGCGGGGGCGCCGGGGACCAGGGTCCCCGCGTCGTCCCGGCCCACGGCCCGCCAGCCGCCCCGGGTGTGGGCGGTGAAGGCGGCGCGGGCGGAGATCCGGTGCTCGGGGGTCCGGTGGAAGGCGGCGGCCCGGACGGTGCCCCAGGGGTCGAGCGGGGTGACCGGGCTGTCGGAACCGAAGGCCAGCGGCACACCGGCGCGCAGCAGCGCGGCGTACGGGTTGAGGGTGCGGGCCCGCTCGGCGCCGAGCCGGTCGGCGTACATGCCCTCCTCGCCGCCCCAGAAAGCGTCGAAGGCGGGCTGGACGGAGGCGGTGAGCCCCAGCTCGGCGAAGGCGGCGATCGTCTCGGGGGTGAGCATCTCGACGTGCTCGACGCGGTGCCGGGCGGCCCGGATCCGGGCCAGGCCGAGCTTCTCGGCCGCGGCCCTGACGCCCTCGACGACCGCGGTCACCGCCGCGTCGCCGATGGCGTGGAAGCCGGCCTGGAGGCCCGCCTCGGTGCAGGCGACGACGTGCAGGGCGATGGCGGCCGCGTCCAGGTGGGCCGAGCCGCGGTGCCCGGCGTGGTCGGCGTACGGCTCGTGGAGGCAGGCCGTGTGGGAGCCGAGGGAGCCGTCGGCGAAGAGGTCGCCGGCCGCGCCGAGGGCGCCCAGGGCCCGCGCCCGCTCGATGTCGAGATCGGCCCAGTAGCCGACGACCCGGGGCCCGGCCTCCTCGCGCGCCAGGTCCAGGAGGCCGGTGAAGTCCTCCTCGGAGGAGATCCGCGGTCCGCCGCACTCGTGCAGGGTGCCGATGCCGAGGGAGGCGGCCTTCTGCCGGGCGGCGCGCTGGGCCTCGGTGCGCTGGCGCGGCGACACGGCGCCGAACGCGGCCGCGCGCACGGCGTGGTGGGCGTCGCCGGTCAGCGGCCGCTGTCCGTCGTGGAAGCCGTCCAGGTCACGGACGCCGGGCACGAGGTCCAGGAGGGCGGTGGTGACCACGGCCGAGTGGACGTCGATCCGGGTCAGGTAGAGCGGACGGCCGCCGGTGAGCTCGTCGAGCTCGGCGCGGGTGAGCGGCCGGCGCTCGGGCCAGCGCGAGGCGTCCCAGCCGTGGCCGATGAGGATGCGGTCCTCGGGGCGGGCGGCGGCGTGGGCCCGGATCAGGCCGGCGGCCTCGGCGAGCGAGGCGGCGGACGAGAGGTCGAGTCCGGTGAGGGCGAAGCCGGTGGCCGTGGTGTGCACGTGCGCGTCGACGAACGCCGGGGTGACGAGCGCGCCCTCCAGGTCGACGACCTCGTCCACGCCGGATGCGAAGGCGTCGGCGGCGCCCTCCGAGCCCACCCAGGCGACGTGACCGCGCTCCACCACCATGGCGGTGGCGAAGGGGTCGGCGGGACTGTGGACTTCTCCACCGCGCAGCAGCACGGTGCGGTGTTCGCCGGGAGACGAAGGAGGCGTGGACTCACTCATGCGACAAGGCTAGGACCTGCCGGGACCCGGTTTGTCCGGCAGGTCCCTCCTCGCGGGCCGCGCGGGTCAGATGCGCGGCGGCCTGGCCTCGTACGGCGTGGACAGGACGACGGTCGTGCGGCTGGAGACGCCCGCCTGGGAGCGGATGCGGCTGAGCAGGTGCTCCAGCTCCAGCGGGGTGGCGACCCGGACCTTGAGGATGTAGTTCTCCTCGCCCGCGACGCTGTGGCAGGCCTCGATCTCCGGGATGTCGGCGAGCCGGTCGGGGGTGTCGTCGGGGGCGCTGGGGTCGAAGGGTTTGACCGAGATGAACGCGGTGAGCGGCAGGCCCACGGCCTCCGGGTCCACGACGGCGGCGTAGCCGCGGATGACACCGCGCTGCTCCAGGCGGCGGACGCGCTGATGCACCGCCGACGTGGACAGGCCGGTGGCCTTGCCCAGGTCGGTGTAGCTCATGCGCCCGTCCTTGACGAGCAATTCCACGATCTGACGATCCAGCTCCTCCATGCGGTGACCCTATTGCTCCGCGCGGACCGCGGCACCGCCGGGGGCGGCCCGTATGGGCCGCTATGGGCGGTCACGGGGCACCTGCGACGGGCATGTGACGAACGCCACAGGTTTGGGCCGGGCCTGGGGCGCCGCCTCACGGTTATGCACGGGCTCGTATGGGAAGTGCTTGCTGTGGTCGGGGCCGCACAGATCCGGCCGACCCAGCCGAGGGGGAGATCCCAATGCAGGAGCCTGTTGATTCGGTCGACACGTCCGACGAGCTCGACGCGTACGACACCTTTGAGATGTTCCGGGTCGTCTGCCCGGAGTGCGTGCAGCCCATCGCGCTGCTCGCGGACGAGGACGCGCTGCCGGAGCACGCGCTCTGCCCGACGCCGTGGAACCCCTTCGTCCTGACGGTCTGCCCGGGCACGGGCCTCGCGGCTTCCGAGGCCCGCCCCGCCGACGACGTCCTGGGGGTCCAGGAGCAGGACACCGCGCTGCTCCTGACGCTCCCCCAGGGGCTCGACTGGCGCACGCAGCCCTTCTCGCACGTCGGCGGTCCGGGCTCGCGTCCGATCCGGGTGCCGCAGATGCGGCGCGCGGCCTGACCTCCTCGGCTACCAGTAGCTCCCCCGCACCATCGCCGCGAGTGAGGCGTGGTGCAGGATCAGGCCGTCCGGATCACCGGGCACCTCGACCTCGCCGAAGTGGGCCTGTCGGTACGCGATCCTGAGCATCACGATCGCGTGCCGCAGCGCCGCGTAGAGCGTGTGGAAGTCCATGTCGCGCGGGGTGTGCCCGGTGAGTTCCGCGTACCGCCGCTCGACCGCGTCGCGCCGCAGGAAGTCCGGGAGTCCCGGCTGCCCGAAGTCTACGGTCAGGTCCTGGAAGAAGCGGTGCAGGTAGACCGTCCAGCCGAGGTCGACCTCGCGGGGGACGTACGCCGCCATCTCCCAGTCCAGGACGGCGGCCGGCGTGAACCCGTCGTAGACGATGTTCCCGATGCGGGCGTCGCCCCAGCCGAGGACGGCGGGGCCCTCGTCGGCCGGCCAGAGCTCCTCGAGGCGCGCGAAGGCCGACTCGATGAGCGGCGAGGGCGCCAGCCCGTCCACCACCCAGGCGTAGTAGGCGCGTTGGGCGTCGACGTGGCGGCGCAGCGGGCTCCCGGTGCCTTCGGGCAGCAGGAACTCCGCCTCCTTCGCGGGGAACTGGTCGTGCAGCCTCGCCAGTACGGAGACCGACTCGGCCTCCAGGAGGGCGCGTTCGGCGTCGGTGGCGGCGTGCAGCCAGCTTCCCTCGTACGTGTAGGGCATGACGTCCGGCGGGACGCGGCCCTCGGCGCGGGCCATCACGAAGAAGGGGGCGCCGAGCGGCTCGGGGTCCTCCTCCAGCCAGAGCACGCGCGGCACGGGAACGTCGGTGTGCTCGCCGACGAGGCGCATCACCCGGTGCTGGCGGGCCATGTCGTAGACGGGGAAGACGGTGTACGCGGCGGGGTCGGCCGCGAGCCGCAGGGCGCAGCCGCGTACGGGGGCGTCCGGGTGGTCGAGGTCGAAGAGCAGGGTCTCGCTGGACATGCCGTTGGAGCCGGGGACGGCGAGGCCGGTGACCCTGGCTCCGGGCAGGTGCCGGCCCAGCCAGGCGGTGAGCCGCCGGCCGAGTTCCTCGGGGTCCCGGGTGGTGGTGCGGGGGCGCGGGGCGGTGGCCAAGGGGCGCTCCTCAGTGGGCGGTCGAGGTGTGGTCGGTGAAGCCGCTGGGGTCGTGACGACCGAAGGAGCCGTGCTCGAAGATTCCGTAGCCGGTGCGGCCGTCGAGGGTGAAGCGGGCGGCGTGGTCGGTGACGCCGTAGGCGGCCATGGGGTGGGCGGCGGGGTCGGAGAGGTCGTAGACGCGGCGGTCGGTCCAGCCGCGGCCCTGCCAGGTCCCGTGCTGCCAGTCGGTGGCGGGCGGGTATCCGGCGCCGACGGCGAGCGGGGAGGAGGCGAGGATCTCGACGCCGATCTCCAGGGGCTTCCCGGCCGGGTCGGTGAGGTGGACGGTGGCGCTTTCGGGGTGGCGGGTGCCCGGACGGTACGTGATGTCGGTGCGGGGCCAGCCGAGTTGGGTGTCGCGGCGGCCGTCGCGGACGAGCAGGGCCTCGTTGAGGGTGCGGTAGCCGTCGGCGTCCTCCTGGGCGATGATCATGAGGAAGCGGTCCTGGAAGCGCATCGGGATCCAGAGCCAGTGGAAGCCCTCGGGGCGGGACTCGGCGGCGCGGCCGGGCTCCTCGCCGGGGATCGGGCGGACGCCCCAGCTGCGGTCGCGGGTGCCGGTCCACTCCCCCGCCGTGACGGTGAACTCCTCGCCGCCGGCCCTGATGGTGCCCGCACAGTGCCCGGCCTGCACGAAGCGGCGGCCTTCGAGGGTGAGCCGCCCGCCGTGACGCTGGGTGTGGTGGGGTTCCCAGACGGCGGGGAAGTCGCCGGTCCAGGCCAGGTCGAAGGAAAGCCCGCCGGGCTCGTCGGGGTCGGCCGCGCAGTGCAGGGAGAGGCGCTCGAGGGGTTCGTCGACGGTGATGGTCAGCGGGCCGACGGAGAGGTTCATGCGGTCGTCGCCCAGGGCGTCGGAGGCGCGGACGGCGTGCAACCGGTCGCCGGTGCGCAGGGTGGCGTAGGCGTCGATGACGCCGGTGTTGGGGTAGACCCCGAGACCCGCGATGAGCAGGGCGCGGCCGGCGTGGTCGAAGACGTGGAAGATGCACCGGTCGTAGGCGTTGCGGTCGCCGCTGACGTGGTGCTTCATCGAGAGCGGTGCCTGGTGCACGGGGTATTCGTCGAGCGCGACGGGCCGGTCGTCGTCCACGGCTGACCTCCTGGTCGTCGGGAAGATCTGACGGTACGTCAGCTGTCACCCGAGGGGCCAGGCCCGTGCACCGGGTACCGGGCGAACTGCCGCTCGAATCCGTTCGGCGGTGACCCCGGCCGCCGGGGCGCGTTGGTCCGGGCATGACCACGCTGTACACCACTCCCAGCGGTTACGGTCGGCATCGGCAGGCCGAACCGCGCGGTGAAGAATCGGTTCCTCACCCGGCTGCTCCGACGCCCGCGGCAGCCCCCGCGCCGGTGGCGGCGCCCGGATTCGTGCCGGTGGCGGCTCCGGTGCCCGTACCGGTCCCCGCCCAGACGCAGACGCACGCACACCCGCCGACGCAGATCATGCCCGCCGCCCCCGCGGACCCGCCCATCTACCGGGACGTGCTCTCGCTCTGGGCCAGCGAGGGCCGCACCCTGCCCGGCCACCGCGACCAGGAGTGGACCCGGCTCGCCGCCGGACCGGTCTGGGCGGACCGCACCGTACGGGTCAGCGGGACTCTGGTCCGACCAGGTGACGGGCGATGACCACGCGCTGGATCTGATTCGTGCCCTCGACGATCTGGAGCATCTTCGCCTCGCGCAGATACCGCTCCACGGGGAAGTCCGCCGTGTAGCCGTACCCGCCGAGCACCTGCACCGCGTCCGTCGTGACCTGCATGGCGGCGTCCGTACAGAAGAGTTTGGCCATCGCCGCGCACCGGCCGAAGGGCCGCCCCTCGTCCCGGAGCCGCGCCGCCTCCAGGTACAGCGCCCGGCCCGCCTCGATCCGGGTCGCCATGTCGGCGAGCAGGAAGCGGAGCCCCTGGAAGTCGGCGATCGGCCGGCCGAACTGACGGCGCTCCCTCGCGTACGCGACGGCCTCGTCCAGGGCCGCCTGGGCGAGCCCCACGGCGCAGGCGGCGATGCCGAGCCGCCCCGAGTCCAGGGCGTCGAGCGCGATCGCGAAGCCCTGCCCCTCGCCGCCGAGCCGGCGGTCGTCGCCGACCCGCACGCCGTCGAAGTGGAGCTGCGCGGTCGGGGAGCCCTTCATGCCCATCTTCCGCTCGGGTGGAGCGGCGCTCAGCCCCGGCGCGTCCCCCGGCACCAGGAAGGCGGTGACGCCGCGCGCGCCAGGGCCGCCGGTGCGGGCCATGACCGTGCAGAAGTCCGCGATGCCGCCGTGGGTGATCCAGGCCTTGGTGCCGTCGACGACCCAGGTGTCACCCTCCCGGACGGCCCGGGTCCGCAGGGCCGCCGCGTCCGATCCTGCGGAGGGCTCGGAGAGGCAGTAGGCGCCCAGGAGACCGCCACCCAGCATCGCGGGCAGGTGCGCGGCCCGCTGCTCCTCGGTGCCGAAGCCGGCGAGCGCGTGGCAGGACAGGCTGTGGACGCTCACCCCGAGCCCGACGGTGAGCCGGGCGGCGGCGAGCTCCTCCAGGACCTGGAGGTAGACCTCGTACGGCTGACCGCCCCCGCCGTACTCGGGGTCGTACGGCAGGCCGAGCAGCCCGGACCGGGAGAGCAGCGTGAACAGCTCGCGGGGGAAGCGGCCGGCGGCCTCCTCCTCGGCGGCGTGCGGGGCGATCTCCCGCCGGGCGATGTCACGCACCAGGGAGAGCAGTTCCCGGGCCTCGTCGGTGGGCAGCCGGCGCTCCACGCCGTCCGCGGTGCTGTCGGCCATGACCGGACGCTCCTCCCTGCCGGGCGCGCGGGGCGCGCGCGGAGTGCCGAGAACGCGGGGAGTATGCCCGCTCCGGAGGGGAGGATCACGCGGTCGCGGGGGATCCACACGGTTGCCGTTGCATCACGCGATCGCAGGGGACCCGCGCGGTTGGCGGTGGATCACGCGATCGCAGGGGGCCAGAGGATCACGAGGCCACCGGGGATCCGCGCGACTGCCGGTGGATCACGCGGCCACTGCGCATCCACACGGCTCCCGGTGGATCACGACCGCGTCACATGAGGCCCGCGCGGGTGACGAGGACGGCGAGCAGGACGACCAGGGTCCAGCCGAGGACGTGCTCCAGGATCTTGGGGCCGTCGTCGCGGGGGCCGCCCGTCCGTGCGCGGGTGAGGAGACGGGAGGAGGCGAGGGAGGTCATGGCGACCACCTTGCGCCAAGGGGGCGGCCCCGGGGTAGAGATGTCCGTCACGTCCCCCGGGGCCGCCGCGCCGCCTCAGAACGCCGCCGAGAGGGTCGGAGGCCTTGCGCGGGGCGGCCGAGGGGCGGTCGGGGCGGGAGGGAGGGCACGCCCCTCCTGTGCCGGACACCACTTCCGTCCGCAGGCGGGGCCCCGGCGTCACTTGCGGCCGACGCCCGCGTACATCGCGACGTCCGGGGCCTCCGTCTCCGGCCGCCACGCGGAGCAGGACACCACCCCGGGTTCCAGCAGCTCCAGGCCGTCGAAGTAGCGCGCGACGGCGGCGGGGGTCCGCTGGGTGAGTTTCGGGGTGCCGTGCTCGTTCCAGAACGCCACCGCCGCGTCGACGTCCGGCATGTCGGGGTGCGTGACCGTGTGGGACAGGACGAGGTGGCTGCCGGGCGCGAGGGCGTCCATGAGCCGGCGGACGATCGCGTACGACTCCTCGTCGTCCTCGACGAAGATGACGACCCCGAGCAGCATCAGCGCGACGGGCTGCGAGAGGTCGAGCGTCTTCGCCGCGGCGGCGAGGATCGTGTCGACGTCCCGCAGATCGGCGTCCAGGTAGTCGGTGGCGCCCTCGGGCGTCCCGACCAGCAGCGCGCGGGCGTGCGCGAGGACGAGCGGGTCGTTGTCCACGTACACGACCCGCGACTCGGGTGCGACGCGCTGGGCGACCTCGTGCGTGTTGTCGGCGCTCGGCAGCCCCGTGCCTATGTCCAGGAACTGCCGGATCCCCTCGTGCTCGGTCAGGTACCGCACCGCCCGCCCGAGGAACAGCCGGTCCGCCTTCGCGTACTCCCCGATCCCGGGATGCAGCGCCCGGATCTGCTCACCGGCCTCCCGGTCGACCGGGTAGTTGTCCTTCCCGCCGGTCCAGTAGTTCCATATTCGGGCGGTGTGCGGCCGGGACGTGTCGATGCTCGATTCGATGTCGGTCACACCGGAAACGTAGCGCAGCGCCCGCGCAACTCCCTTACGCGGATACCTACTTGCGGCGACCGCTGGTCCACCGCGGTCGCAGGGGACCGTCCGGCCCCGCCGGGAACCGCGGGTCAGGCCCGGATGGCCGCGTACGCTCCGAGCCACCCGGACGCCATCCGGTCACCGCGGGTGCAGACGGCCGCGCCACGGCAGCCCGCTGACGCGTCGACCGGATCGGCGGGCGGCAGGAGCAAGGGTGGTCTCCTCGCCGTCGGCGAGGTGCAGGGCGGTGGTCGTACTGTTCCACACACGCGGACGATCACCGCGCGGGCGGGAGGTTGACGCCGGCCGCCACCGTGGAGGCGGCGACCCCGGATCTCCGCCTCGCGGGCGCGGATGGCCTGCTCGGCCTCCCGCTTGTACGGCACTCCCGGTAGTGCAGCCGCACCCCCGCCTCGGTGCACAGCCGCTCCACGGCTTCGGCGCTTCGGCGTCCACGCCGGGGGCCCGGTCCGCCGCCAGGGTGGTCCCGACCCGGCGCTTGCTGCCGCAGAACGCGAGGACGCTGCCGCCGTCCTCGGTGACCTGCCGGGCGGTGCGTACGGCTGCCTCGGTACGGACGGTGACCCGCGCCGCCCAGTCCGCCTCGCCGACCGGGGCCAGGACGGGCAGCTGCCAGGTGAGCCGCGCGGGCCGCCAGGTGGTACGGACCAGGCGGGCGCACAGCCATGCGGCGACCTCGTCCGCGTTGGCGACCCTCGCGGACAGGCCGACGATCCGCCTCCCCACCGCTCCCGAGCCAGGTCGGTGACGGAGATCCCTGCACGCGGGCCTCATCACTGCGCACGTCCCGACTCTGGCACCCGATGATCACCGCGCCCATCCGGTCCGGCCGTGTTCACGCCAGCCCGAGCGACCTCAGCACGCGCTGCCGGCCCGGCGTCGGTTTGTGGGGCCAGTAGAGGTAACAGACCCCGCCCGTACCGCCTCTGACCTTGCCGTTCGCGTCGTACCGTTTTGTCCTCAACCAGATGTTCTCCCACTCGCGTCGGTGGTAGACCCGGCGGACGGCCTCGTTGTTCGGGGAGGCGGGGTCGTTCGCGATGATGTCGCCGGTCGGGGTGAAGCCGATGACGGTCATCAGGTGGCCCGAGGTGCCGTAGCCCGCTCCGGTCAGTTCCTCCTTGCGGAAGGACTGGGACGTTATGGCCGGGATGCCGGCCGCGACCAGGGATTCGAGTTCCGTGAGCGAGCGCAGCCGGGTGACCACGGCGTTCATGTCGGGGTAGGTGGCCGCGTAGGCGGCGTTGAAGGGCCAGTTGCCGCAGCCCTGGTACTGGTGGTCGTAGGTGAAGCGGGCCGCGTGGCAGACCTGGGGGTCGGCGAAGGACGGGTTCACCCAGGCGAGCTGTTCCGGCGTGGGCCGGCGTCCCCAGTACTCGACGATCATCTGGGAGGAGGTCGGGCTGCACCAGGCCTCGCCGCCGTTGTCGTACTCGGGGTACTGGCCGACGTGGATGTTCTGGGAGTAGCGCGGGACGGCCAGCTCGTGGGCGAGGCCCGGTGTGGAGGCCGGGACGGTGAAGCGGTCCGGGATGTCCGAGGCCATGGCGCCGAGCCGCCAGACCGTCGGGGTCAGGTCGCTCCCCGGCGTGCGGTAGAGGGTGAGGCGCAGTCGGTACGAGCTCAGCCGCAGGCCGCTCGCCGCGTCGTCGATCGCGAAGGTGTCGGTCCAGACGGTGCTCCTGCCGTCGGTCTGGTCGTCGACGGAGGTGCGCCGGATGTCACCGTCGCCGGAGGCCCAGCGGCCGAGCACGTACCAGGGGGTGGCGGTGGCGTCCGAGTACGTGCCGGACAGTTCGACCTGGAGCCAGGTGCCGGGTGGTGTGGCGGCGTTCCAGGAGGCGATGACCTCGGTGGCGGGCACGGTGGGGGTGTGGACGGGCGAGGTCCAGCTCGCGTACTCCCAGGCGGAGGTGCGGCCGGTGTGCGGATCGGTGTAGTCGACGCGCCCGGCGGGGGTGGCGAGGACCAGGCCGGGGCGGAGGCCGGCGACCGCCTTCGTACCGGCCGTCGTGCCGCACCTCCAGTCCGTGTACGAGGACCAGAAGCGGTTGTCGACGAGACCGGCGGCGGGGGCGTGGCCCCGCTGGGCGTCGTCGGCGGCGCAGTCGGAGGCGGCGCAGTCGGGGCCGGCCGCGGTGGCGGGGCCGGCCGCGGTCGCTCCCGCGGCGGCCGCGAGCGCCGCGGCGAGGACGGTTCTGCGCGGGGTGGAGCTGGTCATGGGCGGTGACCCCCAGTCGAGAACGGTGGGCGTACGAGAGAGCCGGGGCGTGGGCGTACGACCTCGGCGCCGGTGGACGGGCGGGGCTGCGCGGGCCCACTATCCCGGCTCCCGCCGCGCCTCCGCCAGCACTTCGCCACGCGTCGCCGCACCAATATTGGTCCCTACCACTGGCGGCGGTATCTCGCTGACCTGCGGCGCTTCCCCCTCCCCTACCCTGGGGCCATGAACGACCTCGACCGCGCGGCGCACGCGCTGCTCCGGCTGCCGCCCTCCTGCGGACCGGTCCGGCTGGTCGCGGTCGACGGGCACGCCGGCTCCGGCAAGTCCACCCTCGCGGCCCGTCTCTCCGCCGCGCTCGACGACGCCCCCGTCCTCCACCTCGACGACCTCGCCACCCACGAGGAGCTCTTCGCGTGGACCGGCCGGCTGCGGGAGCAGGTCCTGGAGCCGCTCTCGCGGGGCGAGGCCGCTTCCTACCACCCGTACGACTGGCGGCTGCGGCGCTTCGGGGAGGCGCGGACGCTGCCGTCGGCGCCCGTGGTCCTCGTCGAGGGTGTGGGTGCCGGACGGCGGGAGGTACGGCCGTTCCTGGCGTGGCTGCTGTGGATGGAGCGCGGCGCGGAGGAGTCCTGGCTGCGCGGCCGCCGGCGCGACGGACCGGAGCAGGCATCCTTCTGGGACGGCTGGACCGTGGCGGAGACTCGCCATTTCCGCGAGGACCCCTCCCGGCCCTCCGCCGACACCCTGGTACGGGAGTGCCAGGAGGGGTACGACTGGCTTCCCGGGCCGGCTGTGACACCGGGCGCACACCAGATCATCACGCACGGTGACGGCTTCATGTCCGTGAACTGAGGGGCCGGAAGTCCGCTTCCGCAAGTGCCTCAACTTCGCTTGACCCAAGGGCCGTACAGGTCTTACGTTCTGAATGTGCGGCTTTTCGGAGCCGCCGCGGACACGAAGCCCCCGGTTGTTCCCCCGTGATCGGGGGCTTCGTTCTGCCTCCGGAGCCCTTCTCAGGGCCCCTTCCGCCCCCTCCGGGGCCCCTGACGCTCACCCAGGGTCACCGCTTCCGGATCATGCGCTTCTCCTTAAGCGGGCACCCCCTGCGCAGGTACGATGCCCCAGGTGCGGTCAAATCCCGTCCATGCGATGACGGTTGTGGGGGACCCGATGGACATCGGCACGCAGGGCGCGCAGGCCCCGGCCGAGCTCGCCTGGCTGCGCGGAGTCGACGCCTACACGATGGGCGCGTACCCGCAGGCGGAGGACGAGTTCCGGACGGCGGTACGGATCGACCCCGGGATGGCGGACGCCTGGCTCGGGCTGCACGCCCTCCGGGCCGACACCACGACCGCGCTGCTGCGCATGTACCGCAACCGCGAGCGCTTCGGCGAGCAGCGGACCCGGTACCGGCGCACCCTGAACTCCTGGTACTGGCTGGGCTGGTGGGTGCAGCCGGTCCTCGAGAGCCCGCGCGACCTGCTGCTCGCGCACGCCTCCCACTGGCTCGACGGCCGCCACGTCCCGGAGCTCGACCGGGCTCTCGCGGGCCTCCCCCCGGTCGACACCGATCCGCAGGTGCGCTTCCTGCACGCCTGCCGCGCCTATCTCGTCAAGGACTGGGACCAGCTCGTCCGGCACACCGAGCCCCTCGTCGACGACCCGCTGCTCGGCATCGAGGCCGGCCTCTTCGGCGGCATGGCGCGGGTGCGCCTGGAGATGTACAGCCAGGCCGAGCCGCTCCTGTCGGCCTCCCTGATGCGGTGCCGCAGCGAACAGCCGCAGCGCAAGGAGCTGCGCTACTGGCTGGCGCGGGCCCACGAGGGCACCGGCCGCAGCGCCGCCGCGCTGCCGCTCTACCGGGCCGTGCACCGGATCGACCCGGCGTTCATGGACACGGCGGCGCGGCTCGCGGCGATCACCGAGTACGACGGCTTCGAGGGGTACGACGGGGTGGACGACCCCGCCGGCCTCGCGACGGTCGCGAGGGGCACCCTCGGCGGGGGGCTCGGCCAGGACGCGGTGGACACCGTGCCGGGCGCCGAGCCCGACGCCGGCGGGGTCGGCGACGGGCTGCTGCTCGCGCCCGAACCGGTGCCGCCCGCCGCCCCCGTCCCGCCGCCCGAGACCGTACGGCAGAAGGCCCCGCTTCCCGGCCAGCCGATGCCGCCGCGCTTCACGGCGGGGCCCACCGATCCGGTGCTCCTCGCCGAGGCGCTCGCCGAGCTGGAGGGCATGGTCGGACTCGAACCGGTCAAGCGCCAGGTCAAGGCGCTCTCGGCGCAGCTGGAGATGGCGAGGCTCCGGGCCGGGCAGGGCCTTCCGGTCCAGCCGCCCAAACGCCACTTCGTCTTCTCGGGCCCCTCGGGGACGGGGAAGACCACGGTCGCCCGGATCCTGGGGCGCGTCTTCTACGCCCTCGGGCTGCTCGGCGGCGACCATCTCGTGGAGGCCCAACGAGCCGACCTCGTCGGCGAGTTCCTCGGCCAGACGGCGGTCAAGGCCAACGAGCTGATCGACTCGGCGGTCGGCGGGGTGCTCTTCGTGGACGAGGCGTACGCCCTCTCCAACACCGGCTACAGCAAGGGCGACGCCTACGGCGACGAGGCCCTCCAGGTGCTCCTGAAGCGGGCCGAGGACAACCGCGACCACCTCGTGGTCATCCTGGCCGGCTACCCCGAGGGCATGGACCGGCTGCTCAGCACCAACCCGGGCCTGTCCTCCCGGTTCACCACCCGGGTCGACTTCCCCTCGTACCGCCCACTGGAACTGACCGCCATCGGCGAGGTCCTCGCGGCGGCGAACGGGGACCGCTGGGACGAGGAGTCCCTCGACGAGCTCCGCTCGATCAGCGGGCACGTCGTCGAGCAGGGCTGGATCGACGAGCTCGGCAACGGCCGCTTCCTGCGCACCTTGTACGAGAAGTCCTGCGCCTACCGTGACCTGCGGCTCTCCGGATACCCGACGCCCCCGGGCCGGGAGGACCTCGCCACCCTCCGGCTCGCCGACCTCATGCAGGCGTACGGCGAGGTCCTGTCGGGCCGCGGCCCGGTCGACCGCGGCCCCCAGCAGGAGCCTCCGGGCTACTAGGGGGGTGTCTTGTCGATCAGGCCGGATCAGGGAGCGGCGAGACCGGCACGATCGACGAGACTCCCCCTAGGGCCTGGCCGCCGGGACCCGATGCACGCGGTGCGCCGGGTCGCGGACCTCGCCCACCAGCATCTCCAGGACGTCCTCCAGGGCGACCAGGCCGAGGACCCGGCCCGAGCCGTCCGCGACCTGCGCCAGATGGGTGGCGGCGCGGCGCATCACGGTGAGGGCGTCGTCGAGCGGCAGCTCGGCGCGGAGCGTCGCCATCGGCCGCCACAGCTGCTGCGGCACGGCCCGCTCCCGCTCCTCCAGGTCCAGGACGTCCTTCACGTGCACGAAGCCCATGAAGGTCACCCGGCCCTCGGCGCGGACGGGGAAGCGGGAGAACCCGGTGCGTACGGTCAGCTCCTCGATCTCGCGCGGGGTCACCGACGGAGGGACCGTGACGAGGGAGGCCGGCGCGATGAGGACGTCCGTCACCGGGCGGCTGCCCAGTTCGAGGGCGTCCTCCAGGCGCTCCTGCTCGGCCGGGTCGAGCAGCCCTGCCTGCCCCGCGTCCTCCACGAGGCGGCCGAGCTGGGCGCTGGTGAAGACCGCCTCCACCTCGTCCTTCGGCTCGACGTTGAACGCCCGCAGGACCAGCCGGGCGCAGGCGCCGAGCGCGGCCGTGACCGGTCGGCAGAGCCGGGCGAAGCCGACCAGGCCGGGGGCCAGCCAGAGGGCGGTGCGCTCGGGGTCGGCCATCGCCAGGTTCTTCGGGACCATCTCGCCGATGACGAGGTGGAGGAAGACGACCGCGGCGAGGGCGATGACGTAGCCGAGCGGATGGATCAGCCCCTCCGGGACGCCGATCGTGTGGAAGACCGGTTCGAGGAGGTGGGCGACGGTCGGCTCGGCCACGGCGCCGAGCGTCAGCGAACAGACGGTGATGCCGAACTGGGCGGCGGCCATCATCTGCGGCAGGTTCTCCAGGCCGTACAGGACCCGCTGCGCCCTGGCGCTCCCGAGCGGCTCGATCTGGCTGCGCCGGACGGAGACGAGGGCGAACTCGGCCCCGACGAAGAAGCCGTTGGCGAGGACCAGGAGGACGGCGAAGAGGAGTTGCAGGGTGCTCATCGGACCGCCTCCGCCGGGACGGGCGCGGAGGGAGGCGCCGGGGAGGCCGACGAGCCGACCGGCTCACGATCCGGGACCGGCGACCCGACCGCGTCACGGTCCAGGGCGGACGACCCGCCCAGGTCCGACCCCGGCGTGCCGGGCGGTTCCGCGTCCGGGGCCGTGCGGACGATCCGTACGCGCTCGGCGCGGTAGCGGTCGACCTGGCGGACCGAGAGCCGCCAGCCGGGGAGCTCGGCCCGGTCCCCGGGGGCGGGGATGCGGCCGAGGAGGTCCGCGACGAGTCCGGCGACGGTCTCGTACGGCCCGTCGGGCACGTCGAGGCCTATCCGGCGCAGGGTGTGGACCCGGCAGGAGCCGTCGGCCTCCCAGGCGGGACGGCCGTCCTCGGCGGGCGCGGCGGCGAGCTCCGGCCGCCCGTCGGCGGCGGTGTCGTGCTCGTCGCGGACCTCGCCGACGAGTTCCTCGACGATGTCCTCCAGGGTGACCACGCCGGCCGTGCCGCCGTACTCGTCGACGACCACCGCGATCGGCTGCTCACGGCGCAGCCGCTCCAGGAGCGTCTGGGCGGGCAGCGTCTCGGGGACGAGGAGCGGCGGAACCGCGATCCGTCCGGCGGGGGTGCGCAGGCGGGCGTGCGGGGCGACGGCGAGCGCGTCCTTGAGGTGGACCATGCCGACGATCTCGTCGATGCGGTCGCGGTAGACCGGGAAGCGCGAGAGGCCGGTGGCCCGGGTGAGGTTGACGACGTCGGCCGCGGTGGCGTCCCACTGGAGGGCGCTCACCTTCACGCGCGGGGTCATGAGCTGCTCGGCGGTCAGGCCGCCGAGGGTCATGGTCCGTACGAAGAGGTCGGCGGTGTCCTGTTCGAGCGCGCCCGCCTGGGCGGAGTGCCGGGCGAGCGAGACGAGCTCACCGGGGGTGCGGACCGAGTCCAGCTCGTCGGTGGGCTCGACGCCCAGGAGCCGTACGAGGCTGTTCGCGACCCGGTTCAGGAGGGAGATCACCGGCCGGAACACGGCGGAGAAGCGGCGCTGCGGGGTGGCCACGAAGCGGGCGACCTGAAGCGGCCGGGAGACCGCCCAGTTCTTCGGCACGAGCTCGCCGACCACCATCTGGACGGCGGAGGCGAGCAGCATGCCGATCACCACCGAGATACCGGAGACGGCCCCTTCGGGCAGTCCGGTCGCGGTGAGCGGCCCGTGCAGCAGCCCGGCGAGCGCGGGCTCGGCGAGCATGCCCACGACGAGCGAGGTGATCGTGATGCCGAGCTGGGTGCCGGAGAGCTGGAAGGAGAGCTCGCGCAGCGCCGTGACGACGGTGCGGGCACGCCGGTCGCCGGCGGCCGCGGCCCGTTCGGCCTCGGCGCGCTCGACGGTCACGAGCCCGAACTCGGCGGCCACGAAGAAGCCGTTGGCGAGGATGAGGACGAAGGCCGCGACGAGCAGCAGAAGGGAGATGATCATGCCGCCGCCTCCTGGGAGGGGGCGGCGAGGGTACTACCGGACGATCCGTCCATTGCTGGAGGGAGTCACTCCTCGGGTCGAAGGGTGGTCTCGCGGGCCGCGGCGGCGGCCCTGCACATGCGAGACGGCGGTGCCACTCGGCACCACCGTCTCCAGAGTAATCATGGGAGCGCCCCGAGGGGCAGGGGGTCGGCCCCGGATGGGGGACGGCCCCGGCGGTTCAGGCCTGCTCGGCGCCCGTACCGCGGCTGTCGACGAGGGCACGCAGGGCGCGGGCGTCGCGGATCGCCGCTTCCCTGGCGATGCCGGGCTGGATGCCGAGCGCGGGCAGGCTCGTGCCGTCGCTCAGGTCGAGGAAGACCCAGGCGTCGCCGGGACGGAGGTTGACCTTGACGATCTCCGCCCAGGCGAGCCGCCGGGTCCTGGTGATGTTGACGACGGTGACGCCGTCCTCGTCGGCCACGACCTTGGGGCGGCTCAGCAGGATGAGGACGCCGAAGAGCAGCGCGGCCGTGAAGTAGAAGCTGACGCGCTCCCCCGGCCCCAGCCGCTCCAGCATCAGCGCGACGGTGACGATGACGGCGAACATCACGGCGCCCACGGTCAGCAGGACCGCCCGGGTGCGAACGGGGCGGAAGGTGACCGGCAGGGCGGGCGGTGTCGACTGGGACATCGGGGGTTCCTCGGTGCCTGGGGGGATGTACGGGCCGGCGGCCGTCAGAGGCGGCAGGCGTGGATGGCGGTGGTGAGGATGGCGCGGGCGCCGATCTCGTACAGGTCGTCCATGATCCGCTGCGCCTCCTTGGCGGGGACCATGGCGCGGACGGCGACCCAGCCCTCGTTGTGCAGCGGGGAGACGGTCGGCGACTCCAGGCCCGGCGTGAGGGCGACGGCCTGCTCCAGGTGCTCGGCCCGGCAGTCGTAGTCCATCATCACGTACGAGCGGGCGACCAGGACGCCCTGGAGGCGGCGCATGAACTGCTGGACCTGCGGGTGGTCGTCCGTGGCGCCGTGGCGGCGGATGACGACGGCCTCGGAGGTCAGGATCGGCTCGCCGATGACCTCCAGGCCCGCGTTCCGCAGGCTGGTGCCGGTCTCGACGACGTCCGCGATGACCTGGGCGACGCCCAGCTGGATCGCGGTCTCGACCGCGCCGTCCAGGTGGACGACGGAGGCGTCGATGCCCTGGTCCGCGAGGTGCTTGGCGACGATGCCCTCGTAGGAGGTGGCGATCGTCATGCCGCCGAAGTCCTCGGGGCCGCTCGCGGTGCCCGGGCGGGTGGCGTAGCGGAAGGTGGAGCGTCCGAAGTTCAGCGCGAGGATCTCCTCGGCGCTGGCTCCGGAGTCCAGGAGCAGGTCACGGCCGGTGATGCCGATGTCCAGCTTCCCGGAGGCGACGTAGATCGCGATGTCCTTCGGCCGCAGGTAGAAGAACTCGACCTCGTTGTCCGGGTCGATGACCACCAGCTCCTTGGACTCCTTGCGCTGGCGGTAGCCGGCCTCATGGAGCATTGCCGACGCAGGTCCGGAGAGGGAACCCTTGTTGGGGACGGCGATGCGCAGCATGGGGTGAGCTTCCTTTGCCTGGGAGTTGCGGAAGGGTGGTGGTACGGGCGTGCTCAGAGGTGGGCGTAGACGTCGTCGAGCGAGATCCCGCGGGCGACCATCATCACCTGGACGTGGTACAGCAGCTGCGAGATCTCCTCGGCGGCCGCTTCCTTGCCCTCGTACTCGGCGGCCATCCAGACCTCGGCGGCCTCCTCGACGACCTTCTTGCCGATGGCATGGACGCCCTTGTCCACGAGCTCCGCGGTGCGGGAGGTGGCCGGGTCGCCGGTCTCTGCCTTGAGCTTGAGCTCGGCGAAGAGCTCTTCGAAGCTTTTACGGGTTCCGTTCGCCATGATGGTCCTAAGAGTACGGGGTAAGGGGCGCGTGATCAGCGCCAGGGTTCGCTGACCGTGCGCAGCGTGGTGGCGGTGGCGACGGCGGCGGTGACGGCCTCGTGGCCCTTGTCCTCGGAGGATCCTTCGAGGCCGGCCCGGTCGAGCGCCTGCTCCTCGTTGTCGACGGTGAGGACGCCGAATCCGACGGGTACGCCGGTGTCGATCGAGACCTGGGTGAGGCCGTGGGTGACGCCCTGGCACACGTACTCGAAGTGCGGCGTTCCGCCGCGGATGACGACGCCGAGCGCCACGATGGCATCGTAGCCGCGCCCGGCGAGGACCTTCGCCACGACCGGGAGCTCGAAGCTGCCGGGGACGCGCAGCAGCGTCGGCTCGTCGATGCCGAGCTCGCCGAGGGCGCGCAGGGCGCCGTCGACGAGACCGTCCATGATCTTCTCGTGCCACTGCGCCGCGATGACCGCGACCCGGAGGTCGCCGCAGTTCTTCACGCTGAGGACGGGTGCGCCCTTGCCGCTCATGTCTCTCCTAGCCGATTCGTTCGTACGTGGTTACTGGTTGCCGCAGGTGGAGGCCGGGGAGCCGTCCAGCCAGGGAAGGTCGTGCCCCATCCGGTCCCGCTTGGTGCGCAGGTAGCGGAGGTTGTGCTCGCCGGCCTGGACCGGCATGGGCTCCCGGCCCTCGACGCGGAGGCCGTGCCCCGTGAGGGCGTCGATCTTGTCGGGGTTGTTGGTCATCAGGCGCAGGCTGCGGACGCCGAGGTCGCCGAGGATCTGCGCGCCGGCCGCGTAGTCGCGGGCGTCGGCGGGCAGCCCGAGCTCCAGGTTGGCGTCGAGGGTGTCACGGCCGCGCTCCTGGAGCTCGTACGCGCGCAGCTTGGACAGCAGGCCGATGCCGCGGCCCTCGTGGCCGCGCAGGTAGACCACGACTCCACGTCCGGCCTCGGTGATCCGGTCCATGGACGCCTGGAGCTGGGGGCCGCAGTCGCAGCGCAGGGAGTGGAAGATGTCGCCGGTCAGGCACTCGGAGTGGACCCGGACGAGGACGTCCTCGCCGTCGCCGATCTCGCCGTGGACGAGGGCGACGTGCTCGACGCCGTCGACGGTGGAGCGGTAGCCGTACGCGGTGAACACGCCGTGCGCGGTGGGGAGATGGACCTCGGCCTCGCGGCGGACGGTCGGCTCTGCGGAGCGGCGGTAGGCGATCAGGTCCTCGATGGAGATGATCGTCAGGCCGTGCTTGCGGGCGAAGGGGACGAGTTCGGGCAGGCGCAGCATCACGCCGTCCTCGCCGGCGATCTCGACGATCGCGCCGGCCGGGCGGAGGCCCGCGAGGCGGGCGAGGTCGACCGCGGCCTCGGTGTGTCCGTTGCGGACGAGGACGCCGCCGGGCTTGGCGCGCAGCGGGAAGATGTGGCCGGGGCGGACGAAGTCGGAGGGCTCGTGGTGGCCGCTCGCGAGCATCCGCAGGGTGGTGGCGCGGTCGGCGGCGGAGATGCCGGTGGTGACTCCGTGGGCGGGCGAGGCGTCGACGGAGACGGTGAAGGCGGTCCGCATCGACTCGGTGTTGTGCTCGACCATCTGCGGGAGCTGGAGGCGCTCCAGTTCCTCGTCCTCCATGGGGGCGCAGATCAGTCCGCGGCACTCGCTCATCATGAAGGCGACGATCTCGGGGGTGGCCTTCTCGGCGGCGATGACGAGGTCGCCCTCGTTCTCGCGGTCCTCGTCGTCGACGACGACGACGGGGCGGCCGGCGGCGATGTCGCGGATGGCCTGCTCGACGGGGTCGAGGGCGAGGTCGGTGGCGTCCCAGAGGGAATGGGCGTTCATGCGTGGGCTCCTTCCGGGACGGTGGTGGCGCGGGACCGCAGCCACCAGTCGCGCATGCCCCACAGGACGAGCGCGCCGTAGATGACGTAGACGAAGCCGGAGAAGGCGTAGCCGTTGGCGAAGTTCAGCGGGACGCCGACCAGGTCGACCAGCAGCCAGGCGAACCAGAACTCGACCATGCCCCGGGCCTGGGCGTACATGGCCACGATGGTGCCCACGAAGATGTACGCGTCGGGCCACGGGTCCCAGGACAGGTTCGGGAAGGCCTCGAAGAGCAGGGCCACGGCGACGGTGCCGACGGCGGCCGCGGCGATCATGACGGCGCGCTCCACCCAGGTGGCGAAGCGCACGGCGATCTGGCCGTCCGTCCCCTGGCCCTTGCGGCGCTGCCACTGCCACCAGCCGTAGAGCGCCACGAGCATGACGACGACCTGCTTGCCGGCGCTGCCGGCGAGATGGCCGAAGAAGGCGCCGAAGAGGATGAGGCCGGCCAGGAACTGCACGGGCCAGGTCCAGACGGAGCGGCGCCAGCCGAGGGTGAGGGCGGCGAGGCCGAAGATGTTGCCGATCATGTCGGACCAGATGATCTTCTGGTCGAGGACGGTGAACGCCTCGGAGTTGAGCCAGTTCACTTCTCGTTCTCCTTGGCGTCGGTGCCGAGCAGCCGCTCGACGTACTTGGCGATGACGTCCACTTCGAGGTTGACCGGGTCGCCGGGCTGCTTGATGCCGAGCGTGGTCAGGTCGAGGGTGGTCGGGATGAGGCTGATGGTGAACCAGTCGTCGGCGACCTCTACGACGGTGAGGCTGACGCCGTCGACCGTGATCGAGCCCTTCTCGACGACGTACCGGGAGAGGTGGGCGGGCAGGCCGACCTTGACCAGTTCCCAGTGCTCGGACGGGGTCCGCTCCAGGATGGTGCCGGTGCCGTCGACGTGGCCCTGGACGATGTGACCGCCGAGGCGGCCGCCGACGGCCATGGGGCGCTCCAGGTTGACCCGGGAGCCGGTCTCCAGGGCGCCGAGCGAGGACCGCTTGAGGGTCTCGGCCATGACGTCGGCGGTGAACTCGCCGTCGCCGAACTCGACGACCGTGAGACAGACACCGTTGACGGCGATGGAGTCGCCGTGCTGGGCGCCTTCCGTGACCAGGGGGCCGCGCAGCCGGAAGCGGGAGGCGTCCTCCAGCTGCTCGACGGCGACGACCTCGCCCAGTTCTTCGACGATTCCGGTGAACACGGTCAGGCTCCCTTGAGGGTGGCGGTGATGCGGAGGTCGGATCCGATGCGCTCGGTCTCGGTGATGTCGAGCCGCAACGCTTCGGTGAGGGTGGCGATTCCGGCGTCGGCGAGGGCGGCGGGGCCCGCGCCGAGGAGGACGGGGGCGAGGTAGGCGACGACCTGGTCGACCGCGCCCGCGGCGAGGAAGGCGCCCGCGAGGGTGGGGCCGCCTTCGAGGAGGACGGAGCGGACACCGCGCGCGTGCAGGGCGTCCAGGAGGGCGGGGACGGCGAGGCCGCGCTCGGCCCTGGGAAGCCGTACGACGTCCGTGAGCGTGGTCTCGGCGTCCTCGGCGTCCTCGGCGATCGCGATCAGGGTGGGGGCGGCCTCGTCGAGGACCCGGGAGCCGGGCTTCACGGCGGTCGCCTCGGTGTCGACGACGACCCGCAGCGGCTGGACGGCGCCTTCGACACCCCGTACGGCGAGGTGGGGGTCGTCGGCGCGGGCGGTGCCGGAGCCGACGACGACGGCGTCGGCCTCGGCGCGCAGCCGGTGGACGTCGGCGCGGGACTCGGCGGAGCTGATCCATCGGGAGGTGCCGTCGGCGGCGGCGATGCGGCCGTCGAGAGTGGCGGCGTACTTCCAGCGGACGAAGGGGCGGCCGCGGCGGACGGAGGTGAGCCAGGCGATGTTGCCGGCCTCGGCCTCTTCCTCCAGGAGTCCCTGCTCGACCTCGATCCCGGCGGCGCGGAGGGTGTCGGCGCCGCCCGTGGCCTGCGGGTTCGGGTCGCCGACCGCGTACACGACCCGGCTGATCCCGGCCTCGACGAGGGCCTGGGCGCAGGGGCCGGTGCGGCCGGTGTGGTTGCAGGGTTCGAGGGTGACGTACGCGGTGCCGCCACGGGCCAGGACGCCGGCCGCGCGCAGGGCGTGGATCTCGGCGTGAGGGCCGCCGGCGCGCTGGTGGAAGCCCTCGCCGACCTGGTGGCCCGAGGCGTCGGTGACGACGCACCCGACGACCGGGTTGGGGCTGGTGGCGCCGAGTCCGCGTGCGGCGAGCTCGACGGCGCGTCGCATGGCGATGATGTCGGCCTGCTGGGCCACCGGGTCCTCCTGCCTCTTCGGGCACGGACTCCGGGGCCTGTCGATGTCGACAGAGAGCGGGTAGGACGTCTCGCACAGGGTGCGCCGAGGCCGCGGTCCCGCGGGGACGCCGATCGGTTGCGACACGGCGACCAGCGGACGTACGGCCGGTGCGCCCCTGGAAGGGTCACCCGCCGCGCACTGCCTCCCATCCGGACTTTCACCGTCGGTCCAGGAATCTCACCTGGTCAACCGGCCGCTGGCTGCGGACGGGTCGCGGACTATACCGCCGGTTCGGAATTACACCGACCCCGGAGTGCGCTGCTGCTGATACAGGGCCAGTGTGCCACGGCTCGCGAGGAGTGAGCGGGCCGGACCCTGTGGGCTGGCTCACAGACGCCCCTGAACTCTTCTTTGGTCCAGACCTATTGACGCACTGGTCTAGTCCTCTTAATCTCCGTGTCACCTCCGCGGTAACGGCCCGTCGGCGTGCGCACTCCCCGGGCCCAACACGACCCACCCCCTTGTTCGTTGTGTTTCCCCACCCCCCTACACCCTGAGGGCGTAGGGGGATCCCCACCCCAGGAGGAACCGATCGTGTCGTCCCCCACGGCGAAGAGAGCCTCGCTGCTCGCGTCCGGCGCGGCCGTCGCCGGGCTGCTGCTCAGCTCGCTCTCCGGAGGCGTCTCGTACGCCGCCGACAACGAGTCCTGTCGTCCCGACGGGCTCTACAAGACCCCCGGCGTCGACGTCCCGTACTGCTCGGTCTACGACACCGAGGGCCGCGAGAAGATGGGCGCGGACCACCAGCGCCGGGTCATCGGCTACTTCACCGGCTGGCGCACCGGCAAGAACGGCCAGCCCGCCTACCTGGCCAAGGACATCCCGTGGGACAAGGTCACCCACATCAACTACGCGTTCGGCCACATCGGCGGCGACAACAAACTCTCCGTGGGCACGAACGGTCCGGACAACGCGGCCACGGGGATGACCTGGCCCGGTGTCGCCGGCGCCGAGATGGACCCCGCGTACGCGTACAAGGGCCATTTCAACCTGCTCAACAAGTTCAAGAAGCAGCACCCGAACGTCAAGACGCTGATCTCGGTCGGCGGCTGGGCGGAGACCGGCGGCTACTTCGCGGACAACGGCGACCGGGTGAACTCCGGCGGCTTCTACGCGATGGCCACCAACGCCGACGGGTCGGTCAACCAGGCCGGGATCGACACCTTCGCGGCCTCGGCCGTCGACTTCATCCGCACGTACGGGTTCAACGGCGTCGACATCGACTACGAGTACCCGACCACGATGAAGGACGCGGGCAACCCGCTCGACTGGCAGCTCGCCAACGCCCGCCGCGCCGGACTCGTGCAGGGCTACGCGGCCCTGATGAAGTCCCTGCGCGAGAAACTGGACACGGCCGGCGCCGCCGACGGGAAGCACTACCTGCTGACCGTCGCCGCCCCCTCCTCGGGCTACCTGCTGCGGGGCATGGAGACCTTCCAGATGCAGAGGTATCTGGACTACGTCAACATCATGTCCTACGACCTGCACGGCGCCTGGAACGAGTACGTCGGGCCCAACGCCTCCCTCTTCGACGACGGCAAGGACGGCGAACTCGCCGCGGCCAACGTCTACGGCTCCTCGCAGTACGGCGGCATCGGTTACCTCAACACCGACTGGGCCTACCACTACTTCCGCGGCTCCATGCCGGCCGGCCGCATCAACATCGGCCTGCCGTACTACACCCGCGGCCACAAGAACGTGCAGGGCGGCACCGACGGTCTGTGGGGCAAGGCCTCCGCGACCACCTGCCCGGCCGGGGCCGGCCTCACCAAGTGCGGCGACGGCGCCACGGGCATCGACAACCTCTGGCACGACAAGGACACCAACGGTGTCGAGTCGCCCGCCGGCTCCAACCCGATGTGGCACGCCAAGAACCTGGAGAAGGGGATCGTCGGCGACTACGTCACCCAGTACGGCTTCCCGGCGAACACCACCCTGACCGGCACCTACGCCCGCAAGTACGACACGACCCTGGTCGCGCCGTGGCTGTGGAACGCGCAGAAGAAGGTCTTCCTCTCCACCGAGGACGAGCAGTCCGTGGCCGCGAAGGCCGACTACGTGGTCGACCGGGGCATCGGCGGCACCATGGTCTGGGAGATGGCCGGCGACTACGCCTGGAACGCGGCCAAGGGCCAGTACGAGATGGGCTCGACCCTCACCTCGCTGATGTACGACAAGTTCAAGGCGGCCACCCCGTACGGCGCGAAGAAGGCCGGCAAGGCGCTGCCGACCCGGGCCGTGAAGATCGACGCCCAGTTCACCGAGTTCAAGCTGGGCGACTCGAACTACCCGATCACGCCGAAGATCAAGATCACCAACAACACGGCGACGACCCTGCCCGGCGGCACGGAGTTCCAGTTCGACTACGGCACCTCGGCCCCGGCCAACGCCTCGGACCAGTCCGGCTTCGGCACGAAGGTCATCAGCAGCGACCACACGGGCTCCAACGTGGGCGGCCTGAAGGGCGACTTCCACCGCGTCTCCCTGAAGCTCCCGGCCTGGCAGTCGCTGGCCCCGGGCGCGACGGTCGACCTGGCCTTCAACTACTACCTGCCGGTGTCCACCCCCTCCAACTGGACGGTGAACATCAACGGCACGACGTACGCCCTCGCCGGCGACCTGGCGCGCGGCACGACGGTCGTGGAGCCGGGCACCACCACCCCGCCGACCACGCCGCCCACGACCCCGCCGACGACTCCCCCGACCACACCGCCGACGACCCCGCCCACGACGCCGCCCACCACGGGCTGCACCGTGCCCGCGTACGTGGCCGGCACGATCTACAACGCGGGCAACGAGGTCTCCCACAAGGGCCACAAGTGGAAGGCCCAGTGGTGGACCCAGAACGAGGAGCCGGGCACGACCGGCGAGTGGGGTGTCTGGAAGGACCTCGGCACCTGCTGACCCACCCCGTCCGATGACCCCCGGCGGCGGACATCACGGCCCTTGCCGCCGCCGGGCCCCACCGCGCCGCGCCCCCTGCCCGGGGCGCGGCGCGGTCGTGTTCTCCCGGTCCCTGACACGGCCTGACGCGTACGCCACGGACGGGGGCCGGGCCCGGCGGCTAGAGTCCCGTCGCCGGCGGCCCGAAGAGGGCGTCCTGGGCCGTGTCGCGCGCCATCAGCAGGGCGCCGCGGAGGACCGCCGCGTCGCCGAGGGCGGTGGGCCGGACCTCGGTGCGGAGCGGGGAGAGCGCCGCGAGTTCGGACTCCACGCGCGCGGCGAGCCCGGCGCCGCCCTGGTGGCCGGTCTCCCCGGCCAGGACCACGCAGCCGGGATCCAGGACCGAGACGACGGCGGCCGCGCCGACGGCGAGGCGGCGGGCGAGGGCGTCGAGGAAGGGGCCGTGGTCGGAGGCGAGCGCCTCGGCCGGGTCGAGGCCGTGGGCGGCGGCGAGGGCCCCGACGGCCGCCGCGCAGGCCAGCTCGTGGAAGCCGCCGTCGCAGCCGGTGGCCGAGGGGAGTCCGGAGGTGCCGGGGACCGGCAGGAAACCGACTTCTCCCGCACCGCCGGAGGCGCCCCGGCGCAGGCGCGCGTCGAGGACGACGGCGGCGCCGACGCCCTGGCCGAGCCAGAGCAGGACGAAGTCCTCGCGGTCGCGGGCCGCGCCCTCGCGCAGTTCGGCGACGGCGGCGAGGTTGGTCTCGTTCTCGACGAGGACGTGGGCGGGCAGCCGGTCCTGGAGGACGCCGACGAGCCGCCGGTGCCAGGCGGGCAGGCCCGTGGAGTCGCGCAGCTCGCCGGTGGCGGGGTCGATGAGGCCGGGGGCGCCGACGGCGACGCTGTGCAGCCGGTCGGCGCCCGCCTTCCGCACGGTCCGTTCCAGGAGCGCGACCGCCTTCTCGACGGCCGGTCCGGTGCCGCTGTCGCCTCCGACGGGGACGGAGGCCTCGGCGAGCGTGGTGCCGAGGAGGTCGGCGACGGTGACGGAGACGGAGCGGGTGCGGACGTCCAGGGCGGCGAGGTGGGCGCGGTCGGCGACGATCCCGTACAGCTTGGCGTTGGGTCCGCGCCGCTCGGCTCCGGCCTCGCCGACGACGTGCACGAGGCCGGAGCCCTGGAGCCGCTCGACGAGGTCGGCGACGGTCGGGCGGGAGAGTCCGGTGAGCGTCTTGAGCTGAGTGGCCGTCAGCGGGCCCTCGTCCTGGAGCAGTCGCAGGGCGAACCGGTCGTTGATGGCTCGTGCGGTGCTCGGGGATGCGGCCATGCGGCGATCCTCTCAGACTCGTTCCCGGGCGCGTCCGGCCCGGACCGACCCCTGCGGTCTATTTATCAGGCAGGGTTCCTGATAGTTTACGCGGCACCCCCACAGCACACCCCGACACACCCCTGACCACGGGAGGGCCCATGGCGGCGGAGACCGTCACCAGCACCGATCGCCTCCGGCGGGCGCGCTTCGCCGTCGCCGCCGTCTTCTGCGTCCACGGCTCGGTCACCGGAAGCTTCGCGACCCGGATCCCCTGGATCCAGGAGCACGCGGGCGTGAGTGCCGGTCAGCTCGGGCTCGCGCTCGCCTTCCCCGCGCTCGGCGCCTCCCTCGCCATGCCGCTCGCCGGGGCCGTCTCACACCGCTTCGGCGCCCGCACGGCCCTGCGCGGCCTGCTCGCCCTGTGGACCCTCTCGCTGGCGCTGCCCTCGCTCGCCCCGAACGTCTGGGGGCTGTGCGGGGTGCTCTTCGTGTACGGGGCGACCGCGGGCATGTCCGACGTGGCGATGAACGCGCTCGGCGTCGAGACCGAGAACCGGCTCGGCAAGTCCATCATGTCGAGCCTGCACGGCATGTGGAGCGTGGGCGCCCTGCTCGGCTCCGCCGCCGGCACGGTCGCGGCCCACCTCGGCGGCGACGCCCGGCTGCACCACCTGGTCGCGGCCCTCGTGCTCACCGCACTCGGCCTGGTCTTCTGCCAGGGCGTGCTCGACGTGCGCAGCACCCCGGAGGAGGAGCCGCCGCCGCGCTTCTCGCTGCCGCCCAAGTCCGCGCTGGTCATCGGGGCCATCGGCTTCTGCGGGGTCTTCGCGGAGGGCGCCAGCCTCGACTGGTCGGCCGTCTACCTCCGGGACGAGCTGGGCAGCTCGGCGGGGCTCGCGGCCGCCTCGACGACCGCCTTCGCGCTGACGATGGCGGTGGCGCGCCTGGCCGGAGACCGGGTGGTGGACCGCTTCGGAGCGGTTCGTACGGTACGGGTCGGGGGCGCCGTCGCCACCCTCGGCGGGCTCCTGGTCGTCCTCGCCCCGCACGCCGCCGTCGCGATGGCCGGATTCGGCCTGATCGGGCTCGGGATCGCGGTCGTCGTCCCGCTGGCCTTCGCCGCGGCCGGGCGCAGCGGCCCCAACCCGAGCCAGGCCATCGCGGGCGTCGCCACCATCACGTACACCTCGGGCCTCATCGCCCCCTCGGCGATCGGCGGCATCGCCGACGCGACCTCCCTGGTCTTCTCCTTCGGCCTGGTCACGCTGCTCGCCCTGGGGCTGGTGCTCGGCGCGGGCGTGCTCAGGACGGGCGGCCGTGAGGCGGCGTCGGCGGCGCCCGCGCCCGCGAAGAGCGCCGGGCCGGTGGGATAGCGCCGGTCCCCCTCTCCGGCCCGGCGGCGGTGCGGTCCAGGCGCATACCATGTGGCTGATCTTTTGCGGTCATGACGCGACCGCCGGAACCGGAGAACGGGAGCGACCTCATGAACCTCGGCGTGCGCTGGACCCTGCACGGCGACGGGAGAACACCCGCTCCGGGAGCCGTGGTCCGCCCGGACGAGCGGCTCTCCTGGCCCCGCACGGTCGGCCTCGGCGCCCAGCACGTCGTCGCGATGTTCGGGGCGTCCTTCGTCGCTCCGGTCCTCATGGGTCTGGACCCGAACCTCGCGATCATGATGTCCGGTGTCGCGACCGCGATCTTCCTGCTCGCGACCCGCGGCACCGTCCCGTCCTACCTGGGCTGCTCGCTCTCCTTCGTGGGCGTCGCCGCCGCCATCCGGGCCTCCGGCGGCACCAGCGCCACCGTGACCGGCGCGGTCCTCGTCGTCGGCGCGGTGCTCTTCCTGGCCGGTCTCGCCGTCCGGAAGTTCGGGGCGCGGATCATCCACGCGGCGATGCCTCCGATCGTGACCGGCGCGGTCGTCATGCTCATCGGCTTCAACCTGGCGCCGGTCACCGCCTCGACGTACTGGCCTCAGGACCAGTGGACGGCGCTGCTCGTGATGCTCTTCACCGGTCTCGCCGTGGTCTGTCTGCGCGGCTTCTGGTCCCGGATCGCCATCTTCCTCGGCCTGATCTTCGGCTACGGCATCTCCTGGATCTTCGACCTCGTCTTCGGCCGGATCCACTCGCAGTCCGCGAGCGGCCAGGTCACCGACCACTGGCGGCTGGACCTCTCCGGCGTCTCCAAGGCCGACTGGATCGGTCTGCCGTCCTTCCACGGCCCCAGCTTCGAGTGGTCCGCGATCCTGGTCGCGCTGCCCGTCGTCATCGCCCTGATCGCGGAGAACGCCGGGCACGTCAAGGCCGTCGGCGAGATGACCGGCGCGTCGCTGGACGACCAGCTCGGCACGGCGATCGCAGCCGACGGCGCCGCCTCGATGCTGTCCACGGCCGTGGGCGGCCCGCCGAACACCACGTACTCCGAGAACATCGGCGTCATGGCCGCCACCCGCGTCTACTCGACCGCCGCCTACTGGGCAGCCGCCGGCTTCGCGCTGCTCTTCGGCCTCTGCCCCAAGTTCGGCGCGGTCGTCGCCGCGATCCCCGGTGGCGTCCTCGGCGGCATCACCGTGATCCTCTACGGCATGATCGGCCTGCTCGGCGCCCAGATCTGGATCAACGCCAAGGTCGACCTGCGCAACCCGCTCAACCTCGTCCCGGCCGCCGCCGGCATCATCATCGGCGTCGGCGGCGTGAAGCTGACCTTCACCGACACCTTCGAGCTGGGCGGCATCGCGCTCGGCACGATCGTCGTCATCACCGGCTACCACGTGCTGCGGGCCTTCGCCCCGGCCCACCTGAAGACGCAGGAACCCCTCCTGGACGCGGGCACCAGCTCGTACGAGAAGAACACGGACGGCGTGTCGAAGAGCTGAGTGATTCGCCCGTTCTGGGTAAGCCGGGCCCGAGGAGTTCCCTCCCGGGCCCGGCGGCTGGGAGCCTGCCCCCATGGCGCAGACCCAACAGCTCGGGCAGCAGATCGGACCGCGCATCGGCCAGTTCGTCGCGGTCGACCCCGTGGTGGACCGGATGCGGGCGCTCCGCACGGCCTGGCATCCGGCCGACGGGGTCGCCGTCTTCAACCGGGTCTACCTCACGGTCACCGAGGAGATCGGCCACGCCATCGAGGCGGGCACCTTCACCGACCGGCGGGCCGCCACGACCCTCGACGTACGGTTCGCCGAGCGCTATCTCGCGGCCGTCGACGCCGTCACCACCGGCCGTCCCGCCCCCGCCTGCTGGCGGCCCCTCTTCCACTACCGGCGCCACCCGGGCGTACGGCCGCTGCAGTTCGCACTCGCCGGGATCAACGCCCACGTCGGCCACGACCTGGCGCTCGCGGTGGTCGACGCCTGCCGGATCCTGGAGTGCGCGCCGGCCGATCTGGAGGACGAGTTCGACCGGGTCGGCGACATCCTCGTCCTCCTGGAGGAGCGCATCCGGGAGGAGCTGATGCCGGGCCCGGACCTCCTGGAGATCGCGGACCCGCTGACTCATCTGCTGGGCTGCTGGAGCCTGGACCGGGCCCGCGACGGGGCCTGGCTCGCCGCCCGCTCGCTGTGGCAGCTGCGGGGGCTGCCCGACCTGGCCGGGGAGTTCACCGAACGCCTCGACCGGTCGGTGGGCCTGGTGGGGCGGATGCTGCTCACGCCCCTGACCAGGCCCTGACTCCCGTACGGACTCAGTCCTCCGGCAGCTCGACCGGAGCGATCTCGTCGTACACGTCGCCCGGACCCGGGTTGGTGCCGTCGGTCGCGCCGCCGAAGTGGTGCATCACGCCCCACACCGCGTTGAGCGCCGTCTGCACCGCGCCCTCGGCCCAGCCGGCCGTCCAGGAGATGTCGTCGCCGGCGAGGAAGATGCCCCGCTTGTCCTCGGGCAGCCGGTCCTGCATGAAGTGCGTGAACAGGCGGCGCTGGTAGCGGTAGTGGCCCGGCAGGTTGGCCTTGAAGGCGCCCATGAAGTAGGGCTCGTTCTCCCAGGAGACCGTCACCGGGTTGCCGATGATGTGCTTCCGGATGTCGACCTTCGGGTAGATCTCGCCGAGCGACTTCAGCATGACCTCCATCCGCTCGTTCGCCGAGAGCGGCAGCCACTTCAGGCTGTCGTCGCACCAGGTGTACGAGAGGCAGATGACGGCCGGCTTGTCCGGGCCCTCGTCCAGGAGGTAGGTGCCGCGGGTCATCCGGTCGGTGAGCGTCATCGACATGACGTCACGGCCGGTCTCCTCGTCCTTATCCAGCCAGAAGGGCCGGTCCACGGGCACGAAGAGCTTGGAGGACTCCATGTAGTGGGTGCGCTCGATCGCCGTCCAGTGGTCGATCGGGAAGAGCGAGTCGTCGCAGGCGATCTTGGAGAGCAGCATCCAGGACTGGGCGGTGAAGATCGCCGCCTGGTACGTACGGATGTCGCCGGAGGCGTCGGTGACGGTGATGCGGTTGCCGGCGGTCCGGTTGAGCCGGGTCACGGCCGGCTTCGGAGCACCGTCGTGGAGCGAGGACAGCGAGGTGCCCTGGGCCCAGTGGACGATCTTCTCCGGCTCGCGCTCCCACAGGCGCAGCGGCAGCTGCTGCGAGCCGCCCACGATGCCGCGGTGGTGGTCGTCGGCCTCCGTGTAGACGACGCGGAGGATCTCCAGGATGGAGTTGGGGAAGTCGGTGTCCCAGCCGCCGGTGCCGAAGCCGACCTGGCCGAAGATCTCGCGGTGCCGGAAGGACTTGAAGGTCTCGGAGTCGCAGAGGAAGCCGTAGAAGGTCTGGTTGTCGAGCTTCTCGACGAGCTTCGACCAGATCTCACGGATGCGCGGGACGTCGCGCTCGCGCATGGCCTGGTTCATGTCGGAGAAGTCGGCGCCCTCGTCCAGACAGGCGTTCCACGCGTTCATCACGTCGCGGTAGACCTGCGGGAGGTCGTCGACGGTGGTGGCGTAGTGCGACTCGCCCTTGAGGTCGACGACGGTCGACGGGGTCGACTCGGCCAGCGGGTTCGGGAAGGGCTTGGTCTCCAGGCCGACCAGGTCGATGTAGTACTGGAGGGCCGTCGAGGAGGGCGGGAAGCGCATGGCGCCCATCTCGGCGGTGAGGCCCTCGGCGCCGGTGCCCTCGAAGCCGACGGTGCGCAGTCGGCCGCCGATCTGGTCGGCCTCGTAGACGACGGGCTTGAGCCCCATCTTCATCAGCTCGTACGCGGCGATGATGCCCGAGAGCCCGCCGCCGATGACGGCGACCTCGGTGCCGTGCTCGGTGGCCGGTATCTGGCCGAGCCCGGCCGGGTGGGCCAGGAAATCGTCGTAGGCGTACGGGAAGTCCGGACCGAACATGGTGATCGGCGGCTGGCCGTCGCTGTGCGGGACGGCGGTCGTGGGCACCGTGGACGTCATGGGGTACGGACTCCTTGCACGGAAAAAGGTGAGGCGGGAGGGGGGTGTGGGGCGCGGCTCAGAGGAGGGAGCCGTAGAGGTCCGGGCGGCGGTCGCGGAGGTACGGGTTCTCCGCCCGGGAGGCCGCGAGGAGGGCCGGGTCG
The DNA here is from genome assembly GCF_055575535.1 of Streptomyces sp. NPDC034084. NCBI lineage: Bacteria > Bacillati > Actinomycetota > Actinomycetes > Kitasatosporales > Streptomycetaceae > Streptomyces > Streptomyces sp. NPDC034084. Next base: position 74,635 of record NZ_JBVISK010000007.1, read on the forward strand.
ACGTCGCCGACGACGAGGTCCTCGCCGCGACCGGCGCGGGCCCGGGCGGTGCCGTCGGGGCCGGCCAGGGTGGAGAGGCCGACGAACTCGAAGTCGCCCTCGGGGCCGGTCCGGTTCGCGTACGCGAGGTAGAGCTGGTTCTCGAAGGCGCGGACCGGCACCACGGAGAGGGGGACGACCTCGGCGGGGTGCATGAGCGCGGTCGGCACGAGGAGGAGGTCCGTCCCGGCCAGCGCGTGCGCCCGCACGTTCTCGGGGAACTCGACGTCGTAGCAGATCATCATGCCGACGGTGAGCCCGCCGAGCTCCGCCTGGACGACGGCGCGGTCCCCGGGGGTGAACCACTTCGTCTCGAAGCCTCCGAAGAGGTGGGTCTTGCGGTACTGCGCGAGCGGGACGCCGTCGGCGCCGATGAGCTGCGCGGAGTTGTACAGGACGCCGTGCCGCTCGGTGTCCCGCTCCGGGTAGCCGTAGCCGACGGCCAGGCCGTGGCGCACGGCGATGGCGGCGACGGCGCGGGCGGAGGGGCCGTCGGACGGCTCGGCCAGGCGGGCGATGTCGGCGCCGATGGCGTAGCCGGTCAGGAACAGCTCGGGGGCGAGCAGCAGCCCGGCGCCGGCGGCCGCGGCACGGGCGGCGGCCTCGTCGAGGATCTTGAGGTTGGCGGCCACGTCACCGAGCTCGCCAGAGCTCTGGAGCAGGGCGGTGCGCAGCGCGGGCATCGGCGATCCTCGGCGGTCGAAAGTACAGGGGGAAGACGTCAAAAACGGTACGGTTTCGCACTCCACCGGGACAAGGCGGCAGCGTTGCGGACCGACCGTCGAACCGTTGCGCGATCTGTGGTGGGGCCGTCGATTCGTTGCGTACGGCTCCGACCGTGGTCGTACGGCTCCCCCGCCGCGCGGCGGAGAAGGGAACCGTCCTGCGGCGCGACGCCCGGGCGCGGCCCGCGCGGAAGAGTGGTGGTCGTCCGGGAGACCCCGGACGACCTGCCGAAAGGGACCACGATGAACCGCCGCACGAAGACCGTCGCCGTCGCCGCCGCCGTCCTGCTCACCCTGGGGGCAGGGGGGATCGCCGCCGCTTCGGCGGAGGAGGCTCCCGCCCCGGCGGCGGCCACGGCCACCGTCAGGGAGGCCGCCGCGCTGACCGGCACCGCGAAGCTGTACCGGCCGGCCGGTGACGACATCACGTTCTCCTTCGACGCGCACCTGGCGAAGAAGGACAACAAGGATCCGCAGGCCGCGACCGGCACCTTCCGGCTCAGCCACTACAAGGACGGGAAGGGCGGCTACGCGGTGGCGAAGGTGGACTGCCTCACCACGGGCGGCAAGGTGGCCGTGGTGACGGGGGTGGTGACCGAGACCGACGTGGACGCCTTCCGGAACAAGCGCGTCGGGGTCTCGGTGCACGACGACGGGAAGCACGACCGTCTGGGCTACAGCTGGATCGGGCGCGACACGAACCTGGAGGTTCCGCCGTGCCTGAGCTCCGCCCCCTTCGAGAAGGTGCTGCCGGGCACCGGTGACTTCAAGGTGCTGCCCTGGCAGCTCGAGTACCCCACCGAATAGACCGCCCCACGGGGGTAGGCGGGGCGCGGGGGGCGGTGCGGGAACCACGGCCCGCGCCGCCCCTCCTCCCGGGGGACTACGCCGGCGAGCCGGAGGAGAAGCGCCGCAGGAGCGGCGAGAGCACCAGGACGGACTTGGTGCGCTCGACGAAGGGCTCGCCCGCGATGCGTTCCAGGACGCGCTCGAAGTGGCGCATGTCCGAGGCGAAGACCTGGACGACGGCGTCCGCGTCACCGGTGACGGTCGACGCGGACACCACCTCGGGATACCGCTCCAGACCTCGCCGGATGTCGTCCGGCGAGGTGTTGTGGCGGCAGTAGATCTCGACGAACCCCTCGGTCTCCCAGCCGAGCGCCGCCGGGTCCACCCGTACGGTGAATCCGGTGATGGCCCCCTCGGCCCGGAGCCGGTCCACGCGCCGCTTCACGGCGGGCGCGGAGAGTCCGACGAGCGAGCCGATGTCGGCGTAGCTGCGCCGGGCGTCTTCCGCGAGGGCGTGGACGATGCGTTCGTCGAGGTCGTTGAGTCGCACTACGGGTGGATCACTTCTCTGCTGGAGCCTCTGCCAGGGCCGGAGCCGTGGCCAGTCGGGAGCGGCGCATGCCGTACAGGAAGTAGAACACGAGCCCGGCCGCCATCCAGCAACCGAAGACCGCCCAGGTGACGGCGTCGAGGCTGAACATGTTGTAGGCGCAGAAGACGAAGCCGAGGATCGGGAAGACCGGTCCGAGGGCCACCTTGAAGGTGCGCGGCATGTCGGGGCGGGTGTAACGGAGCACTATGACCGCGATGTTGACCAGGCCGAAGGCGAAGAGGGTGCCGATGCTGGTGGCGTCGACGAGCTTGCCCAGCGGGATGAGCGAGGCGAGCAGGCCACAGAAGAGGGACACGATGACCGTGTTCACCCGCGGGGTGCCGGTCTTGCCGCTGACCTTGCCGAAGGCCTTCGGGACCAGGCCGTCGCGGGACATCGCGAACAGGATGCGGGTCTGGCCGTAGAGCACGGTGAGGACGACGCTGGCGATGGAGATGACCGCGCCGGCGGCGAGCATCGTGCCCCAGAAGGTCTGGCCGGTGACGTCGTTCATGATCGCCGCCAGGGTGGCCTCGGAGCCCTCGAACTCCTTCCAGTTCCACGCGCCGACCGCGACGGCGGCGACCAGGACGTAGAGGACGGTGACGATGAGCAGCGAGAGCATGATCGCGCGGGGCAGGTCACGCTTGGGGTCCTTCGCCTCCTCGCCGGCCGTGGAGGCGGCGTCGAAGCCGATGTACGAGAAGAAGAGGCTGGCGCCGGCGGCGCTGACACCCGCCGTACCGAGGGGCATGAAGTCCTTGTAGTTGCCGGACTTGAAGCCCATGAAACCGATGGCGCAGAAGAGGGCGAGCGCGACGATCTTCACCACGACCATGATCGTGTTGACCACGGCGGACTCGCGGGCACCGCCCAGCAGGAACACCATCGCGAGCAGGACGACGACCAGACCGGGCAGGTTGATGATGCCGCCCTCGCCCGGGGCGGAGGAGAGCACGTCGGGGATGGTGACGCCGATCGTGCCGTCGAGCAGCTCGTTCAGGTACTCGCCCCAGCCGACGGCCACGGCGGCGACGGAGACGCCGTACTCCAGGACCAGACACCAGCCGCAGACCCAGGCGACGAGTTCACCCATCGTTGCGTACGCGTACGAGTAGGAGGACCCGGCGACCGGTATGGTGCCGGCCAGCTCGGCGTACGAGAGGGCCGAGAACAGGGCCGTCAGGCCGGCGATCACGAAGGCGATCGTGACGGCGGGGCCTGCCTTCGGCACGGCGTCGCCGAGGACGACGAAGATGCCGGTGCCGAGCGTGGCACCGATGCTGATCATGGTCAGCTGCCACATCGAGAGCGAGCGGCGGAGACTGCCGCCCTCACCCTGACCACCCTCTTCGACCAGGTGTTCCACCGGCTTGCGGCGGATGAGGGCGTGGAGAGCGGAGGTCTTCGGGGTGGTCGTGTCGTCGACCGGTGGGGCTGCGCCGTGGTCCAGCACTGCGGAGGCTCCTTATCGCTGCCTGTGGGTACGGAGGCGACCACGGCGGTACGCGGGCATGCCGAAGCAGATCCACGGGGGACGGAAACCGCCGAGCAGGCGGTCGCCGCCACTCCTGGTACAGGGCACGAGCCTAAGGGGAGAAGTTCGCAGTCGTAATGCAGGGTTGTTGCGCAGTGGCGAATGATCATTGCGCACTTCGGGCGCAGACGGGCAAACATTGCGCTCCCCCGCATGAATCGACACATCCGGGTGTGAACCGGCCCGCGCAGGCGTAGGAACTCCTCACGGGGTAGGACCAAGGCTGCGCACCCCCGACGACCCGAGGACCGGAGGCATCTGTGCACTGGCTCGACCCGGCACCGTTCCTGCGCGGCACGGCGTGGCTGGACGGCGACCGGCCCGTACGCGCCGACCCCGGCGATCTCGACCGGCTGCCGTGGGACATCGCCGAGCGGGCCGCGCTGCCCATCGGCGTACGGCTCGAGTTCACGGCCGAGCCCGGCACGCGCGCGGTGGAGCTCCGCTACCGGGCGGCCGTCCCGGAGCCCGAGGACCCGCTGCGGGCGCTGCGTCACTGCTTCGCCCTGTGGCAGGGGACGCGTTTCGTCGGCGAGACGTGTGTCACGCCGACGTCCGAGGGGGCCGTCACGCTCCCGCTGCCCCCGCACGGCGGGGTGTGCACGGTCCACCTCCCGGAGGATCAGGCGCCCGTGCCGCTCGCCCTGCGGGCCGTCGGCGGCGCGCTCTCCCCGGCCCCGGTCCGGCCCCGCTGGCTCGTCCACGGCGACTCGATCACCGAGGGCTGGTGGGCGACCCGCCCGGCGCTCTCCTGGCCGGCCGTGGCGGGGCGGCTCCTCGACCTCGATCCGGTCAATCTGGGGTACGCGGGCGGGGCGCGGGGCGAGCTGCCCCTCGCGGAGCACCTTGCGCGGCTCCCGGGCGAGGCCATCACCCTCGCCTTCGGCACCAACTGCTGGTCCAGGGCGCCGGCGACTGCGGACTGGCTGTACGAGACCGTCCGCGCCTTCGTGGGCCTGGTCCGCCGCGGCCACCCGGACACCCCGCTGCTGATCGTCTCGCCGGTCCTGCGCCCGGAGGCCGAGCACACCCGCAACGCCCTCGGCGCCACCCTCACGGAGCTGCGCAGGGCCATGGAACGGGCGGGCCGGGACCTGGCCGCCGAGGGCGACGCCCGGCTGCACGTCCTCCCCGGCCGCCCGCTGCTCGGTCCGGACGACCTGGCGGACGGGTTGCACCCGAACGACGCGGGCCACGCGCGGATGGCCCAAGCGGTGACGGAGACGCTGCGCGACCTTCTGTAGCCGACCGCCTGAGGGGCTCGAGCGAGCCCGCGCCGGGCGGTGCGCCCGGCCACCCCCGTGTGGGCAGGCGTCCCGGCGGAGCGGTCCGCGAGGGGGGCCGCCGTCCTGGCGGGTGGGCGTCGCCCCGGCGCAGCGTGCGTCCACGACGGGCGGCGGCCCGCAACGAACCGCGGGCCCCCGGGAGGTGTCTCCCGGGGGCCCGTGGTGTGCGGCGCGGCGAGCGGCTAGCTCCAGCTCGCGTGGAGCGGCTTGCCCTCCGCGTAGCCCGCCGCCGACTGGATGCCGACCACCGACTTCTCCTCGAACTCGGCGAGCGACGCGGCTCCGGCGTAGGTGCAGGAGGACCGGACACCGGCGATGATCGAGTCGATCAGGTCCTCGACGCCCGGACGCTGCGGGTCGAGGAACATCCGCGAGGTGGAGATGCCCTCCTCGAACAGCGCCTTGCGGGCGCGGTCGTAGGCGGACTCGTCCGAGGTCCGGTTCCGGACGGCGCGGGCCGAGGCCATGCCGAAGGACTCCTTGTAGGCACGGCCCTTGGCGTCGTGCTGGAGGTCGCCCGGGGACTCGTACGTCCCGGCGAACCAGGAGCCGATCATCACGTTGGACGCGCCCGCGGCGAGTGCCATGGCGACGTCACGCGGGTGACGGACACCGCCGTCGGCCCAGACGTGCTTGCCGTACTTCTTCGCCTCGGCGGCGCATTCCAGGACGGCCGAGAACTGCGGACGGCCGACGCCGGTCATCATCCGGGTGGTGCACATGGCGCCGGGGCCGACGCCGACCTTGATGATGTCCGCGCCCGCCTCGATGAGGTCCTTGACGCCCTCGGCGGCGACGATGTTGCCCGCGACGATCGGGACCTGCGGGTCGAGCGCCCGCACGGTGCGGATCGCGCTGATCATCGACTCCTGGTGGCCGTGCGCGGTGTCGATGACGAGCGTGTCGACGCCCGCGTCGAGCAGCTGCTTGGCCTTGCCGGCGACGTCGCCGTTGATGCCGACGGCGGCGGCGATGCGCAGCTGCCCGTTCTTGTCGACGGCGGGGCTGTAGAGCGTCGCGCGCAGGGCGCCCTTGCGGGTGAGGATGCCGACGAGCTTGCCGTCCGCGTCCACGGCCGGGGCGTAGCGGCGGTTGGCGGCGTCGAGGGTGTTGAAGGCCTCGCGCGGGTCGATGTCGGCGTCCAGGAGCAGCAGGTCCCTGGACATGACCTCGGAGAGCTGGGTGAAGCGGTCGACTCCGGAGAGGTCGGCGTCGGTGACGACGCCCACCGGGCGGCGGTTCTCGTCGACGACGACACCGGCGTTGTGGGCGCGCTTCGGCAGCAGGGAGAGCGCGTCGGCGACGGTCTGGTGCGGCTCCAGGACGATCGGGGTGTCCAGGACGTGGTGGCGGCTCTTCACCCACGAGATGACGTCGGTGACGACCTCGATCGGGATGTCCTGCGGGATGACGACCAGGCCGCCTCGGCGGGCGACGGTCTCGGCCATCCGGCGGCCGGCGATGGCGGTCATGTTGGCCACGACGAGCGGGATCGTGGTCCCGGTGCCGTCGGGCGAGGAGAGGTCCACGGCCTGGCGGGAGCCGACGGCCGAGCGGCTCGGCACCATGAACACATCGTCGTACGTCAGGTCGTAGGGCGGCTTGACGTCATTGAGGAAACGCACGTGCTGACATCCCAGTCGTTCGGATCGGCCCCTAGGCATTTCAGCCAGGGGAAAAAGCACGTAGTTCATTGTCCCACGCCCGTACGAATACCAGCCCCGGGCGAATCATCCGAGGCTTGCGGGAGGTGCTTCGTCAGATCCTCCGAAACCCCCGAGGGCGAGGAGGACGGAGAGGCGCGTGGGGCGTTCTTCGACCGCCGTGGCGAAGACCTCCTGGGCGGTCTCCCACTCGCGCGGCCGCGCCCTGGCGTACGCCTGCCAGCCGGTGACGACGAGGGTGACCGGCTCGGGCAGGTCGGTGAGGCAGTCGGCGAGCGCGTCCCAGTTGCGGCCGAACCAGTCGGGGAGGGCGAGCGCGCCGGCGCACCGGTCCATGAGGGCGGCCTTGTCGGTGACTCCGGTCAGGTCGAGGACGACGGGGTCGTCAAGCCTCATCCGTGACCACCTCCCGGAAGGTCTCGTAGTGGTCGTCGGTGTAGTACGTCTCGCCGTTCCGTCCGGTGACGATCCGGCGGGCTCCCCGGTCGCGTTCGCCGGGGGTCGGGACGGTGTACTCGTGGTAGTAGCCGCGCTCCTCGCGGGGCAGGATCCGCTCGAAGTTCGAGAAGACGGCGCCGTCCTTGGCGTACGGGAAGGGGCCACCGCGGGCGATGAGGCCGAGCGTCCTCCGAGCCTCGGGCGGCAGCTCCGAGGCCCGTACGGTGGGGAGCCCGGAGGTGCCGGTGGGTACGGCGGCGGTCGTACGGGGGGAGGCCGGGGCGGCGGTGCCGGTCCCGCCGCCCGCCGAGGAGCACCCGGCCAGGAGGACGGCGAGGACGAGCGCGAGGAGCACGCGCGGGGGCCGGAGCGACATCTCCCGAACATACCGTCGGGGGATGGCTCCGGCCCCTTCTCGACAGGCGCTCTCAGCTGCCGTCGGGGTCCTTGCGGTCCAGCGCCGGATGCGTACCGGGGGTCGACTCGGTGAGCAGGTAGTCCGCCGCGGCGCGGTCGGTGACCAGGCTGGTGACGAGGCCGGAGCGGAGCACCGCGCCGATCGCCGCCGCCTTGCGCTGGCCGCCGGCGATCGCCACGACCTCCGGGATGCGGCGCAGCCGGTCCGCCTCGACGGTGATGCAGCGCTCGCCCAGGTCGCGGCCGACCCGGCGCCCCTCGGAGTCGAAGAGGTGCGCGGACATCTCGGCGGCGACGCCGAGCGAGGCGTAGTGGGCGCGCTCGTCGTCGGAGAGCATGTCGTGGACGGTCGAGATGCCCGGCTCCCAGGAGCCGATGGAGACGCAGGCGACGGTGACCTTGTCGAAGTACTCGAAGGCCCGCGCGATGCCGGTCTGGCCGCGCAGCGCGGCCGCGGTCGCCGGGTCGGGCAGCAGCATGGGCGCGTAGATGGGGTGGGCCTCGCCGCCGGACACCTGGGCGGCGCGGCGCACGGCCTCGACCGAGCCGCGTTCGGCGGTCCCGGCGTCGTACACCCCGGTGAGCTGGACGACGGTGCAGGGCGGCAGCCGGTCGAGGGCCGCCGCCATGTGGATGGTGGAGCGGCCCCAGGCGAGCCCGAGGACGTCTCCCTCCGTGACCAGCTCGCCGAGCAGGTCGGCCGCGACCTCGCCGAGGTTCTCCGGGTCGGGCGACTCCTCGTCGCTCTCCGCCGGGGACTCGACGACGACGGCGTGGCGGAGCCCGTAGCGGGCACGGAGGGCGTCGGAGCGCTCGGCGTCCAGCTCGGCCGGTACACGGATCTCGATCCGCACGAGGTCGCGCTCCAGGGCGGTCTCCAGGACCCGGGCCACCTTGAAGCGGCTCACGCCGAACTCCTCAGCGATCTGGATCTTGGACTTGCCCTCGAGGTAGAAGCGGCGGGCCATGGCCGCCGCCTGCACCAGCTCCGCGGGGCCCATCCGCAGGGCTGACCGTCCCGCCGACATTCCCGCCACCGCGATCTCCTCACTGCTGTTCACGTACCGCTGTTCACGTACGGCTGTCGTTCACACTCTGGACTCGCCGTTCATCCTGTCAGATCCGGCGGGCCTTGATCAGCCCTGTCGGCGGCCCGACGGACCGCGTTCATCCGCCGGAGGCTCAGTGGCCACACGCCCACGCGGCAGAGGCCGTCGCGGCCTCCGCGCGGGCCCGGAGCGAGGCGACGGCCGCGGCCGGGTCCGCCGCTCCGTACACCGCGGAGCCCGCGACGAAGACGTCGGCGCCGGCCTCGGCGCACCGCTCGATCGTGGACTCGGCGACCCCGCCGTCGACCTGGAGCCACAGCTCCAGACCGTGCTTGGAGATCAGCTCACGGGTACGACGGATCTTGGGCAGCATGATGTCGAGGAAGGCCTGGCCGCCGAAGCCGGGCTCGACGGTCATGATGAGCAGCATGTCGAGCTCGGGGAGCAGGTCCTCGTACGGCTCGATGGGCGTGGCCGGCTTGAGCGCCATCGAGGCGCGCGCGCCCTTGGCCCGGATCTCGCGCGCGAGCCGCACCGGCGCGGCGGCCGCCTCGACGTGGAAGGTCACCGAGCCGGCGCCCGCCTCCACGTACTGCGGGGCCCAGCGGTCGGGGTCCTCGATCATGAGGTGGCAGTCGAGCGGGGTGTCCGTCGCGCGGGCGAGCGACTCCACGATCGGCACGCCCAGCGTCAGGTTGGGCACGAAGTGGTTGTCCATCACGTCGACGTGCAGCCAGTCGGCACCGCCGACGGCCTTCGCCTCATCGGCGAGCCGGGCGAAGTCCGCGGACAGGATGCTGGGGTTGATCTGCGCCATGTGCCAAGCCTCCCACGTTCTTGGGTACTTCTTTGCCGCTGAGCGGTTTCGGTTCCGGTCCAGACCAATTTCGGTACGAAGCGACGAGTACGGGACCTGGACGGACCGGGAGATTGCGGTCAGGTGACCGAAGGGCCGGACGCCGGAGGTCAGGCGGTCCGGCGCAGCAGCGCCAGGTACATGGCGTCCGTACCGTGCAGATGCGGCCACAGCTGGACGTCCGGGCCGTCGCCGAGCGCCGGGACGCCGGGCAGCAGCGGGCGGGCGTCGATCAGTTCGGCGCCGCCCACCTTCTTCAGGACGTCGTCGACGACGACCCGGGTCTCGGCGAGGTGCGGCGAGCAGGTCGCGTAGCCGACGACTCCGCCGACGCGCACGGCGCTCAGGGCCTCGGTGAGCAGGGCGCGCTGGAGCGGGGCGAAGCCGTCCAGGTCCTCGGGGCGGCGGCGCCACCGTGCCTCGGGGCGGCGGCGCAGGGCGCCGAGGCCGGAGCACGGCACGTCCATGAGGACGCGGTCGAAGGAGCCGGGGCGCCACGGCGGGCGGGTGCCGTCGGCGGCGATGACCTGGTAGGGGCCGGGGTTGCCGGCGAGGACGCGCTCGACGAGGCGGGCGCGGTGCGGCTGCTTCTCGGAGGCGAGCAGGAAGGCGCCCCGCTCGGCCGCGAGGGCGCCGAGCAGGGCCGCCTTGCCGCCGGGACCGGCGCAGCCGTCGAGCCAGCGGGTGTCGGAGCCCTCCAGGGGCGCGTTGGCGAGGGCGATCGCCACGAGCTGGCTGCCCTCGTCCTGGACGCCGGCCCGGCCTTCCTTGACGGCCTCGATGGCGCCGGGCTCGCCGCCCTCGGCCATCCGCAGGGCGTACGGCGACCAGCGGCCCGGCAGGGTCTCGGTGGCCGCGGCCAGCTCCTCGGTGGTGGAGCGGCCGGGGCGGGCGACGAGGGTGACCTCGGGGCGCTCGTTGTCGGCCTCCAGGAGGTCCTCGATGCCGGCGCGGCCGCCGCCGAGGGAGTCCCAGAGCGCCGAGACGACCCAGCGGGGGTGGGAGTGGACGACGGCGAGGTGGTCCTCGGCGTCCTGGTCGTACGGCGGGGCGACCTGTGCCACCCAGGCGTCGAGGTCCTGCCGCGAGATCTTCCGCAGGACGGCGTTCACGAACTTGGCACGGCCGTCTCCGAGCACCACCCGGGCGAGCTCGACGCTGGCGGAGACGGCGGCGTGGGTCGGGATCCGGGTGCCCAGGAGCTGATGGGCGCCGAGCGCGAGGACGTCGAGCACGGGCGGGTCGACCTCGCGCAGCGGCCGGTCGACACAGGCGGAGATGATCGCGTCGTACGTGCCCTGCCGGCGCAGCGTCCCGTACACGAGCTCGGTCGCGAGCGCGGCGTCGCGCCCGTCGAAGTCGCCCTTCTCGCGGGCCTTCCGCAGCAGCGGCGGCAGCACCAGGTTCGCGTAGGCGTCCCGCTCGTCCACCGCCCTCAACGCCTCGAAGGCGAGCATCCGGACGGGGTCCTTCTGGGGCCGCCGGTAGGGCTTGTGGGGACGGCGACGTGCCTGCTCGCTCAAAGGTGCTCCGCGTGACGAAATGAAGAGGGTCGAACGCTCTCAGCCTACGTCCGTCCGGCTCCCCTACGGAAAACGGCCCTCCCGCAAGGCCAGGCCTCTGCCCGATCAGGCACGCGACCGGTTCCGGCCCGCCGCCGTCCGCCTCGAAGGCGACGAGCTCGAGCGGCTACGCCCCCAGCCGCTCGCCCGGGGCGATGCGGACGCCGCGGGCCCAGTCGGCGGCCTTCATCGGCTTCTTGCCCTGCGGCTGGACCCAGAGGAGTTCGACCGCGTACGAGCCGGTGCCCGCGTACACGTTGTTCTTGCCGACCGCGAGCTCGCCCGGGGCCAGGTCCGTGCGGTCCGGGAGGGGGGTGACCTGGATCAGCTTGAGGCGTTCGCCGCGGAAGACGGTCCAGGCGCCGGGGGCCGGGGTGCAGCCGCGGACCACGCGGTCCACCCGGAGGGCGGGGGCGGCGAAGTCGACGTGGGCGTCCTCGACCTGGATCTTCGGGGCGAGGGTGATGCCCTCGATCGGCTGCGGGACGGCCTGGAGGGTGCCGTCCTCGATGCCGTCCATGGTCGCGGCGAGCAGTCCGGCGCCCGCGAAGGCGAGCCGGGTGAGCAGGTCGCCGCTGGTGTCGGTCGGGCGGACGTCCTCGGTGACGACGCCGAAGACCGGGCCCGAGTCGAGACCCTCCTCGATGAGGAAGGTCGACGCGCCCGTCACCTGGTCGCCGGCCATCAGCGCGTGCTGCACGGGCGCCGCGCCCCGCCAGGCCGGCAGCAGCGAGAAGTGCAGGTTGACCCAGCCGCGGGCGGGGATGTCGAGCGCGGCCTTGGGCAGCAGCGCGCCGTACGCGACGACCGGGCAGCAGTCCGGCGCGATCTCCCGCAGCCGGGCGAGGAACTCCTCGTCGCGCGGCCTGGCCGGCTTCAGGACCTCGATCCCGGCCTCCTCCGCCCGCTGGGCCACCGGGCTGGCGACGAGCCGCCGGCCACGCCCCGCCGGGGCGTCCGGCCGGGTGACCACGGCGGCCACCTCGTGCCGCCCGGAGGCGAGCAGGGCGTCCAGGGCGGGAACGGCGACCTCGGGGGTGCCTGCGAAGACGAGCTTCATGGGTGGCGACTGCCTGTCTCTCCGGGGGCGTTGCGGGCAGCGCACCAGTCTATGCGCCCTGATGCGCCCTGCGAGGAAGGGGGCGACGGGCGGGCCGGGCCGGATCAGCGAGCGGCGTCCTGGGGCCCGCGGATCCGAGGCGGAGGAGGGAGGCGTGGCGGAGCCATGGCGAGGGACGACAACGCGGGAGACGGGGCCGCAGGGCGTCGGGAGCCCGGCCCGGCCCGCACGACGCCCCCCAGGGGGCGTACGGAGGGATGAGCGCCCCGCGCATATGCGTGTACGCCCCCGCAGCGTGACCCAACTCCCGGTGGCGCGTTGGTCAAGAGAGATTGACCGAATGGGGTCGCTGTTCCCCCCTGCGGCCCTCCCCCTTACACGCCGGTTCGAGAGGCTTTCACATGGCCGACCACGCAACCCACGACGCCCAAGCCCGGGCAAGTCTGCATCTGTTGGTGCGGGACATCGAGCGGGTCCGGCGGCAGGTGGACGCACTGCGCACACTCACGGCGCAGCTGGGCAATGTCTACCGCCCTCGCCGCTCCGGCCCGTCGACGGGCTTCGTCGTCTACGGGCGCGCGCCCGCCCCGACCGTACGTCTCGCCCAGGAGCTGCGGGACAGTGTCGAGACCCTCGTGACCGCGGCGGTCGACTTCGACCGCTCGCTCGGGTTCTCCTGGGACGCGGTGGGTTCCGCGCTCGGTGTCACCAAGCAGGCCGTCCACCGCCGGTACGGCGCCCGGCGCGCCCCCCAGGCGGGCGCGGCCGTTGACCAGGACCACGCGGTGGAGCCGGGCGTGACCCGTACGCTCCCCTCGGTTCCCGCCGCCCGTTCGATGCCGCCGCAGCCCACCTCGGGCAGCGCCGCGCTCCGCGAGGACCCGCGCCCGCCGGCCTTCCCCGGCCCGCGCAACGGCTGACCCCGACGCAACCCCACGCCTCGGCCGCCCGCCCCCCTGGGACAGGCGGCCGAGGCGCGTCGGGGGCGTCCGTCAGCCGATGTCCGGCGGGTCCACGCGGATCCGCACCGGATCCCCGCCGCCCCGCGCGAGGCGTCCCGCCCGCGCCTGCTTGAGCGCGGCCGCCAGGGCCGCGCCGCTGCCCGGCGGGACCCGGACCAGGGCCCGCTCCCACAGCTCGCCCGGCGGGGGGTCGCCCGGTCTGCGCGGCCCGCCGGGACGGACGACGGGCAGCGGCACCGGGCCCAGCACCTCGGCGTCGGCGGGGAGCCCGGCCGCTGCCAGGAAGCCCTCGACGGCCTCCGGCGGCCCCGACACGGCGGCCATCCGGGAGACCGGTGGGAAGCCCAGTTCTGCCCGTTCGGCCAGCTCCCGCTGGGCGTGCCCGACGGGGTCCCAGCGGACGAGCGCCTGGACGGGCCGGAGCGTCGGTTCGGCGACCACGACGACCGTCCCGCCCTCGGCCTGGCCGCGGACGAGCGAGGCGGCGTCGATCCAGCGGCGCAGCGCCTCCTCGCCCGCGCGCAGGTCGGGCCGGCCGAGCATGGCCCAGCCGTCGAGGAGCAGCGCCGCCGCGTAGCCGCCCTCGGCGACGGGTTCGGCGCCGGGCGTGGAGACGACGAGCGCGGGGCGCCCGGGGACGCTGTCCAGGACGTGGTCGCGTCCGGAGGTCCGCACCGGGACGGCGGGGAAGGCCCGGCCGAGCTCCTCCGCCGTCCGCCGGGCGCCGACCACCTGGGCCCGCAGCCGGGTCGATCCGCACTCCACGCAGTACCAGTCGGGGGCGCCGCGCCCGCACCAGCCGCACCGCAGCTCCTGCTGCTCGGGGGCCTCCAGGGGCCCGGCGCAGTGCCGGCAGCGGGCGGGCGTGCGGCAGCGCTCGCAGGCCAGCCTGGGCACGTACCCCCGGCGGGGCACCTGCACGAGCACCGGCCCGGTCTTGAGCCCCTCCCGTACGGTCTGCCAGGCGAGCGAGGGCAGCCGGGCGGCGCGGGCGGCCTCGTCGCGGGCGAGTTCGCCGTCGCCGACGGTCCGGATCAGGGGGGCGGCCGTGCGGACCTGCTCGCGGCCGGCGGTCAGCGCCTGGGCCCATCCGGACTCGACGAGCTGGGCGGCCTCGACGGTGCAGCTGGTGGAGCCGAGGAGGAAGGCGCACCGGTCGTGGGCGGCGCGCAGGAGCAGCACCTCGCGCGCGTGGGGCTGCGGGGCGTGGAGCTCGCTGTGGCTGCCGTCGCCGTCGTCCCAGATGACGGCGAGGCCCAGGTCCCGTACGGGGGCGAACATCGCGGCCCGGGTGCCGACGACGGCCCGGACGGCACCGCGCCGCACGGCGAGCCACTGCGCGTACCGCTTCTCGGGGCCCGCCTCGGCGGTGAGCAGCGCGTGCCGGCCCTCCCCCAGGATCTCGGTCAGCGCCGCGTCGACCCGGCCGGCGGCCCGCCCGTCGGGGACGACGACGAGCGCGCCGCGCCCGGAGGCGAGGGTGGCGGCGACGGCCCGCGCGATCTCCTGCGCCCAGTACGGCCCCGGCAGCGCGTTCCAGACGGCCCTGGGCGCCCCGCCGCGCGCGAGGGAGTCCAGGAACGCGGGCCCGCGCTCGTACCGCGTCCAGCTGCCCGGCTCCGGCGCCTTCGGCGGCGGCAGCGGCGCGGGCGAGGGCCGGCCCTCGGCCTTGGCGCTGCGCGGCGGCACGGCGAGCTGGAGCACGTCGGCGAGGCTTCCCGCGTACCGGTCGGCGACGGCGCGGGCGAGGCCGAGCAGCTCGGGTCCGAGCACCGGCTCGGGCGAGACGACGCCGGCGAGCGCGGCCAGCGGCCCGGAGTAGTCGGAGGTGGCCCGCCGCTCGACGAGGAAGCCGTCGATGAGCCGCCCGCCCTCGCGCCGGCCGTTCTTGACCTGGTGGGCGCCCGCCCCGAACCTGACCCGCACCCGCACGCCGGGCCGGGCGTCGGCGTCCAGCTCCTCGGGCACGGCGTAGTCGAAGAACTGGTCGAGGTGGAGCGCCCCCTTGTTCACCACGACCCGTGCCACCGGCAGCTCCTTGGCCAGCGCGGCGCCCCGCCAGGTGCGCGGCTTGGCCCGCGGCACCTTCGCCTTCCGGACGGTCTCCCGGATGAGCGCGAGCTGCTCGGGCTCGTCGGACTTCTCGTTCTCGCTGCTCACAGCCCCATACCTACCAGACGTCACCGACAGCCGGACATGGCGGAAGCCCGGCACCCCCACGGGGTGCCGGGCTTCCGTCGCCTGCGGCCCGGGGCTACAGGCCGGCGGCCTGCTTCAGGGCGTCGACGCGGTCGGTGCGCTCCCAGGTGAAGTCCGGCAGCTCGCGGCCGAAGTGGCCGTAGGCGGCGGTCTGGGAGTAGATCGGGCGGAGCAGGTCGAGGTCGCGGATGATCGCGGCCGGGCGGAGGTCGAAGACCTCGCCGATGGCGTTCTCGATCTTCTCGTTCTCGACGGTGTTGGTGCCGAAGGTCTCGACGAAGAGACCGACGGGCTCGGCCTTGCCGATCGCGTAGGCGACCTGGACCTCGCAGCGCGAGGCGAGGCCCGCGGCGACGACGTTCTTGGCGACCCAGCGCATGGCGTACGCGGCGGAGCGGTCGACCTTGGACGGGTCCTTGCCGGAGAAGGCGCCGCCGCCGTGGCGGGCCATGCCGCCGTAGGTGTCGATGATGATCTTGCGACCGGTGAGACCCGCGTCGCCCATCGGGCCGCCGATCTCGAAGCGGCCGGTCGGGTTCACGAGCAGGCGGTAGCCGTCGGTGTCCAGCTTGATGCCGTCCTCGACGAGCTGCTTGAGCACGTGCTCGACGACGAACTCGCGGATGTCGGGCGCGAGCAGCGACTCCAGGTCGATGTCGGACGCGTGCTGCGAGGAGACCACGACCGTGTCGAGGCGGACGGCCTTGTCGCCGTCGTACTCGATGGTGACCTGGGTCTTGCCGTCGGGGCGCAGGTACGGGATGGTGCCGTTCTTGCGGACCTCGGTGAGACGACGCGAGAGCCGGTGCGCGATGTGGATCGGCAGCGGCATCAGCTCGGGGGTCTCGTCCGACGCGTAGCCGAACATCAGGCCCTGGTCGCCGGCGCCCTGCTTGTCCAGCTCGTCGTCCTCGTCCCTCTGGGAGGACCCCTCGACACGCTTCTCGTACGCCGTGTCGACACCCTGCGCGATGTCCGGGGACTGCGACCCGATGGACACCGACACGCCGCAGGAGGCGCCGTCGAAGCCCTTCTTCGAGGAGTCGTACCCGATCTCGAGGATCTTGTTGCGGACGAGGGTGGGGATGTCCGCCCACGCCTTGGTGGTCACCTCACCGGCGACGTGCACCAGGCCGGTGGTGATCAGCGTCTCGACGGCGACGCGCGAGGTGGGGTCCTCGCGCAGCAGTGCGTCGAGGATGGTGTCGCTGATCTGGTCAGCGATCTTGTCGGGGTGCCCCTCGGTGACGGACTCCGAGGTGAACAGACGACGGGACACAACGCTCCCTGGGGTTGCAGCGGCTGCTGGCTACTCGTGACGCGGACCGGCAGGGGGCTGCGCCCCGCGACGTTCCACGAACAGTCTATCGGTCGTGGTCGGGCAATGGACCAGGTGTCTCGCCTGGCGAATGCCCGTGGACGTGCGGAACCGGCCTCCGGCAAGGCAGACCTGCCCGCCCGGGTGGGGCACAAATCACTCGTGAGGCGGTGTTTCGCACCCCCCGGGGAATGGCTTCGCGCCAACGTCGCCCTCCGCCGCGCGGGCGGGCGGGATGCGTCAGGTCGCGGACCGCAGCCGCGGCAGGACGAGGTCCCAGACGGTCTCGGCGAGCGCTTCCTTCGGCCCGTACGGTACGGGGGTCTCGGCGCCGTCCGAGGCGAGGACGACGGCCTCGTTCTCCTCGGAGCCGAAGGTCTTGCGCTCCCCCACCTCGTTGACGACGAGCAGGTCGCAACCCTTGCGGCGGAGCTTCGCGCGCCCGTGGGCGAGGACGTCGTCGGTCTCGGCGGCGAAACCGACGACCACCTGGCCGGGCAGGGCACGGTCGGCGGACAGCTCGGCGAGGATGTCGGGGTTGCGGACGAGTTCGATCGTCGGCGCGCCGCCGTCGTCCGTCTTCTTGATCTTCCCGGGGGCGTAGACGGCCGGACGGAAGTCGGCGACGGCGGCGGCCATCACGACCGCGTCGGCGTCGGCGGCGGCCTTGAGCACGGCCTCGCGGAGCTGGACGGCGGTGCCGACGTGGACCACGTCGACCCCGGCCGGGTCGGGGATGCCGGTGTTCGCCTCGACGAGGGTGACCCGGGCGCCGCGGGCGGCGGCGGCCTTCGCGAGGGCGTAGCCCTGCTTCCCGGAGGAGCGGTTGCCGAGGTAGCGGACGGGGTCGAGGGGCTCGCGGGTGCCGCCGGCGCTGACCACGACGTGGCGGCCGGCGAGGTCGGGGGCGCTGACGCCGCGGGCGAGGACCCTCCGGCACACCTCGAAGATCTCCGAGGGCTCGGGCAGCCGGCCCTTTCCGGTGTCGACGCCGGTGAGGCGGCCGACGGCGGGCTCGATCACGACGGCGCCGCGGCGGCGCAGGGTGGCCACGTTCTCCTGGGTCGCCGGGTGCTCCCACATCTCGGTGTGCATGGCGGGGGCGAAGACGACCGGACAGCGCGCGGTGAGCAGCGTGTTGGTGAGCAGGTCGTCCGCGAGGCCGTGGGCGGCCTTGGCGAGCATGTCGGCGGTGGCGGGAGCGACGACGACGAGGTCGGCGGCCTGCCCGATGCGGACGTGCGGGACCTCGTGGACGGACTCCCACACCTCGGTGGAGACGGGGTTCCCGGAGAGTGCGGACCAGGTCGCCTCGCCGACGAAGTGCAGCGCGGAGTCGGTGGGGACGACGCGCACGTCGTGGCCGGACTCGGTGAGCCGGCGGAGCAGCTCGCAGGCCTTGTAGGCGGCGATGCCGCCGCTCACGCCCAGGACGACCTTCGGCTTGGCCACGACTGTCACTGCTCCCCTGAAGGCTCGAATGGGTGCTCGGTTGCGTACGACTCCATGAGACACCACAGGCCCGGCGGATGTTCCGCCGGGCCTGTGGTGACAAGCGTTACAAGCGCTACGTGCTTACTGCGCGGGGCCCTCGATGGCCTCGGACGTCAGCAGACCCGCGTTGATCTCGCGCAGGGCGATCGAGAGCGGCTTCTCGTGGACGTGGGTGTCGACAAGCGGACCCACGTACTCCAGCAGGCCCTCGCCGAGCTGGGAGTAGTACGCGTTGATCTGCCGCGCGCGCTTGGCCGCGTAGATCACGAGGCTGTACTTCGAGTCAGTGGCCTCGAGCAGCTCGTCGATCGGCGGGTTGATGATGCCCTCGGGCGCGGTGATGGAAGAGGACACGCTCTACCTTCCGAAGATGGAAAAAAGATCAGACAACGTGCATCAACGTTAGCAGCTCGCGTGCGACGTCCTCGACGGAGGTGTTGACGAGGGTGGTGTCGAACTCCGATTCGGCGGCCAGTTCGACCTTCGCGGCCTCCAGGCGGCGCGCGATGACCTCGGGCGACTCGGTGCCGCGGCCGGTGAGCCGGCGGACCAGCTCCTCCCAGCTCGGCGGGGCGAGGAAGACCAGCTGGGACTCCGCCATGGAGTCCTTGACCTGGCGGGCGCCCTGGAGGTCGATCTCCAGGAGCACGGGCTCACCGGAGTCCAGGCGCTCCAGAACGGCGCCGCGGGGGGTGCCGTAGCGGTTGCCCGCGAACTCGGCCCACTCGAGGAGCTCACCGTTGGCGATCAGCTTGTCGAACTCGTCGTCCGTGACGAAGTGGTAGTGGACGCCGTGCTTCTCGCCGGGGCGGGGCTTCCGGGTCGTTGCCGACACCGAGAGCCAGACCTCGGGGTGGACCTTGCGCATATGAGCGACGACCGTGCTCTTGCCGACCCCTGAGGGGCCGGAGAGCACGGTCAGCCGCGGACGTACCTCTGCTGCCATGCAGCGATTATTCCAGTGGTTCACCCCTGCCTGCGCAGGGAGGAGGGCTACATGCCGGATATGTCCCGAAAGGTCAGGCGCCGGTGCTGCCGAACTCGCGCTCCAGGGAGGCGATCTGGTTGGAGCCGAGACCACGGACACGACGGCTCTCGGAGATGCCGAGGCGCTCCATGATCTGCTTGGCGCGGACCTTGCCGACGCCGGGCAGCGACTCGAGCAGGGCGGAGACCTTCATCTTGCCGATGACGTCGTTCTCCTGGCCGCTCTTGATGACCTCGTGGAGGGAGGCGCCGGAGTGCTTGAGTCGATTCTTGACCTCGGCCCGCTCCCGGCGAGCCGCGGCGGCCTTTTCGAGCGCGGCTGCGCGCTGTTCAGGGGTAAGGGGCGGAAGAGCCACGCCTACGTCACCTCGGATGTCGATCTGTCGGATACGGACCGGTGAGGAACCTGGACGCCCCACACCAGTGGAGCAACGATCAACGGTGTGGTCGTTGAACGCCTGCTCTGCCCCGGAGACTAGCGGCCAGGGCCGCTCCAGTCAGCGAGAACAGCGGAAAAGTCCTGGTCAGCATCGACTGACCAGGACTTTTCCGGCATATCGACCCGGTTTTGAGCCAAGTTTTCGTCAAGGAGTGAGACGGCTCACCGTCGGCGGCCCCGTCGGCTCCGACCTGCGGATTGTCCGGGAGACCGGTCAGCCGGCGACGGCCGCGCGGATCTCGTCCGCGTACCGGTGCGCCGAGTCCCGCAGGGCGGCCGCGTCCGGACCGTTCCTGAGGACGCCCCGGCTGACGTTCGGGACGACGTTGCGCACCGCGGCGCCGAAGACGGCCGGGAGGTCGGCGGGGGTCGCGCCCTGGGCGCCGATGCCGGGGGCGAGGAGCGGCCCGTTGATGTCCAGGTCGAAGGAGGACAGGTCGCCGAGGGTGGCGCCGACGACCGCGCCGAAGGAGCCCATCGGGGTCTCCCCCGCGTTCTCCTCGGCGAGATGGGCGAGCATGGTCGCGCCGATCGTGCGGCCGTCCTCGCGGACCGCGCGCTGGACCTCCGCGCCCTCCGGGTTGGAGGTGAGGGCCAGCACGAAGAGGCCGGCGCCCGACTCCCGGGCCAGGTCGACGGCCGGCTTCAGGGCGCCGTAGCCGAGGTACGGCGAGACGGTGAGCGCGTCGGAGAAGAGCGGGGAGTCCTTGCGCAGGAAGGTCTCCGCGTAGGCGGCCATGGTGGAGCCGATGTCGCCGCGCTTGGCGTCCATGACGACCAGGCCGCCGGCCGCGCGCAGATCGGCGGTGGCGCGCTCCAGGACGGCGATGCCGCGCGAGCCGAAGCGCTCGAAGAAGGCGGACTGCGGCTTGAAGACGGCCACGGTCTCGGCGAGGGCCTCGACGACGGTGAAGGTGAAGCGCTCCAGGCCGCCGATGTCGTCGCTCAGGCCCCAGGAGTCGAGCAGGGCGGCATGCGGGTCGATGCCGACGCAGAGCGGACCGCGCTCGTCCATGGCGGTGCGCAGGCGGGTGCCGAAGGAGAGGGTCACGGGGTGGCCTTTCGGTTGTCGGCGCCGACGGCCTCGGCGAGGGTGGCGTACGGGGAGGCCGCGAGGCGCGCCGCGAGGCCCTTGTGGATCGCGCGGGCGTAGAACGGACCCTCGTAGATGAAGGCGCTGTAGCCCTGGACGAGGGTGGCGCCGGCGAGGATGCGCTGCCAGGCGTCCTCGGCGTTCTCGATGCCGCCGACGCCGACGAGGACCAGGCGGTCGCCCACGCGCGCGTGGAGGCGGCGCAGCACGGCCAGGGAGCGCTCCTTGACGGGCGCGCCCGACAGGCCGCCGGTCTCCTCGACCAGCGCGGGGTCGGACTTCAGGCCGAGGCCCTCGCGCGCGATGGTGGTGTTGGTGGCGATGATGCCGTCGAGACCCAGCTCCAGGGCGAGGTCGGCGACCGCGTCGACGTCCTCGTCGGCCAGGTCGGGGGCGATCTTGACCAGGAGGGGGACCCGGCGGCCGGTGACCGTGCGGTCGGCCGCCTCGCGGACGGCCGTGAGGAGCGGGCGCAGGGACTCGGTGGCCTGGAGGTTGCGCAGGCCGGGGGTGTTCGGTGAGGAGACGTTGACGACGAGGTAGTCGGCGTGGGCCGCGAGGCGCTCGGTGGACTTCACGTAGTCGGCGGCGGCCTCGGCCTCGGGGACGACCTTGGTCTTGCCGATGTTGACGCCGACGACCGTCCGGAAGACGGGGTTGCGGGCGGCGAGGCGGGCGGCGACGGCGGCGGAGCCCTCGTTGTTGAAGCCCATGCGGTTGATCAGGGCGCGGTCCGGGACCAGCCGGAAGAGGCGCTTCTTGGGATTGCCGGGCTGGGCCTCGCCGGTGACGGTGCCGATCTCGACGTGGTCGAAGCCGAGCATCGACATGCCGTCGATGGCGACGGCGTTCTTGTCGAAGCCGGCGGCGAGCCCGAAGGGGCCGTGCATGCGAAGGCCCATGGCCTCGACGCGCAGCGACTTGTGGCGGGGGGCGAGGACGGCGGCGACCAGAGTGCGCAGGACGGGGGTGCGGGCCGCGAGCCGGATCCAGCGGAAGGCCATGTGGTGGGCCTGCTCGGGATCCATGCGCTTGAAGACCAGGTGGAAGAAGAACTTGTACATGTGCTGGGGGTCCAGGTCTGCTCATGACGAGGGGGACACCGCAGGTCCTGCCGGTGTCCCCCTCCTCGTACGGGCTGCTAGTCGCGGGCCGCGGTCAGGTGCTCCGCGTGCTCCTGGAGCGAGCGGACGCCCACGTCGCCGTGGCCGAGCGCCTCGATGCCCTGGACGGCCGCGGCGAGCGCCTGGACCGTGGTGAGGCACGGGACGCTGCGCGCCACCGCGGCCGTACGGATCTCGTAGCCGTCGAGGCGGCCGCCGGTGCCGTACGGGGTGTTGACGATCAGGTCGACCTGGCCGTCGTGGATGAGCTGGACGATGGTCTTCTCGCCGTTCGGGCCCTCGCCCTCGCTGAGCTTGCGGACGACCGTGGCGTTGATGCCGTTCCGCTTGAGGACCTCGGCGGTGCCGGAGGTGGCGAGCAGCTCGAAGCCGTGGGCGACCAGCTCGCGGGCCGGGAAGATCATCGAGCGCTTGTCGCGGTTGGCGACCGAGATGAACGCGCGGCCCTTGGTGGGCAGCGGGCCGTAGGCGCCGGCCTGCGACTTGGCGTAGGCCGTGCCGAAGACCGCGTCGATGCCCATGACCTCGCCGGTGGAGCGCATCTCCGGGCCGAGGACGGTGTCGACCCCGCGGCCGTGCACGTCGCGGAAGCGCGACCACGGCATCACGGCCTCCTTGACGGAGATCGGCGCGTCGAGCGGCAGGGTGCCGCCGTCGCCGTTCTTCGGCAGCAGGCCCTCGGCGCGCAGCTCGGCGATGGTGGCGCCGAGCGAGATGCGGGCGGCGGCCTTCGCGAGCGGGACGGCGGTCGCCTTCGAGGTGAAGGGGACGGTCCGGGAGGCGCGCGGGTTGGCCTCCAGGACGTAGAGGATGTCGCCGGCCATGGCGAACTGGATGTTGATCAGGCCCCGGACGCCGACGCCCTTGGCGATGGCCTCGGTGGAGGCGCGCAGCCGCTTGATGTCGAAGCCGCCGAGGGTGATCGGGGGCAGGGCGCAGGCCGAGTCGCCGGAGTGGATGCCGGCCTCCTCGATGTGCTCCATGACGCCGCCGAGGTAGAGCTCCTCGCCGTCGTAGAGCGCGTCGACGTCGATCTCGATGGCGTCGTCGAGGAAGCGGTCGACCAGGACCGGCCGGGTGGGGCTGATCTCGGTGGACTCGGCGATGTACGACTCCAGGCGGGCCTCGTCGTACACGATCTCCATGCCGCGGCCGCCGAGCACGTACGAGGGGCGTACGAGGACGGGGTAGCCGATCTCGTCGGCGATGGCCTTGGCGCCGGCGAAGGTGGTGGCGGTGCCGTGCTTCGGCGCGGGGAGCCCGGCCTCGGCGAGGACGCGGCCGAAGGCGCCGCGGTCCTCGGCGGCGTGGATGGCCTCCGGGGAGGTGCCGACGACCGGCACGCCGTTGTCCTTGAGCGCCTGGGCGAGGCCCAGCGGGGTCTGGCCGCCGAGCTGGACGACGACACCGGCGACGGGGCCGGCGAGGGTCTCGGCGTGGACGATCTCGAGGACGTCTTCGAGGGTCAGCGGCTCGAAGTACAGGCGGTCGGAGGTGTCGTAGTCCGTCGAGACGGTCTCCGGGTTGCAGTTGACCATCACGGTCTCGTAGCCCGCGTCGCTCAGGGCGAAGGAGGCGTGGACGCAGGAGTAGTCGAACTCGATGCCCTGGCCGATGCGGTTCGGGCCGGAGCCCAGGATGATCACCGCGGGCTTCTCGCGCGGGGCGACCTCGCTCTCCTCGTCGTAGGACGAGTAGAAGTACGGGGTCTTGGCGGCGAACTCGGCGGCGCAGGTGTCGACCGTCTTGTAGACCGGGCGGACGCCGAGGGCGTGCCGGACCTCGCGGACGACGTCCTCGCGCAGGCCGCGGATGTCCGCGATCTGGGCGTCGGAGAAGCCGTGGCGCTTGGCCTCGGCGAGCAGCTCGGGGTGGAGCTTCTCGGCGGCGGCCAGCTCGTCGGCGATCTCCTTGATCAGGAAGAGCTGGTCGACGAACCACGGGTCGATCTTCGTGGCGTCGAAGACCTCCTGCGGGGTGGCGCCGGCGCGGATGGCCTGCATGACGGTGTTGATGCGGCCGTCGGTCGGGCGGACCGACTCGCGCAGCAGCTCGGCCTTGTCGCCGGGCTCACCGACGAAGGTGAACTGCGAGCCCTTCTTCTCCAGGGAGCGCAGGGCCTTCTGGAGCGCCTCGGTGAAGTTGCGGCCGATGGCCATGGCCTCGCCGACCGACTTCATGGTGGTGGTGAGGGTGGAGTCGGCCTGCGGGAACTTCTCGAAGGCGAAGCGCGGGGCCTTGACGACGACGTAGTCGAGCGTGGGCTCGAAGGACGCCGGGGTCTTCTCCGTGATGTCGTTCGGGATCTCGTCCAGCGTGTAGCCGACGGCGAGACGGGCCGCGATCTTGGCGATCGGGAAACCGGTCGCCTTGGAGGCGAGCGCCGAGGAGCGGGAGACGCGCGGGTTCATCTCGATGACGATGATCCGGCCGTCGTCCGGGTTGACGGCGAACTGGATGTTGCAGCCGCCGGTGTCGACGCCGACCTCGCGGATGATCGCGATGCCGATGTCGCGCAGCCGCTGGTACTCGCGGTCGGTGAGCGTCATCGACGGGGCGACGGTGATCGAGTCGCCGGTGTGGACGCCCATCGGGTCGAAGTTCTCGATGGAGCAGACGACCACGACGTTGTCGTTCTTGTCGCGCATGAGCTCCAGCTCGTACTCCTTCCAGCCGAGGATGGACTCCTCCAGGAGCACCTCGGTGGTCGGGGAGAGCGTGAGGCCCTGGCCGGCGATGCGGCGCAGCTCCTCCTCGTCGTGGGCGAAGCCGGAGCCGGCGCCGCCCATGGTGAAGGAGGGGCGGACGACGACGGGGTAGCCGCCGAGCGTCTCGACGCCCTGGAGGACGTCGTCCATGGAGTGGCAGATGACGGAGCGGGCGGACTCGCCGTATCCGATCTTGCCCTTGACGGCCTCGACGACGCCCTTGAAGAGGTCGCGGTCCTCGCCCTTGTGGATGGCCTCGACGTTGGCGCCGATGAGCTCGACGCCGTACTTCTCGAGGACGCCCTGCTCGTGCATGGAGATCGCGGTGTTGAGCGCGGTCTGGCCGCCGAGCGTGGGCAGGAGGGCGTCGGGGCGCTCCTTGGCGATGATCTTCTCGACGAACTCGGGGGTGATCGGCTCGACGTACGTGGCGTCGGCGATCTCCGGGTCGGTCATGATCGTCGCCGGGTTGGAGTTCACCAGGATGACCCGCAGGCCCTCGGCCTTGAGGATGCGGCAGGCCTGGGTGCCGGAGTAGTCGAACTCGGCGGCCTGGCCGATGACGATCGGGCCGGAGCCGATGACCAGGACGGACTGGATATCGGTGCGCTTAGGCACGCTCGGCCTCCATCAGGGATACGAAACGGTCGAAGAGGTACGCGGCGTCGTGCGGGCCCGCGGCCGCCTCGGGGTGGTACTGGACGGAGAAGGCCGGCTGGTCGAGCAGCTGGAGGCCTTCCACGACGTTGTCGTTCAGGCAGACGTGGGAGACCTCGGCACGCCCGTAGGGGGTGTCGGAGACCTTGTCGAGGGGCGCGTCGACGGCGAAGCCGTGGTTGTGCGCGGTGACCTCGACCTTGCCGGTGGTGCGGTCCTGGACGGGCTGGTTGATGCCCCGGTGGCCGTACTTCAGCTTGTAGGTGCCGAAGCCGAGCGAGCGGCCGAGGATCTGGTTGCCGAAGCAGATGCCGAAGAGCGGGGTCTTGCGCTCCAGGACGCCCCGCATGACGGAGACGGCGTGGTCGGCGGTGGCCGGGTCGCCGGGGCCGTTCGAGAAGAACACGCCGTCCGGGGAGACCGCGTAGACGTCCTCGACGGTGGCGGTGGCGGGCAGCACGTGCACCTCGATGCCGCGCTCGGCCATCCGGTGCGGGGTCATGCCCTTGATGCCGAGGTCGACGGCGGCGACGGTGAACTTCTTCTCGCCGATCGCCGGGACGACGTACGTCTCCTTCGTGGCGACCTCGGCGGAGAGGTCCGCGCCCTTCATCTGGGGCTGCGCCTTGACCTTGGCGAGGAGGGCGGCCTCGTCGGCCAGCGCCTCGCCGGAGAAGATGCCGACGCGCATGGCGCCGCGCTCGCGCAGGTGGCGGGTGAGGGCGCGGGTGTCGATGCCGGAGATGCCGACGACTCCCTGGCGCTCCAGCTCCTCGTCCAGCGAGCGCTGGGAGCGCCAGTTGGAGGAGACGCGGGCGGGGTCGCGGACGACGTAGCCGGCGACCCAGATGCGGCCGGACTCGGGGTCCTCGTCGTTGACGCCGGTGTTGCCGACGTGCGGGGCGGTCATGACCACGACCTGGCGGTGGTAGGACGGGTCGGTGAGGGTCTCCTGGTAGCCGGTCATGCCGGTGGAGAACACGGCCTCGCCGAAGGTCTCCCCCACGGCCCCGTAGGCGCGGCCGCGGAAGGCGCGGCCGTCCTCCAGGACGAGTACGGCGGGAGCCTTGGCGGCTCCCCTGGTGGAGGTCGTCATCGTGCGATGCCTTCCGTCGTGGTGGTTACGGCGTTCATGGAGTTGATGGCCTCGACCCAGGCCGTGTGCTCGGCCGCGCGGTCGGAGCGGAAGCCGGAGTCGATCCGCTTGCCGCCGTGCTCCCAGGTGATGATCAGGAGCCCGCCTTCGGCGAGGACCTTGCCGGCGATGCCCTTGTCGAGGCGGGCCTCGCGCAGGGCGGCGGTCGGCACGAAGAAGTCGTTCGCCCCGGGGCGCACGACGTCGATCCCGGCGTCGGTGAGCGTGAGCTCGGCGCGGCTGCGGGCGCCGAGGCCGTGGGCGACGATCCGGTCGAGCCATTGCCCGGCGGTCGTGGACCCGTGGTAGCGCCCGCTGAGAGTCAGTCTCGTCTCACCGGTGGTCTCCGGCGCGGTGGGGAGCTCGGGCAGGTCCGACTGGAGACTGCCGCGCCACTTCCAGCCCTGGCGCATGAGCCAGTACACGAAGGCGACGAAGAGCAGCAGTCCGGCGACCCAGCCGAGCCGCCCGGCCCAGTCGGTCACCTCCGCCGATTTCTGCTCGGCGGCCTCTGCGGCGATTGCGATGAGTGGTGTCACGCCAGCTTCCCGTCCACGACCGTTGCCCGGCCCCGCAGGAAGGTGTGGGTGACGCGTCCCGGCAGCTCGCGGCCCTCGTAGGGGGTGTTGCGGCTGCGGGAGGCGAAGTCCGCGGGGTCCACGACACCACGGTAAGCCGGATCGACCAGCGTCAGGTTCGCGGGCTCACCTGCCGAGACGGGTCGTCCGTGTCCCTTCGCCCGGCCGATGCGGGCGGGCGCGAAGGACATCCGCTCGGCGACGCCGGCCCAGTCGAGGAGGCCGGTCTCGACCATCGTCTGCTGGACGACGGAGAGGGCGGTCTCCAGGCCGACCATGCCCATGGCGGCGGCGGCCCACTCGCAGTCCTTGTCCTCGTGCGGGTGCGGGGCGTGGTCGGTGGCGACGATGTCGATCGTGCCGTCGGCCAGCGCCTCGCGGAGGGCGAGGACGTCCTTCTCGGTGCGCAGCGGCGGGTTGACCTTGTACACCGGGTTGTACGAGCGGACCAGCTCGTCCGTGAGGAGGAGGTGGTGCGGGGTGACCTCGGCGGTGACGTCGATGCCGCGGGACTTGGCCCAGCGGACGATCTCGACGGAGCCGGCGGTGGAGAGGTGGCAGATGTGGACGCGGGAGCCGACGTGCTCGGCGAGGAGGACGTCGCGGGCGATGATCGACTCCTCGGCGACGGCGGGCCAGCCGCCGAGGCCGAGCTCGGCGGAGACGACGCCCTCGTTCATCTGGGCGCCCTCCGTGAGGCGGGGCTCCTGGGCGTGCTGGGCGACGACGCCGCCGAAGGCCTTCACGTACTCCAGGGCGCGGCGCATGATCACGGCGTCGTCGACGCACTTGCCGTCGTCGGAGAAGACGGTGACGCCGGCGGCGGAGTCGTGCATGGCGCCGAGCTCGGCGAGCTTCTTGCCCTCCAGGCCGACGGTGACGGCGCCGATGGGCTGCACGTCGCAGTAGCCGGACTCCTTGCCGAGCCGGTAGACCTGCTCGACGACGCCGGCGGTGTCGGCGACGGGGTGGGTGTTGGCCATGGCGAAGACGGCGGTGTAGCCGCCGGACGCGGCGGCGCGGGTGCCGGTGAGGACGGTCTCGGAGTCCTCGCGGCCGGGCTCGCGCAGGTGGGTGTGGAGGTCGACGAGGCCGGGCAGCAGGATCTGGCCCTCGGCGTCGATGACGGTCGCGCCCTCGGCGGAGAGGCCCGTACCGACCTCGGTGATGGTCTCGCCGTCGATGAGGACGTCCTGGACGTCGCCGCCGAGGACCTTCGCACCGCGGATAAGGATCTTGCTCATGGTTACTTGTTCTCCTCGGTACGGGCGGGGGCGGCGGACTCGTTGCCGCCGAGAAGCAGGTAGAGGACGGCCATCCGGACGGAGACGCCGTTGGCGACCTGCTCGACGACCGTGCAGCGGTCGGAGTCGGCGACCTCGGCGGTGATCTCCATGCCGCGGACCATGGGGCCGGGGTGCATGACGATGGCGTGCTCGGGCATCTTCGCCATCCGCTCGCCGTCGAGCCCGTAGCGGCGCGAGTACTCGCGCTCGGTCGGGAAGAAGGCGGCGTTCATCCGCTCGCGCTGCACACGCAGCATCATCACCGCGTCGGACTTCGGCAGCACGCTGTCGAGGCCGTACGAGACGTCGCAGGGCCAGGTCTCGACGCCGACGGGGACCAGGGTGGGCGGGGCCACGAGGGTGACCTCGGCGCCGAGGGTGTGGAGCAGGTCGACGTTGGAGCGGGCGACCCGGCTGTGCAGGACGTCGCCCACGAGCGTGATGCGCTTGCCGGCGAGGTCCTGGCCGAGGCCGGCGTCGCGGCCGACGAGGCGGCGGCGCATGGTGAAGGCGTCCAGGAGGGCCTGGGTGGGGTGCTGGTGGGTGCCGTCGCCGGCGTTGATGACGGGGGCGTCGATCCAGCCGGAGGTGGCGAGCCGGTAGGGGGCTCCGGAGGCGCCGTG
Organism: Streptomyces sp. NPDC034084; assembly: GCF_055575535.1. NCBI lineage: Bacteria > Bacillati > Actinomycetota > Actinomycetes > Kitasatosporales > Streptomycetaceae > Streptomyces > Streptomyces sp. NPDC034084. Next base: position 103,252 of record NZ_JBVISK010000007.1, read on the forward strand.
CCGGATGACGACCGCGTCGACGCCCATGGCCTCCAGGGTCTGCGCGGTGTCCTTGAGGGACTCTCCCTTGGAGACGCTGGAGCCCTTGGCCGCGAAGTTGATCACGTCGGCGGAGAGGCGCTTCTCGGCGGCCTCGAAGGAGATCCGGGTCCGGGTGGAGTCCTCGAAGAAGAGGTTGCAGATGGTCCGGCCTCGCAGGGTCGGCAGCTTCTTGATGGGCCGGTCGGCCACCCGGGCCATCTCCTCTGCGGTGTCGAGGATCTGGACGGCGTCGTCGCGGGTGAGGTCGGCGGCCGAGATGAGGTGACGCATCATCGGGGTGTCTCTCCGTGGTGGGGAGGTGTGCGGGCATGCGGGGGCGCAGGAGTGTGCCCCGGCCCCGGCGGGAAAGCCGGTCCGGCTAGGAGGCGGGCTTGGAGCCGAGCAGGACGGTGTCGCGACCGTCTTCCTCGGCGAGCTGGACCTTGACCGTCTCCCGCAGCGACGTGGGGAGGTTCTTGCCGACGTAGTCGGCGCGGATCGGGAGCTCGCGGTGGCCGCGGTCGACGAGGACGGCGAGCTGGACGGCGCGCGGGCGGCCGATGTCGCCGAGGGCGTCGAGGGCGGCGCGGATGGTGCGGCCGGAGAAGAGGACGTCGTCGACGAGGACGACGAGGCGGCCGTCGATGCCGTCACCGGGGATCTCGGTGCGGCCGATGGCGCGGGCGGGCTTCATCCGCAGGTCGTCCCGGTACATGGTGATGTCGAGGGAACCGACCGGGATCTTGGTGCCGGTGATCGTCTCGAGCTTCTCGGCGAGCCGGGAGGCGAGGAAGACGCCCCGGGTGGGGATGCCGAGGAGGACCACGTCGTCGGCGCCCTTGGCGCGCTCGACGATCTCGTGGGCGATGCGGGTCAGGACCCGCGCGATGTCGGGGGCCTCGAGAACGGGCCGCGCGTCGTCGCCGTACTGCTGCTGAGTGTCCATGGAGAACGGACCTCCTTCTCCGCCTCACGGGACGGCTCTTAAAGGACGTCGGATTTGCGCCCGTCACTCTACCAGGGATGGGAGTCCCGGTCCCGCGCACCCCTGCCGCCACTCCGGGCACCGTCCCCCGGGAGGGGGCGGTCCGGACCATTCGGCTTGACGGGTGGGTGTAACGCTGCGTAACCTCACAGTGAGTTACCAGCCGCGCGGCGCAGCCGCATGTCGTCACAGCGTCCGGGAGCGTTATGTCCAGCGAATACGCAAAGCAGCTCGGGGCCAAACTCCGCGCCATCCGCACCCAGCAGGGTCTCTCCCTCCACGGGGTGGAGGAGAAGTCCCAGGGCCGCTGGAAGGCGGTCGTGGTCGGCTCGTACGAGCGCGGAGACCGCGCGGTGACCGTGCAGCGTCTTGCCGAGCTGGCCGACTTCTACGGCGTGCCGGTGCAGGAGCTCCTGCCGGGCACGACCCCGGGCGGGGCCGCCGAGCCGCCGCCGAAGCTGGTCCTGGACCTGGAGCGCCTGGCCCACGTCCCGCAGGAGAAGGCGGGCCCGCTCCAGCGCTACGCGGCGACGATCCAGTCGCAGCGCGGCGACTACAACGGCAAGGTGCTGTCGATCCGCCAGGACGACCTGCGCACGCTCGCCGTCATCTACGACCAGTCCCCCTCGGTCCTCACCGAGCAGCTGATCAGCTGGGGCGTCCTGGACGCGGACGCGCGCCGCGCGGTCGCCCACGAGGAGGCCTGAGCCCTTACGAGGGCACAGCAGAAACGTACCGCCGGGCCCGTGGACGTCAGCCGACGTCCACGGGCCCCGTGCTTTCTCCCGGAGGAGACGCGGTACGCGAAGGGGCCCGCAGCACCGAGTGCTGCGGGCCCCTTCGCGTGCCGTACGCGACTAGTCGTCCGCGTCGCGGCGCAGACGCGGCTTCAAGTCCTTGAAGCGCCCCAGCAGACCGTTGACGAAGGTCGGGGACTCATCGGTGGAGAACTCCTTGGCGAGCTGCACCGCCTCGTCGATCGCGACCGCGTCGGGCGTGCCGTCCTCCCACAGCAGCTCGTACGCGCCGAGGCGCACGATGTTCCGGTCGGCGACGGGCATCCGGTCGAGGTCCCAGTCCACCGCGTAGGTCGCGATGAGATCGTCGATCCGCGCCTCATGGGCCGCGTATCCCTCGATCAGCTGCATGGTGAAGTCGTTGACCGGCGGCTGGCGGTCGTCCGACCGCGCGTGCCGGACCTGGTCCGCGAGGACCTCCTGGACGGAGGCACCGCGCTGGTCCGCCTCGAAGAGGATCTGGAAGGCGCGCTTGCGGGCCTTGCTCCGAGCGGCCACGGTTACTTGTTCACCCGGCCGAGGTAGCTGCTGTCGCGGGTGTCGACCTTGACCTTCTCACCGGTGGTGACGAAGAGCGGGACCTGGATCTCGTGGCCGGTCTCCAGCGTGGCGGGCTTGGTGCCACCGGTGGAGCGGTCGCCCTGGACGCCCGGGTCGGTGTGCTGGATGGTCAGCTCGACGGCGGCGGGGAGCTCGACGTAGAGCACCTCGCCCTCGTGCTGCGCGACGGAGGCGGTGAAGCCCTCGATGAGGAAGTTGGCGGTGTCGCCGACGGCCTTGCGCTCGACCATCAGCTGGTCGTAGGTCTCCATGTCCATGAAGACGAAGTAGTCGCCGTCCATGTAGGAGAACTGCATGTCGCGGCGGTCGATGGTGGCCGTCTCGACCTTCACGCCGGCGTTGAAGGTCTTGTCGACGACCTTGCCGGACAGCACGTTCTTGAGCTTGGTGCGCACGAAGGCCGGGCCCTTGCCGGGCTTGACGTGCTGGAACTCGACGACGGACCAGAGCTGGCCGCCTTCGAGCTTGAGCACCATGCCGTTCTTGAGGTCGTTCGTGGAAGCCACGGTTGCGGAATCTCCTGGACTGACGTGGGACCGAGGAGGCGTACGCGCTCTACAGCGCGAGCAGCTCCTTGGTCGTGATGGTGAGTAGCTCGGGTCCGCCGTCCGCCTCCTGGCGTACGACGAGCGTGTCATCGATCCGGACTCCGCCCCGGCCCGGGAGGTGGACCCCCGGTTCGACGGTGACCGGCACACAAGCGTCCAGTTTACCCATGGCCGAGGGTGAGAGCTGCGGGTCCTCGTCGATTTCGAGCCCGACCCCGTGCCCGGTGAGGGGCACGGCGGCCTCCGCGTGCCCCCCGGCGTCCAGGATCTGGCGGGCCGCCCGGTCCACGTCCCGGTACTCGGCGCCGGGTGCGAGCGACTCGCGTCCGGCCCTCTGAGCGGCGAAGACGAGCTCGTACAGCTCGATCTGCCAGTCCGCGGGGGTGGTGCCGATGACGAACGTGCGGCCGATCTCGCACCGGTAGCCCCGGTAGTCGGCGCCGAGGCAGACGGAGAGGAAATCACCCTCCTCGACCCGGCGGTCGGTGGGCCGGTGCCCCCGGCGCCCCGAGTGCGGGCCGGTCGCCACCGAGGTCGGGAAGGCGGCCCCGTCGGCCCCGTGGTCGACGAGCCGCCGCTCCAGCTCCAGGGCGAGGTGGCGCTCGGTCCGCCCCACGAGGATCGACTCCAGGAGCTCGCCGAGGGCCTGGTCGGCGATCTCCGCCGCGATCCGCAGGCAGGCGATCTCGTCCTCGTCCTTGACGATCCTGAGCTGCTCCACGGCGCAGGCGAGGTCCGCGAGGTGCAGGCCGGGGGCGACGGTGCCCATGGCCCGGTGCCGGGCCACCGTCAGATGGTGCTCCTCGACCGCGAGCGCGTCGGCGCCGGCCCGGCGGGCCAGGTCGACGGCGGCGACGGCCGGATCACCCCCTCCGGCGGGCAGGACCTGCTGCCGCAGCAGCTCGTCGAGCCGCCCGTCGACCGGTTCACCACCGGGCGCGACGGGGCAGAGCAGGACGTCCGCCTCCGGCTCCGGCCCGACGAGCAGGACGGCGCCGGGCGGCGAACCACCCGCGAGATAGCGGACGTTGGCGGGGCGGGAGACCAGGGCCGCCGGGCTGCCCGCGGCCGCGCACCGGTCGCGCAGCCGTACACGGCGGTCCGCATACACCTCTGACATGCTCCGAGCCTACGAGCAGCGCGCCGCCCCGGCCTGTTCGGAAGGGCCGTCCGGGCGGGGTCACCAGGTCGGCGGGCTCGCGATCGCGCGGGCGAGGACGTCGTCGAGGACGCGGGCGGTGGTCTCGACGTCGTACGTGGAGTTGTCGATGATCGGCAGCCCCGAGCCGTACCAGCCGGCCATCCGGCCGTGGATGGCGGCGACCTCCTCGTCCGAGAGGCGCCGGTTGCCGCTGCGCTCGGCGTTGCGCTCCAGGACGACCTCCAGGCCGGGCAGGAGGACGACGGGCAGCAGACCGGGACCGACGTGGCGCTTCCAGCCGCCGAGGCCGACGACGGGGCGGTCCGGGAAGACGGCGTCGTCGACGATGCAGGAGATGCCGTTGGCGAGGAAGTTGCGCGCGGCGAAACCGCAGGTGCGGCGGGCGAGCCGGTACTGCGCCTCCGAGTGCTCGTTCCAGCCGGACTGCGGGTCCGCGAAGCCGGAGCAGACCCACTCGCGGACGTCGTCGAGGCTGATGTGCGCGGTGGGTACGCGGCGGCGCTGCGCCCAGTGCCGGGCGACGGTCGTCTTGCCCGCGCCGGCCGGGCCGATGAGCAGGACGGCGAGGGTCGCCCCGCCGGTCCCGGCGCCGTGCTCCACGGGCGGGGCGAGCGGCACGCTCACGGGAGGCAGCGGCACGTGCCCGGTCGGATCCGCTCGGGGTGCGGGCGGGTACGGAGACGCGCCGGGCGGGTGCGGGGCACCTCCGGGGCGCTGGGAGGCGGCCGGGTGTGGCGCGCCCGTCGGGTGCTGCGGTACGGCTCCGGAGCCCCAGGCGGGCGCTCCGGGGCTTGCCGGAGGCGGCGGAGCGTGCGGGGGCCGGGGGGCGCCTGCCTGGACCGTCGGGTGCGCGCCGAGCCGGGACCCGGCGGCCTGGCCCGGGTACGGCGCTCCCGGCGGGACCGGCGGGGCGACGGGGGGCTGCCCGCCGGGATCGCCGCCTATCGCCCCGGGAACGGGCCCCCGGCCCTGCTCCGGTGTCCGGTCCGACCGCTCGGGCGGTGGCAGCGGGCCCCCCACTGCGTGCTGCATCCGGTGCCACTCCGTCTCGTACGCCTGATGGGTCCCCGGACCGGTTGTCCGTGGACGGCGGAACGTTACCGCCCCCGGCCCCCACAGGGGGAACGGCCGGGGACGCCCCCTGGTGCCCTGTCAGGTCCTGTCGGCCCCTGTCCGGGACCGTCAGCCGGCGAGTTCCTCGGCGAGCGCCCGCAGCGCCAGCCGGTAGGAACCGATCCCGAACCCGGCGACCGTCCCGGTCGCCACGGCCGCGACGACCGAGGTGTGCCGGAACTCCTCACGGGCGTACGGGTTCGAGATGTGGACCTCGATCAGCGGGGCGGTCCGCTGGGCGGCCGCGTCCCGCATCCCGTACGAGTAGTGCGTGAACGCGCCGGGGTTGATCACCACCGGGGTCGAGCGGTCCGCGGCCTCGTGGAGCCAGCGGATCATCTCGCCCTCGTCGTTGGTCTCCCGCACCTCGACGTCGAAGCCGAGCTCCGCGCCGAGGGTCTTGCAGGACTCGACGAGCCCCTTGTAGGAGGTGGCGCCGTAGATGTCGGGCTCGCGGGAGCCCAGACGGCCCAGGTTGGGGCCGTTGAGCACCAGTACCGGACGCGCCTCGCTCACGCCGACACCTCGCCGTACGCCGCGATCAGGACGGCCGGGTCGGGGCCCTCCAGGACGGTCGGCTTGCCGATCCCGTCGAGCACGATGAAGCGCAGCAGGTCGCCCCGCGACTTCTTGTCGACCCGCATGGTCTCCAGGAGCTTCGGCCACTGGTCGCCGCGGTAGGTGAGCGGCAGGCCGACGGACTCCAGGATCGCCCGGTGCCGGTCGGCGGTGGCGTCGTCGAGCCGCCCGGCGAGGCGGCCGAGCTCGGCCGCGAAGACCATGCCGACGGAGACGGCGGCGCCGTGGCGCCACTTGTACCGCTCGTTCTTCTCGATGGCGTGGGCGAGGGTGTGGCCGTAGTTCAGGATCTCCCGGCGGCCGGACTCCTTGAGGTCGCCGGAGACGACCTCGGCCTTGACCTTGATCGAGCGGATGAGCAGCTCGGCGGTGTGCGGACCGGCCGGGGTGCGGGCGGCCTGCGGGTCCTCCTCGATGAGGTCGAGGATCACCGGGTCGACGATGAAGCCGGCCTTGATGATCTCCGCGAGACCGCTGACGTAGTCGTGCACCGGCAGCGAGTCGAGTGCCGCGAGGTCGCACAGGACGCCGGCGGGCGGATGGAAGGCGCCGACGAGGTTCTTGCCCTCGGCGGTGTTGATGCCCGTCTTGCCGCCGACGGCCGCGTCGACCATGGCCAGGACGGTGGTCGGCACGGCGATCCAGCGCACGCCCCGCAGCCAGGTCGCGGCCACGAAGCCCGCCAGGTCGGTGGTGGCGCCGCCGCCGACGCCGACGACGACGTCGGTGCGGGTGAAGCCGGTCTGGCCGAGCGCCTTCCAGCAGTAGGCGGCGACCTCGGCGGTCTTCGCCTCCTCGGCGTTCGGCACCTGGATGGCGACCGTCTCGTAGCCCTGGTCCGCCAGGTCGGCGCGGAGTGCCTCGCCGGTGTCGGCGAGCGCCTCCGGGTGGATCACGGCGACCCGCTTGGCCCGGGTGCCGATCAGGGCGGGGAGCTCGCCGAGGAGCTGCCGCCCGACCAGTACCTCGTACGGATCGGTGCCCGCGGAACCGCCGACCTGGATACGGGTCACCTGGTCCTGGTCCGTCATACGTCCTTCAACTCCAGTGCGTCGAGGACCGCCTGGGCGACCTCTTCGGGGGTGCGGTCGTCCGTGGCGACGACGACCCGTGCGACTTCGGTGTACAGATGGCGGCGCGCCTCCATCAGCTCGCGCCACTGGCGGCGCGGGTTGACGGCGAGCAGCGGCCGCGCGGTGTTGAGGCCGACACGTCGGACCGCCTCCTCGACGTCCATCGAGAGGTACGCGACGGGCAGCCCGGCGAGCAGGGCGCGGGTCCCCGCGTCCAGGATCGCGCCGCCGCCGAGGGCGAGGACGCCCTCGTGCTCGGCGACGGCGGTGGCGACCGCGGCCCGCTCCAGGGCACGGAAGTGCTGCTCGCCGTCCTCGACGAAGATGTCGGAGATCTCGCGTCCTTCGGCGGCGACGATGTCGGCGTCGGTGTCCCGGTAGGGCGCGCCGAGCCGTTCGGCCAGGAGCGCGCCCACCGTGGACTTGCCGGAGCCCATGGGCCCGACGAGGACGACCAGGGGTCCGGCGGTCACCGGATGGTCAGGTGGTCGAGGTACGACCGCACGTTGCGGCGGGTCTCGGGGACGCTGTCGCCGCCGAACTTCTCGACGACCGCGTCCGCGAGGACGAGCGCGACCATGGCCTCGGCGACGATGCCGGCGGCGGGGACGGCGCAGACGTCGGAGCGCTGGTGGTGGGCGGCCGCGGCCTCGCCGGTGGCGACGTCGATCGTGGCCAGGGCGCGCGGGACGGTCGCGATCGGCTTCATGGCGGCGCGGACGCGCAGCAGTTCGCCGGTGGTCAGGCCGCCCTCGGTGCCGCCGGAGCGGCCGGAGGTGCGCTTGATGCCGTCCTCGGTGCGGACGATCTCGTCGTGGGCCTGCGAGCCGGGCACGCGGGCGAGGTCGAAGCCGTCGCCGACCTCGACGCCCTTGATGGCCTGGATGCCCATGAGCGCGGCGGCGAGGCGGGCGTCGAGACGCCGGTCCCAGTGGACGTGCGAGCCGAGACCGACGGGCACGCCGTACGCGAGGACCTCGACGACGCCGCCGAGGGTGTCGCCGTCCTTGTGGGCCTGGTCGATCTCCGCGACCATCGCCTTCGACGCGTCGGCGTCGAGGCAGCGGACCGGGTCGGCGTCGAGCTTCTCGACGTCAGCGGGGGTCGGGTAGACGCCGTAGGGGGCCTTGGCGGCGGCCAGTTCGACGACGTGGCTGACGATCTCGATGCCGGCGGCCTCCTTGAGGAAGGACCGGGCGACGGCGCCGAGGGCGACACGGGCGGCGGTCTCCCGGGCGCTGGCGCGCTCAAGGATCGGCCGGGCCTCGTCGAAGCCGTACTTCTGCATGCCGGCGAGGTCGGCGTGGCCGGGCCGGGGCCGGGTCAGGGGCGCGTTGCGGCCCGTCTCCTTGAGCTCCGAGGGGTCGACCGGGTCGGCCGACATGACCTTCTCCCACTTGGGCCACTCGGTGTTGCCGACCATGACGGCGATCGGGGAGCCGAGGGAGAGTCCGTGCCGGACGCCGCCGAGGAAGGTGACCTCGTCCTGCTCGAACTTCATGCGGGCGCCACGCCCATAGCCGAGGCGTCGCCGCGCGAGGTGGTCCGCCACCAGCTCAGTGGTGACCGGGACGCCGGCGGGAAGACCCTCCAGCGTCGCGACCAGCGCGGGTCCGTGGGATTCCCCAGCGGTCAGCCAACGCAACCTGCTCAACGATGCTCCTCATGCTCGCGCCTGGGCACTGCGACGACGCGGCCGGGTGCGCGGCCCGGGCCCGCCACCCCGATCCTCCCACGTCCGGGGGGCGAACCCGCCCTCCGGTCCAGCTATCGGACGCGGCGCGATCCGATCGGGCGCTACCGGGTGGCCAGCGCCCGCTCCCCCGCGGCGCGCATGGCGGCGAGCGGGGCCCTCGGGACGCCCGTCATCTGTTCGACCTGGAGGACGGCCTGGTGGACGAGGAGGTCGAGGCCGCCGACGACCTTGCCGCCGCGGTCGGACCAGGCGGCCGCGAGCGGGGTCGGCCAGGGGTCGTACAGGACGTCGAAGAGGGTGCCGACCGAGTCGGGGACGGCGGTCGCCAGGGCGTTCGTGGTGCCCGCGGGGGTGGTCGCGATGACCAGCGGCGCCTCGAAGGCCTCGGCCGCCCGCTCCCAGTCGGCCGTGCGGACGTCCACGCCGAGGCGCTCGCCCCAGCCGCGCATCTCCTCGGCCCGCGCCTCGCTCCGTACGTACGCGGTGACGGGGCCCGCGCAGATCCGGGCGAGGGCGGCGAGCGCGGAGGAGGCGGTGGCGCCGGCACCGAGAACGGCGGCGGCCTCCACCTTCTGCACGCCCCGCTCACCCAGGGCGGCGATCATGCCGGGGATGTCGGTGTTGTCGCCGACCCGGCGCCCGTCCTCGCGGAGCACGACCGTGTTGACGGCCTCGACGGAGGCGGCCGTGTCGCTGATCTCGTCGAGCAGCGGGATGATCGCCCGCTTGAGCGGCATGGTCAGCGAGAGCCCTGCCCAGCTGCCGTCGAGTTCGCCGACGAAGCCGGGCAACGCAGCCTCGTCGACCTCGAAGCGCTCGTACGACCAGTCGTCGAGCCCGAGTTCTGCGTACGCGGCCCGGTGCAGGACCGGGGAGAGCGAGTGGGCGATGGGGGATCCCAGAACCGCCGCCCGGCGTGCTGCCGCCATCAGTTCTTCCTCGACTCGTTGAACTTCTCGACCAGCTTCTGGTGCTCGGCGTTGGTCTTGGTGAACTGCGAGGTCTTGCCGTCGATCGAGATGAAGTAGTACCAGCCGTCGCTCGTCGGGTTGACCACGCCCTCCATCGCCTCGGCGCCCGGGTTGCCGATGGGACCGGGCGGGAGTCCCTTGACGAAGTACGTGTTGTACGGGTTGTCGTACTTGCGCAGCTCTTCGAGGGTGAGGTCGAGCTTGCTCTGGTTCTTGATGTAGTTGTACGTCGAGTCGAACTCGAGCCCGCCGTAGGTCTGCGGGTTCGACGGCTTGAGCCGGTTGTAGACGACCTCGGCCATCTTGCGGAAGTCGTCGTGGGACGTGCCCTCCGCCTGGACGAGGCTCGCGATGGTGACGAGCTCCCAGGGGCTGTCGACGCCGAGCTGCTTGGCCTTGGCCTCCAGCTCGAACTTCCCGTACTCCTGGTTCGCGCGGCTCACCATCTTGCGCAGCACGTCCTCGGGCTTGCTGCCCTTGGCCACCGGGTAGCTGGCCGGGAAGAGGAAGCCCTCCAGGGGGTCCTTGACGTTCCTGTGGTTCTTCGCCCAGTCCGGGAGACCGAGGTCGTTCGCCTTCGCCTTCGCGATGCCCTGCGTCGTCCCGGGCTCCAGGCCGAGCCGCTTGTCGATCTCCCCGTACACCCAGACGTTCCGCCGGCCCTCGGGGATGACGAAGTTGGTCTGGCTCGCCGGGTTGAGCATCAGCGTGACCGCGCTGTCCGCCGACATCTCCTTCTTCAGCGTGTAGACGCCCGCCTGGATCGAGAGGCCCTTGGGGTTCCGCTGCTGCGCCGAGACGAAGGCGTCGACGCTCTTGACCACGCCGGCCTTCTTGAGGATGTTGCCGATCTCGTAGCCGCCGGCGGCCTTCGGGATCTCGACCTGGACCTCGCCGCTGCCGGTGCCCGCGTAGTCGGGCGCGGCGCCGAACTCGCCCTGCCAGAACTGGTAGCCGAAGTAGCCGATGCCGCCGACGCCGCCGACCAGGACGAGCGCGACGACCAGGCAGGCCACGCCGTTCTTGCCTTTGCGTTTCTTCGCCTTGCTCCGGCGCTCGCGGTCGTCGCGGGAACCCCGGCCGCCGCGGCCCGGCTCCTCGTCGTGGTCGTCGTCCGGGCCGTCGCCGGAGTCGCCGGTGAAGAAGGGGTGCTTCTCCTCCTCCGGCTCCGGCTCTTCCTCCGGCGCCCAGTCGACGACCGGCTCCGGCGGGTTCTGCCGGCGGCCGGGCGGCTGGGGCGGCGGGTAGGCGTCGGGAGTCCCGTAGAGGTCCGGGTTCTGACCGCCGTACGGATCGGCCGGGGGCGCGCCGTACGCCATCGCCGCCTGGCCGGTCTCCCAGTTGCCGTCGTACTGCTGTCCGAGGTGCCCGGGCGTGTCGTGACCGCCCGGGTACCCCGTCTCGTACTGCTGGTACTGCTGCTGGTACTGGGGCTCGGCGTACTGCTGCTGGTACTGCTCCTGCTGCGGCTGCTGGTACTGCTCCTGCTGCCCCTGCTGCTGGTACGGGTCGCCCCCGTAGCCCTGGTCGGCGTGACCGCCCTGGCCGTACGGGTCCGCGTAGCCCTGGGCTTCGTGGCCGTACTGGCTCGACTGCTGCGGGTGCGGGTACTGCTGCTGGCCCTCCCACCCCTGGTCCCCGTAGAGCGGGTCCCCGGGGTGCCACGGTTCGGAGCCAGGGCCCCGGCCATACTCAGTCATCGATCCCCAAAACAGCCGCGAGGCTTCCGGACGATCCGCCTCTACGTAGTGCGGCAGCTGTTCGAACACCGCCGCATCGCGCGGAACGTTACCGTATCGCGATCAGATGACCACTTCGACGCCCTCACCGGGCGGATTACCTGATACCCGTTCGGCCTCAAGAGCGTTCTGCAGGATGATCACAGCGGCGGCCTGGTCGATGACGGACCGCCCCTTCTTCGCCTTCACGCCCGAGGCCCGCAGGCCCTGGGTCGCGGTGACGGTGGTCATCCGCTCGTCGACCAGCCGGACCGGCACCGGGGCGATGCCCTTCGCCAACTCGCGGGCGAAGGCGCGGACCTTGGTCGCGGCCGGGCCCTCCCGCCCGCTGAGCGAGCGGGGCAGGCCCACCACGACCTCGATCGGCTCGTACTCCCCGACGATCTGGCGGAGCCGCCGGTGGGCGGCCGGGACGTCGCGCCCCGGCACGGTCTCCACCGGCGTCGCGAGGACCCCGTCGGGGTCGCACGAGGCGACCCCGATCCGGGCGTCCCCGACGTCGACCGCGAGACGGCGGCCGCGGCGCATCGTCACGCCGTCTCCACCACGAGGCGCTCGACGGCAGCGATGGCCTCGCCGACGGCCTCCGGGTTCTGGCCGCCGCCCTGGGCGACGTCCGGCTTGCCGCCGCCACCGCCACCGAGGGTCTTGGCGGCCGCGCGGACCAGCTCGCCGGCCTTGAGACCGCGCTCGCGGGCGGCCTCGTTGGTGGCGATGACCGTCAGCGGCTTGCCGTTGACCGTGGTGAACAGGGCCACGACGGCCGGGCGGCCGCCGGAGATGCGTCCCCGCACGTCCAGGACGAGCCTGCGCAGGTCGTCGGCGCCGGTGCCGTCCGGGACCTGCCCGGTGACGAGGGCGACGCCGCGGATGTCCTGGGCGGAGTCGACGAGACCGGCGGCGGCCTGGAGGACCTTCTCCGCGCGGAACTTCTCGATCTCCTTCTCGGCGTCCTTCAGCTTGCCGAGCATGGAGGAGATCTTCTCCGGCAGCTCCTCCGGGCGGCCCTTGACGAGCTCCTGGAGCTGGGCGACGACCGTGTGCTCCTTGGCGAGGAAGTTGTACGCGTCGACACCGACGAGGGCCTCGATACGGCGCACGCCGGAGCCGATGGACGACTCGCCGAGCAGCTTCACCAGGCCCAGCTGGGCGGTGTTGTGGACGTGCGTACCGCCGCACAGCTCCTTGGAGAAGTCGCCGATGGTGACGACGCGCACCTTCTCGCCGTACTTCTCGCCGAACTCGGCGATGGCACCCTGCCGCTTGGCCTCGTCGATCGGCATGACCTCGGCGTGGACCTCCAGCTCGCGCGAGAGGACCTCGTTGATCTTCTGCTCGACGTCGGTGAGGACCTGGCCGGGGACGGCGTTCGGCGAGCCGAAGTCGAAGCGGAAGCGGCCGGGCTGGTTCTCGGAACCGGCCTGGGCGGCCGTCGGGCCGAGGGCGTCGCGCAGGGCCTGGTGGGTCAGGTGCGTGGCGGAGTGGGCGCGGGCGATGGCCCGGCGGCGCCTGACGTCGATGGCGGCGTAGGCGGTGGAGCCCACGGTCACCTCGCCGACCTGCACGGAGCCCTTGTGGACCGAGACGCCCGGGACCGGCTGCTGGACGTCGCGGACCTCGATGACGGCACCGCTGTGCAGCTTGATGCGGCCCTGGTCGGCGATCTGGCCGCCGCCCTCGGCGTAGAACGGGGTGCGGTCGAGGACGACCTCGACCTCGTCGCCCTCGGAGGCGGCGGGCGAGGGGACGCCGTTGACGAGGAGGCCCACGACGGTGGTCTCGCCCTCGGTGTTGGTGTAGCCGGTGAACTCAGTGGCGCCGTTGCCGTCGGCGATCTCCCGGTAGGCGGTGACGTCGGCGTGGCCGGTCTTCTTGGCCTTGGCGTCGGCCTTGGCGCGGTCCCGCTGCTCCTTCATCAGGCGGCGGAAGCCGTCCTCGTCCACGGAGAGGCCCTGCTCGGCGGCCATCTCCAGGGTGAGGTCGATCGGGAAGCCCCAGGTGTCGTGGAGCAGGAAGGCCTTCTCACCGGCGAGGACCGTGCCGCCGGCGGCCTTGGTCTCGGTGACGGCGGTGTCGAGGATGTTCGTGCCGCCCTTGAGGGCCTTCAGGAAGGCGGCCTCTTCGGCGAGGGCGACGGTCTCGATGCGCTTGCGGTCGGTGACCAGCTCCGGGTACTGCTCGCCCATCGTGTTGATCACGGTGTCGACGAGGTCCTGGACGACCGGCCCGGTGGCGCCGAGCAGGCGCATGTTGCGGACGGCGCGGCGCATGATGCGGCGCAGCACGTAGCCGCGGCCCTCGTTGCCGGGGGTGACGCCGTCGCCGATGAGCATCACGGAGGTGCGCATGTGGTCGGCGACCACGCGGAGCGAGACGTCGCTGTCGTGGGCCTTGCCGTAGGCGACGCCGGTCAGCGCGGTGGCCTTGTCGATGACGACCTGGAGGGTGTCCGTCTCGTACATGTTCTGGACGCCCTGGAGGATCATCGCCAGGCGCTCCAGGCCGAGGCCCGTGTCGATGTTCTTCGACGGGAGCTCGCCGAGGATCGGGAAGTCGTCCTTGCCCGAGCCCTCACCCCGCTCGTACTGCATGAAGACCAGGTTCCAGATCTCCACGTAGCGCTCGTCGTTGACGGCGGGGCCGCCCTCGACGCCGAAGTCGGGGCCGCGGTCGTAGTTGATCTCGGAGCACGGGCCGCAGGGGCCGGGGACGCCCATGGACCAGTAGTTGTCCTTCTTGCCGAGGCGCTGGATGCGCTCGGCGGGGACGCCGACGACGTCGCGCCAGATCTGCTCGGCCTCGTCGTCCTCCTGGTAGACGGTGATCCAGAGCTTCTCCGGCTCCAGCCCGTAACCGCCGTGCTCCACCGGGGTGGTCAGCAGCTCCCAGGCCAGCTTGATGGCGCCTTCCTTGAAGTAGTCGCCGAAGGAGAAGTTGCCGCACATCTGGAAGAACGTGCCGTGCCGGGTGGTCTTGCCGACCTCCTCGATGTCCGGCGTGCGCACGCACTTCTGCACGCTGGAGGCGCGCGTGAAGGGCGGCTTGACCTCGCCCAGGAAGTAGGGCTTGAACGGCACCATGCCGGCGGGGACGAGCAGCAGAGTCGGGTCGTCCGCGATGAGCGACGCCGAAGGGACGACGGTGTGCCCGCGCTCCTCGAAGAAGCTCAGCCAGCGGCGGCGGATTTCAGCCGACTCCATCAGTGGTCCTCATTCCGGTTGTACGAACGCGTAGGCATCTTGGAAAACGAATAGGTGGTGGCCCGGCCGAGCGCGGCCCTCCGGCGCGGCTCCGGCAGCTCCCGGCCGGGGTCCACGGGGGCGTCCAGGCCGAGCGCCTCGCCCAGCTCGGCCTCCCGCTGGACCATGCCCGCCCTCACGTCGAGAGCGAAGTCCTTGAGCCGGTGGCCGGTCTCGACGGCCTTGTTCGCCGCCTGGGCCGCGAGGCTCTCGGGGGTCAGCTGCTTCAGCTTCCGGTTGACCTTGGTGGTGGCCCACACGCCGGCGGCTGCGCCGGCCGTGAACCAGAACGTGCGGCGGAACATCGCGGCTCAGCCCTTCTGCTTCCGGCGTCGCGAGGACGGCACGGTACGGCCGACGATCACAGTGCGGCGGGCGGTGGTCCGCGGCGCGTCCTGCGCCTCACGGCTCCGGCCGAGCGCCTTGCGGACGCCGTAGCCGAAGGCGGCCACCTTGACCAGCGGGCCACCGAAGGTGGAGGCGACGGTCGTGGAGAGCGCGGAGGCGTTGGAGGTGACCTCCTGGACGTCCGAGGCGATGGCGTCGACCCGGTCGAGCTGGGTCTGTGCCGAACGCACGGTCGCGGAGGCGTCCGCCAGCAGGGGAACGGCCTGCTCGGTCACGTCCGCCACGAGCCGGGTGGTCGCCCTGAGCGTCTGCGCCAGCCTCACCAGCACCACGGCGAGGAAGGAGACGAGGATCGCCCAGAACACGGCCACCAGGATCCCGGCAACCTCTCCACCGGTCACTGTGCACCGCTCTCTGCTGTCGTTGGGCCTTGTGAAAAGTCGTCCCCCGACCCTATCGCGCCCGGGCTGTCCTGCCGTACCGCATTACCGCCCGTGGGACGGGAGTTACGGGAAGCCGATTGTACGGAGCGCGCGCGGGTGGGTACGCTCCGTGTCCCATGCGACGGAGCAATCTCCCGGCCGAACTGAACCGGTTCGTCGGACGGGCCGCCGAGCAGGCCGAGCTGACGGCGCTCCTCGGTACATCCCGCCTGGTCACGGTCGTGGGCGTCGGCGGGGTCGGCAAGACACGGCTGGCGCTGCGGGCCGCCGCCGAGGTGCAGAAACGCTACGGCGAAGGGGTCCGGCTCGCCGAGCTGGCGCCGCTGCGCGACCCCGGCCTGGTGGCGTACGCCCTGGTCGAGGCGCTCGGTCTGACCGACCACACGCCGAAGGCCCCGCGCGAGGTGCTGGTCGAGCACCTCGCGGAACGGCGGATGCTGCTGGTGGTGGACGGTTTCGAGCACCTGGTGGAGAGCTGCGCGCCGCTGGTACGGGATCTTCTCGCCCACGCGCCCGGCCTCACCGTGCTCGCGGCCGGCCGGCGGCCGCTGCGGGTGGCGGGCGAGGCGGTGTTCGCACTGGACCCGATGGACGAGGCGGACGCGGTGGCGCTCCTGGCGGAGCGGGCGGCGGAGGCGGGGGCGCCGGTGGTACCGGTGGCTCCGGCCGTCCCGGGGGACCCGGTCTCTTCGGACTTTCCGGGTACGGGGACGGGCGGGGCCCCGGATCTCGGCGCGGAGGCCGTACGGGAGCTGTGCCAGCGGCTCGACGGGATCCCGCTCGCCCTGGAGCTGGCGGCCGGCCGGCTCCCGCTCCTCTCGGTGGAGCAGATGCTGCACCGTCTCGACGACCGTTTCCGGCTCCTGACGGACGGCGAGCGCGGGGCGCTCCCCCGCCATCAGACGCTGCGCACCGCGATCGGCTGGAGCCATGAGCTGTGCACCCCGGAGGAGCGGCTGCTCTGGGCGCGGCTCTCGGTGTTCGCCGGCCCCTTCGACCTCGAGGCGGTGGAGTACGTGTGCGGGGGCCCTGAGCTGCCGCCCGAGCGGATCCTCGACCACCTCGGGGGCCTGCTCGCGCAGTCGCTGGTGTCGCGGGAGGACACCCCCGCGGGGCCCGCCTACCGGCTGCTCGACACGGTCGCCGCGTACGGGGCGGAGTGGCTGGCGGAGCTCGGCGACACGGAGCGGGTGCGGCGGCGGCACCGCGACTGGTACATGGGGCTCGCCACCTGGTGCGAGCTGGAGTGGTTCAGCCCCCGTCAGACGGAGGTGGCGGCCCGTACGGCGGCGGCGATGCCCAATCTGCGGGCCGCGCTCGACCTGTGTCTGGAACTGCCGGAGGACGCGCATCTCGCCCAGCACCTGGCGGGCACGCTCTGGTTCGCGTGGGTGGGCTGCGGGCGCCTGTCGGAGGGGCGGCACTGGCTGGAGCGTGCGCTCGCGCTGGAGTCGGGGCACGAGGAGGCCCGGCTCAAGGCGCTGTGGGTCGCGGGGTACGTGTCGGTGCTTCAGGGAGACGGTACGGCGGCGGTCGCGGCGCTCCACGAGTGCGGCGAGCGGGCCCGGTCCTCGCGGAACGCGCTGGCGGAGGCCTACGCGACGCACCGGATGGGCTGTCTCGCGCTGCTCTCGGACGATCTGCCGCGGGCCGAGTCGCTGATCGAGCGGGCGCTCGACTCCTACCAGGAGCTCGGCGAGCTGAACAGCAACGTGCTGATGGGGCAGGTCGAGGTGGCGATGGCGCGGGCCTTCCGGGGCGACCTGGAGGGGGCGGTCGCGATCTGCCGTGAGGTGCGGGAGGTCTGCGAGGAGCGCGGGGAGCTCTGGACCCGGGCCTACGCCCTGTACGTCCTGGCGTTCTCGGCGTGGACGCGGGACGCGTACGGGGAGGCGCGGAAGCTGCTCACCGAGTGCGTCTCCATCAATCACACCTTCCGTGACCTGGTCGGCCTCGTCCTGGCGATCGAGCTGCTCGCCCTCGTGACGGTGAGCGAGGGGGATCCGGCGGAGGCGGCCGTCCTCCAGGGGGCGGCGGTGCCGGTGTGGGACACGGTGGGGATCCGGCTGTTCGGCTCGGAGGCCTTCGACGGGCCGCGGGCGCTCTGCGAGCAGCGGGCGGCGGAAGCCCTGGGCGCGGAGGCGTTCGGTGCCGCGGTCCGGGAGGGCCGGGGGCTGTCCCTCGACGAGGCCGTGGAGCGCGCGCTCGCCGGGCGCCGGGATCAGGCCGACGGCGGCCGGGGGGACGCGGCGGCCCGTCGCCCGTTCCGTACGGCCAGGCCGGCGGCGGTCCCGGGAACGCGGAAGCCCGCCGGCTCCCCCACCGGAAAGGGCGGGGAAGCGGCGGGCTGAACACCGCGGGGGTGGTACTACTGCCGTGCTGAGATCAGCGGGCGTAGTACTCGACGACCAGCTGCTCGTCGCAGATGACCGGGATTTCCTTGCGGTTCGGGTCGCGGTCGAGGCGGAAGGCCAGGGCCTTCAGGTTGACCTGCAGGTAGCGCGGGGTCTCACCGTCGGCGGCGAAACCACCCTCACGGGCCATCTCGAACAGCGGCTTGGTGCGGCTGCGCTCGCGGACCATGACGACGTCGTCGGGACGGACGCGGAACGACGGCTTGTCGACCTTGCCACCGTTGACCTGGATGTGACCGTGCACGACCATCTGGCGGGCCTGGTAGATGGTGCGGGCGATGCCCGAACGCAGGACCAGGGCGTCGAGGCGACGCTCGAGCTCGACGACCAGCGCCTCGCCCGTCTTGCCCTCGGCCTTCTTGGCGCGGTCGTAGGCACGCGCCATCTGACGCTCGCTGATGTCGTACTGCGCGCGCAGACGCTGCTTCTCGAGCAGACGGACCTTGTAGTCCGAGTTCTGCTTGCGGCCACGGCCGTGCTCGCCCGGCGGGTAGGGGCGGGCCTCGAAGTACTTGACAGCCTTCGGGGTCAGCGCGATGCCGAGGGCACGCGACTTCTTGACCTTGGGACGGGACTGGTTCGGCATGAACCAACCTCTCTCATTGATACGTGAACGGCTTCACCAGGGTTAGGGGAGGTCGCATCCGCAGCCGGGAAACCCGCCGGGTCCGTACGGGACGGACCTGCCGGGCAGCCGCTCCCAGGTCTGGGCACATACGTGCAGCACGCGAACGACCCATCGCCGCTCCCGGGAACCCGGGTGGTGATGGGTGGCACGCGACACCTTCGAAGGTGCGCGACGCTCCTGGAAACCCCGCCCGAGGGCAGGGTCTCCGGCTGAATGTCCCGTTCTGGTGGTGCCGACCGAGGCCGGACACGGGACGCAGCAATCCGGACCAGTGTACCGGGTCCGGGGCACCCCCTCGTACCGGGGCCGCCGGGGGCTAGTCCTCCCCCTTCAGCCGCGCCCTGACCCGCTCCACCACGTCCGCGTATCTCGCCTCCGCGCCGTAGCGGGTGGGCTCGTAGTACCGGCGGCCGTGGATGGTGTCCGGGGCGTACTGCTGGGCCGCGATGCCGCCCGGCACGTCGTGGGGGTACACGTAGCCCTGGGCGTGGCCGAGCTTGGCCGCGCCCTTGTAGTGGCCGTCGCGCAGGTGCGGCGGGACCGAGCCCGCGAGGCCGCCCCGCACGTCGGCGAGGGCGGCGCCGATCGCGGTCGTCGCCGCGTTCGACTTGGGGGCCAGTGCCAGGGCGATGGTCGCGTGGCTCAGGGTGAGGGCCGCCTCGGGGAAGCCGATCATGGCGACGGCCTGGGCTGCGGCGACGGCGATCGGCAGGGCGTTCGGGTCGGCGAGGCCGATGTCCTCGCTCGCGGAGATCATCAACCGCCGGGCGATGAAGCGCGGATCCTCCCCCGCCTCGATCATCCGTGCCAGGTAGTGCAGGGCGGCGTCCACGTCCGAGCCGCGGATCGACTTGATGAGCGCGCTCGCCACGTCGTAGTGCTGGTCGCCGTCCCGGTCGTACTTCACGGCCGCGCGGTCGACGGTCTCCTCGACGGTCTGGAGGGTGATCTCCGCCTCGCCCTTGGCGAGAGCCGCGCCCGCGGCGGCCTCCAGGGCGGTCAGGGCCCGCCGGGCGTCGCCACCGGCGACGCGCAGGAGGTGCGCCTCGGCGTCCTCCGGCAGGGTCACGGCTCCGCCGAGCCCCCGCTCGTCGGTGAGCGCCCGGGCCATCAGTCCCTTGAGGTCCTCGTCGGTCAGCGGCTCCAGGGTGAGGAGCAGGGAGCGCGAGAGGAGCGGGGAGATCACGGAGAAGTACGGGTTCTCGGTGGTGGCGGCGATGAGCGTGACCCAGCGGTTCTCGACGGCCGGCAGGAGCGAGTCCTGCTGGGCCTTGGAGAAGCGGTGGATCTCGTCGAGGAAGAGGACGGTCTCCTTGCCGTAGCCGCCGACCGCGCGCCGGGCGCCGTCGATGACGGCCCGGACCTCCTTGACGCCCGCGGTGATCGCGGACAGCTCCACGAAGCGCTTGTTCGTCGCCTTGGAGACCACGTACGCCAGGGTGGTCTTGCCGATGCCCGGCGGTCCCCAGAGGATCACCGAGGAGGCGCCGGCGGGGCCGCCGTCCCCTTCTCCCACGAGTCGGCGCAGCGGCGATCCGGGCTTGAGCAGGTGCTGCTGGCCCACCACCTCGTCGAGGGTGCGGGGGCGCATCCGGACGGCCAGCGGACTGCTGGCCGGGTCCTTCTCCTGGCGGTCTTCGGCTGCTGCGGTAAAGAGGTCGGGCTCCACGTCTTGAAGCCTAGGTCACCGCACCGACAGCCGGGTCTTCCGTCAGCTGGTCCAGAAGTCCCACCAGCGGGTCAGGATCAGCATGCCGATGATCCCGATGTGCAGGACGGGCAGGACCCAGGTGAACTCGTCGAAGAAGGTCCGCAGGCCACCGGGGGCGGGGATCACGCCGCGGCGCACGTTGTGCGAGGTCACGTACCAGAACATGACGATGGTGGCGACCCAGGCCAGGCAGCACCACAGGCAGAGCGAGTTGATCTCGTACAGCGACTGGTACGTCAGCCAGGTGCAGAAGCCGACGCCGAAGAGGGTGCCGGCGTTGAGGCCGAGCCAGTACCAGCGGCGGTAGCGGGCTCCGGCGAGCAGGCCCACGCCGATCGCGATCACCATGGCGTAGGTGACGAGGCCGAGCATCGGGTTGGGGAAGCCGAAGACCGCGGCCTGCTCGCTCTTCATGATGTTGCCGCAGGAGACGATCGGGTTGAGGCTGCACCCCGGGGTGAAGGTGGGGTCCTCCAGGAGCTTGAACTTGTCGATGGTGATGACCCAGGCGGCGAGCAGTCCGGCCGCGCCGGTGATCACGAGCAGCCAGGAGAAGGCCCTGCTCGCGCCGATCGTGCCGCCGCCGTCCCGGCCGGAGCCGACCTCGTCCACCGCTGCCTTCGCCATGCCACCTTTTCCCTCGCTCGACCGGCCGTGTGGGCAGGGTCATTCTGCAACACCGACCCGTCGGGCTGCCGTTCGCCGGAGATGAGGAAGGGCCCGGACCACCTGGTGGTCCGGGCCCTTCCGTACGGCGGATCAGGCCAGCTTGGCCCGTACGGCGTCCAGGAGACCGTCCACGGGGACGGCCTGCTGCTCGCCGGACTCCATGTCCTTGAGCTGGACGACACCCTCGGCGAGGTCGCGCTCGCCGGCGACGACGGCGAGGCGGGCACCGGAGCGGTTGGCGTCCTTCATGGCGCCCTTGAGGCCCTTGCCGCCGAAGGAGAAGTCGGCGGCGATGCCCTCCTTGCGGAGCTCGGTGACCTTGCCGAAGAGCAGCCGGCGCGCCTCGTCGCCGATGGCGACCGCGAAGACGCTGGTGGCGGCGGGGATGTCGAGCTCGATGCCCTCCGCCTCCAGGGCGAGGACCGTGCGGTCCACGCCGAGCGCCCAGCCCACCGACGGCAGCGCGGGGCCGCCGATCATCTCGGAGAGGCCGTCGTAGCGGCCGCCGCCGCCGACCGCCGACTGCGAGCCGAGTCCGCCGTGGACGAACTCGAAGGTGGTGCGGGTGTAGTAGTCGAGGCCGCGGACCAGCTTGGGGTCGTCCTCGAAGACGACGCCCGCCGCGGTGATCAGCGCGCGCACCTCCTCGTGGTACGCCTTGCACGCGTCGCACAGGTAGTCGCGCAGCAGCGGGGCGTCGGTCAGCTGCTTCTGCACGGCCTCGCGCTTGTCGTCGAGGACGCGCAGCGGGTTGATCTCGGCGCGGCGCAGGGTCTCCTCGTCGAGGTCGAGCCCGCGAAGGAACGTCTGGAGGGCCTCCCGGTAGACGGGGCGGCACTCCTTGTCGCCGAGCGAGTTCAGCAGGATGCGGAAGTTCCGCAGACCGAGCGAGCGGTACGCCTGGTCGGCCAGGATGATCAGCTCGGCGTCGAGCGCCGGGTCCTCGGCGCCGATCGCCTCGGCGCCGACCTGGGAGAAGTGGCGGTAGCGGCCCGCCTGGGCCCGCTCGTACCGGTAGTACGAACCGGAGTACCAGAGCTTGACCGGCAGGTTGCCGAGCTTGTGCAGGTTGCCCTGGAGCGCCGCGCGCAGGACGGACGCGGTGCCCTCCGGCCGCAGCGCCAGCTCGTCGTTGCCCTTGGTCGTGAGGGTGTACATCTCCTTGGTGACGATGTCGGTGGACTCGCCGACGCCGCGGGAGAACAGCTTCACGTCCTCGAAGCCGGGGGTCTCGACGTAGCCGTAGCCGGAGTTCCGCAGCGGCGTGGCGATCGCCTCGCGCACCGCGAGGAAGGTCGCGGAGCGGGGCGGCAGCAGGTCGTACGTGCCCTTGGGGGCCTTGAAGGTGCTCACGTGAGTCGTCACATTCCTCGTCGGGGAGCGTCCGTGCTCCCGAGGCCGGCGGCCACGTCCCGCAGATAGGGGTTGGTGGCGCGCTCCTGGCCGATGGTCGTCTGGGGACCGTGCCCCGACAGGACCACGGTCGAGTTGTCGAGGGGCAGGCACACGCGGGCCAGCGATTCGAGCATCTCGTCCATGTCACCGCCGGGGAGGTCGGTGCGTCCGATGGAGCCGGCGAACAGCAGATCCCCGGAGAAGAACACGGAGGGGATCTCCGTGGTCTCGGGCATCCGGAAGGTCACCGACCCCTTGGTATGACCGGGCGCGTGGGCGACGGAGAAGTCCAGACCGCCGAGCTTCAGCCGGGAGCCGTCGGTGAGCTCGCGCACGTCGTCGGGCTCTCCCACGGTCAGCTCGCCCATGAGGGGCATCCCGATGGAGCGGCCGAGGGCCTTCTCCGGGTCGCTCATCATGTAGCGGTCGGACGGGTGGATCCACGCGGGGACGTCATGGGCGCCGCACACCGGAACGACGGAGGCGACGTGGTCGATGTGTCCATGGGTGAGGACGACGGCGACGGGCTTGAGCCGATGCTTCTTCAGCGTCTCCTCGACACCCTGGGTGGCCTGGTGGCCCGGGTCGATGATCACGCACTCCTCGCCTGCGGCGGGGGCGACCAGATAGCAGTTGGTCCCCCAGGCCCCGGCGGGGAACCCGGCAATCAGCACGTTCGTCCTTAGTTGTCGTCCGGCACGGGGGCGCGGAATTTCGCGGAGATCACGGAATGCGGCAGATCAGAGCCTACCGGCGGTGCCGGTTCCACAGCCAACCCGTATACGGTACGGGCACATCCGGCCAGGACAGGAACAGACGAGCGACAAGGAGCGGACCCGGTGGTCACCAGCGATCAGCGGCGGCGGCAGCTTGCCAGGGAGAAGTACGCGCGGCAGCAGCAGCGGCGGGAGGAGAACCGGCGCAAGGCGAAGCGCCGCAACACCGTCATCGCGGCCGTCCTCGCGGTGGTGCTGGCCGCGGGCGGCGCCGTCTACGCCTCCGTGGCCCTGACGGACGGCTCCGCGAAGGGCTCGGACAGCGCGGCGGGCGACACCCCGACGGGCACGCCCAGCAGCTCGGCGCCCACGGACGGCGAGTCGGCGAGCCCGGAGCCGAAGCTGACCGTGGACCGGAAGGCCACGTACGCCATGGCCCTGAAGACGAACGAGGGCGAGATCACGTTCACCATGGACGCGGCGAAGACCCCGCGCACGGTGAACTCCTTCGCGCACCTCGCGGGCAAGAAGTACTTCGACGGGACCAAGTGCCACCGCCTCACGACCCAGGGCATCTACGTGCTCCAGTGCGGCGACCCCAAGGGTGACGGCACCGGCGGCCCCGGCTACACGATCCCCGACGAGAACCTGGACGCCCTCGGCAAGGCGGGCGCGGACGGCACCGTGACCTTCCCGGCCGGCACCGTCGCCATGGCGAACACGGGTCAGCCGGGCACCGGCGGCTCGCAGTTCTTCCTCGTCTACAAGGACACCAAGCTGCCGCCGACCTACACCCCCTTCGGGAAGATCGACGCGGCCGGCCTCAAGGCGGTCCAGGACGTGGCGAAGGCGGGCGTCGAGGGCGGCGCCACGGACGGCGCCCCGAAGAAGCCCGTCACCATCGAGAAGGCGACCGTCACGAAGAAGTGAGCCCGCGGTCCGCACGCGCGCGTGGCCGTCGAATCTCGGTCGTGCTGAGTGCGGACAGCCGGGCCGCCGTTCGCCTAGATTGGCGTTGTGCAGCGTTGGGCCGTCGGCCGCGCTGCGGAAGGCGGGCGAGGCCCGCCGGGAAACTGTGGACGATGCCCGGGGGGTACGACCCCGCGACGGCATCATGGTGAGGAGGCGCTGTGAGCAGCGACCCGTGGGGCCGCGTCGACGAGACGGGCACCGTGTACGTGCGGACGGCCGAGGGCGAGAAGGTCGTCGGATCGTGGCAGGCCGGCACCCCTGAGGAGGCCCTGGCCTACTTCGAGCGCAAGTACGAGGGCTTGGTGGTCGAGATCGGCCTCCTCGAGAAGCGAGTGAGGACCACCGACCTCTCGGCGAAGGACGCCACCGCGGCGATCGAGCACATCCGGCAGCAGGTCGACGAGCACCACGCCGTCGGTGACCTGGCCGCGCTGGCGGCCCGCCTCGACAAGCTCGTCGAGACGGTCGACTCGCGCCGCGAGGAGCGCAAGGCCCAGAAGGCCAAGCAGACCGACGAGGCGCGCGCCGCCAAGGAGAAGCTCGTCACGGAGGCCGAGGAGCTGGCCCAGAGCGAGCAGTGGCGCTCCGCGGGCGAGCGGCTGCGGGCCCTGGTGGACACCTGGAAGGGCCTCCCCCGGCTCGACCGCAAGTCCGACGACGAGCTGTGGCACCGCTTCTCGCACGCCCGCTCGGCGTTCTCGAAGCGCCGCAAGGCCCACTTCGCCTCCCTGGACGCCCAGCGCGAGGACGCCCGCAAGGCGAAGGAGCGTCTGGTCGCCGAGGCGGAGTCGCTGTCGACCTCCACCGACTGGGGCGACACGGCGGCCCGCTACCGCGAGCTGATGACGCAGTGGAAGGCGGCCGGCCGCGCCCAGCGCGAGCACGAGGACGACCTGTGGAACCGCTTCCGCGGCGCCCAGGACGTCTTCTTCGCGGCGCGCGGCGAGGTGTTCGCCGAGCGGGACGCGGAGCAGACCGAGAACCTCAAGCTGAAGGAGGAGCTCGCGACCGAGGCCGAGAAGCTGGTGCCGGTGACGGACCTGAAGGCGGCGCGTGCGGCCTTCCGTTCCCTCAACGAGCGCTGGGAGGCCATCGGCCATGTCCCGCGCGACGCCCGTCCCAAGGTCGAGGGCCGGATGCACACCGTGGAGCGGGCGATCCAGGAGGCCGAGGAGGCCGAGTGGCGCCGGACGAACCCGGAGGCACGCGCGCGTGCCGCGGGTCTGACCGGTCAGCTGCAGGACGCGGTCGAGAAGCTGCGCAAGCAGATCGACGCGGCCCGCGCCGCGGGCAACGACGCCAAGGCCGACAAGCTGGCGCGTGAGCTGGAGGGCCGTCAGGCCCTGCTCGACCAGGCGCTGAAGGGCCTGGAGGAGTTCGGCGGCTGACGAATGCCGTGACCGTACGAGGAAGGCCCCCCGGCGCATCGCCGGGGGGCCTTCCTCGTACGTGCTGTTACGGCCTGCGGGCCGAGGTCACTCGGTAGACGTCGTAGACGCCCTCCACGCCCCGCACGGCCTTCAGGACGTGCCCGAGGTGCTTCGGGTCGCCCATCTCGAAGGTGAAGCGGGAGGTGGCCACCCGGTCGCGGGAGGTCTGGACGGCCGCCGAGAGGATGTTGACGTGCTGGTCCGAGAGGACCCGGGTGACGTCCGAGAGGAGCCGGGAGCGGTCCAGGGCCTCGACCTGGATGGCGACGAGGAAGACCGAGGACTGGGTCGGGGCCCACTCGACCTCCAGGATCCGCTCCGGCTCCCGCGAGAGCGACTCCACGTTGACGCAGTCGCTGCGGTGCACCGAGACACCGCTGCCCCGGGTGACGAAGCCGATGATCGGGTCGCCGGGGACGGGGGTGCAGCAGCGGGCCAGTTTCACCCAGACGTCCTCGACGCCCTTGACGACGACACCGGGGTCGGCGTTGGTGCGGCGCTTGGAGCGGCCTCGGGTGGGCGGGGCGGCCTCGTCCATGTCCTCGGTGGCGGCCTCCTCGCCGCCGAGGCCCTGGACCAGCTTCTGCACGATGGACTGGGCGGTGACATGGCCCTCGCCGATCGCCGCGTACAGCGAGGAGATGTCGCTGTAGCGCATCTCGTGGGCGAGGGTGACGAGGGAGTCGCCGGTCAGGATCCGCTGGATCGGCAGGTTCTGCTTGCGCATGGCCCGCGCGATGGCGTCCTTGCCCTGCTCGATGGCCTCGTCGCGGCGCTCCTTGGAGAACCAGGCGCGGATCTTGTTCCGGGCGCGCGGGGACTTGACGAAGCCCAGCCAGTCGCGGGAGGGCCCGGCGCCGGCGGCCTTGGAGGTGAAGACCTCGACCAGGTCGCCGTTGTCGAGGGTCGATTCGAGCGGCACGAGCCGCCCGTTGACCCGCGCCCCTATCGTGCGGTGGCCGACCTCGGTGTGGACGGCGTACGAGAAGTCGACGGGGGTGGCGCCGGCGGGCAGCGCGATGACGTCGCCCTTCGGGGTGAAGACGAAGACCTCGTTGCGGGAGAGGTCGAAGCGCAGGGACTCCAGGAACTCGCTGGGGTCCTCGGTCTCCTTCTGCCAGTCGAGGAGCTGACGCAGCCACGCCATGTCGTTGAGGTGGTCGTCCTTGCCGGTCCTCTTCGGGACGTCGGCGCGGACCTTGGAGGCGCCGGCGACGGCCTCCTGCTTGTACTTCCAGTGCGCGGCGATGCCGTACTCGGCGCGCCGGTGCATGTCGAATGTCCGGATCTGGAGCTCGACGGGCTTGCCGTTGGGTCCGATGACCGTCGTGTGCAGCGACTGGTACATGTTGAACTTCGGCATCGCGATGTAGTCCTTGAACCGGCCGGGGACCGGGTTCCATCGCGCGTGGACGGTGCCGAGGGCCGCGTAGCAGTCGCGGACGGTGTCCACGAGGACGCGGATGCCGACCAGGTCGTAGATCTCCGCGAAGTCACGGCCTCGGACGATCATCTTCTGGTAGACGCTGTAGTAGTGCTTGGGGCGGCCGGTGACGGTGGCCTTGATGCGGGCGGCCCGCAGGTCGGCCTGGACCTCGTCGGTCACTATGGCGAGGTACTCGTCGCGCTTGGGGGCGCGCTCGGCGACGAGCCGGACGATCTCGTCGTACATCTTGGGGTAGAGGATCGCGAAGGCGAGGTCCTCCAGCTCCCACTTGATGGTGTTCATGCCCAGGCGGTGGGCCAGGGGCGCGTAGATCTCGAGGGTCTCGCGGGCCTTCTTCTCCTGCTTCTCCCGCTTGAGGTAGCGCATGGTGCGCATGTTGTGCAGGCGGTCGGCGAGCTTGATGACCAGGACACGCGGGTCCTTGGCCATGGCGACGACCATCTTGCGGACGGTCTCGGCCTGGGCGGCCTCGCCGAACTTGACCTTGTCGAGCTTGGTGACGCCGTCGACGAGCAGGGCGACCTGGTCGCCGAAGTCGCGGCGGAGGGTGTCGAGACCGTACTCGGTGTCCTCGACGGTGTCGTGGAGGAGCCCGGCCATCAGGGTCGCCGGGTCCATGCCGAGCTCGGCGAGGATGGTGGTGACGGCCAGCGGGTGCGTGATGTACGGGTCGCCGCTCTTGCGCTTCTGGCCGCGGTGCCAGCGCTCGGCGACCTGGTAGGCCCGCTCGATCTGGCGGAGCGTCGCCGTCTCGATCTTGGGGTCGTTGGAGCGGACGATCCGCAGCAGCGGTTCGAGGACCGGGTTGTACGGGGAGGAGCGCTGCACGCCGAGCCGGGCGAGGCGGGCCCGGACGCGGTTGGACGAGCCGCCGGAACGTGCGGGGGCGGGCCGCTCGGGGGCGGCGGGCGCGGGCCGCTCGGGGGCGGGCGAGGGCGCGGGCGCGGCAGGCGCGGGGCTGGTCTCCGCCGGCTTGTTCTCGGGCGCACCGGTCCCCGGCGCGGCCTTCTCGGCCTTCGGGTCGGGCTGCGCGGCGGAGAGTGACTGGGCCTCGTCTGGCAAGAAGCGCTCCTCTGGGGTCCCCCCGGACGGAGTCTGGGGGAGGTCCGGGTCCCCCGGTCAGGCCCGGAAAGCCCATGGTATCGAGCCACGCTCGGCTGTGCCCACGCGCCCGGGTTCGGACGGCTCCGGGACGGGCAGGGCGGCGGGACCCGGGTGATGTCCGGGAGAACGCGAAGGGGCGCTCCGGGGATTCCCCGGAGCGCCCCTGTCGGGGTGTACCCCGATGTCAGACCGTGATCAGCGCCGTGAGCGGTGCGCCGTTCAGGGCGGGCTCCAGACGGGCGCGGCCCGGGAGGAAGCCCAGCTCCATCAGCACGGCGACGCCCGCGACCTCGGCGCCCGCGCGGCGGATCAGCTCGATCGAGGCCTCGGCCGTGCCGCCGGTGGCGAGGACGTCGTCGATGACCATCACGCGGTCGCCCGCGGCCAGGTCCTCGGCGTGCACCTCGATCTCGGCGGTGCCGTACTCCAGCTCGTACGCCTGGCGGAGTGTGGCCCCGGGGAGCTTGCCGGCCTTGCGGACGGGGATGAACCCCAGGCCCGCGCGGACGGCCACCGGGGCGGCCAGGATGAAGCCGCGGGCCTCCAGGCCGACGATCTTCGTCGCGCCCTGCGCGGAGCACAGCACGGCGAGGGCGTCGGTGAGGGCCGTGAACGCCGCCGGGTCCGCGAGCAGCGGCGTGATGTCCTTGAACAGCACGCCCGGCTTCGGGTAGTCCGGGACGTCACGGATACGGCTGAGCAGGAGCGTGGTCACGTCCTGGGCCTCGGCGGTCATCCTCGGTGCTCCTGGGCGCCGCGGCGGCCGGTCCGGGGGCCGACGACGGCGGCCTCGGCGGACGGCTCGCCCGCCCCGTCCAGCGCCTCGCCCTTGGCGGCGGCGCCGGCGCGCTTGGCCATGATCCGCTTCCTGAGCGCCTTGATCGACGGCTCGCGCTCCTTGAGGTCGGCGACCAGCGGGGTGGCGATGAAGATCGAGGAGTACGCACCCGCGGCGAGGCCGACGAACAGCGACAGCGAGATGTCGTTGAGCATGCCGGCGCCGAGGACACCGCCACCGATGAAGAGCAGGCCGGCGACCGGCAGCAGCGCGACGACGGTGGTGTTGATCGAACGGACCAGGGTGCCGTTGATCGAGCGGTTGGCCAGCTCGCTGTAGGTGAAGCGGGTCTGCTTCGTGATGTCCTTCGTCTGCTCCTTGAGGGAGTCGAAGACGACGACGGTGTCGTACAGCGAGTAGCCGAGGATCGTCAGCAGACCGATGACCGTACCCACGGTGACCTCGAAGCCGACCAGGGAGTAGATGCCCACCGTGATCGTGAGGTCGTGGATGAGGGCGACGAGTGCCGCGACCGCCATTCTCCACTCGAAGGCGATGGCCAGGTAGATCACCACCAGGATCATGAAGACCCCGAGACCGGTCCAGGCCTTGGTGGCGATCTGCTCACCCCAGCTGGGGCCGACGAGCTCGGCCGCGATCTTGTCCTCGGGGACGTTCAGGTCCTTGGCGAGCTCCTCGCGGACCTGGTCGGACTGCGCGGTGTCGAGGCCGCCGACCTGGATGCGCAGGGAGCCGTTGCCGAGCTGCTGGACGATCGCGTCGTGGCCGGAGGCCTCTTCCGCGTACTCCTGCGCCTGGCTGACGGAGACGTCCGACTTCGGGGTGGTGAAGACGGCGCCGCCCTGGAACTCGATGCCCATGTTGAGGCCGCGGACGGCCAGGGCGACGATGGCGGTGATGGTGATCAGGATGGACAGGCCATACCAGATCTTGCGGTTGCCGATGAAGTCGTATCCGACCTCACCGCGGTGGAGCCGGGCGCCGAGATCGCCGAGCTTCGACATCTCACGCCTCCTTCGCGTCGACGGGGGCGTGGGCACGGCGGGTGCGGCGCAGCGGCGGCTTGGCGCCGAGCCGCTTCGGGTCCAGGCCGGACCAGGCGTGGCCGTTGCCGAAGAACTTGGTCCGGGCGAGCAGCGTCATGACCGGCTTGGTGAAGAGGAAGACCACGACGATGTCGAGCAGGGTGGTCAGGCCGAGCGTGAACGCGAAGCCCTGGACCTTGCCGACGGTGACGATGAACAGCACGGCCGCGGCCAGGAACGACACGAAGTCGGAGACCAGGATGGTGCGGCGGGCGCGCGGCCAGGCGCGCTCGACGGCCGGGCGAAGCGTACGGCCCTCGCGCAGTTCGTCGCGGATGCGCTCGAAGTACACGATGAACGAGTCCGCGGTGATGCCGATGGCGACGATGGCGCCGCAGACGGCCGGCAGGTTCAGCGCGAAGCCGATGGCCGGGCCGAGCAGGGCCATGATCACGTACGTGAGGAGCGCCGAGACGCCGAGGCTGAGGATGGCGATCAGCGACAGGCCGCGGTAGTACGCGACCAGGTAGATGATCACGAGGCCGAGGCCGATGGCGCCGGCGATGAGACCGGCCTGCAGCTGGTCACCGCCGAGCGCGGCGGTGACGGTGTCGACGCTCTGGGTCTGGAACGTGAGCGGCAGGGCGCCGTAGGAGAGGATGTTGCCGAGGTCCTGGGCGGACTGCTGGTTGAAGCTGCCGGAGATCTGGGCGCTGGCGCTCAGCGTGGTCTGGACGCGGGGCGCGGAGACGACCTCGCCGTCCAGGACGATGGCGAACTGGTTCTGCGGCTCGGTCTGCTGCGACAGCTTGCTGGTGATCGACTGGAACTTCTTCGAACCGCCGTCCGTGAACTCCATGTCCACGATCCACTGACCGGTCCGCTGGTCCAGGCCGGCCTTGGCGTTGTCGACGTCCTTGCCGTCCACCTCGGCCGGGCCGAGGAGGTACTTCTCCCACTGGCCGACCGCGTTCTTGCCGCAGGCCACGGTGGGTTCGCTGGACTTGACGCCCTGGCCGGCGGCGGTGCGCGCCTTGGGGTCGAGGCAGTTCAGGGTGGTGAACTTCTGCTCCAGCGCCGCGGTGGCGGGGTCCGGCTTCGGGGTCGCCTGCGGCGTGCCGGTGGCCTTCGGCTTCGCGGAGGAGCTCGCGGTGGGCGTCGGGCTCGGGGCCTTGAGGGCCTCGGTGAGCGCGCGGCCCTGCGTGGAGGCGGTGGCCGTCGGGGTGGCCGACTTCTCACCCACCGTCGTGCCCGAGGAGGCGGAGGCGGACGGCTTCGGCGAGCCCGAGGGCTTGCCCGAGGGCGTGGCGCTCGGCGCCGTCTGCGGCGCCGCGGGCGTGACGGCGAGGACGGGCCGGAAGTAGAGCTGCGCGGTGGTGCCGACCTGCTCGCGGGCCTGCTTCTCGTTCGTCCCGCGAGGGATGTTGACGATGATGTTCTCGGCGCCCTGCGTCTGAACCTCGGCCTCGGAGACACCCAGACCGTTGACACGGCGCTCGATGATGCCGACCGCCGTGTTCATGTTGGTCTCGTTGACCGCCGACTCCTGGCCGGGCTCGGCCTTCGCCTTGAGCGTGATCGACGTTCCGCCGGCGAGGTCGATGCCGAGGCGCGGGGTGGTGTGCCCCGACCAGAACATCCCGCCGGTGAGCGCCACCATGGCGATCAGGATGAGTGCCAGGGCGCGGCCCGGACGGCTCTGTCCCCCCGCCGGCCTTCGGCCCTTCTTCGGTGCTGCCACCTGTCGTATCTCCCTGTCCAACCGCCTCACGCCGGGTATGCGTGAGACGGCCACGAAGTATGTGTGGGGACCTGCCCCCGCAGACGTGGAACCGTTCCGGGGACCGCGTACGCCGGTGGGCGTGCGCGCGGCCCCCGGCCGCGACTACTTCGCGTCGGTCTCGCCGTCGGCCTTGCCGTCCTTCTCCCCCTCGGCGGCGGCCTCGGCCGCGTCCGTCTTCTTCGTCAGGTCGGCCTTCGGCGCGTCCTCGACGGTCTCCGTGCCCTTGTCCGCGACCTCGGTGGCCTCGGCGGGCTCGGCCGGCTCGGTCAGCGAGGAGGCGTCGTCCGGAACGAGGGCGTCGGAGCCCGACTCCTCGTCGTCGCCGTGGACGATCCGGTTGTACTCGGAGTCCTCCAGGACGGCGCCGATCGCGTTCTTCGCGTAGACCGCGTGCACGCCGGGCGCGACTTCCAGGAGGACGGTCTCGTCACCGATCTCCTTGACGGTGGCGTACATCCCCCCGATCGTCCGTACGCCGGTGCCGGGCTGCATCTCGTTGCGCATCTGCGCCGCCGCCTGCTGCTTCTTCTTGGCAGAGCGGGTCATCAGGAACATGGCCCCGATGAGGACGATGAAGGGGAGGAGAGTCACGATGCTCACGGGACGGGTTTCCTTCGCACGGTCGCGGAGAAACCGCGGCCTGATCTTCGGGGGTGGGTGCGCCGACCAGAAAGGGCGGCATCGGCGGAGTCTAGGCGAGTCCGCATCGATGGAACAACGTCCAGCATCGCACCCCGGTTCCGGTACGGGCGAGTGTCCGCACCGTCACGCCCCGAAGAGCCCCTGTTGTCCCGTTCCCCTGCTGTTCGCCGCGCCGCCCGGGCCCGCTGCCTGCGGCGGAACGAGTCCGAGGTGGGCCCATGCCGCCGGAGTGGCGACCCGGCCACGGGGGGTGCGGGCCAGCAGACCCTCGCGTACGAGGAAGGGTTCGGCGACCTCCTCGACGGTCTCGCGCTCCTCCCCCACGGCGACCGCGAGGGTGGAGAGCCCGACGGGTCCGCCGCCGAAGAGTTTGAGCAGGGCCTCCAGGACGGCGCGGTCGAGCCGGTCGAGGCCGCGGCTGTCCACCTCGTACACCCTGAGGGCCGCCTCGGAGATCTCCCGGGTGATCACTCCGTCGGCCCTGACCTGGGCGTAGTCGCGGACCCGGCGCAGCAGGCGGTTGGCGATGCGGGGGGTGCCGCGGGAGCGGCCGGCGATCTCGGCGGCGCCGTCGGGGTCGATCTCCACGTCGAGGAGTCCGGCGGAGCGGTGGATCACGCGCTGGAGCTCGGCCGGGTCGTAGAACTCCATGTGGGCGGTGAAGCCGAAGCGGTCGCGCAGCGGGGGCGGCAGGAGTCCGGCCCGGGTGGTGGCGCCGACCAGGGTGAAGGGCGGGAGTTCCAGCGGGATGGCGGTGGCGCCGGGGCCCTTGCCGACGATGACGTCGACCCGGAAGTCCTCCATCGCCATGTAGAGCATCTCCTCGGCGGGGCGGGACATCCGGTGGATCTCGTCGAGGAAGAGGATCTCGCCCTCCTGGAGGGAGGAGAGGATCGCGGCGAGGTCGCCGGCGTGCTGGATGGCGGGGCCCGAGGTGATGCGGATCGGCGCGTTCATCTCGGCCGCGATGATCATCGAGAGGGTGGTCTTGCCGAGGCCGGGGGCGCCGGAGAGCAGCACGTGGTCGGCGGTGGCGCCGCGCTGGCGGGCGGCCTTGAGGACCAGGTCGAGCTGCTGGCGGACCTTCTCCTGGCCGACGAACTCGCTGAGGTCCTTGGGGCGCAGGGCCGCCTCGACGGCCTGGTCGTCACCCTCGGCGGAGGCGCCGACGATGCGCGCCTCGGCGTCGGTGGCCTCGACGGTGCTGTCGTCGTCCCAGTTCACGGTGGTGTTCTTCCTTCGGACGGGAGGTCAGCGGGCCCGGTTGAGGGTCTGCAGGGCGGCGCGGAGCAGCTGCGGTACGGGGGCGGTGCCGGTCTCGGCGAGGGCGGCCTCGGCCTGCGGGGTGACGGCGCTGACGGCCTCCTCGGCCTCGCGGCTCGCGTAGCCGAGGCCGATGAGGGCGGCGGACAGCTGCTCGGTCCACGGCGCGGGGCCGGCGGCCGCGGCGCGCTGGGCGCCGACGAGGCCGCTGCCGCCCAGCGGGGAGCCGAGCTTGTCCTTCAGTTCGAGGAGGAGCTTCTGGGCGCCCTTCTTGCCGATGCCGGGGACGGCGGTGAGGGCCTTCTCGTCGCCGGTGGAGACGGCGAGGCGCAGCGCGTCGGGGCTGTGCACGCCGAGCATGGCCTGGGCGAGGCGGGGGCCGACGCCGCTGGCGGTCTGGAGGAGCTCGAAGACCTGCCGCTCGTCGTCGTCCGCGAAGCCGTACAGGGTGAGGGAGTCCTCGCGGACGACGAGGGAGGTCGCGAGCCGGGCGTGCTCACCGAGGCGCAGGCCGGCGATGGTGTTCGGGGTGCACTGGACGGCCATGCCCACTCCCCCGACCTCGACGACGGCGGTCGTGGGGGCGAGGGCGGCGACCGGGCCGCTCACGAAGGCGATCATCGGGTTCGGCCTTTCACTGCGGAGGCGGGCCGGGCGGCGGTGTGCCGGGCGACGGCCTGCTGGAGACGGTTCTGGGCGGCGACCGCCTGTTGCAGGCGGTTCTGGGCGGGGGCCCGCCAGATGTGGCAGATGGCGAGGGCGAGGGCGTCGGCGGCGTCGGCCGGCTTGGGCGGGGCGGAGAGCCGCAGGAGCCTGGTCACCATGGCCCCGACCTGGGCCTTGTCGGCGCGGCCGCTGCCGGTGACGGCGGCCTTGACCTCGCTGGGGGTGTGCAGGGCGACGGGGATGCCGCGCCGGGAGGCGCAGAGCATGGCGACGGCGCTGGCCTGGGCCGTGCCCATCACCGTACGCACGTTGTGCTGGCTGAACACCCGCTCCACGGCGACGAGTTCGGGTGAGAAGCGGTCGAGCCACTCCTCGATGCCGCGCTCGATGCCGACCAGGCGCAGGCCGATGTCGGCGTCCGCGGCCGTGCGCACGACACCGACCCCGAGCATGGTCAGGGGACGGCCGGCGACGCCCTCGACGACGCCGACGCCGCACCGGGTCAGTCCGGGGTCCACCCCGAGTACGCGCACAGCGCCCCCCTCCGTGATCGTGGGCTGATCGCAAGTCTGTTTGTGCAGGCTATCGGCTGGCACTGACAACGCAGCGGGCCGACGGGGTGTGTCCCGTCGGCCCGCTGCGTCGAGAGATCGCGGTCAGGCGTCGACCTTCTCCATGACCTCGTCGCTGACGTCGAAGTTGGCGAAGACGTTCTGCACGTCGTCGCTGTCCTCCAGGGCGTCGATCAGCTTGAACATCTTGCGCGCGCCCTCCTCGTCGAGCTCGACCTGCATGGTCGGGACGAAGCTGGACTCGGCCGAGTCGTAGTCGATGCCGGCCTCCTGGAGGGCGGTACGGACCGCGACTAGGTCGGTGGCCTCGCTGATGATCTCGAAGGACTCGCCGAGGTCGTTGACCTCCTCGGCGCCGGCCTCGAGCACCGACTCCAGGACGTCGTCCTCGGACAGCTCGCCCTTGGGGAGCACGACGACGCCCTTGCGGTTGAACAGGTACGAGACGGAACCCGGGTCGGCCATGGAGCCGCCGTTGCGGGTCATGGCGACGCGCACGTCGGAGGCGGCGCGGTTGCGGTTGTCGGTGAG
This sequence comes from Streptomyces sp. NPDC034084, assembly GCF_055575535.1. Classification (NCBI taxonomy): domain Bacteria; kingdom Bacillati; phylum Actinomycetota; class Actinomycetes; order Kitasatosporales; family Streptomycetaceae; genus Streptomyces; species Streptomyces sp. NPDC034084. Next base: position 138,294 of record NZ_JBVISK010000007.1, read on the forward strand.
GCACTCGATGAGCACCGCGACACCGTTCGGGCCGTAACCCTCGTACATGATGGTGGCGTAGTCGACGCCGCCGGCCTCGAGGCCGCCGCCGCGCTTGACCGCGGAGTCGATGTTCTTGTTCGGGACGGAGCTCTTCTTCGCCTTCTGGATGGCGTCGTAGAGCGTCGGGTTGCCGTCCGGGTCGGCACCGCCCGTCCGGGCGGCGACCTCGATGTTCTTGATCAGCTTCGCGAAGAGCTTGCCGCGCTTGGCGTCGATCACGGCCTTCTTGTGCTTCGTCGTAGCCCATTTAGAGTGGCCGGACATCTGCCTGTCTCCTTCGCGTAACCAACTTCTTGAACGAACCCCAGAGATCCTACCGGGATCGGGTCACCGCTCGGCGCGCACCATGTCCACGAACAGCTCGTGGATGCGGTGGTCGCCGGTGAGTTCGGGGTGGAAGGAGGTGGCGAGGGCGCGGCCCTGGCGGACGGCGACGATGTGGCCCTCGTGCTCGGCGAGCACCTCGACCCGGGCGCCGACCGACTCGACCCACGGGGCGCGGATGAAGACGCCCTCGACGGGGGTGTCGATGCCCGTCACGGTCACACCGGCCTCGAAGGACTCGTTCTGCCGGCCGAAGGCGTTGCGGCGGACGATCATGTCGATGCCGCCGAAGGTCTCCTGGCCCGAGCGCGGGTCGAGGATCTTGTCGGCGAGCATGATCAGGCCGGCGCAGGTGCCGTAGACGGGCATGCCGCCGGCGATCCGCTCGCGCAGCGGCTCCATCAGGCCGAAGAGGACGGCCAGCTTGGAGATGGTGGTGGACTCACCGCCGGGGACGACCAGACCGTCGACCTCGGCGAGCTCCTCGGGACGCCGGACCGGCCTGGCCACGGCGTCCGCCGCGGCCAGGGCGATCAGGTGCTCCCGTACGTCGCCCTGGAGGGCCAGGACACCGATCACGGGCGTGCTCATGGGTGCTTACCAGCCCCGGTTCGCGTAGCGCTCGGCCTCGGGGAGGGTGTCGCAGTTGATGCCGACCATGGCCTCGCCCAGGTTGCGGGAGGCGTCCGCGATGACCTTCGGGTCGTCGTAGAAGGTGGTGGCCTTCACGATGGCGGCGGCGCGCTTGGCCGGGTCGCCCGACTTGAAGATGCCGGAGCCGACGAAGACGCCCTCGGCGCCGAGCTGGCGCATGAGCGCGGCGTCGGCGGGGGTGGCGACGCCACCGGCGGAGAACAGCACGACCGGCAGCTTGCCGAGCTCGGCGACCTCCTTGACGAGCTCGTACGGGGCGCGAAGCTCCTTGGCGGCGGCGAACAGCTCGTTGTTGTCGAAGCCGCGCAGCCTGGCGATCTCGTTCTTGATCTGGCGCAGGTGGCGGACGGCCTCGACGACGTTGCCGGTGCCGGCCTCGCCCTTGGAGCGGATCATGGCCGCGCCCTCGGCGATGCGGCGCAGGGCCTCGCCCAGGTTGGTGGCGCCACAGACGAAGGGGGTCGTGAAGGCCCACTTGTCGGAGTGGTTGACCTCGTCGGCCGGGGTCAGGACCTCGGACTCGTCGATGTAGTCGACACCGAGGGACTGCAGGACCTGGGCCTCGACGAAGTGGCCGATGCGGGACTTGGCCATGACCGGGATGGAGACCGCGCCGATGATCTCTTCGATCATGTTCGGGTCGGACATACGGGCGACGCCGCCGTCCTTGCGGATGTCCGCGGGGACGCGCTCCAGGGCCATGACGGCCACGGCGCCGGCGTCCTCGGCGATCTTCGCCTGCTCGGCGTTGACCACGTCCATGATCACGCCGCCCTTGAGCTGCTCGGCCATGCCGCGCTTCACGCGCGCGGTGCCGGTCTCGGGGGACTGGAAGGTGGTGGAAGGCGTGGTGGACACGGATACCTCACTCGTGACAACGGGGGTTGACGACAAGACGAGGAAACAGGCCACCTGGGGTCCACAGCAAGGGCCAATGTGGACCCGGTGGATCGTTTTCGCAGGTTACGTGGGGTCAGGTCGGGCGATCGGCAAGGGCCACCGGCGGCTCGTCGTCCATTTCGAAGGCCAGCGGGAAGGGGGCGTGGCCCGCGAGCCGGAACCAGCGGACCGTGCGGTGGCGGCGCAGGGCGCGGGCGGCGCGGACGGCGTCGTTGTGGAAGCGGCGGGCCATCGGCACCCGGCGGACGGCCGCGGCCAGCTCTCCCGTGGCCTCCTCGCCGCCGGGCGCCTCCCGTACGAGCTCCACCTGCTCGGGCTCGCCGAAGACGGCCCGCAGCGCCTGGCTCAGCTCGCTCTCGGCGACCTCCCGCTGGTCCTCCTCCGCCTGGCGGGCGGCGTGCGCGGCCTCGTACAGCACGATCGAGGCGGCCGGGTCGAGGATGCCGGAGGTGGCGAGCTCCTGGGTGACCGAGGCCCGGCGCAGGAGCTGCGCGTCCAGGGCGGCGCGGGCGGCGTCGATGCGCGCGTGCAGCCGGTCGAGCCGTCCGGCGGTCCAGCTCAGGTAGACGCCGACGAGGATCAGCGCGACGACGGTCCAGATCAGGGTTTCGGTCACGGGCGCACAGGCTACCGGGGCGGTGGCAGCACACCTTCCCAGAGATCACGGTCATGGGCGAAGAGGACACGCGCGGGACGGCCGCCGGCGAGCTCGCCGAGCCGACTGAGCCAGGGCCGGTACGGGCTGCCGAACTCGTGCGCGAAGTCGTACGCCTGACCGGCGAGGACCGTGATCCGGTCGCCGTGGTCGAGGACGAGCGACTGGTGGCCCTCGGTGTGACCGGGGGTGGGCACGATCAGCACGCCCGGCACGATCTCGTGCTCGCCCTCGAGCTCCTCGTACCGGACGCCGGGGAGGAGCGAGTCGATGGTGTACCCGCCGGCGCGGGCGGTGGCGAGCTCCGCGCGCTGGACGAGGACGGGGGTGTCGGGGAAGCGCTGGTTGCCGCCGATGTGGTCGAAGTGGAGGTGGCAGTTGACGACGAGGTCGACGTCGGCGGGTGCGACGGGCAGGGGGCGCCGGACGGGCCGGTAGTGCGCGTCGGTCTCCGGGGACCCGGTCCCCATGCCGGTGTCGAAGAGCAGTCTCACGCCCGCGTGCCGCACGAGATACCCGAGAACGGGTTCCACGCGGGGGTGGGGGCCGCCCCACTCTTCGGCGGGGCGGGTGAAGTGCCCGAGATCGAGCCGGGTGATCGCTTCCATACGGGCACCCTGCCCACCGCCCGCCGCGGGCACGCGCCCACCCCGGCCGTCGTCGGCGATCGTTCCGCCGGACCGGGGCCCCGCTCTCCAGGGCTCCTTCCGAGGCTCGGCTACAGGCGCAGGCGGGCCCTGAGGCCGCCCGCTCGTTCGTCCGTGTCCACCGCCGCCGCCCCGTCCGTCACCGTCTCGTAGACCGCCAGGATGTCCGCGCCCACCGTCGCCCAGTCGAAGCGCCGCACGTGGGCCGAGCCCCGCGCGCTCAGCTCCGCGCGCCTCGGACCGTCCGCGAGGAGCGCGATCGCCGCGTCCGCGAGCGCGTCGGCGTCCTCGTTGGCGAAGAGTTCACCCGCCGCGCCCTGGTCGAGAACCTGCGTGAAGGCGTCCAGGTCGGAGGCGAGGACCGGCGCACCGGCCGACAGCGCCTCGACGAGGATGATGCCGAAGCTCTCGCCGCCCGTGTTGGGCGCCACGTACACGTCGACGCTGCGCAACAGCCGCGCCTTGTCCTCGTCGCTGACCATGCCGAGGAACTCCACCCTGGAGCGCATCTCGGCCGGCAGCGTGGCCACCGCCTCCTTCTCGTCACCGCGCCCGGCGACGAGGAGCCGCGCCCCGGGCCGCTCGGTGAGGATCCTCGGGAGGGCCCGCATGAGGACCGGCAAGCCCTTGCGCGGCTCGTCGATGCGGCCGATGAAGCCGAGGGTCTCGCCCTGCCACTCCTTCTTCGGTTCGGCGCGGGCGAAGAAGTCCACGTCGACGCCGTTGGGGATGACGACCGCGTCGCCGCCGAGGTGCTCGACGAGCGTGCGCCGCGCGTACTCGCTGACCGCGATGCGGGCGCTGATCTTCTCCAGCGCGGGCTGGAGGATCGGATAGGCGGCGATCATGGCTCGCGAGCGGGGGTTCGAGGTGTGGAAGGTGGCCACGATCGGCCCCTGTGCCGCCCAGCAGGTGAGCAGCCCCAGCGAGGGCGAGGTCGGCTCGTGGATGTGGACGACGTCGAAGGTGCCGTCGTGCAGCCAGCGGCGGACGCGCGCGGCGGAGAGGAAGCCGAAGCTGAGCCGGGCCACCGAGCCGTTGTACGACACGGGCACGGCGCGGCCCGCGGAGACGACGTACGGCGGCAGCGGCGTGTCGTCGTCGGCGGGGGCGAGGACGGAGACCTCGTGGCCGAGTCCGATGAGGTGCTCGGCGAGGTCGCGGATGTGGAACTGGACGCCGCCCGGCACGTCCCAGGAGTACGGACAGACGATCCCGATCTTCACGCGCCCGGCCCCTCCCGCTCGTCCAGGTCCGCGAGCCACAGTCGTTGCAGCATGTGCCAGTCCTCCGGGTGGTCCGCGATGCCCGAGGCGAACGCGTCGGCGAGCGCCTGTGTCATGAGGGACGTCTTCTCGGCCCGCGTACCCGACTCGGGTACCTCGACGGGCGGGTGGACCCGCACCTTCATGACCGGCGTCTCGTCGTACCAGAGCGTCGCCGGCAGCAGCAGGGCGCCCGTCCGCTGCGCGAGGAGCGCCGGACCGCCCGGCATCCGGGCCGTCTCCCCGAAGAACGTGACCTCGGTGCCGGAGGCCGACAGGTCGCGGTCGGCGACCAGGCAGACGAGCCCGCCGGCCCGCAGCCGCCGCGCGAGCGTGCCGAAGGCGGAGCCTCCGGTGTGCGGGACGACCTCCATGCCGAGGGACTCGCGGTACGCGACGAACCGGTCGTACAGCGACTCCGGATGGAGCCGCTCGGCGACCGTCGTGAACGGCACGCCGAGCACGCGGGTCACCCACACGCCCGCGAGGTCCCAGTTCGCCAGATGCGGCAGGGCGAGGACGACACCGCGCCCGGAGGCGAGGCCCTCCTCCAGGTAGTGGACGTCCTTGATGTCGAAGGACCGCTCGACCCGCTCCTTGCTCCAGGTCGGCAGCCGGAAGGACTCCATCCAGTACCGCATGTACGAGCGCATGCCGGCCCGCGACAGCTCGGCGAGCCGCTCGGGCGTCGCGTCCGGCACCACGCGCGCGAGGTTGGCCTCGAGCCGCAGGACGCTCTTGCCGCGCCGCTTCCAGGCGAGGTCGGCGATCCGCCGGCCGAGGCCCGCCGCCACCGGCTCCGGCAGCTTCTTCACGGTCGCCCAGCCGGCGCCGTACAGCCAGTCGCTCAGCCGCTCCTTCACCGTGCTCACGAGGCCGAGCCTCCGCCCCCGGCCGCGGCGGCGTCCGCCTCGGCCGATTCCCGGCGCACGGTGACGACCCGCTGGCCGAGGGTCACGGCGCTGCCGACGGCCACGATCCACAGGGCGATCGGGAGCAGGACCTGGACCCCGGGCACCCCGAACGCGTGGAGTCCCGCGAGTCCGGCGGCGACGAGCGAGATCACCAGGCGCTCGGCGCGCTCGACCAGGCCGTTCACGGCGACGGGCAGACCGATCGACTCGCCACGGGCCTTGGTGTACGAGACGACCTGGCCGCTCGCCAGGCAGAAGATCGCCACGGCGCACAGGATGTTGTCGTCGCCCTTGCCGGCGTACCAGAGCGCGAAGCCGCCGAAGATCGCACCGTCGGCGACCCGGTCGAGCGTCGAGTCGAGGAAGGCACCCCATCGGCTGGAGATCCCCGCCTGCCGGGCCATGTTGCCGTCGACGAGGTCGGAGAAGACGAACAGGGTGATGACGATCGTGCCCCAGAAGAATTCTCCGCGGGGGAAGAAGACCAGCGCACCGGCCATCACCCCCGCCGTGCCGATGAGCGTGACCGCGTCGGGGCTGACGCCCCGGCGGAGCAGAAACGCGGCGAACGGTGTGAGGACACGCGTGAAAAAGGCACGCGCGTACTTGTTCAGCATGGCCTTCCCGAGGTTCGGTGGGCCGCGCGGCCCCTACGACCACCGGCTCGCCCATCGTAGCCACGAGCGCACCGGCGCAGCGGCGGGCACCCGCCCCGCCGCGTCGGCGTCCCGCCGGAGGCTCCCCGGAGGGCCCTGCCGGGTACGACGTATGGACGCGTCCTGGCGTCGGTGCAAAGCTCGAAGGACCACCGCGGGCACCGCTGGAGCCGTACCGCGACACACCACTCCCCCGCGCCCGCGTCCCGCCGCATCGTGCGAGCAGTCGGGAGGAACACATCATGGGTGACAAGGCGAAGACGCCCGCCGGGGCCGCCGGCAGGGCTCCTACGGCCGACCGGCCCTCGGCCATACGGAACGTGGTGCTGGTCGGCCACAGCGGATCGGGCAAGACGACGCTCGTCGAGGCGCTCGCGCAGACCGCCGGGGCGGTCAACCGGGCCGGACGGGTCGAGGACGGCGGCACGGTCTCCGACTACGACGAGATCGAGCACCGCCAGCAGCGGTCCGTACAGCTCTCCCTCGTCCCGCTCGGCTGGGACGGATACAAGATCAATCTTCTCGACACCCCCGGATACGCCGACTTCGTCGGGGAGCTCAGGGCCGGTCTGCGCGCGGCGGACGCGGCCCTCTTCGTCGTCTCGGCCGCCCAGGAGGCCGACGCCATAGCCGCCTCCACCCGGATGATCTGGGAGGAGTGCGCCGCCGTCGGCATGCCCCGCGCCATCGTCGTCACCCACCTCGACACCGCCCGGACCGACTTCACCGAGCTCACCGCCGTCTGCGCCGGGCTCTTCGGCCGGGACGACCCCGACGCGATCCTCCCGCTGTACCTGCCGGTGCGCGGCGCCGAGGGCGCCGACGGGCACGCGCCCGCCACCGGTCTGGTCGGCCTGCTCTCGGAGCGGGTCTTCGACTACTCCTCCGGGGTACGCCGGGAGAACCCGCCCGACGAGGCGCAGCGGGAACTCATCGCGGAGGCCCGCGCGCGGCTCATCGAGGGGATCATCGCCGAGAGCGAGGACGAGACCCTCATGGACCGGTATCTCGGCGGCGAGGAGATCGAGGTGAAGACCCTCGTCGACGACCTGGAGAAGGCCGTCGCCCGGGGCGCCTTCCATCCGGTGCTCGCGGCCGCCCCCGCCGCGGACGGCGGGACGCAGGGCCTCGGCACCCTCGAACTCCTGGAGCTGATCACCGGCGGCTTCCCCTCCCCCCTGGAGCACGAGGCGCCCGCCGTCACCACCCCCGACGGCCGCTCCCGGCCGCCGATCACCTGCGACCCCGGGGGACCCCTGGTCGCCGAGGTCGTCAAGACGGCCGCCGACCCCTACGTGGGCCGGATCTCCCTGGTCCGGGTCTTCTCCGGCACCCTCCGCCCAGACGAGACCGTGCACGTGTCCGGTCGCGGGCTCGTCGACCCTTCCCACAACGGCCACGCACTCCATGAGGCGGACGAGCGGATCGGCGGGCTCACCTCGCCGTTCGGCAGGCTGCAGCGCCCGCTCATGGAGTGCGTCGCCGGGGATCTCGCCTGTGTCGCCCGCCTGGGGCACGCCGAGACCGGGGACACCGTCTCGTCGAAGGACGATCCGCTCCTGATGGAGCCGTGGACGATGCCGGAGCCGCTGCTGCCGCTGGCAGTGCAGGCTCACGGCAAGGCCGACGAGGACCGGCTCTCGCAGGGCCTCGCGCGGCTCGTCGCCGAGGACCCGACCCTGCGGCTCGAACAGAACCAGGACACCCGTCAGGTGGTGCTGTGGTGCCTGGGCGAGGCCCACCAGGACGTCGCCCTGGAGCGGCTGCGCGGCCGGTACGGCGTGCAGGTCGACTCCGTGCCGTACCAGGTGGCGCTGCGCGAGACCTTCGGCGGCGCGGCCTCGGGCCGTGGCCGGCACGTCAAGCAGTCGGGCGGGCACGGTCAGTACGCGATCTGCGAGATCGACGTGGAGCCGCTGCCGCCGGGCAGTGGCATCGAGTTCGTCGACAAGGTGGTGGGCGGGGCCGTCCCGCGCCAGTTCGTGCCATCCGTCGAGAAGGGGGTACGGGCGCAGGCGGCGCGGGGGCTCGCCACCGGCCACCCGCTCGTCGACATCCGGGTCACCCTGCGGGACGGCAAGGCCCACTCGGTGGACTCCTCCGACGCCGCCTTCCAGGCCGCCGGGGCGCTCGCGCTGCGCGAGGCCGCCGCCGACGTGCCCGTCCACCTCCTGGAACCGGTCGCCCAGGTCGAGGTCCTCGTCCCCGACGAGTACGTCGGCCCGGTCATGAGCGATCTGTCGGGGCGGCGGGGCCGGGTCGTCGGCACCGACCAGGCCGGTCCAGGGAGGACCGTGGTCAGGGCCGAGGTGCCGGAGATCGAGATCGGCCGGTACGCGATCGACCTTCGCTCGATCTCGCACGGCACGGGACGGTTCGACCGTACGTACGCCCGGCATGAGCCGATGCCGCAGCACCTGGCGGCGAAGATCCGCGAACAAGCCGAAAAAGGCGCCTAATTGAGGGGGCGCCAGTGGTGGACGTCCGTCCGGCACCCGCCGGGCGGACGTCATTCGGCCGTCGATGTCCACAGGCCGTGACGCATCCGGCCATACCCGGTTACGCTGGGGTGCCCAGCTCAGAAGGTGTGCGGGGCGCGGCAGTTGGGAACAGCCCGCACAGGTACTCGCGCGCGATGGGGGCGGCAGTGGCGATCGACGGATTCGGACCGGGGGCTCAGATCCCCCTGCAGAACGCGGGAGGCGGCACGGGCGCGACGAACGCGCTCGCCTCCGCCGCGTACCGGGACAGCCCTCTGAAGACGATCAAGGAAGCCGACAACGAGCTCTACAAGACCACGGTCAAGGAAGGGAAGTGGGGTCTCTTCAGCCCCGATCTCGGTGAGGCGTTCTCCCACGCGGTCCAGGTGCGGATGCTGGGCGGCGGCCGCAAGGCCCTGATCCAGTCCTTCGGGGCGGAGCCGCAGCCGATCGTCGAGCACTGCCTGGCCGCCACCCACCTCCGCAGGCAGCGCGACGTGAAGCTGACCATGGTCACCTTCTTCTGCGGTGTCCTCTTCCTGCCCGGCCTGCTGCTGTGGCTCGCCGTCATCCAGCTGCGGCGCCTCGTCGCCGGCGCCGAGAACAGGCGGCACAGCGCCCTTGGCACCGCCCTCCTCTGGGCCGCCGGTCTCCTCGCCGTGCTCGTCCTGGTCAAGCTGCCCTTCGGCGGGATCCTGCCGAACTACCTGCGCGCGATGGTCGTCGCCCCGGTCGTCGGCTGGTACCTCGCGAGCCGGATCTGCCGCAACGCCGCCGCAGACCTGCGCGAGCGCTGGGCCGGCCTGCTCGGCGGCGGCGGGATGGGCCCCCACGTCCCCAAGTCCGTCCCCCAGGACCCGGGCGAGAAGTCGGCTGAGGCGCTCCGGCTCAACCTGGAGAAGCTGTCGGCCGAGCAGCAGTCCAACATCGTCTTCTACGCCGGCACCAAGGGGATCCTGGGCCTCGGCACCCGCTGGGGAAGCTGGACGCTCGCCGAGGAGCTGGTCCCCCAGCCCGGCCGGGACCTGCACCCCTTCCGCGCCTGGGACGTCATCCGCAGGATCCACGACGAGCTGACGCTCCTGGAGCGCGGCTCCCTGAAGACCGGCTTCCCCAAGCCGACCGTCAAGCACTGGATCGTCTCCCCGGTCGGCGAGGGCGCGGACGAGGTCACCCGGCCCGAGGGCGACGACATCGTCCACTACCAGGTGAAGCCGCACGAGATACAGCGCATCTGCAACGACCAGCAGTTCGGCGCGGGCAACCGTCACTACCTCGGCGTGCAGTTCACGCTCTGGGACGGCAATCTCGTCCTCACCATGATGGTGACCGTCACCTCGCTCCACCACACGCTCCGGATCGAGGTCACCGGCCACGCCCTCGGCCCCGTGCACAGCCTCTTCACCACCAAGCCGAAGGCGAACACGCGGGAGGTCTCCAAGACCGTCCGCTTCTGGGAGACGAAGGAGATCCAGCAGCCGCTGCTCGGGACCAACGACATCGTCCGGCTCGCGGTGCGCGCGCCGTTCACCTGGTACCCGCCGGTCCTGGAGTTCCTCGGCGGCAAGATGACCCTGCCCGAGCCGTTCGGTCTGCGGCACGTCTGGGCCGGGCCGCTCTGGAAGAACCGCTTCATGTCCGACGACGCCATCCGCATGGCCACGCCGGTCCTCCGGGCCGTCCACGCCGCGACGCTCAGGGTGCTCGACGAGCACAACGTGGACACGGAGCGCTTCGTCAACCGCTCGCTCGTCCTCAGCGGCAACGTCCAGGACCCGGGCCCGAAGAAGGCCGACGTCTACGAGGCGTGACCCGGGTCCTCCACGGCGCTCAGGGGTTCACAGGGTGGCCGGCCAGGCGTCGGCCAGCATCTTCCGGGTGTCGGCGAGGAGTTGGGGCAGCACCTTGGTGTGTCCCACGACCGGCATGAAGTTCGTGTCCCCGCCCCAGCGCGGCACCACGTGCTGGTGCAGGTGCGCGGCGATGCCGGCGCCCGCGACGGCGCCCTGGTTCATGCCGATGTTGAAGCCGTGCGCGCCGGACGCCGCCCGCAGCGCGACCATCGCGCGCTTGGTGAAGGCGGCGAGCTCGACCGTCTCCGCCTCGTCGAGGTCGGTGTAGTCGGCGACGTGGCGGTACGGGACCACCATCAGGTGACCGCCGTTGTACGGGTAGAGGTTGAGCACCGCGTACACACCCTGGCCGCGCGCGATCACCAGACCGTCCTCGTCCGACTTCGACGGGATCACGCAGAACGGACAGCCGTCCTCGGACCCCGGCCCGGTCGGCTTGTTCTCGCCCTGGATGTACGCCATCCGGTGAGGCGTCCACAGGCGCTGGAACGCGTCCTGCGTCCCCACTCCGATCTGCTGCTCCGGCTCAGTCGTCATGTCGAGCAGCATATTGCGTCGTCCGTTCGGAACGTGTCGCCGGGGCGGAAGATCCATGCAGCGGCCATGCTGATCCGGTGAGCGTCAGCACCGGAACCGCCCCGGCTGGAACGCGGGGACCGCCGCACCGTTCTCTTCGTGGCTGATCCAGGCGTTCACCCGCGAGGAAGAGACGGGGGACGGGAAGAGGCCCCCGGGGCATTCCCCGGAGGCCTCCTGAACGGCTCAGGCCATCAGACCTGGACGCGGTCCTCGACGACCTTGGCGAGCTTGGCGATCGCCTCGTCGACGGGGATCCCGTTCTCCTGCGAACCGTCGCGGTAGCGGAAGGAGACGGCGCCGGCGGCCATGTCCTCGTCACCCGCGATGATCATGAACGGGACCTTCTGCTTCTGGGCGTTCCTGATCTTCTTCTGCATCCGGTCCGAGGAGGAGTCGACGTCCACCCGCAGGCCCTGCTTCTTCGCCTTGGCGGCGAACTCGTGCAGGTAGTCGACGTGCGCGTCACCGATCGGGATGCCGGTCGCCTGGACCGGGGCCAGCCACGGCGGCATCGCGCCCGCGTAGTGCTCCAGGAGCACGGCGAAGAAGCGCTCGATCGAGCCGAACAGCGCGCGGTGGATCATCACCGGGCGCTGCTTGGTGCCGTCCGGCGCGGTGTACTCCAGGTCGAAGCGCTCCGGCAGGTTGAAGTCGAGCTGCACGGTCGACATCTGCCAGGTGCGGCCGATGGCGTCCCGGGCCTGCACCGAGATCTTCGGGCCGTAGAACGCGGCGCCGCCCGGGTCGGGGGTCAGCGGGAGGCCCTGCTTCTCGGCGACCTGCTGGAGGACCGCGGTGGCCTCCTCCCACACCTCGTCCGAGCCGACGAACTTCTCCGGGTCCTTGGTCGACAGCTCCAGGTAGAAGTCGGTCAGACCGTAGTCACGGAGCAGGTTGAGGACGAAGGTGAGGGTGCGGTCGAGCTCCTCCGCCATCTGCTCGCGGGTGCAGTAGATGTGCGCGTCGTCCTGGGTGAAGCCACGCGCCCGGGTCAGACCGTGGACGACGCCGGACTTCTCGTACCGGTACACGGTGCCGAACTCGAACAGGCGCAGCGGAAGCTCACGGTAGGAGCGCCCGCGCGCGTCGAAGATCAGGTTGTGCATCGGGCAGTTCATGGGCTTGAGGTAGTAGTCCACGCCCTCGTCGAGCTGCATGGGGGGGTACATGCCCTCGGCGTACCAGTCCAGGTGGCCGGACTTCTCGAACAGCTTGCCCTTGGTGGCGTGCGGCGAGTAGACGAACTCGTAGCCCTCCTCCTCGTGCCTGCGCCGCGAGTAGTCCTCCATGACCCGGCGGATGATGCCGCCCTTGGGGTGGAAGACCGCGAGGCCGGAGCCGATCTCGTCCGGGATGGAGAAGAGGTCGAGCTCGTTGCCCAGCTTGCGGTGGTCGCGCTTCTCGGCCTCGGCCAGGAAGTCGAGGTGGGCCTTCAGCTCCTCCTTCGACGGCCAGGCGGTGCCGTAGATGCGCTGGAGCATCGGGTTCTTCTCGCTGCCGCGCCAGTAGGCGGCCGCGTTGCGCATCAGCTTGAACGCCGGGATGTTCCGGGTGGTCGGCAGGTGCGGACCACGGCAGAGGTCCTTCCAGCACAGCTCGCCGGTCTTGGCGTCGAGGTTGTCGTAGATGGTCAGCTCGCCGCCGCCCACCTCGACGTTCGCCCCGTCGTCGGTCGACGCGGAGCCCTTGATGCCGATGAGTTCCAGCTTGTACGGCTCGTCCGCCAGCTCCTCGCGGGCGGCCTCGTCGGTCACCACGCGGCGGGCGAAGCGCTGGCCGCGCTTCTGGATCTCCTGCATCTTCTTCTCGATGACCTTGAGGTCCTCGGGGGTGAAGGGCTTCTCGACGTCGAAGTCGTAGTAGAAGCCGTCCCGGACCGGCGGGCCGATGCCCAGCTTGGCCTCGGGGAAGAGCTCCTGCACGGCCTGGGCCATGACGTGCGCGGTCGAGTGGCGCAGGATGTCGAGACCGTCCGGGGAGGAGATCTCGACGCCCTCGACGACGTCGCCGTCGGCGAGCTCGTACGACAGGTCCTTCAGCTCGCCGCCCACGCGGGCGGCGATGACGGTGCGGTCGTCGGCGAACAGGGCGCCGGCCGTGGTGCCCGCGCTCACCGCCCTCTCCTCTGTTTCCGAGGCGGACTGGACGGTCACACGGACATCAGACACGAATGCTCCATACATAAGGGCGCTGACAGACACGAGGTGCCGGCGCCGGCGACGCGCGGCAGAGACGAGGTGCCGCGTCGTCACTGATCCTACCGACCGGTCCGCACCGCCCGCGAAACGGTTTCCGCCGTCGCCTCGCTCCCGACCGGGCCCTCAGTCCTCGTCGGGCCCGCACGCCTCCTCGAAGAAGTCCAGGTTCTCGTGCAGGGCCTTGAGGAGCCGGTCCCGTTCCGCCTCGTCGACCTGGACGGGGACGACCCCGGAGGCGTCGGTGAGCCGGCGGAAGCCGCCCCGGCTCTCCAGGCGGCCCACGACCCGGATCGGGAGCCCGACGAGGTGGGCGTGGCCGGCCGTGCGGTACGCCTCCTCGTCGAGGGCGACCCGGACGTGCGGCACCTCCGCGCCACCGAGCACCCGGAGCCGTACGATCCCCTCGCCGCGCGGCCCGGAGCGGCGCATGCGGACGACGGCGCCGGTGAGCCGGACGGGCACGGAGGGCTCGTCGGTCAGATAGCGGGCGCTCGCCTCCCGCAGCGCGGGCAGGTCGCCGGGCGAGAACTCGACCGGTTCGGGCCGGGCCGCGCACCCCTGGGGCGCCCCGGCGGCCGGGGACCATGCCAGGGCGATACGGGCGCCCTCGGTGCCCCGGACGAGGGCGACGAGCGCCTCGGTGAGCTCACGGCTGACACCCGCCTCGACGGCGGTGTCGAAGGCGTCCATGCCGCCGGTGGCCCGCTGGTAGTCGGTGGCCTCGCGGGCCGCGTGGAGCGCGTGGTAGAGCCGGACCGCAATCGGGCGGCCCGGTTCGACCGGCAGGAAGGCGGTGAGGCCGCGGCCACCGGGCGGGGCGCCGACGACGACGGTCTCCAGGGAGGCCCGGGCCGCTCGGCGGTGCCGGGCGCCGTGGTAGCCGGCCCGGCCGCGCACGGCGAGGGCGCCGGCGAGGAGGAGCTGGCGGGCGGCGGACCGGAGCTGTTCCTGCACGGTCCAGGGGACGGTGCCGGCCGGGCCCGGGGGCACGTCGCGCCACCAGCGGATCTCGTCGCTGGGTACGGAGAGGCCGGTGAGGACCTCGCGGGCCGAGGGCGTGGCGCTGCGGGCGAGGGCGGTGAGCGCCTCGCCGAGCAGGTCGTCGCAGTCCGGGAAGGCGCGGCTCTCCGGGACGAGGAGGCTGGTGCCGGTGCCGCCGCCGGGCGGGGTCCAGCGGCTGTACCGGCCGACGGCGCCGCCGCGCCGCCGCCAGCCGTGGCGGGCCAGGAGGGCGCCGAGGACCCGCGGGTCGACCCTGCCGGGGTCGGGTGCGCCCTGGGTGTCGGCCCAGGGCCCGAGGGGCGGGGCGGGGACGCCGGTCCAGGGTCCGGGGGTCTCGCCGGGTGCCGGGTGGGGCCGGCACGGCGGGGGGACGGGGCCGCTCCCGGCCCCGTCCCCCTCGTGCCCGAACCCCGGTTCGTCGATCGGTCGGTGCATCAAGGTCTCCCTCCCACGCCGACCCGGGTCATGATCTCGCAGAGTGCCCGGTCGTCGAAGATCCGCGTCGTCGGGACGCGCACGGTGGTCCGGCGGCGTCCCGTGACCGGGTGCCCGGCCAGGTTGATCCAGTAGCAGCAGTGCCGCAGGTCGAGCCGGTCGTGGCTCGCCCTCAGCCAGTCCTCCGGTGACCTCGGGACGAGCATCACGACCAGGATCTTGTGCACGGACACCGGCGTCCGGGCGAGTTTCACCAGGTGGTCGTTGTCGAGGGTGAACGAGAAGGCGCTCCCCGGGGGGCGCGGCGGTATCTGGTAGGTGCACTTGAGCTGCACCTTGATGGTCACCTCGTCGTCGACGGTGTGCCCGGGGGCGCTGTGGCTCACGTGCCAGTCGATGCCGTTGTCCGGAAAGGGCTGGGACAGCGAGCAGCCCGCCGCGGCGGCGACGGCGTGCAGGTATCCCACCTGAAGGGTCTCCATGCAGGCGGTGGTGGCGAGTGAGCCGCGCGTCGGTGCCGCCCGCTGGGGCGGCAGCCCTCCCGACTCGGGCTGGGCGAGCGCCATGTCGTCTTCCTTCCCCGTCCCTTGTGTTGTGACCGGTCCGCGTACGACGCAAACAGTCCGGGTATCACCGTTTCGGGGCAGGGGGTTGGCCATCTGCCGCAGGTGTGCAGGGAGTTCGCGGATGTCGATGCACTGGTACGAAGGGCCCCTGGCCGCTTTCGACACGGAGACCACGGGAGTTGACGTCGAGGAGGACCGGATCGTCTCGGCCGCCCTCGTCGTGCAGGACACGGCAGGGGCGCGGCCGCGGGTGACGCGCTGGCTGGTCAATCCCGGCATACCCGTGCCGGAAGGGGCCACGGCCGTCCACGGTTTGACGGACGATCACCTCCAGCGGTACGGGCGGTGGCCGGCGCCGGTGATGGAGGAGCTGGCGCGCGCGCTGGCCGAGCAGTCGGCGGCGGGGCGGCCGCTGGTGGTGATGAACGCCCCGTTCGATCTGACGATCCTCGACCGCGAGCTGCGCCGGCACCGGGCCTCGACGCTGGGCGACTACACGGCGGGCAGCCCCCTGTGCGTGCTCGACCCCCGGGTCCTCGACAAGCACCTGGACCGCTACCGGAAGGGCCGCAGGACGCTGACGGACCTGTGCGCGCACTACGAGGTGGAGCTGGCGGGCGCGCACGACGCGGCGGCGGACGCGGCGGCGGCGTTGGAGGTCGTACGGGCGGTGGCGCGGCGCTTCTCGTCCCGCCTCGAGCGGCTGACGCCGGCGGAGCTCCACACGCTCCAGGCGGTGTGGCACGCGGCGCAGGCGCGGGGGCTCCAGGCGTGGTTCACCCGGCAGGGGACGCCGGAGACGGTGGACCCGGCGTGGCCGCTGCGGCCGGAGCTGCGGACGGCGGCGTGACGGGCGCGGCATGACAGAGGCCGGTCCGTCTTTCGACGGACCGGCCTCTCCCGGTGGGCGATACTGGGATCGAACCAGTGACCCCTTCGGTGTGAACGAAGTGCTCTCCCGCTGAGCTAATCGCCCGGGAACGGGTTGAACCATACAGGCCCTCACACCTCTGGTTCAAACCGCGCGCAGGTGGGCCGCGAGTCCACGCCGTCCGGCACGCATCATCAGGGCGTGGTTGGCGCGGAAGACCGGCCGTCCCGGGACGGCCAGGGCCCGCAGCAGCCGGGCGCGGACCTCGACCTCCTGCTCGTACAGGACGTGGGTTCCGGTCCCTTCGGGGCTGAGGGTCCAGCGGGCCCATCCCTCCAGGTCCCCGCCGAGGCCGATCTCCAGGACGCGGGCGGCCGGGTCGCCGCGCAGGGCCCGGGCGGTGACGACGAGGTCGTACGGGAGGAGGGAACGGAAGCGGGCGGTGCCGGTGGTCTCGTCGAGGGGGACGACCTCGCGGACCTGGGGCCACCAGCGGGGGTAGTCCTCGGCTCGTTCGAGGACGGTGTAGACGGCGTCGGGCGGGGCGGGGAGCCGCCAGACGCAGCGGAAGCGGTACCGGCACCAGTCCATGCCCCCAGTGTGGACGTACTCAGGCGGGAATCTGAGTACCGGGACGCATTCCCGCCGGCGGTGGCCGCGGCCACACTCCGGGTATGGACAACTCCCTGCCGCCCGCGGACGAGCTGGCGCTCGTCGACCGCGAGCTGGCGCAACTCGACGCGCGCCGATCCCAGTTGCTGGCCCGCCGCGCCTGGCTGGTCCGGGCGCTGTACCCGCCGGCCGCGACGACGGGGCCGCTCCGGCCACGGCCACCGGTCGCGGACTCGACGCCCCGGAGCGCGCAGAACGTGCTGCTGATGCTCGGCGGCACCCTGCTGACGATCGCGGCGGTCGCGTTCACCCTGGTGAGCTGGGGCTCGATGGGGATCGGCGGCCGCGCGACGGTCCTCGCCGTGGTGACCGGCACGGCGCTCGCGGCACCGGTGGCGCTGCTGCGCAAGGGCCTGGTGTCGACGGCCGAGTCGGTGGCGGCGCTCGCTCTGGTCCTCATGGTGCTCGACGCGTACGCGCTGCACCGGGTGGCGCTGCCCGGGGCGGACGGCCTGGGGTACGCGGCGGTGGCGTCGGCGGTCCTCGCCGGCGCGTGGACGGCGTACGGCTCGCTGCTGTCCCGGCTGCGGATCCCGCTGCCGGTGGCCGTGGTCGCGGCGCAGCTTCCGCTGCCGCTGGGAGTCCTCGCGGCGGGCGGCGGCTCGACGGCCTTCGCCTGGGCGGCGCTCCTCACCGCGACGGCGGACGCGGCGGTCGTGCTGTGGACCCGGCCGGCGGCGGTCCGGATCACGGCGGGCACGGCCGCGGCCGCACTCGGCGGCTGGGCACTGCTGACGGGTGGGCGGCTCTCCCTCGTCACGCCGGGGAGCGCCGCACCGCTCCTCCTCGCGGGCGCGGCGGTGGCCCTGTACGCGGCCTGGCGCGCCCCCGCCTTCGCGACGGCCGCCTCGGCGATCGCGGGCCTGTCCGTCGTGGCGGCAGCCGGCGGCCTCCTGCGCACGACCCTCCCCACCGACTGGACGGTCCCGGCCTACACCCTGTCCGGCCTCCTCCTGGCCACGGTCTGGCGTCTGGGCGTCACACCGGCGCCGAGCGGTGAGCGGCTGCGCGGCGCCCCGGTGCGGGTGCCGTACGGGATCCGGCTCGGTCTTGCCGGGGCGGGCGCGGGTGTGGCGGCGCTCGGAGTCGTGTGGGCGCTGCCGCCGGTCGTGGCGGGGCTCCTCGGGCCGCTGGTCCGGACGACGGACGTCTGGTCGGGAGAGCACGCCACGCGCGCCCTGACCTCCTACCCGGCGACGGCGGTCCTGGTCCTGGCGGTGGCCGTCGCCGGTCTCGCGGCACTACCCCGGCTGTGGGCCCGGAGCGGTGCCCTCGCGCTGGGCTGGGCGCTGCTGACGGCCCTGCCGGTCTCCTTCGGCCTGCCGTACGCGGCGACGCTCGCCCTCCAGCTGCTCACGGCGGCGGCCGCCCTGTGGCTCGCGGTCCGTCCGGCCCCCCTGACGCGCGGCCTGCCCCCGGTCACCGTTCCGACGGAGCGGCCGACCGGTCACCCCGACACGCCGGGAACGACCACCGCGGAGACCGGTGGACCGGCCCTCCCGCCGCTCTCCGGGCCCGGCGTCTCCTGGCACGCGTGGGCGCCCTCCCCGTCCCGGGCGCAGAATCCCGAGCCCGGCAGTGTCCTCGGGTGGACGGCGTACGTCGGTGGTCTCGCGTCCGCCGTGAGCGCGCTCGCTCTGGCCCTGGACGTGCGGGGCGCCACCTTCGCCGCGCTCGGCGTGGTCCTGGCGCTCTTCGCGGGGGTCGCGGCGCTCGGTGCGGACGCGCGCCGGGTGGTCTCCGCCTGCGGGGCGGTGCTCGCGGCGACGGGGCTCGTGTTCGCCGTGGCGGCCGCCGGCGGGTTCGCGGACCACTGGACGGCGCTCGCGCTGCTGCTCGTCCCGGCGGGGACCGCGGCCCTCGGGTCCAGGGCGCCGCGCCCGGTGGCCCTGGCGGTCGAGATCACGGGGGCGGCCGTGGGGCTGCTCGCCCTGGGGATCGCCGCGTCCCGGCCCGCGTTCCTCGCGCTCGCGCTGGCACTCGGCGGCGTGATCGCGGCGGCGACGGCGCTGCGGCCGGAGCGTCGGCGGTTCGCCTCGTGGACGGCGGCGGCACTGTTCCTGCTCGCGACGTGGGTGCGGCTCGCGGTCTGGGACGTCACGACCCCGGAGGCGTACACGCTGCCGGTGACGGTCCCCGCCCTGGTCGTCGGGTTCCTGCGGCGGCGCCGGGACACGGATGCCTCGTCCTGGACGGCGTACGGCCCCGGTCTCGCGGTGACGCTGCTGCCGAGTCTGATCGCGGCCTGGACGGAACCGGGGTGGGCCCGCCCGCTGGCCCTGGGGGTCGCGACGCTCGCGGTGACGCTGCTCGGCGCCCGCTTCCGGCTCCAGGCGCTCCTGGTGCTCGGCGGCGCGGTGCTCGCCCTGGACGGGCTGCACGAACTGGCGCCGTACGTGGTGCAGGCGGTGGGCGCGCTGCCGCGCTGGCTGCCGCCTGCCCTGGCGGGGCTGCTGCTGCTCGCGGTGGGCGCCACGTACGAGCAGCGGCTGCGGGACGCCCGGAGGCTGCGGGAGCGCGTGGCGCGGATGCGGTGAGACGCCGAAGGCCCGGAGACGGTGTTCCGTCTCCGGGCCTTCGGGCCGGGTGGTGGGCGATACTGGGATCGAACCAGTGACCCCTTCGGTGTGAACGAAGTGCTCTCCCGCTGAGCTAATCGCCCCGGCGCACCGCAAACATTACCGCATGTCAGCGGCGCTTCCGAACCGGCGGAAGGTCACTCCTCGATCTTCCACGGCATGACGAAGCCGAACTTCCACAGATAGACGCCGAGCAGCGCCGCGATGATCACCAGGCCGATGCTGGTGAGGATGATGTTCCGGCGGCGGACCTTGGGGTCGAGGGCGCGATGGGCGGCCTCCGTGACCTTGCGTTTGGTCCAGCGGAGGACGAGCTGGGCCCAGACGAACTCGGTCGCCCAGATCGCCATGCCGCCGAAGATGACCAGCCAGCCGGGGCCGGGGAGCGGCAGCATGACCACTCCGGCGCCGACCACGGCGAGTCCCACGATGAAGACGCCGACCTGCCAGCTGAGATGCAGGCCTCGGCGGGCCTTGATGAACTCCGGTGCGCGGGATCCCAGTCCGGCTTCCTCGCCGTCCGCGGAATCCCCCGTGCGCTCGTCACTCTCCGCATTCATGGCTCCCAACTTACCGGACGGGGAGCCCCCACCGGAATGGCGGTATTACCGCAGGTCACACGCGCCCATACGAGCTACCTGAACACTCACAAAACCGACAGAGGGGTTTACAACGGCACCGGAGGTGGCATGTCGATTTCGCCGACGTGCGAATCCCCGAGCGCACACTGAGCGAAAGGCCCTGGCGCTTATGAACACCACGGTCAGCTGCGAGCTGCACCTGCGCCTCGTTGTGTCGAGCGAGTCCTCACTGCCTGTACCCGCGGGCCTGCGGTATGACACGGCCGATCCGTATGCCGTGCACGCCACCTTCCACACCGGAGCCGAGGAGACGGTCGAGTGGGTCTTCGCCCGCGACCTTCTCGCCGAGGGGCTGCACCGGCCCACCGGCACGGGCGACGTCCGCGTCTGGCCATCCCGTAGTCACGGTCAGGGAGTCGTCTGCATCGCATTGAGCTCCCCCGAGGGAGAAGCCCTGCTCGAGGCCCCGGCGAGGGCCCTGGAGTCGTTCCTGAAGAGGACCGACGCCGCCGTGCCACCGGGCACCGAGCACCGGCACTTCGATCTCGACACGGAGCTCTCCCACATCCTGGCCGACAGCTGAGCCAGGCCGAGAGCCGCACGGCGCCGTCCGACTCGGGGAGACGGCGCCGCGTGGTCAGTCACATAGGCACGAGATCCGGCGCCCACCACCGCGCAGCCGGCGCGGTGGTGGGCGCCGGTGTCGTTTTCCGGGGCGCTAAAGTCAGCGCCATTCCGCGGGCACCCGCCCGCGGCCGGCCAGGGAGCGAATCGTGCTGATCCCCCACGACACCAGGATCGCCCTCGACACCGTCGTCGATCTCATGAACACCGCCCCCCAGGGCGAGCGCGCCGACGAGCTCGCGAGCCTCCCGGAGCTCCACGACTTCCTGCGCGCCCACGAGGTCAGCGGCGTGGGCGAGCTCGGCCCCGCCGACCTGCGCGCCGTGCGCGAGGTGCGCGAGAAGTTCGCGGCGGTCTTCTCCGCCCCCGAGGCCCGGATCGCCGCTCCCCTGATCAACCAGCTGGTGGCGGGCGCGGGCACCACCCCTCAGCTCACCGACCACGACGGCTACGACTGGCACGTGCACTACTTCGCGCCGGGCGCCTCGGTCGCGGACCACCTCGCGGCCGACTGCGGCATGGCCCTCGCGTTCATCATCGTGGCGGGCGAGCAGGAGCGGCTGCGGCGCTGCGAGGCGCCGGACTGCGGCCGCGCCTTCGTGGACCTCTCACGCAACCGCTCGCGCCGGTACTGCGACAGCCGCACCTGCGGCAACCGACTGCACGTGGCCGCGTACCGGGCGCGCCGCAAGGAAGCCGCGGGCTGACCCCGGGCCGGGCCGGGCAGGTCAGAGCACGAAGAGATCGTGCACCGCGGCCATCAGCAGCAGACAGCCGATCACCCCGAGGAAGATCATCAGTGGGGGTTGGGAGAGCGCGAACAGGCAGCCGCGCGGCTCTTCGGCAGGGGCGTCGGGGGCGGCGGGTGCGGGCTCCCGCGAGGTATCCAGCATCTCGGGGGGATGATGGCGCACCCCGCACCCGGCGAACCCCGAACACGCGCCACCACGCGGGCAGTTCATCCCTTCCCGTGGATCAGGGAACAGAGACGGACACCGGAATCGCCAGAAGTGATCAGATTCCGTGCTTCTTCAGAATCGCCTCGATGTCGCTGAAATCCTCGCCCGCGGGCTGCCCCGCCTGCGGCTTCGCCGGCACGGCACGTGAGGGCGCCGACGCGGCCGGCGCCACGGCTCTCGTCCCGGCTCCCCCACCGGCCACCTCACGGCCGGCCCGGCGCCGCTCCACGGCCCGCGTCGACAGGAAGAGCAGCCAGGCGAGGCCGAGCACACCGAAGCCGGCCCAGGCCACCGGACTGAAGGCCGTGCCCGCGATCCACTCGACCGCGCCCGTCATCACCAGGCCCAGCGGCACCAGGGCGTAGGCCGCGATCCGCGCCGCGGTCAGGAACCGCTTCCGGTACGCCGAAACCGCGGCGATGCCCAGGCCCGCCGCGGACACCGCGGAACAGATGGTCTCGGCGAGCATGCGATCCTCCAGGGGCAGGGCGGTACGTCCCTTCCATCCTGCACCGCCCGAGCCACCCGGGGCCATGTCCCTGGCCCTGTCTCAGGGAGATCTCCGGGTCGTCCCGGCGGGGATCTCCTTCCCGGGTCCCGATGAGGGAGACTGCTGCCATGAACGACTCCACCACCGCACCCGCCTCCCCCGTCGTCCTCGAGGCCTGGTTCGACCTCCAGTGCCCCGACTGCTTCCGGGCCCTCGACGACGTCCGCGCGCTCCGCGAGAAGTACGGCGACCGGCTCGACGTACAGCTGCGCCACTTCCCGCTGGCCAAGCACAAGCACGCGTACGCCGCCGCCCAGGCCGCCGAGGAGGCCGTCGAGCAGGGCAAGGGCTGGCCGTACACGGAGGCGCTGCTCGCCAGGACCGCCGAACTCGGCGAGCGGGGCGAGCCGGTCCTCCTGGAGGTGGCCGCCGAACTCGGCCTGGACGCCGAGGAGTTCGACACCGCCCTGATCGACGGCCGGCACCTGCTGACCGTGGACGCCGACGAGGCCGAGGGCAAGGCGATCAAGGTCACCGGCACCCCGACCTACGTCATCGGCGGCGAGCGCCTGGACGGCGGCAAGAGCCAGGAAGGCCTGCGGGAGCGGATCGAGGAGATCGCGGACCGCCTCCTGAGCGCCTGAGCGCCTGACCGCCCCACCGCCTCCTGTCCGCCCCACCGCCTCCGCTTCGGAGCGCCGGACCGCTCGCCGTCCGAGCACCCGACCGCCTGAGCCCGCCCGCCCTTGGCCGCTCCCGCCGCTAGAGCAGGGGCTTCGCGCTGTTGACGAGCGTCGTGCGGTAGCCCAGGGACTCGTAGAGCCGGATCGCCGGGGTGTTGCCCGCGAAGACGTGCAGTCCGAGCAGGTCCTCCCCGGCCTGCCGCGCGACCCGCTCGGCGAGCAGCATGAGCGCCCGGCCGTAGCCGCGCCCGCGCTGCTCCGCGCCGACCTCGATGTCGTACACGAAGGCCGCCCACCGCCCCGGTTCCAGCTCGATCCGGCCGGTCCACAGGTGCCCGGCGGGCCGCCCGTCCCGTACCACGACGTGGATCGCGACGCCGGGGGTGGCGAGGCCCTCCGGCAGGTACCTGCGGTGGCTGTCCTCGGCCTTGGCGCGGGCCTGGTCCTCGGGGACGCCCCGGTCGATCCAGCTCTGCGCGAAGCCCTCCTTGGCCCGCGCCTCCCACACGGCGTACTCGTCCTGGGCCATCGGCCGGACCTCGACGCCCCCGGGCAGCTCGGGGGGCTCGGCGGCCAGTTCCTTGACCATGTTCCGGCTGCGCTCGGTGTAGCCGAGCGAGCGGGCCATCCGCAGCGCCGCCTCGGCGTCGGCGGGCACCGATATCTGCACCTCGGAGCAGCCCCAGCCCCGCAGCACCTCCTCGGAGGCGAGCGCCGCGACCGTGCCCCGGCCGCGTCCCCGGTCCGGCTCGTCGATCCGGAGCCCCTCGATCACGCCCGCCGCGGCGCCGAAGGCGGGATCGGTCGAGACGTGGACGGAACCGACGCGGCGGCTGTTCACGCATACGTCGTAGCTGCGCGCACGGCCGCCGCCGGGCGTCTGCTGAAGCGGCTCGGACGGCCGCAGAGTGGTGGTCATCATGGGTGTTGTACCCATCGGGCCGCCGCCCGTCATTCGCATTTACGCGAGCCGGCCCCGGGTTACGCGAACCGCGGGTCCCGATCGGCGGCCGCCCGCTCGTCGAAGACCCGCATCGCCTTGGCGGTGACGGGGCCGGGGGCGACCGCGAGCTCACGCCCGTCGACCCGGTGCACGGCCTGGACGTCGCGGAGGGTCGAGGTCAGGAAGATCTCGTCGGCGCTCTCCAGCACCTCCAGCGGCAGGTCGGTCTCCTCGGCGCCGGTCCACGCCACGGCGAGGGCCCGGGTGATGCCCGCGAGGCAGCCGGAGGAGACGGGCGGGGTGAGGATCCGGCCGTCGACCACGACGAAGACGTTGGAGCCGGTGCCCTCGCAGAGCTGCCCCACGGTGTTGGCGAAGAGCGCCTCGGATGCCCCCTGCTCGCGTGCCCTGGCGAGGGCGACGACGTTTTCGGCGTACGAGGTGGTCTTGAGACCGGTGAGGGCGCCGCGCTCGTTGCGCGTCCAGGGGACGGTGATCACGGCGGTGGAGTCGGGGCGGCGTCCGGTCTCGCCGAGGGCGACGACCAGGCTCGGGCCGGCGTCGCCGCGCTCCGAGCCGAGCGGGGACAGACCGCCCGTGTACGTGATGCGGAGCCGGCCGAGCTCCATCGGGTTGGCCTCCAGGACGGCGGCGCAGGCGCGGCGGACCTCGTCGAGGTCCGGGTCGGGCAGTCCGAGGCCGCGGGCGGAGCGGGTGAGGCGCTCCAAATGCAGGGTGAGAGCGAACGTTTCGCCGCGCTCCGCCTTGACCGTCTCGAAGATGCCGTCGCCGACGGTCAGTCCGTGGTCCAGTACGGAGACCTGGGCGGTCTCCGCGTCGTGCAGCCCGCCGTTGACCCAGAGTTTCATCGAGAAGTGGCCTTTCCGCTCGCCTCACAGGCGCCTGACTCGTAGGCGCCCGACGCTATCGCGACCAGCCGGTCCGCCTTCAGCTCGGTCTCCTCCCACTCGCGCTCGGGGTCGGAGCCCCAGGTGATCCCGGCGCCCGTGCCGAAGCGGAGCACGCCCTCGGGGCGGTCGATCCAGAAGGTGCGTATGCCGACGGCCAGCTCGGCGGTGCCCGCGTCGGCGTCGACCCAGCCGATGCCTCCGCAGTACGGGCCGCGGGGCGCCGTCTCCAGGGCCTCGATGATGCGCAGCGCGCTGGACTTGGGCGCGCCGGTGACGGAGCCGGGCGGGAAGGTCGCGGCGAGCAGCTCGGGCCAGCCGGCGTCCTCGCGGAGCAGTCCGGTGACCGTGGACACGAGGTGGACGAGGCCGGGGTGCTCCTCGACGGCGCAGAGTTCGGGGACGGCGACGGTGCCGGTCTCGCTGACCCGGCCCAGGTCGTTGCGGACCAGGTCGACGATCATCACGTTCTCGGCGTGGTCCTTGGGGAGGAGGTCGGCGGCGGTGCGGCCGGTCCCCTTGATCGGGCCGGAGGAGATCAGGGCCCCCTCCCTGCGCAGGTACAGCTCGGGGGACGCGGTGGCGATCTCCACGCCGTGGGCGGGCAGGCGGATCGTTCCGGCGTAGGGAGCGGGGTTGCCCCGGGCCAGGAGTGCGGTGAGGGCGTCGACGTCGGCCCCGGCCGGGTCCGGCAGGGGGGCGGTCAGCACCCGGCAGAGGTTCGCCTGGTAGACCTCGCCGCGCGCGATGTGCTCGCGCACGCGCCGTACGCCCTCCGTGTACGCACCGCGGTCGAGCGAGGACGTCCAGTCATCGGCGGCGGGGCCGCGCCAGGCGCCGGGGACCGGCGCCGGGACCGGGTCGGGCCGGACGTCCCCGAAGCGCGCGCAGGTCAGGCGCCCTTCGAAGTCCGCGCAGACGGCCCAGAAGCCGGCGGAGTCCAGGGCCTCGGGATCATGGGTGACGTCCCGGAGGTCGGTCGCGACGAGGCCGCCGAAGCGGGCCAGGGGAGCAAGGTCGTGCACGCATCGAGTCTAGGGTCCGGCGGGGCGGGGCACGCTGTCGTGCGGCGGGGCCTGATGGGCCCGTGCGGCGGGAGCGGAACCGAGGGGCGCGCACGGTGGTGCGCCGGGGGCGCTCGCGGCGGGGGCTCCCCGCCACCTCGGGGACACGGCGAGTGAACACCGCGCGAACCCTCCGGCAGGTCCGGCCGGGCGCGGTGAAGGGCGTGCAGGTCAGCACGCTGCGGAAACGCGTTTTTGTACTGGCCCGGGAATCCGCTAGAGTTCAACTCGTCGCCGGGACGCGCAAGCGGAACGGAAACGACAAGCGGACGTGGCTCAGTTGGTAGAGCATCACCTTGCCAAGGTGAGGGTCGCGAGTTCGAATCTCGTCGTCCGCTCGATGTGGGGGATCTTCCCGGACCCCCGTATTCACTCCTGGTGGAGTGGCCGAGAGGCGAGGCAACGGCCTGCAAAGCCGTCTACACGGGTTCAAATCCCGTCTCCACCTCCAAGGACGATTAGCTCAGCGGGAGAGCGCTTCCCTGACACGGAAGAGGTCACTGGTTCAATCCCAGTATCGTCCACTGGATCTTCGGGTCCTGGATCTTCGGATCCCCCGCGCGATTAGCTCAGCGGGAGAGCGCTTCCCTGACACGGAAGAGGTCACTGGTTCAATCCCAGTATCGCGCACCACAGTTCACGCACCCCTCGGGTGCGCCCGCGCGATTAGCTCAGCGGGAGAGCGCTTCCCTGACACGGAAGAGGTCACTGGTTCAATCCCAGTATCGCGCACACAGTACAAGCACCCCCGGGTGTACCCGCGCGATTAGCTCAGCGGGAGAGCGCTTCCCTGACACGGAAGAGGTCACTGGTTCAATCCCAGTATCGCGCACCAGACGTAAGAAGCCCCCGGCCGCAGCTCGCGGCCGGGGGCTTCTTCGTGCCCCCGTCAGGAGGAGAAGAGCATCCGCCCGAAGCCGCCCTTGCGGTAGTGGCCGCCGTGGTGACCACCGTGGTGGCCGCCCTGGTGCGGGGCGCCCCAGGCGGGCGCCGCGGGGGCACCCTGCGCTGGGTAGGCCGGCGGGGCGGGCGGGGCCTGCTGGACCCACTGGGACTCCAGGCGGGTCAGGGCCTCCAGCTCTCCGTAGTCCAGGAAAATGCCCCGGCAACCGCTGCACTGCTCGATCTGGACGCCGTTGCGGTTGTACGTGTGCATGGCCGCATGGCACTTGGGACACTGCATGCTCGGCTCAACTCCCTGACATTGCCGTTCGAATAGTGGCTTCACCTTACGTGGACGCCGAAAGGGCCTACCCGGTTCGATGTCCGGCGATGCGGGCACAGGTGTCGATCATCACTTCCTCGACCTCGTCGAGCGGTCGCTGCCCCGCCGTGGCCTTCGCGAGGGCCAGAGCGGCGGTCTGTACCGTCAGCGCCCGGGCGGGCACGTCGAGCCGCGTCCACGGGTCGGCGTCCACGGCGGGGCCGCCCGCCGCCCGGTACGCGCCGAGGAACCGTGACCAGACCTCGGGCGGCAGGAGACCGGCCGCGAACCAGGCCGCGGGCCGGGCCAGATCCCAGGCGGGGTCGCCGAGGCCCAGGTCGTCGATGTCGATGAGCCGCCAGGGCGCGTCGATGCCGGACCGGGGACCGGTCGCGGCCTCGTGGCGAGTGGCCCGGACCAGCTGGCCGAGGTGGAAGTCGCCGTGGCAGAGGAGCCGGTGAGCCGTCGCCGGGTCATCGGGGACCGTCCGCCAGGCAGCCAGGACGGTGACGGTCGCCGGGTGGTCCGGAGCCGTACGGCGCATCCGGTCCACCGCGAGCGCGACCTTCGCGGGGGCCCGCATGTCCGGGAGGCGGTCGGCGCAGCCGGGCGGGGGCTGCGTGCGGTGCAACAGGGCGAGGAGGCGCGCCGCCTCCTCCCACGGTGCCGCCTCGGGGTGCTCCGGGTCGACGGGCGGGCCGTACGGCCAGACGGTGACCGGGCGGCCGTCGAGCGTGTCGGGGCCGGACCGCGGCAGCGGCAGGGGCGGCAGGAAGACGCCGGCGACGTCCTCGTGTGCGGCCAGGGCTAGCCGTACGCGATGGGCCTCCGGGTCGGTGCCGGGCTCGTGCGCCTTGGCGACGAGCGTCCCGTGCCGCACGACGGTCCCGTCGTCCCGGTCGGCCAACACCCCGACGAGGGCGCCCGCGCAACGGCAGGGCGCGCCGGTGGGATGGGCGGCGGTGCGGGCGAGGGCGGCGAGGCGGTGGAGGGGGCCCCGGCCGCCGGGCGGGGAGGGCGAGGCGAGGGGTATCGGGGGTGCTGAGTCCACCCCGGGAGCGTACGGGGTGGGTGATCGCCCCGGCCGCCGCCGGGTGCGGTCCTGCCGGGGAACGCGCGAGGGCCGGTCAGCTCCCCAGCTGACCGGCCCCACGCTGCCGTCCGCCGCACCCCCGTCCCCACGGGGCTGATGGCCGGATGTCCCGACCCGGGCCGCTCTCCCGGGTCCGGGGCGCTGTTCAGCGCCCCAGCATCACGCCCACGGACGACGCCTGTGTGACCACCGCTTCCCAGCCGCCGAAGACGACCACGAGCAGGGCCGCGAGAGGGAGGACCATGGCGGCGGCCACCAGGGGGTGACGGCGGCCGGCAGGCCGGGGGGTCGTCCGCGGTGCCGTGTAGGCCATGGTTCCTCTCCTGTCGTGTCTGGCGCGGCGGGTACGTGACCTCGGGGGACGAGTGCTGCACCCGCCGCTTGACCTCCACACTAGGGAGCGGGAAGCGCCGGGACGTCATGCCCGCGTACCGACTTCCGGGCCTCCCGGAGGATGACGCCCGCCCGTGCGACGTACTCCCCTGGGTGGAGACGGGGGCCCGGAAGCCGGGGTCTTCCCGGAGGGGACGACGTGCGAGTGACATCGCTCACTTCCCCGGGCGCCGGGCGAACGAACAGGAGCGCGGGCCGGGTCCGGCGGTGCCGGGAGGGGCCCTCCGGGGCGTCCGTTCGCATTCGTGTCCGTACGTCAAGTGGGTTTCCGGGCAGGGGGGTTGGGCGCCTCCGCCGACGCCGCCGCTCCCCCGGGGTCCCCCTCAGTACTGACAATCGATCCCGGTGCGAGGGCGCGGCCTATGAGCGCGTGCGGGCGCCACTACGTAAGCTGTGCCACGTCGAACGGACGAGGGGACGGACATGGCGATGATGCGGCTCCGGCGCGAGGATCCGCGGATCGTCGGGTCGTTCCGGCTCCACCGCAGGCTGGGTGCCGGCGGGATGGGCGTCGTGTACCTGGGGTCCGACCGGCGCGGCCAGCGCGTGGCGCTGAAGGTGATCCGGCCCGACCTGGCCGAGGACCAGGAGTTCCGCTCGCGGTTCGCGCGCGAGGTGTCGGCGGCCCGGCGGATCCGCGGCGGCTGCACGGCCCGTCTCGTCGCCGCCGATCTGGAGGCCGAGCGGCCCTGGTTCGCCACCCAGTACGTGCCCGGCCCCTCGCTGCACGACCGGGTCGCCGAGGAGGGCGCGCTGCGCGCCGCCGACGTCGCCTCGATCGGGGCGGCGCTCTCGGAGGGCCTCGTCGCCGTCCACGAGGCCGGGGTCGTCCACCGTGACCTGAAGCCCTCGAACATCCTGCTCTCCCCCAAGGGCCCCCGCATCATCGACTTCGGCATCGCCTGGGCCACCGGCGCCAGCACCCTCACCCACGTGGGCACGGCCGTCGGTTCGCCCGGCTTCCTCGCGCCCGAGCAGGTGCGCGGTGCGGCGGTCACCCCGGCCACCGACGTGTTCTCGCTCGGCGCCACCCTGGCGTACGCGGCGATGGCCGACTCCCCCTTCGGGCACGGCAGTTCCGAGGTCATGCTCTACCGCGTGGTGCACGAGGAGCCGCAGCTGCACGGGGTGCCGGACGCGCTGGCGCCGCTCATCAGGGCCTGCCTCGCGAAGGATCCGGAGGACCGGCCCAGCACGCTTCAGCTGTCCATGCGGCTCAAGGAGATCGCGGCGCGGGAGGCCCAGGGGCTGCCGGCCTCCCGGCCGCCGGTGCAGCGGGAGCGCGCCGAGGAGCGGAACACCGTGCGGCCCACCGAGCGGTACACCGACCGGGACGTGCCCGGCCGTGGGCCGGAGCGGGGGTCCGAGCGCGGCCAGGGGCGGGGGGGCAATCCCTCGTCCCGGCCCTCGGGGCCCCGGACCGGTGGCTCGCGCGGGCCGCAGTCCCGTCCCGGGACCCGGCCCGGCGCCCGCTCCACGTCGACGGGCCGCCGCCCCGCCAACCCCCGGCTGCTGCGGCAGCGGCTCTTCGTCTTCGTGGTCGTGACGCTCGTCGTGGCCCTCGGCATCGCCGCCGCGCAGGCCCTTCAGGGGTAGTCCTCGAGCGGGCCCGGCCAGTGCCCCCGGACCTTCAGGACTCCGGGCGGCCCGTCGCGACCGCGTAGAACGCGACGGCCGCCGCCGCGCCCACGTTGAGCGAGTCGACGCCGTGGGCCATCGGGATGCGTACCCACTCGTCCGCGGCCCGCAGGGCCTGCGTGGACAGGCCGTCGCCCTCCGCCCCGAGCATCAGCGCCACCCGGTCCAGGCGGTGCGGGGCGGCCTCGTCGATCGCGGTCGCCTTCTCCGCCGGAGTCAGCGCGAGCAGCTTGAACCCGGCTTCCCGTACGGTCTCCAGGCCCCGGGGCCAGCTCTCCAGGCGGGCGTACGGGACGGAGAACACCGCGCCCATCGACACCTTCACGGAGCGCCGGTAGAGCGGGTCCGCGCAGTCCGGGGAGAGCAGGACCGCGTCCATGCCGAGGGCGGCGGCGCTGCGGAAGATGGCGCCGATGTTGGTGTGGTCGTTGACCGACTCCATGATCACCACTCGGCGGGCGCCGGCAAGCAGTTCGGCCGCCTCCGGGAGCGGCTTGCGCTGCATCGAGGCCAGCGCGCCCCGGTGCACGTGGTAGCCGGTGACGCGTTCGGCGAGGTCCGGCTGGATCGCGTACACCGGCGCCGGGACCTCGTCGATGACGTCGCGCATGACGTCCACCCACTTGGCGGAGAGCAGCATCGACCGCATCTCGTACCCGGCCTGCCTCGCCCGGCGGATGACCTTCTCGCCCTCCGCGATGAACAGGCCCTCGGCCGGCTCGCGTCTGCGGCGGAGCTCGACGTCGGTCAGGCCGGTGTAGTCGCGCAGGCGAGGGTCGTCGGGGTCGTCGATGGTGATGAGTTCGGCCACGAGGTGATACTGCCTTGTCCGGGATGTGGTGCCAATGCGTGCGGGTCGGGAGCTGTTTCCCCCGGTCGGTGCTGGTGCTGCTGCTCACCGCGCCGGTTTGTCCGGGCCCTCGGTGACCACCTCGCCGATCACGATGACCGCCGGCGGGCGGACCTCCTCCGCCTTGACGGTCTCCGCGACCGTCGCCAGCGTCGCGTCCACTCGGCGCTGTGTCGCCGTCGTGCCCTCCTGGACCAGGGCCAGCGGAGTGTCCGGTGACTTGCCGTGGGCGATCAGCGCTTCGGCGATCTTGCCGATCTTGTCGACGCCCATGAGGATCACCAGCGTGCCGGTGAGCTTCGCCAGCGACGCCCAGTCGACGAGCGAGCGCGGGTCGTCGGGGGCCACGTGGCCGCTGACCACCGTGAACTCGTGGGCAACCCCGCGGTGCGTCACCGGGATGCCGGCCGCGCCGGGGACCGAGATCGAGCTGGAGATGCCCGGGACCACCGTGCAGGCGATGCCCTCGGCGGCCAGCGCCTGCGCCTCCTCCATGCCCCGGCCGAAGACGAACGGGTCGCCGCCCTTGAGACGGACCACCGACCGGCCCCGCTTGGCGTGCTCGATCAGCGCGTTGTTGATGGCCTCCTGGGCCATGAAGCGGCCGTACGGGATCTTCGCCGCGTCGATCACCTCGACGTGCGGCGGCAACTCGTCCAGGAGGTCGCGGGGGCCGAGCCGGTCCGCGATGACCACGTCCGCCTCCGCGAGCAGCCTGCGGCCACGGACGGTGATCAGGTCCGGGTCGCCGGGGCCGCCGCCGACCAGGGCGACGAAGGGGGTACGGGAGCGGTGCGTGGGCGCGGCGATCGAACCGTCGCGGAGGCCCTCCACGATCGCGTCGCGCACGGCGGCGGAGCGGCGCGGGTCGTGGCCCGTGAGCACGGCCACCGTGACGCCCGCGTCCCTGCCCGTCGCCGGGGTCCAGGCCGTCGCCGCCTCCGCGTCGTCCGCGCGCACGCACCAGGTCCTGGTCCGCTCGGCCTCGGCGGAGGCGGCGGCGTTCGCGGCCGGGTCCGTGGTGGCGACCAGCGCGTACCAGGCGTCGGCCAGGTCCCCGTCCTCGTACCGGCGCTTGATCCAGGTGATCTCACCCGACTCCGCCATCGCGTCCACGGAGGGGGTCGCGGAGGGCGAGATCAGGGTGACGTCGGCGCCTGCGGCGATCAGAGCCGGGAGGCGGCGCTGGGCCACCTGTCCGCCGCCGAGGACGACGACGCGGCGGCCTGCCAGGCGCAGTCCGACGGGGTAGGCGGGGTGCTCGGCGTTCTCTGCCATGGGTGAGCGGCTCCTCGGAGAGCGTGCGGTGCGGGCGAGGGTGCCGCTGCGGCGGTGGAGCGGCTCGTGCACGGTCGTGCATGGTCACGATAGCTGTGACCTGGGGTTTGCAGGGTGTGACGGATGTCCCCCACCCCGCGACGGGAGTGGGGGACGCGCCTCGGTGTTACTTCTCGGTGACTCCCGCCGAGTCGAACGTGGCCACCTCGTGCATCGCGCGCGCGGCGCTCTGCACGAGGGGGAGCGCGAGCAGCGCGCCCGTGCCCTCGCCGAGACGGAGGTCCAGGTCGACCAGCGGGCGCAGGCCCAGCTTGTTGAGGGCCGCCACGTGGCCCGGCTCGGCGCTGCGGTGACCCGCGATGCAGGCCGCGAGGGCCTCCGGGGCGATGGCGCGGGCGACGAGGGCCGCCGCGCCCGTCGAGACGCCGTCCAGGATCACGGGGGTACGGAGCGACGCCGCGCCCAGGATCAGGCCCACGAGAGCCGCGTGCTCCAGGCCGCCGACCGCCGAGAGCACGCCGATCGGGTCCGCCGGGTCCGGCTTGTGCAGGTCGAGGGCGCGACGGACCACGTCCACCTTGCGGGCGTGCGTCTCGTCGTTGATGCCCGTGCCCCGGCCCGTGACCTCGGAGGCGTCCACGCCGGTGTAGACCGAGATCAGCGCGGCGGACGCGGTGGTGTTCGCGATGCCCATCTCGCCCGTGAGCAGTGCCTTGTTGCCCGCGGCGACCAGGTCGCGGGCCGTCTCGATGCCCACCTCGATCGCCGACAGGACCTCTTCACGGGTCATCGCGAGGCCCGTGGTGAAGTCGCCGGTGCCCGGGCGGACCTTGCGGGGCAGGAGGCCGGGGGTGGCCGGGAGCTCGGACGCCACGCCGACGTCGATGACGCAGACCTCGGCGCCCACCTGGTTCGCGAAGGCGTTGCAGACCGCTCCCCCGCCGAGGAAGTTCGCCACCATCTGGCCGGTGACCTCCTGCGGCCACGGGGTGACGCCCTGGGCGTGGACGCCGTGGTCGCCGGCGAAGATCGCCACCGCCGCGGGCTCCGGGATCGGCGGCGGGCACATCCTGGAGAGTCCGGACAGCTGCGCGGAGATGATCTCCAGCATGCCCAGGGCCCCCGCGGGCTTGGTCATGCGCTTCTGGCGCTCCCAGGCCTCGCCGAGCGCCTTGGCGTCCAGCGGGCGGATGTTGGCGACGGTCTCCTGGAGGAGGTCGTGCGGCTCCTCGCCGGGCAGCGCTCGGCGGCCGTACGTCTCCTCGTGGACGACCCAGGCCAGCGGGCGGCGCTTGGACCAGCCCGCCTGCATCAGCTCGGGCTCCTCGGGGAACTCGTCGACGTAGCCCACGCAGAGGTACGCGACCACTTCGAGGTGCTCGGGAAGGCCGAGGGTACGGACCATCTCGCGCTCGTCGAAGAAGCTGACCCAGCCGACGCCGAGGCCCTCGGCACGGGCCGCGAGCCAGAGGTTCTCGACGGCGAGCGCCGAGGAGTACGGGGCCATCTGCGGCTGCGTGTAGCGGCCCAGCGTGTGGCGGCCGCCCCGGGTGGGGTCGGCGGTCACGACGATGTTCACCGGGGTGTCGAGGATGGCCTCGATCTTCAGTTCCTTGAACTGCTTCGCCCTGGCCTTGGGCAGCGACCTGGCGTAGGCCTCGCGCTGGCGCTGGGCCAGTTCGTGCATCGTCTGCCGGGTCTCGGCCGAGCGGATGACGACGAAGTCCCACGGCTGCGAGTGGCCCACGCTGGGCGCGGTGTGGGCCGCTTCCAGGACGCGCAGGAGGACCTCGTGCGGGATCGGGTCGCTGCGGAAGCCGTTGCGGATGTCGCGGCGCTCGCGCATCACGCGGAGCACGGCCTCGCGCTCGGCGTCGTCGTAACCGGGGGCGGGGGCGCCGGCGGAGGGCTCGGGGAGCGTCTCCGTCTGCTCGTCGGCCGGGGGCCCGGTTTCCGCTTCGGCTTCGACTTCGGCCTCGACGGCTTCGGCCTCGACAGCCTCGGCTTCCGTCTCGACGACTTCGGTCTCGACTGCTTCGACGGTTTCGGCTTCCACCTCGGCCGGTGCCCCGGGGGGCGTTTCGGCCGGGAGCTCGGTCGGCGCGGGTTCCACGGCCGCCTCGGGCTGTTCCCACTGCTCGGGCAGGGCTTCGGCGACGACGGGGGTCTCTTCGGCCACGGCCTGCACCGGTGCCTCGGCGGGTGCCTCGGCCGGACCCTCCGGCGTCGGATCGACGGCGGCGGGCTGCTCGGTGGTCGCCTCCACGGGGACCTCCACGACCGGTTCCGCGACGGTCTCCGCGGCCTCGGGAGTGACCTCGGGAGCCGTCTCGACCGGGGTTTCGACCGGGGCCTCGACCGGCGCGGCTTCGGCGGTCCGCGCGGGCTCCGATGCCTCGGCCTGCTGGGCCGGGGCGGGCTCCACGACGGGCAGCGCGGCTTCGGGGGCGGCGGGCTCCGCCGGGACCTCGGCGGTGGGTTCGACCACCTGGGGCTCGGGCTCGGCCTCGCGCGGTGCGGGGACCGTGACCTGGGCCTCGGGCTCCTCCTCCGGAGCCGTCTCCACGACGGCGGCGGGCGCCTCGGGCACCACGGCCGGGGCCTGCTCGGCGAGCGGCGCCGGCTCGGCGGCCTGGGGCGGTTCGGCGGCCGGGACCGGGGCCAGGTGCGGGGCCGTCGGGACGGAGCCCTCGACCTGGACGAACTGGCCCGTCGTCGGGACGACCGTTTCTGCGGGCGCCTGCGGGACGGCCTGCTCCTGCGGGTGCGCGACCCACGGCTCGGCGCCCTGCGGGGCGAGCTGCTGGTCCTGCGCGATCTCGAAGTACTCGGGGCCTGTGGTCGGCGGGCCCGGGTCCCGCACCGGCGTCGGGGCGGGGGCCGTGGCCGCGACCGGCTCGGGGGCCGGCGCGGGCTGCGGGGCCGGCGCGGGCGCGGCGGCGGGGCCGCGGTCGGCGAGCGAGAGCACGACGCCGCCGGTGGCGTCGGGCACCGGCGGGCCCATGTGCAGCGGGCGCCGGGCCGGCGGCGGGGTCGGGGCCGTGGCGGGCGGGGGCACGCGGACACCGCCGAGGTCGACGGAGCCGGAGTCCCGGCCGGCCGCCTCGTGGGCGCCGGTGTCGAGGATGCCGGGCTCGTAGCCGTGCTCGGTGGCGACCGGCTCCTGCGGGGCCACTGGGACGCCGTGCGCCGGGGTGCCGTGCGCCGGGGTGCCGTGCGCCGGGGTGCCGTGCGCCGGGGTGCCGTGCGCCGGAGTGGCCTGCGCCGGGACGCCGTGCGCCGGAGTGCCGTGCGGCACGCCGTGCGACGGGGTCTGGCCCTGCGGGGCGGTCAGGACGTCGGCGAGCGCCACCCCGTCGGGGAGCGGGCCCGCGAGCTGGTCCGGCAGCGGGTCGGTGAGAGGGTCGCCCATCGGGGCCTGCGTCTCCGGCGCGCCCGGCTGCGGGACGGCGGGCGCCGGCGGCGGTACGGCGACCGGAGGCGCGGGCACGACGCCCGGCGGATGCTCGCTCCAGGCGCCCTGGGCGCCCGGCATCAGGAGCAGGTCGTCGTCCTCGGTGGTGTGCTCGGAGGGGTCCAGGAAGGTGTACGCGTCCGGAGCGGGGAAGCCCGGCTGCTCGACCATGCCTGCGTTCTCCGGCAGCCCCTCGCCCGGGACCTGGCCGGTGTCCGTCATGCGTACCCCTCGCCCATCGCTTGTGCTCCTTCAGACCTGCGCCCGTCGACTAGAACGAGCGCGTGCGCCGCGCGGCACGAAGCACACGCGAACACCCACTCATTGTCGCGGCCCTCGGCCATCGTGGCAGGGAGATTCGCCACGGTGCGCTGTGGACTGCGCCACGTCGCGCGGTCCCCCCTTGTCGCGTACCACATCAGCGGCGCAATGCGGCCACCCATTCGGGACATTGACGCACAGAATGTCGAACGTCCCGGCGCGGTACAACAATCGGCCAGCCTACCTGCCCCGGCGGGGCGGGCGGGTCACGGGTGGGGTGCCCCCGGTGGGGCCGGGGCAGGCCTACCTGCGTCCGGACAGCAGGAACACGACGGAACGCTGCCGTTCCGACCAGTCGTCCGGATCGAGTTCGACGGTCTGCAGGAGGAGGCTCTCGACGGCGTAGCCGCCGTCGGCGAGGGCGGCGCCGATCGCCTCGGCCTCGTCTCGGGTGGAGGCGTGGGCGACGATGCGCTCCGGGCGCCGGTCGGTGCAGGCGGTGACCACGGGGACGCCGCCGGCCGCGATCCGTACGACATCGGGTTCGGGCAGGCTCTCCAGGACGTGCGGGGCGCGGCCGTGCACGGTCTGGAGGGGTACCCCGTGGCGGCGGGCGGCACGCTCGGTGCGGGCGCAGGCGGCCGGGTCGGCGTCCACGGCGATGACGGCGGCGCCGAAGCGGGCGGCCTCGACGGCGAAGGCGCCGCCCGCGCAGCCGATGTCCCAGACGAGGTCGCCGGTGCGGGGCCCGAGGCGGGCCAGTTGGGCGGCGCGGAGGGCGGGGTCCGCGCCCGCGCCGGGGTGGACCCGGCCGGTTCCGGGGCCATCGCCCTCGGAGTCGTACTCCTCGGTGGGCAGGCCCCAGCCGCGGACCATGCGCGCGGCCGGGTCCTGGCCCGTCAGCCAGGGGGCGGTGGGGACGCCGCCGGCCGCGCCGCCGATGACGAGGACGACGTTCGGGTCGCGCCAGGTGTGGTCGGCGGCCTTGTCGGAGGTGAGGACGGAGACCTGTTCGCGGTCGGTGCCGAGTTCCTCGCAGACGACGAAGGTGCGGTGGACGCCGTCGAGGAGGAGGGCGAGTTCGGCGGGTCCCGCGCCCGGGGAGGTGAGGACGGCGACCTTGGGATGGGCGCGGCAGACGTTGACCGCGCGGCGCAGGGTGCGCTCGTGGGCGACGACGATCCGGGCGTCCTCCCAGGGCATGCCGGCCCGTGCGAAGGCGGCGGCGACGGCGGAGACGGCGGGGACGACCTCGACCTCCAGGCCGTGCTCGGGGGCGCGGAGGGTGCGGACGACGCCGAAGAAGCCCGGGTCTCCGTCGGCGAGGACGACGGCGGTCCCGCGGTGTCCCGCGATGCGGCGGGCGGCGAGGTCGACGCTGCCCAGGCGGATGCGTTCGGCGCCGGGGGGCACCTCGGGAAGCGCCAGGTGGTGGGCGGCGCCGGCCACGAGGGTGGCGGCGGAGAGCGCGGACCGGGCCGCCGCGGTGAGGGGCGAGCCGTCCCAGCCGATCACCGTGACGCGGTCGGCCATCGTCGTCAGTCTCCCTGTGGTGTTGTCGCAGGTCGGGGGCGGTGTCGAGCGTACCCCGTGATCGCTCCCGGGCTCAGCTCCAGTCGGTGTACGAGGAGTAGCCGGCCTCGGCCATCTGGTCGGCGACACCGTCGAGGTCCTCGGGGAGGAGGCCCCAGACGATGAAGTCGGTGCGCAGTTCGGTCCACTCGCCGTCCTCGGTGCGGGTGCGGGCTATGCACGCGTTGCGCAGGACGCCTTCGCTGATGCAGCCGATCTTCTGGGCGACCTGCTGGGAGGCGGTGTTGTCGGCGGCCGTGCGCAGTTCCAGGCGTTCGAACTTCTGGTCGCCGAAGAGCCACTGGGCGGTGGCGAGGGCCGCTTCGGAGGCGTAGCCCTCGCCGCGGGCCCAGGGGGCGATGATGTAGGAGAGCTCGGTGGAGCGGACCCGCCAGTTCGTGTTGCCCAGCTGGATGACCCCGACGAGGCGCTGGGTGAGGAACTCGGTGACGGCGAGGTCGATGCCTCTGCCCGCGGCGCGTTCGGTCGGGGCGTAGTCGGTGATCCAGGTGCGGGCCGCGGCCTCGGTGAAGGGCTGGGGCACCGCGGTCCAGGCACCCACGAGTTCGTCGTTCATCATTTCGGCGAGGGCGGGGACGTCCGCCTCTTCGAGCGCGCGCAGCACCAGCCGGTCCGTGTTGATGGAGATGTCCGGAAAGGTGGTAGTCATGCGCAGCTCCATGCCGTGGACCGTCCGAATCGACCGTGAACGCACAGCATGCAGCATGCGGCCGCCGGTGCGCATGGCCGGGTCGGGTGTGCCGGGGGACGTGTGGCGGGTGTGCCGGGAGTCCGTGGTGCGGGTGCGGCGAAGGCCCCGCGCACCGGACGGGGTGCGGGGGCCTTCTGCTCAAGGACTGTACGGGGGAGCCGGTCTGACGGTCCCTCGGACGCGGTTCTCGCTCGGCGGCGTTACTTGACGGCGCCGAAGGCCGGGATGACCGAGCCCTTGTAGGTGTCCTCGATGTACTTCTTCACCTCGGGCGAGTTGAGGAGCTCGGCGAGCTTCTGCACGCGGGCGTCCTTCTCGTTGCCCTCCTTGACGGCGAGGAAGTTGGCGTACGGGTTGCCCTCGGCCTTCTCCAGGACGAGGGCGTCCTTCGCCGGCTGGAGCTTGGCCTCGATGGCGTAGTTGCCGTTGATGACGGCGGCGTCCACGTCGTTCAGGGCGCGGGGCACGGTGGCGGCCTCCAGCTCCTTGAACTCCAGGCCCTTCTTGTCGGTGATGTCGGAGAGCTTGGCGTTGGTGCCGACGCCCGGCTTGACGGTGATCAGGCCGTTCTCGGCGAGCAGCTGGAGCGCGCGGCCGCCGTTGGTGGTGTCGTTGGGGACGGCGATCGTCTGGCCGGGCTTGATGTCCTTCACCGACTTGAGGCTCTTGGAGTAGAGGCCCAGCGGCTCCAGGTGGACGTTGACCACCGGGACGATGGTGGTCTTGTTCTTCTTGTTGAAGTCGTCGAGGTACGGCTTGTGCTGGAAGAAGTTGGCGTCGACCTGGCCGGACTGGGTGGCGGTGTTCGGCAGGACGTAGTCCGTGAACTCCTTCACCTCCAGCTTCAGGCCGGCCTTCTCGGCCAGGTTGTCCTTGACGAAGTTGAGGATGTCGGCGTGCGGCGTCGGGGACGCGGCGACGACGAGCGGCTTGTCGGCGGCGCCGGCCGAGTCCTTGCCGGAGGACGGGTCCGAGGAGGTGCCGCAGGCGGTGAGGCCGAGGGCGAGGGCGGCGGTGGCGGCGATACCGGCGGTGAGCTTGATGTTCTTACGCACGAAGAGTGCCTCTTTCCGGTGGAGCGGTGGACGCCTGGACAACAAGTCCGGGCTGTTCTTCGAAGGACGAAGTCTTCGGTGGCCGGGGGCTGTTACGCGGTGCGGCCCCGGCGGGCGAGGAGTCGGACGACTCCGTCGCCGATGAGTTGGACGACCGTCACGATCGCCACCAGGACGACGACGGTGACCAGCATGAACGTGGTGTCGAAGCGCTGGTATCCGTAGGTGACGGCCTTGGAGCCGAGGCCCTCGCCGCCGACCGCGCCGGCCATCGCGGAGTACCCGATGAGGACGATCACGGTGGTGGTGACGGCGGACACCAGCGAGGGCAGGGCCTGCGGGAGCAGCACCTTGCGGACGATGGTGGGGATGCCGCCGCCCATGGCCTGGACGGCTTCGACGAGTCCGTGGTCGACCTCGCGGATCGCCGTCTCGACGAGGCGCGCGAAGAAGGGGATGGCGCCGATGGCGAGCGGAACGATCATCGCGGTCGGGCCGATGAAGGTGCCCACGACGAAGGTGGTGAAGGGGATGAGGGCGATGAGGAGGATGATGAACGGCAGCGAACGGCCGATGTTCACGATCGCACCGACGACCTTGTTCACCGGCCGGTTCTGCAGCAGCCCGCCCTTGTCCGTGAGGACGAGGAGGATGCCGAGCGGCAGGCCGCCGAGGACGGTGACGACGGTGGCCCACAGGACCATGTAGAGGGTGTCGACGGTGCCCTGCTCCAGGAGGGGCTGCATCTCCGACCAGGTCACTTGGCACCTTCCTTGACCAGCGCG
The DNA here is from genome assembly GCF_055575535.1 of Streptomyces sp. NPDC034084. Taxonomy (NCBI): domain Bacteria; kingdom Bacillati; phylum Actinomycetota; class Actinomycetes; order Kitasatosporales; family Streptomycetaceae; genus Streptomyces; species Streptomyces sp. NPDC034084. Next base: position 178,133 of record NZ_JBVISK010000007.1, read on the forward strand.
TGCGCGGCGTCCTCGACGGCCACGGTGTCGTCCACGACCTCGACCTGGAGGCCCTGCTCGCGCAGGAAGCCGACCGGGACGACGTTGTCCTCGTACCGTCCGGGCAGCTCGATCCGCATCCGGCCGATCTGCTTCCCGCCGACGGTGTCCATCGCCGCCCCGAGGATCGAGATGTCGATGTTGTACGTACGGGACAGCTGGGAGATCACCGGCTGGGTCGCGGCCTCGCCGTGGAACGTGACGTCGACGACCGTGCGCTCGGGGCCGGTGGCGGCGCCGCTGACGGGGAACAGCTCGGCCGCCAGCTGGGAGCCGGGGGTGGCGAGCAGTTCGCCGACGGTGCCGGACTCGACGACCCGGCCGTGCTGCATCAGGGCGGCGGAGTCGCAGATCGTCTTGACGACGTCCATCTCGTGCGTGATGAGCAGGACGGTGAGGCCGAGCTGCTGGTTGAGGTCGCGCAGGAGCTGGAGGATGGAGCGGGTGGTCTCCGGGTCGAGGGCGCTGGTGGCCTCGTCGGAGAGCAGGACCTTGGGCTTGCCGGCGAGGGCGCGGGCGATGCCGACGCGCTGCTTCTGGCCGCCGGAGAGCTGGCCGGGGTAGGACTTCGCCTTGTCGGCGAGGCCGACGAGGTCGAGGAGTTCCAGGGCGCGGCGGGAGCGCTCGGCGCCGGAGACGCCGAGGATCTCCAGGGGGAGCTCGATGTTGTCCTTGACCGTGCGGGAGGACAGCAGGTTGAAGTGCTGGAAGACCATGCCGATGCTGCTGCGCGCCCGGCGCAGGTCCTTGCCGGCGCGGCGGCTCTTTCCGGCGAGGGCGGTGAGGTCGACGCCGTCGACGGTCACGGTGCCGGAGGTGGGGCGCTCCAGGAGGTTGACGCAGCGGATGAGCGAGGACTTGCCGGCGCCGCTCTGGCCGATGACACCGAACACCTCGCCCTCGCGGACGTGGAGGTCGACGCCGTCCAGAGCGGTGACCCGCCGGCCGCGCGACTCGTAGACCTTGGTCAGGCCCGAAGTGGTGATCACAGGGGTTTCCGTCACTGTCGAGTGCGCGACGCGGGGTCCGTCGTGCACGGGGCATTCGTCTTTCGGACAGTCAGGCGCACGGGGAGGCTGTTCCGGCTGGTGGCCGGGCGGCAGCGGTGCGCGGGGCAGGCACGGTCCGGCGCCGGTCGGCGGTCGGATCGGCTCGGCCGTCGGGGTCTCGCTTCGGGGCGCGAGACTCAGGCGGGGGCCCTCAGAAGGCGCACATTCGACACATACAACGAGCACCGGGCGTCGTGTTCGCCTCGGTCGCAAGGGTGCGGCTGCTCGTCGTGGTCATGTCTGCAAGTAAAACATGCGCGGCTGTGAAGGGAAGCGGGCTGTCCGAATAGCGGACGTCTTTGAGACGCCATGCGGACGCGCCCGCTCCCCGGGTGGGGCGGCTTCCGGTGCGTGACCTGAAGGGAAGAGGCCCTGGCCCGGTCGTGACGCGGACGGCCGGTGGGGTACGAGGTGTGGCCAAGGCCACGCGGCCGCGTGGGGCCCGGTCGGCGGCCTGCGCGCGCGGGGGGTGGGGGCAACCGGTCATTCGGGCCGTAATACCCTCGGGCGCATGCTTGACGCCCTGACGGTCGCGGTCTCCGTGGCCGCGCTCGCCCTCGCCGCCTGGTGCGGCTTCGCCGCCCTCCGGGACCAGCCGACCAAGGACTGGCACTTCATCGGCATGGCCGTGGTCACCTTCCTGGTCCTGGTCCAGCTGATCGTCGGCATCGTGCAGCTGACGCGCGGCGAGAAGGCCGAGGAGGGCACGACGATCTTCGTCGCCTATCTGCTCGGCGCCCTGTGCGCCGTGCCCATCGCCGCGTTCATGTCGCTCGCGGAGCGCAGCCGGTGGGGTTCGGCGACGGTGGCGGCCGGCGCGGTCGTCCTGGCCGTGCTCGAAGTGCGTCTCTACGACATCTGGACGGTGGGCTGACCATGACCGCGACCGAGACCCAGGGAAAGACCCGGCTCGTCTCCGGCCCGGGCATGCTGCTCGTCTGGCTGTACGGCGTGATGTCGGTCGGCGCGGTCTCGCGCTCGATCTACCAGATCGCCACCGAGTTCGACCGTGCGCCGCTGGCGTACAGCCTGTCGGCGGTGGCGGCGGTCGTCTACGTCTTCATCACGTACACGCTGGTACGGGGCGGGGAGAAGGCCCGCAGGGCGGCGCTGGTGTGCTGCGCCGCCGAACTCGCGGGCGTACTGGTCGTGGGGACCTGGACGCTGGTGGAGCCGTCCGCCTTCCCGGACGCCACGGTCTGGTCGGACTTCGGCTACGGCTACGTCTTCATCCCGGTGCTGCTGCCGCTGACCGGCATCTGGTGGCTGCGGAGGTCCAAGACCGCCTAGGCGGCCTTCTCCAGGGTCACCAGGGTGAGCTTCGGGCCGAGCTCGCGGGTGCCGACCTGCGCGTACCCCTTCCTGCGGTAGAGGCGCAGATTGCCCTCGCTGCGATGGCCGGTGAAGAGCTGGAAGCGCTTGGCGGACGCCGCCCCCTTCGCCTCCGGGACGAAGTGCCGCTCGATGGCGTCGAGGAGGCGGCCGCCGAGGCCGTGCCGCCGCATGCGAGGGTGGACGATCAGCTTGGCGATCCGTACCGTGCCGTCCTCGTCGAGGCGGGCCCGTACGGAGGCGACGACCTCGTCGCCGAGCCGGGCCACGAGGCCGTGCCCCTCGTCCAGTTCGGCGCGCAGGGCGTCGAGCGACTGGGTGAGCGGCTCGATGGACCAGTCTCCGTACAGCTCCGCCTCGCCCTGGTAGCACAGGTACTGCAGCTTCAGGATGTGCTCCGCGTCCCGCGCGTCCGCCGCTGAGATGGTCACACTCAGGCCCATGTGTGCACGCCTCCCGCTCATCTGTCGATCACCGGTCTACCGCACCCTTCCCCGTCGACCGGGGGCGGGAACCTCCGCAGCCAGCATTCTGCGCAGGCATCCCAGGCAACGGGAACGCATCGGCCCCAGACTGCCCTGTGAGATACCCAACTCTCCTGCGATTTCCCGGTAGGTGGGGTCCTCCGGGTCGAGCATCGCGGTGAGCACCTTCGGGCAGCGGCCGGGCGTCCTGGTGACGGCGGCGCGCAGCGTGCGGCGGCCCTCGGCGGCCAGCAGGGAGTTCTCCGGGGAGCCTTGGGCCTCCGCGCCGTCCGTCTCCTGGACGGGTTCGTCCCGGTAGGGGCGCTCCCGGTCGTGGGTCCTGCGGGCGCGGCGCGCTTCCGCGCGGACGGCCCGGCGCAGCCATTCGGCGGGCCGTTCGGGGGCGGTGCCGGTCTCCTGAAGCCGCTCCAGGAGACGGAGCCAGACGGCCTGTTCGAGGTCGCCGGGGTCGATACCGGCGGCCGGCGCCTCGGCGTCGGACTCGGCGGAGAGCAGGGGGGCGAGGGCGGCGAGGAGGCCGGGGGCGGGGTCCGGGTCCGGGCGCGCGGCGGAGGCGGAATCGGTCTCGGGGAGCTTCTCGGGGAGCGGCTGCGGCTCCGGGAGTGTCTCGGGGGTGGTCATGACCGGCACGATGCCGGGGTGCGCCACCGTGGTTGCGGTGCGCGTCCTAAACCACCCGGGAGGGGGTCGTACGGTCCGGCGGTCCGCCCGTACGGCCCCCTCGGCGGGTCAGTAGCGGGCGGCGAGGTCCGCGGCGGCGAGCAGTGCGGTGTCCGGATTGTCGGAGAAGATGCCGTCGATCCCCGTCTCCAGGTACCGCTTCAGCGCCCCGAAGGAGTCGCCGTACGCGGTCGGGTCCGTGCCCTTGCGGAAGTCCGCGGGCAGGAAGGTGTTCTCGTTGCGGTGGGTGTACGGGTGGAGGATCAGCCCCTCGGCGTGCGCGTCGCGGACCAGGGTGGTCGGGGTGCCGAGCCGGCCGGCCGCGTCCTTCGGGATGACCAGGTCGAGCGTGGGGCCGATGCCCTGCGCGTACGAGGCGATCCAGCGCAGGCCCTCGGGTGTGACCAGGTCGGCGACCGTGCGCGGGTCCCCGGCTTCGACGAAGTCCCAGGGGCGGCTGCTCGCCCCGGAGAGCAGCACGACGCCGGGGGCGTCCACCAGCTTCGCCAGGCGCTGGATGCTGCTGGGTTCGAAGGACTGGAGGAAGACCGGGGAGTCGGCGCGGTGGCGGCCGTACCGGCGCAGGAGCTTCGCCAGCCGCTCCTCCAGGCCGAGGCCGAGGGCGCGGAAGTAGCCGGGGTGCTTGGTCTCGACGTGGAGCCAGATCTCGCGGCCCCGGCGCCGGCCTTCCTCCTCGGCCCAGCGGAGCACCTCCTCGAAGGTGGGGACCGTCCAGCGGCCGTCGTAGAGGGTGTTCTCCTGGCGGGTGGCGGGGATGCGCTCCTTGGCACGGAGGGTCTTGAGCTCGGCGAGGGTGAAGTCCTCGGTGAACCAGCCGGTGAGCGTGACGCCGTCGACGGTCTTGGTGGTCTTCCGGGACGCGAACTCGGGGTGGTCGGCGACGTCGGTGGTGCCGGTGATGTCGTTCTCGTGACGGCAGACCAGGTGGCCGTCGCGGGTGGGGACGAGGTCCTGCTCGACGACGTGGGCGCCGAGGTCGAGGGCGTGCCGGTAGGAGCCGAGGGTGTGCTCGGGGCGGTAACCGCTGGCGCCCCGGTGGCCGATGACGGTGGGGACGGGCAGGGAGCGGTAGCCGTGGCCACGGCCGGCCCTGCCCTCCGCGCCGGCGGCCTGGGCGGTGCCGGCCGCGAGGGCCGTGGAGGCACCGAGGACGGTGGCGCCCGCCGCGCCGATAACCGTGCGCCGTGCCGGGGTCCGGCGTTCGCCCTGGGTCATGAGGGATCCTCCTGTGGGAGTGCGGTGTGATGTCCCGCACCTGTCAACTGTTCCCCCGACGCTAGGCAATGAGCCCCTACGGGCGGCGGACCTGGGCCGAACATGGCGGAAACTCATGTCAACACGGTGTATCCACTCGGTGAACCCGATGTGCGCGTGGGGGTGACCCGCGAGTATCGTCGCCAGCTGCAACCGTCGGCTCGACAGCTCGAGCGACCCGCTTCCCACCGGAGGAACCGTTGTCCCGTCTCGCGATCATCAAGGCAGTGCTCGGGCCGGTCATGCGCCTGATGTTCCGCCCCCGCGTGGAGGGCGCCGAGAACATCCCCGGGACGGGTCCCGTGATCCTCGCGGGCAACCACCTGACCTTCATCGACTCGATGATCATGCCGATCTGCCTGGACCGTCCGGTCTACTTCATCGGCAAGGACGAGTACGTGACGGGCAAGGGCATCAAGGGCCGGGCGATGGCCTGGTTCTTCACCAGCGTCGGCATGATCCCGGTGGACCGGGACGGCGGCCGGGGCGGTGTGGCGGCGCTGATGACGGGCCGTCGGGTGCTCGAGGAGGGCAAGATCTTCTCGATCTACCCGGAGGGCACCCGCTCCCCCGACGGCCGGCTGTACCGGGGCCGTACGGGTATCGCGCGGCTGACCCTGATGACCGGGGCGCCGGTGGTGCCGTTCGCGATGATCGGCACCGACAAGATCCAGCCGGGCGGGGCGGGCTTCCCGCGCCCCGGCCGGGTGACGGTCCGCTTCGGCGAGGCGATGGAGTTCTCGCGGTACGACGGCATGGACCGCGACCGGTACGTCCTGCGGGCGGTGACGGACTCGGTGATGGCCGAGGTGATGCGGCTTTCGGGTCAGGAGTACGTGGACATGTACGCCACCAAGGCGAAGGCCGCGTAGTTCCGCTTCCGTACATCGAGGTGCCCCGTACAGCCGTCGGCCGTACGGGGCACCTTCGCGTGCGCGGAGTGCGTCAGTGCTCGACGCCCTCCTCCAGCTTCTGGCCCTTCAGCAGGAACCAGGCCGCGACCGCCGCCGCGAGGAGGACCGCCGCGCCGACGCCGGCCGCGATCCGCAGACCGTCGACGAAGGCCTCCTGGGCGGCGGACACCAGGGCGGTCGCCGTCCCGGGCGCCAGGCCGCCGGAGGCCTCGACGGCACCGCCGAGCGACTCGTGGGCGGCCGACGCGAGGTCCGAGGGGACGCCGGCCGGGGTGGCGAAGTCCCGGTAGACGCCGGTCACGATGGAGCCGAGGACGGCGATGCCGAGCGCGGCGCCCAGTTCGTACGCGGTCTCGGAGACGGCGGAGGCCGCTCCTGCCTGTTCCTTCGGGACGCTGGACATGATCACGTCGGCGGTGACGGTGAAGGCGAAGCCCGCGCCCACGCCGACGACGAGGAGGGTCGCGCCGAGCAGCGGGTAGCCGGTGTGCTGGTCGAGCGTCGTGAGGACGGCGAGGGAGAGGCCGACCGCCGCGAGACCGCCGGCCACCACGGACCGTACGGAGAAGCGGCGGGCCACGACACCGGCGATCAGACCGGCCGTCACCGCGCCGATGGCGGCCGGCAGTTCGGCGAGTCCGGCCTCCAGGGGCTGGCGGCCCTGGACCAGCTGGAGGAACTGGGACAGGAAGAACACCAGGCCGGAGAGGCCGAGGATGGTCAGCAGGTCGGCGAGGACGGCACCGGAGAAGCCGCGATGGCGGAAGAGCCGCATGTCCAGGAGCGGCGCGGGCAGGGTCAGCTGCCTGCGGACGAACCACGTCAGGGCGGCGGCGCCGACCAGGGCGGCGATTCCGGCGTCGAGGGAGAGGCCGTGGGAGGCCAGTTCCTTGACGGCGTAGACGACGCCGATGACGCCGACGAGGGAGAGGGCGACGCTGGGCAGGTCCCAGGGGCCGGGGTTCGGGTTCTTCGACTCGGGGATCAGCTTGACGCCGACGAGGACGAGGACGGCCATGACCGGCAGGTTGATGAGGAAGACCGAGCCCCACCAGAAGTGCTCCAGGAGGAAGCCGCCGACGACCGGTCCCACGGCGGCGCCGGCCGAGGCCATGGCACCCCAGATGCCGATGGCGAGGCTGCGCTCGCGCGGGTCGTGGAAGAGGTTGCGGATGAGCGCCAGGGTCGACGGCATCAGCGTCGCGCCGGCGACGCCGAGGAGGGCGCGGGCGACGATCATCATCTCGGGGCTGGTCGCGTAGGCGTTCAGGACCGAGACGGCGCCGAAGGCGGTGGCACCGATCAGGAGCAGCTTCTTGCGGCCGATGCGGTCGCCGAGGCTGCCCATGGAGACCAGGAGTCCGGCGATCACGAAGGAGTAGACGTCGCCGATCCAGAGCAGCTGCGTGCCGGAGGGCTCGAGGTCCTCGGAGAGGAACGGCGTGGCGAGTCCCAGGACCGTGGCGTCGACCGCCACGAGGAGGACGGCCAGGACGAGCACGGAGAGGGCGAGCCACCGGCCTGGGCGGTGCACGCCCTCGGTATGGCCTGAGGTCTTGACGGTGCTGGTCACTTCTCCACGCTCCTGCGCGCTCCGCCGAGCAGCAGCTCGACGATCATGTACTGGAAGTCCTTGGCGGCGACCCGGCCGTCCTGCACGGCCCAGGCGCCGGAACCGATGAGCCCGTAGAAGGCCTCGGTGAGCCAGGCGGGGGTCAGGTCGATACGGAAGACGCCCTGCTCCTGGCCGCGCCGGAAGAGCGCGGACACCCGGGCGTCGAGGCGCTCCCAGCCCTCGTTCTGCTGGTCGCCCTCGAAGAGCTGGTTCTCGGTGACGAGGAACGACAGCAGGGGCGCGACGGGCTCGACCTCGGCGACGAGCCGGCGTACGGCTTCGTCGGCGGGTCCTTCGCCGGTGCGGGCCCGGTCGTGGGCCGCCTCCAGCTCCTGGAGCCCGAGTTCTTCGAGTGCCCGCACCAGGGCGTCCCGTCCGGCGAAGTGCCGGTGCAGGGTGGCCCGGCCGATTCCGGCGGCACGGGCGACCTCGTCCATGGTGGCGGTCGCCTTGCGGGTGAGCAGGGCGGCGGCGGCACGGAGCACCTGGGTGCGATCGACTGACATGAGACAACCATACATTGAATGAGACATTGATGTCTCATTCGAGAGCCCGATGGATACGAAGAGGCGCCGCCGCCCTCCGGGTGGGAGGGCGGCGGCGCCTCGTACGGGGTGTTACTTCTTGGCCTCGGCCCAGGCGTGCTGGATCACCAGGTCCGCCTTGACCTCGACCAGCTGCGTGGCGACCGCCGAGGGGGCCGTGCCGCCGCGGCCGTCGCGCGAGGCGAGGGCGCCGGGGACGTTGAGGACCGTGCGGACCTCCGGGGTGAGGTGCTCGGAGATCTTGGCGAACTGCTCGTCGGTGAGTTCGTCGAGCTCCTTGCCCTCCGACTCGGCGACCTTCACGCACTCGCCGGCCACCTCGTGCGCCACCCGGAACGGCACGCCCTGCTTGACCAGCCACTCGGCGATGTCGGTGGCGAGCGAGAAGCCGGCCGGGGCCAGCTCCTCCATCCGCTCCCGGTTGACCGTGAGCGTCGCCATCATGCCGGTGAAGGCGGGCAGCAGGATCTCCAGCTGGTCGCAGGAGTCGAAGACCGGCTCCTTGTCCTCCTGGAGGTCCCGGTTGTAGGCGAGCGGGAGGGCCTTCAGGGTGGCCATCAGGCCGGAGAGGTTGCCGATGAGGCGGCCGGACTTGCCCCGGGCCAGCTCGGCGATGTCGGGGTTCTTCTTCTGCGGCATGATCGACGAGCCGGTGGAGAAGGCGTCGTGCAGGGTCACGAAGGAGAACTCCTTCGTGTTCCAGATGATGATCTCCTCGGCGATGCGCGAGAGGTTGACGCCGATCATCGCCGTGATGAAGGCGAACTCGGCGACGAAGTCACGGGAGGCCGTGCCGTCGATCGAGTTGCCGACGGAGCCGCGCTCGAAGCCGAGGTCCTTCGCGACCGACTCCGGGTCGAGCCCGAGGGAGGAGCCCGCGAGGGCGCCGGAGCCGTACGGGGAGACCGCCGTCCGGGTGTCCCACTGCCGCAGCCGCTCGGCGTCCCGGGAGAGGGCCTGGGCGTGCGCGAGGACGTGATGGGCGAAGAGCACCGGCTGGGCGTGCTGGAGGTGCGTCCGACCGGGCATGGCGACGTCCGGGTGGGCCTCGGCGAGGCCGACGAGCGCGTCCTGGAGGTCGGCGACGAGCCCGCCGATGATCCGGGCGTGGTCGCGCAGGTACATCCGGAAGAGGGTGGCGACCTGGTCGTTCCGGGAGCGGCCGGCGCGCAGCTTGCCGCCGAGGTCCGGCCCGAGGCGCTCCAGGAGGCCCCGCTCCAGGGCGGTGTGGACGTCCTCGTCGGCGATGGTGCCGACGAAGGAGCCGTCGGCGACGTCCGCCTCCAGCTGGTCGAGTCCGGCGAGCATGCGGGTCAGCTCGTCCTCGGTGAGCAGCCCGGCCTTGTGCAGCGCGCGCGCGTGGGCACGGGAACCGGCGATGTCGTACGGCGCGAGACGCCAGTCGAAGTGGACCGAAGCGGAGAGCTTCGCCAGGGCCTCGGCGGGGCCGTCGGCGAACCGTCCGCCCCAGAGCCGGACGTCACCGTTGTTGCTGCTCACTGCTGCTCCTCGATCGAACGTGGGCGGATGACGCGAGGTCGATACTGATAGGCATAACTATGCGGAGCGCCGTATGTTTTGTCAATCAGGGTCCGGAGGTGCCGAAATCCAGGGGCGCCCCAGGTCACCCTGCCCCTACGCTCCGCCCATGGAAGACACGGACACCGCGGGGGCCACCCGACTGGCCCGGGGAGCCCCGCTCGCCTCGGCGATCGACACGTCGGACGCCGCCGCCTGGACCGGCCTCGACGTGGCCGCCCGGGAACTCGCCCGCACCCGTCCGTCCGCGCTGCCGGACCACGCGTGGGCGACCGGCCGCCGCTTCCGCTGGTCGTGGGACGCACCGCTCCCCTCCCTGAACCTCTCGCGCGACGAGCCCGACGAGTCCCGGCTGGCCCTCGCGCTCTGCCACCCCGACGGCCGGATACGCGAGGCCGCCCTCCGGCGCGCGGCCGCCCTTCCCGCCCCGGCCCTCGGGCCCCTGCTCCCCCTCGTGGCGATCCGCTGCTCGGACTGGGCGGAGGCGGTACGCGAGCCGGCCCGCGACCTGCTGCGGAGCGCGCTTCCGGGAGCCGGGCCCGACACGATCGCCGTCGTGGCGCCCGTCGTCATGCGGACCGCCGCGCGCCGGCGCGGGGACGCCGCCCGGTCCCTCCTGGAGGCGACACTCCGGCAGGGACCGGCACGCGTGCTCGACGCCGCCCTCGCCGGCCGGGACCGGGCGACCCGCCGCCTGGCGGCACGCATCGCGGTCGGGCGCCGGCACCTCTCCCCCGAGCGGTTCGCCCTGGCCGCCGCCACCGATCCCGACCCGGTGGTCCAGGACGTCTGCGCGGACGGCGCGGTGGCCGGGGCGGGCCCGGGGACCGGTGACGAGGTCCTCGTGCCGCTGCTGCGCTCCGGACACCCCCGGGTGCGGGCGGCCGGTGTGACGGCGCTGCGGCGGGCCGGGCGGCCCGGCGAGGCCGAGCCGTTCCTCACCGACCGCTCCCCCCTGGTGCGGGCGTGCGCGCGGTACGTCCTGCGGCAGCACGACATCGAGGCCGCCCCGCTCTACCGGGCCCTCTGCGCGGGCGGGACGGTGCCCCCGGCCGCGCCCCTCGGTCTCGCCGAGTGCGGCGATCGCGAGGACACCCCCCTGTTGTGGGGCCTCGTGGACCACCCGCACCCCGGTGTGCGCGCGCATGCCGTGGCCGGGTTGCGCGTACTGGAGGCATCGGACGTGGCGACGCGCCTGGCGCCGCTCCTCGACGACCCCGCGCCCGGGGTCGTACGGGAGACGGTCACCGCCCTCGTACCGTGGGCGGACCGGCTGCCGGTGGCCGTACTGCGGGCCCGGCTCGGGGCGGAGCACCCCCGGCACGTGCGGGTGGGGGCGTACCGGCTGCTGACCGCGCACGGCGGTCCGGAACTTCGGGCGATCGCCCGGTCGCTGATCGACGACCCCGAGCCGAAGCTGCGTCACAACGCCCTTGCTGTGCTGAGAAACTGACGCGCCCTACGCCGCTGCGCTTCCAGCCGCCGAGACGCTCCCGCGCGGGGAGTCCGCGCGGGAAAGAATGAGGCCATGGGAAAAACGTATGAACATATCGACGGGCGGCTTCGGGCCTTCATAGAAGAGCAGCCCGTGTTCTTCACGGCCACCGCTCCGCTCGACGGCGCCGGTCACGTCAACCTCTCCCCCAAGGGGCGCAAGGGCACGCTCGTCGTCCTCGACGAACTGACCCTCGCCTACGTCGACTTCGGCGGCAGCAGCGCCGAGACGATCGCGCATCTGCGGGAGCCGGGGAACGGCCGGATCACGCTGATGTGGACCGCGTTCTCCGGGCCGCCGACCGTCGTGCGGGTCCACGGGACCGGGGAGGCCGTGCTGCGGGACGATCCGCGGTGGGGCGAACTGTTCGCGCGGTTCCCGGCCGAGGCCGTCGAGGGGCAGGGCAGCGCGCGGGCGATCATCCTGGTCCGCGCGCGACGGGTCAGCGACGCATGCGGGTTCGCCGTCCCCCTGATGGAGTACCAGGAGGACCGCGCGCTCCACGCCGAGTACTTCAACCGGAAGACGGACGAGGAGTTCAACGCGTACTGCGCGCGCAAGGACCACATCGCGAGCAGCCTGGACGGGCTGCCGGCCCTCCCGCTGCCGCTGCCCCCACTGCCCGCCTGACAGCCCTCGTACGCGCGCCGGGCGGCTGCGACGGCGGCCGTCCGGGGGCACGGGGCGGGCCGGCGGTGATCACCTGCCGATGTGTCAGGTTCCCTGCTTCTGCGCCAGCTTCAGCAGGTGGTCCGCCAGCGCCTGCCCGCCGGCCGGGTCGCGGCTGATGAGCAGCAGGGTGTCGTCGCCCGCGATCGTGCCCAGGATGGCGTGGAGTTCGGCCTGGTCGATGGCCGACGCGAGGAACTGGGCGGCGCCCGGCGGGGTCCGCAGCACCACGAGGTTGGCGGAGGCCTCGGCGGAGATCAGCAGTTCGCCGGAGAGGCGGCGCATGCGCTCCTCCTTGGCGGACTCGCCGAGCGGCGCCTGCGGGGTGCGGAAGCCGCCCTCGCTGGGCACCGCGTAGATCAGCTCGCCGCCCGTGTTGCGGATCTTCACCGCGCCGAGCTCGTCGAGGTCGCGGCTGAGCGTCGCCTGGGTGACGCTCAGCCCGTCATCCGCGAGGAGCTTGGCGAGCTGGCTCTGCGAGCGCACCGGCTGCCGGTTGAGGATGTCGACGATCCTGCGGTGGCGTGCGGTGCGGGTCTGCGGAACCGACGGCCCTCCGTGCTCGTTCTCCTGCGCGTCGGTCATCGTCGTCTCATTCTCCGGTTCGTCCTTGCCCGTTCGCCTCGTCCAGGACCCCCGGCAGCGCCTGGAGGAAGGCGTCCGCCTCGGCGTCGGTGAGGACCAGCGGAGGCATGATCCGTACGACATCGGGGGCGGGCGCGTTGACCAGGAGGCCGGCGTCCTGGGCCGCCTGCTGCACCTGGGGTGCGAGGGGCCCGGTGAGCACGATACCCAGCAGCAGGCCCGCACCACGGACGTGGGAGACCAACGGGTGGCCCAGACCCTCGATTCCCTGGCGCAGCCGCTCCCCGACCGACTTCACGTGATCGAGGGCCGCGCCGGAGCCGAGGGTGTCCAGAACGGCGAGGCCGGCGGCGCAGGCGACCGGGTTGCCGCCGAAGGTGGTGCCGTGGTGGCCGGGCGCGAACAGCTCCGCGGCCTCGCCGAAGGCGACGGTCGCGCCGAGCGGGAGGCCGCCTCCGAGACCCTTGGCGAGGGTCACGACATCCGGCTCGACGCCCTCGTGGGCCTGGTAGTCGAACCAGTGGCCGCACCGGCCGATGCCGGTCTGCACCTCGTCGAGGACGAGCAGGGTACCGGTGGCGCGGGTGATCTCCCTGGCCGCCTCGAGGTAGCCGGCGGGCGGGACGACGACCCCGTTCTCGCCCTGGATGGGCTCGATGATGACGAAGGCGGTGTCCTCGGTGACGGCGGCCCGCAGCGCCTCCGCGTCCCCGTACGGGACGTGGGTGACGTCGCCGGGCAGCGGCAGGAAGGGCGTCTGCTTTCCGGGCTGTCCGGTGAGCGCCAGGGAGCCCATGGTCCGGCCGTGGAAACCGCCGTCGGTGGCGACCATGTGGGAGCGGCCTGTGAGCCGGCCGATCTTGAACGCGGCCTCGTTGGCCTCGGCGCCCGAGTTGCAGAAGAAGACCTTGCCGGGCCGGCCGAAGAGGCCGAGGAGCCGCTCGGCGAGCGCCACGGGCGGCTCGGCGACGAAGAGGTTGGAGACGTGGCCGAGGCTCTGGATCTGCCGGGTGACGGCCTCGACGACCGCCGGGTGGGCGTGGCCGAGGGCGTTGACGGCGATGCCGCCGACGAAGTCCAGGTACTCCTTGCCGTCGGCGTCCCAGACCTTGGCGCCCTCACCGCGGACGAGCGGCAGCCGGGGGGTGCCGTAGTTGTCCATGAGCGAACCCCGCCACCGCTGGGTCAGCTCCGTGTTGCCGGTCATTCGTCCCCCTGATCGCTCTGATCGCTCCGAGCACCCCGGTCGTCCCGGGCGCCCCGGCCGTCCGGCACGACCATCGTGCCGATGCCCTCGTCCGTGAAGATCTCCAGCAGGATCGAGTGCTGGACCCGGCCGTCGATGACGCGGGCCGTGGTGACCCCGTTCCGTACGGCGTGCAGGCAGCCCTCCATCTTGGGGACCATGCCGCTGGACAGCTCGGGCAGCAGCTTCTCCAGCTGGCTCGCGGTGAGCCTGCTGATGACCTCGTCGCTGTTCGGCCAGTCCTCGTACAGGCCCTCGACGTCGGTCAGGACCATCAGGGTCTCGGCACCCAGCGCCGCAGCGAGTGCCGCAGCCGCCGTATCAGCATTGACGTTGTAGACATGTCCGTCGTCCTGGGAGCGGGCGATGGAGGAGATGACCGGGATCCGGCCGTCCTCCAGGAGCGCCTCGATGGCTCCGGTCTCGATGGCGGTGATCTCGCCGACGCGGCCGATGTCGACCCGCTCGCCCTCGATGACCGGCCGGTGCTGGGTGGCGGTGATGGTGTGGGCGTCCTCGCCGGTCATCCCGACGGCGAACGGCCCGTGCTGGTTGAGCAGCCCGACGAGCTCGCGCTGGACCTGGCCGGCGAGGACCATCCGTACGACGTCCATGGCCTCGGGTGTGGTGACCCGCAGGCCCGCCTTGAACTCGCTGACCAGGCCGGCCTGGTCGAGGGCGCGGTTGATCTGGGGGCCGCCGCCGTGCACCACGACCGGCTTGAGGCCGGCGTGGCGCAGGAAGACGACGTCCTGGGCGAAGGCGGCCTTGAGGTCCTCGTCGATCATGGCGTTGCCGCCGAACTTGATGACGACGGTCTTGCCGTGGTGGCGGGTGAGCCAGGGCAGGGCCTCGATGAGGATCTGGGCCTTCGGGAGGGCGGTGTGCTTCCGCGCGGTGTTGCTCATGACGAGTACGCGCTGTTCTCGTGGACGTAGTCGGCGGTGAGGTCGTTCGCCCAGATGACGGCGGACTGCGTGCCGGCGGCGAGGTCGGCCGTGATGGTGACCTCCCGGTAGCGCATGTCGACCAGCTCGCGGTCCTCGCCGACGGAGCCGTTCTTGCAGACCCAGACGCCGTTGATGGCGACGTTGAGCCGGTCGGGCTCGAAGGCGGCCCGCGTGGTGCCGATGGCGGAGAGCACCCGGCCCCAGTTGGGGTCCTCGCCGTGGATGGCGCACTTGAGGAGGTTGTTGCGGGCGATGGAGCGGCCCACCTCGACGGCCTCGTCCTCGGTCGCGGCGTTGATCACCTCGATACGGATGTCCTTGCTGGCGCCCTCGGCGTCGCCGATGAGCTGGCGGGCGAGGTCGTCGCAGACGGTCCGTACGGCCTCGGCGAACTCGTCCTGGCCGGGGGTGGCACCGGCGGCGCCCGAGGCGAGGAGGAGGACGGTGTCGTTGGTGGACATGCAGCCGTCGGAGTCGACCCGGTCGAAGGTGAGCCGGGTGGCGGTCCGCAGGGCGGCGTCGAGGCCCTTGGCATCGACGTCGGCGTCGGTGGTGAGGACGACGAGCATGGTGGCGAGGCCGGGTGCGAGCATGCCCGCGCCCTTGGCCATGCCGCCGACGGTCCAGCCGTCCTTGGTGACGACCGCGGTCTTGTGGACGGTGTCCGTGGTCTTGATGGCGATGGCGGCCTTCTCGCCGCCGTGCTCGGAGAGTTCGGCGGCGGCCCTCTCCACACCGGGGAGCAGCTTGTCCATGGGGAGCAGGACGCCGATGAGGCCGGTGGAGGCGACGGCGACCTCGCCGGCGCCGACCTCCGTGCCCCGCGCGCCCAGGACCTCGGCGACCTTCTCGGCGGTGGCGTGGGTGTCCTGGAAGCCCTTGGGGCCGGTGCAGGCGTTGGCGCCCCCGGAGTTGAGGACGACGGCGGTCAGCTCACCGTCGGCGAGGACCTGCTGGGACCAGACGACGGGCGCGGCCTTGACGCGGTTGGAGGTGAAGACTCCCGCGGCGGCGCGGCGGGGCCCGGTGTTGACCACGAGGGCCAGGTCCGGGTTGCCGTTCTGCTTGATCCCGGCGGCGATGCCCGCCGCCGTGAATCCCTTCGCTGCGGTGACACTCACTGTGCTTCTCCGTTCTCCCCCAGAGCCGACGCCTGGGAGGTGCCCCCGTCTCCGCCCGCGCGGCTCAGGGGTGTGGGCTTCGTCGTCGTCTGCAGACCGGTGGCTGCGCGTGCGTCGCTCACGGAGCGACTCCCGTCGTGGAAAGTCCGGTGTCCTCGGGCAGCCCGAGGGCGATGTTCATGCTCTGCACGGCGCCGCCGGCGGTGCCCTTGGTGAGGTTGTCGATGGCGCTGATCGCGATGATCCGGTTCGCGTTGGCGTCGTACGCGACCTGCACCTGAACGGCGTTGGAACCGTGGACGGACGACGTCGCCGGCCACTGCCCCTCGGGGAGCAGGTGGACGAAGGGCTCGTCCGCGTAGGCCTTCTCGTACGCGGCCCGGACGCTCTCGGCGGTGACACCGGGCTTCGCGGTGGCGGTGCAGGTGGCGAGGATGCCGCGGGGCATCGGCGCCAGGGTGGGCGTGAAGGAGACGGTGACCCGTTCCCCCGCCGGTCCGCTGAGGTTCTGGATCATCTCGGGCGTGTGACGGTGGCCGCCTCCGACGCCGTACGGGGACATGTTGCCCATGACCTCGCTGCCGAGCAGGTGCGGCTTGAGGGCCTTGCCGGCGCCGGAGGTGCCGGAGGCGGCGACGATCACGGCCTCGGGCTCGGCGAGACCGTCCGCGTACGCCGGGAAGAGCGCGAGCGAGACGGCGGTCGGGTAGCAGCCGGGGACCGCGACCCGCTTGGCCCCCTCCAGGGCGGCGCGGGCACCCGGCAGTTCGGGGAGGCCGTAGGGCCAGGTCCCGGCGTGCGGGGAGCCGTAGTACGTCTCCCAGTCGGCGGGGTCCTTGAGGCGGAAGTCCGCCCCCATGTCGACGACGAGCACGTCGGGCCCGAGCTGCTCGGCGACGGCGGCGGACTGACCGTGCGGCAGCGCGAGGAAGACCACGTCGTGTCCGGCGAGCTCCTCGGCGGTGGTGGGCGCGAGGACGCGGTCGGCGAGCGGGAGCAGATGGGGCTGGAGGGCCCCGAGTCGCTGGCCGGCGTTGGAGTGGCCGGTCAGCGTCCCGATCTCCACGTGGGGGTGGGCGAGGAGGAGACGCAGGAGCTCTCCGCCCGCGTATCCGCTCGCACCCGCCACTGCTACTCGTACCGTCATCGAAACCCTCCTCATGGATGGCATGACTATACGTACCGACGAACTTTTATGCAACGACGCGCGGCGACCGCCGGGCGGGGGCGCGCCGGGCGTCCGGTCGACATCCGGTCGCCGCCGACGGCGCGACCCCGGCTCCCGCCGACCGGTCGGACCTCACCTACGAACGCGGCGACCGGCCGCGCCACCACGGGAGCCTGCCGCTCCGCGGCGGTCCCCGCCGGAGGGCACCCGACGCGAGGCAGGCTCGGGCACGCCCTCGCCGAGGGGGCGCGGCCCGCCCGCGACCCGACGCTCCCCGTCGACCCGGCGGTTCGGCCGCCGGTCACGAGGACCCGGCCACGCGGCTCGCGGCCTCCGCCCACCCCGGGCTCTCCGAAGCCCGCCCGGTGGAGCCGCTGGAGGATTCGGCGGCGGCCTGCCATCAGGCGCTGCCGGTCACGCGGATACGGGCACTCCTGGACCGGACTGCACACCCGCCCCCTGGTGTCCCCGAGAGCCCCTTTGCATGACCATGCGAGATGATGCATACTCTTCCTATGTCCAAGGTCCTCACCTCCCTGCCCGCCGGCGAGCGCGTCGGCATCGCCTTCTCCGGCGGCCTCGACACCTCCGTCGCGGTCGCATGGATGCGCGACAAGGGCGCCATCCCCTGCACCTACACCGCCGACATCGGCCAGTACGACGAGCCCGACATCGCCTCGGTGCCCGGCCGCGCGAAGACCTACGGTGCCGAGATCGCGCGCCTGGTGGACTGCCGCGCCGCGCTGGTCGAGGAAGGACTTGCCGCGCTCAGCTGCGGCGCGTTCCACATCCGCTCGGGCGGCCGCGCGTACTTCAACACCACCCCGCTCGGCCGCGCCGTCACCGGCACCCTGCTGGTCCGGGCGATGCTCGAGGACGACGTCCAGATCTGGGGCGACGGCTCGACCTTCAAGGGCAACGACATCGAGCGGTTCTACCGCTACGGCCTGCTCGCCAACCCGCACCTGCGGATCTACAAGCCCTGGCTGGACGCGGACTTCGTGACCGAGCTCGGCGGCCGCAAGGAGATGTCGGAGTGGCTGCTCGCCCACGACCTCCCCTACCGGGACAGCACCGAGAAGGCGTACTCCACCGACGCCAACATCTGGGGCGCCACCCACGAGGCCAAGACCCTGGAGCACCTGGACACGGGCGTCGAGACCGTCGACCCGATCATGGGCGTGAGGTTCTGGGACCCCTCGGTCGAGATCGCCACCGAGGACGTCACGATCGGCTTCGAGCAGGGCCGCCCGGTGACCATCAACGGCAAGGAGTTCCACTCCCCCGTCGACCTGGTCATGGAGGCGAACGCCATCGGCGGCCGCCACGGCATGGGCATGTCCGACCAGATCGAGAACCGGATCATCGAGGCCAAGAGCCGCGGCATCTACGAGGCGCCCGGCATGGCGCTGCTGCACGCCGCGTACGAGCGCCTGGTCAACGCCATCCACAACGAGGACACCCTCGCCCAGTACCACAACGAGGGCCGGCGTCTCGGCCGCCTCATGTACGAGGGACGGTGGCTCGACCCGCAGGCCCTCATGGTCCGCGAGTCGCTCCAGCGCTGGGTCGGCGCGGCCGTCACCGGCGAGGTGACGCTGCGGCTGCGGCGCGGCGAGGACTACTCGATCCTCGACACCACGGGCCCGGCCTTCAGCTACCACCCGGACAAGCTGTCCATGGAGCGCACCGAGGACTCGGCCTTCGGCCCGGTGGACCGGATCGGTCAGCTCACCATGCGCAACCTCGACATCGCCGACTCCCGGGCGAAGCTGGAGCAGTACGCGGGCCTCGGCCTGATCGGCACCGGCAGCCCCGCCATCGGTGCCGCCCAGGCGGCCGCGACCGGTCTGATCGGCACCATGCCGCAGATGCCCGAGGGCGGCGCCGAGGCCATCGCCTCCCGAGGCGAGGTCTCCGACGACGAGGAGATGCTGGACCGGGCCGCGATGGAGTTCGGCACGGACTGACGAGCCCCGGCTCCCCAGCCACGGAAGGCCGGTTCGACACCTTTGTGTCGGACCGGCCTTTTCGCTGGTCGGAGCAGCTGCCACCAGCGGCTCGGGAGGTGTGTGGGGGCCGCTAGTCTCTGCGCGAATCGGAACGGGGCGTGCCGCGCGGCACGCCGGGGTGGGGAGTACGGAATGACGGAGACGGCACACGCGGTTCGCGCGGCGGGAAGAGCCTGCCCCGAGTGCGGGGAGCCGGTGGCCGACGGCGGGCAGTACGTCACCTGGTGCGCCGCGTGCGACTGGAACGTGGACCCCGGCGCGCGGGACGAGGAGGCCCCGGGGCGGATCGAGCGCCTGCGTCGGCGCCTCGCGCGAGAGTACGGGGAGCAGCTCATCGCCGACCTCGAGGACCCGGCCGCCGGTGCCATGCCCGGCGCGACGGCGGACGGGCCCCGCCGGGGCACCCGGCGGGGGCGGGCCGGCGCCTGGGCCACGGCGCTCGCGGTGTCGGTCCACGGCGTGACCGTCGCCCTGCTCGCCGGCGGCCTCTGGCTGCTCGTCGCCTTCTGGGGCAGGGGCGCCCTGCCCGCGCTCGGGGGCCTTCTGATCGGCCTCGCCGTCGTGCTCCGGCCCCGGTTCGCCCGTCTCCCGAAGGACGACGGTCGCCGGTCGCTCCTGCGCCGGACGGACGCGCCCCGGCTCTTCGTACTGCTCGACGAGGTCGCGGGGACCGTGGGGACGACGGGTGTGCGGGCCGTGGTGATCGACGCCGACGTCAACGCCTCGGTCAGCACGTACGGCATCCGGCAGCACCGTGTGCTCCACATCGGCCTCGGCCTCTGGGAGATCCTGTCCCCGCAGGAGCGGATCGCGGTCCTGGGCCACGAGTTCGGGCACTACGCCCATGGGGACACCCGCCGCTCCCTGCTCGTCGGCAGCGCGTTCCAGTCCCTCCGCACCTGGCGCTACACGCTGGCCCCGGAGCGCGCCCACAGCCTCGCCCAGGACCTCGTGAACCTGGTGACCGCCCTGCCCCGGCTGCTCGTCGACGGCATCCTCTTCCTCCTGGAGCACCTGACCCTGCGCGAGTCGCAGCGCGCCGAGTACCTCGCCGACTCGTCCGCCGCCCGCGCGGCGGGCACGGAGGCGGCGGCCGGGCTGATGGACCGGCTCCTCATCGCCCCGGGCGTCGCGGGCCACCTGCGCCGGGAGGCCGTCGCGGCGCAGACCCGGATCGGGGGTGCGACGCGGCGCGAGGATCCCTCCGAGGGCCTGTGGGAACGGCTGGCCGCGCACGCCACGTCGGTTCCGGAGCGCGAGTACGAGCGGCTGCGCCGGGTCGCGGAGCGGCGCGGTCACCAGGTGGACTCGACGCACCCGCCCACCCATCTGCGGCACCGGCGGCTGACGCGGAGCACCCCGGGCGGGGCCCTGGTCGTCCTGGACGCTGCGCGGGCGGCGGAGGTCGACGCGGAGCTGGCCGGGACGAAGCGGAGCGTGGCGCGGGAGCTCGTACGGGGCTGATCCCGCGGGCCGGGGCCGGTGGCTGTCACATACCGGCGGGTCCTCGCGTCAACGCGGTGACGCAACCGACGAGGAGTGATGCGCCATGCACGACGACACGTTCCTGACCGCGCTGACCGGCCGTTTCGACGCCCACGAGGAGCAGTTGCGGGCCGTCGCCCTACGGCTGACGGGGTCGCCGGCGGAGGCCGAGGCGGCGCTCGCGGCGGCGCGGGCGAGCCTCGCGCGGGCCGACGGTGCGACCGTACGCGCCTGGCTGACGGCGGCGGTGGGCGAGGCGTGCGTACGGGGGCTCCAGGAACGGGAAGCGCGGGCGCCGGGGACGGGGGCTCCGGCGCGGGGAACGGGGATGCCGGACGTCCGGCGTGACGGCGTCGGCTCCCTGTGGCTGGTGTTGCTCGTGATGCTGGAGCGGCTCGGGGAGGAGGAGCGGCTCGCCTATGTCCTGCACGATGTGTTCGGGCTGCCCGCGCCCGAGACCGCGCGGATCGTCGGCGGGTCCCCTGAGTCGGCGGCGCGGCTGGCCCGACGGGCGCGGGAGCGGCTCCGGGGCGGCGGGACGGCCCGTACCGCAGGTGACCGGGGACGGCAGCGCGCGGTGGTCGACCGCTTCCTGGCGGCGGCACGCGCGCGTGACGTCCGCGCGCTGGTGGCGGTTCTCGACCCGGGTGTCGTCGCGTACTCCGAGGGCGGCCCGGTGCACGGGGCGGCCGCGGTCGCCGAGACGGCCGCCGCCTTCGCACGGAGCACGGACGTGTCGCGGCCCGCGCTGGTCGACGGGGCGGTCGGCGCGGTCGGGTTCTCCGCCGGCCGCCCGGTCTCGGCGTTCGCGGCCGCCCTGCGCCGGGACCGGATCGTCGCCCTCTCCCTCACCACCGGCGAAGACCGGGTACGCGCGCTCGACCTGGCCTTTCCCGACTCCTGAGGCGCTGCCGGGGAGAAACTCCGGTGCGCCCGCGGGCCCGCTCCGTTAGCCTCGACCGCATGTCCACGCCCCGAATCTCCTAGCTGAGGACCCGCACTCACGCCACCCGTGTGTCCTCAAGTCCGTTCGGAGCGTTATCCCATGATCACCGTTCGTGGTGCCGACGTGCGCGTCGGTGCCCGGCTCCTGCTGTCCGGCGTCTCCTTCCACGTCGCCCCCGGCGACCGCATCGGTCTGGTCGGCCGCAACGGCGCCGGCAAGACCACCCTTCTCGACACCCTGGCCGGGTTGCGTGCCCCGGCCGCCGGCAGCGTCACCCGTACCGGCCCTGTCGGCCATCTCGCCCAGGACGCGCGCGCCGCCGACCCCGCCGTGACCGTCACCGACCGGATCCTCTCCGCGCGCGGCCTCGACCGGGCGGTCCGGCGGCTCGCGGAGGCCGCCCGGCGGCTCGGCGAGGCGCCCGACGCGCGGACGCTCGCCGCGTACGACGCGGCCGAGACCGCCTTCGAGGCGGGCGGCGGTTACGCGGCGGAGGCGGAGGCCGCCCGGGTCGCCGCCGGCCTCGGGCTGCCCCACGAGCTCATGGACCGGCCCGTCGGCCGGCTGTCCGGCGGCCAGAAGCGCCGGGTCGAACTGGCCCGGATCCTCTTCGCCGGTCACGGGCGGGACAGCACGCTCCTGCTCGACGAGCCGACCAACCACCTGGACGCCGACTCGATCGGCTGGCTGCGCGGCCACCTCGCCACCCACCGGGGCGGACTCGTGCTGATCAGCCACGACGTGCGGCTTCTCGCCGACACGGTCAACCGGGTCTTCCACCTCGACCCCCGGCGCGCCGCCCTGGACGCGCACAACACCGGCTGGGACGCGTACCTCGCCCAGCGGGACGCCGACGAGCGGCGCCGGGTGCGCGAGCGTGCCAACGCCGAGCGGAAGGCGGCCGCCCTGCACGCGCAGGCGGACCGCATGAAGTCCCGGGTGGCGACGGCGACCACGGCCCGCAGCATGGCGCGCCGCGCCGACCGGATGCTCGCCGGCCTCGACCCGGCGCGCCAGGCCGAGCGGGTCGCCCGCATCCGGCTGCCCGAGCCCGCCCCCTGCGGCCGGACGCCGCTGGGCGCGGTGTCGCTCACCAAGGCGTACGGGGATCGGCCGGTCCTCGACGGCGTGGACCTGGCCGTGGACCGGGGCAGTCGCCTGGTCGTGCTCGGGCTCAACGGGGCCGGCAAGACGACCCTGCTGCGGCTCCTCGCCGGCAGGGAGACCCCCGACGCGGGGCGGGTGGTGCACGGGCACGGGCTGCGGCTCGGCTACTTCGCCCAGGAGCACGAGACGCTGGACCCGGGGCGTACGGTCCGGGAGAACCTCGCGGCGGCGGCTCCGCACCTGACGGACGGTGAGGTACGGACGGTGCTCGGTGCCTTCCTGTTCCGGGGCGACGACGCCGACAAGCCGGCCGGGGTGCTCTCCGGCGGCGAGAAGACGCGGCTCGCGCTGGCCGCCCTGGTGCACTCCGGCGCGAACGTGCTGCTCCTGGACGAGCCCACCAACAACCTGGACCCGGCGTCACGCGACGAGGGCCTCGCGGCGGTGGGCACCTATCCGGGCGCGATCGTGATGGTCACGCACGACGAGGGCGCGATCGACGCGCTGAGCCCGGAGCGGGTGCTGCTGCTCCCGGACGCGGACGAGGACCTGTGGAGCGCGGAGTACCGGGAGCTGGTCGGCCTGGCGTGAGGCGGGTCGCCCGGGGCCGCCGCCCGACGGCGCCCCCGGGCGGGACGCCGGTTCGTCGCGCCGCCGTGTGACGCGGGCGATCCCCGAGGGTCGCGATCCGGCGGATCACGTCCCTCGGGGACGCCCGCTAGGGCGCCACCGCGCGCAGGACCACGAACTTGGCGTCGCTGGCGACGAGTTCGCTGTTGCCGAAGATGCGGCGGAGGGTGACGTGGTAGCCGAGGTGCCGGTTGCCGATGACCCACAGTTCGCCGCCGGGTCGCAGGGCACGCCGGGCGTCCGAGAACATGCGGCGGGCGGTGCGGTCGGTGGTGGCCTGGTGGGTGTGGAACGGCGGGTTGTTGAGGACGAGGTCCACCGAGCCGGGCGGCAGCGCAGCGAGCCCGTCGCCGACGAGGAACTCGGCCTTGCGGTCCTCGCCCGCGTGGGCGCGGAAGTTCTCCTCGGCGGAGGCGACGGCCTGGTACGACTCGTCGGTGAAGACCAGTTCCGCCTCGGGCTCGGCGAGGGCGATGGCGAGACCGACGACGCCGTTGCCGCAGCCGAGGTCGGCGACGCGGGCCCTGCCGAGGTGGCCGGGCAGGTTCGCGAGGAAGAAGCGGGTGCCGATGTCGAGGCGGTCGGCGCAGAAGACGCCGGCGTGGTTCGTGACGGTCAGGCCGGGAAGGCCGGGCGCCGGGGTGTCGGCCGGGAGGTCGTACCGGTGCGGCCAGGGGTTCGGGCGCGGAGTGAGGGCGGGATCGGGGGTGGTGTGGATCAGCCGGGCCTTCTTCACCGCGAGCGAGGTGCGGGTGGGGCCGAGGATCCGCTCGAAGAGCTTGAGCGTGGAGGTGTGGATCTCCTTGACCATGCCGGCGCCGACGATCACGGTGCCCTCGTGCACGGCGGGCGCGAGCCGGTGCAGCTGGTCCTCCAGGAGCGCGAGGCTCTTGGGGACGCGGACGAGGAGCACGTCGATCCGCTCGGGCGGCGGGTCCTGGGTGGTGAGCAGCCGGACGGCGTCCGGGGCGGCTCCGGCGCGGGCGAGGTTGGCCCGGGTCGCCTGCCCGCCGAGGTACGAGTCGGAGATCTGGACGAGTTCGCGGGGTCCGGCGGCCCGCAGCGCGGTGACGAGGGCTCCCCAGCGGTCGCCGAGGACGGCGACGGTGCCGGACAGGTCGGTACCGGTCTCGGCCAGGTGCCCGAGGAGGTACTCGTCGGCCGCGTCCCAGGCGCGCAGCTGGTCGCGCGGGTCCTCGGGGAAGCGGGTCAGCGTGAAGGCGCCCCATGACGTGCTCAAACGGTTCATCGTGGTCTCAGGCTAGCCGCTTCCGGCCGGGTACGGTGGCGCCCCTGGTCAAGGGTGGTTTCGCGGGAGCGGAGGGGTCCGGCTCTACTGCCGCCCGAGAGCCATCCACTTGTCCGGATCCCGCAGCGGTGCGAAACCCACCTTCTCGTACACGCCGTGCGCGTCGGCGGTGGCGAGCATGATGCGGTTCAGCCCGTACGGCTCCAGGAGGTCCCGGACGGCGGTGACGAGCGCGGTGCCGAGGCCGGTGCCGCGGGCCGGGCGGTCGACGTAGACGTCGCAGAGCCACGCGAAGGTGGCGTAGTCGGTGACCACGCGCGCGTAGGCGCTCATCTCGCCGGTCTCCCGGTGGTACGCGCCGAGGTTGAGCGAGCCCGCGATGGCCCGGTCCTGCTTCTCCCGAGGCCGGCCGAGGGCCCAGTAGGCGTCGGTGGAGATCCAGTGGTGGACGCGGGCCGCGTCGATCCGGGCGGGGTCGGACGAGATCTCGTACGCCCCGTGCGTGACGGGGTCCTCGGGAAGGGTGCTGTCGCTCATGAGCGCAGGCTTCCAGGACGGCGGGGGCTTGTCAGGCGAATTTGCCGGAGGCGCCGCGGGACCGGAGCCGGGGGCGGGCGGGAGCGGCGGTGCACCGCCGAGGGGTGGCCGGGGAGGCGGTGCCCCGGGCGCGCAGGTCCCCCTCGCGGTCCCGCCGGGGGCGCAGAGCCGGCGCGACGGATCCGGGCCGGGCGGGTCACAATGGCAGACAAGACCCTGCGCAGGACAGGACAGGACAGGCCCGGTCGCGAGGAGGCCCCCGATGCAGGCGAGCGTGGGCGACAAGCTGCTGGTACACGGCCGGACCGTCGGTCATCACGACCGCACGGCCGAGGTCCTTCAGGTACTGGGGGAGAACGGCACTCCCCCGTACCGCGTGAAGTTCGACGACGACGGCCACGAGGCCCTGATGTCGCCGGGCCCCGACACCGTCGTACGCCACCACCCTGAGGCGGGGACCGGCTGAGTTCCTACCTCGGTGGACGGACCCGGGTCGGGTAGTGATCGGACACCACGGTGCTCATCGCCCCGATCGGGTCCGCGGCCACGTCCTTCCCCGAGAAGAAGCAGTGACCGCCCACCGAGGGGTACGTGCGGGCCAGCTCCAGGTGGCGTGAGAGTTCCCCCGGGTCCTGCCAGGCCGCGGGCTGGGCGGGATCGCCCGCCTTGTAGAGCGCCTCGCCGATGTAGAGGCCGACGCCCGTGTCCCGGACCACCGCGTCCCACCAGGGCAGCAGCTTGGCGTAGTCGGCGGCGGGCAGCCCGATGTTCCAGTACAACTGCGGGATCACGTGGTCGACCCAGCCCTCCCGGACCCACTTCCGGGTGTCGGCGTACAGGTCGTCGTAGGTCTGGACACCGGCGCTGGTGTCCGAGCCCTCGGGGTCGGTGGCGATGTTCCGCCAGACCCCGAAAGGGCTCGTCCCGAAGGCCGTCCCCCTCTTGGTCTCCTTGATCCGCGCGGACATCTCCGAGACCAGGAGATCGATGTTGTGGCGGCGCCAGGACGCCTTGTCGGGAAAGTCACCCCCGTACCGCCCGTACGCCTCGTCGTCGGCGAAGACCTGCCCGGCCACCGGGTACGGATAGAAGTAGTCGTCCCAGTGCACGGCGTCGATGTCGTAGCGGCGCAGGGCGTCCAGCATCGCGTCCTGGACGAAGCCGCGGACCTCGGGCAGCCCCGGGTCGTAGTAGAGCCTCCCGCCGTACGGCACCACCCACTCCGGATGGAGCCGGGCCGGATGGCCGGCGACCAGCCGGCCCGGGTCCGTGTGATTCGCCACGCGGTACGGGTTGAACCAGGCGTGCAGCTGGAGCCCCCGCGCGTGGGCCTCCTCGACGGCCGTGCCCAGCGGGTCCCAGCCGGGGTCCCGGCCCTGCGTCCCGGTCAGGCACTCCGCCCACGGCTCGTACGGCGAGGGCCACAGCGCGTCCGCGGTGGGCCGGACCTGGAGGACCACCGTGTTGAGCCGGCGCCCGACGGCCGTGTCCAGGTGGCCGAGCAGCTCGGCGCGCTGCTCCTCGGCGGTCAGCCCGGCCCGGGAGGGCCAGTCGCGGTTGGCGACCGTCGCCAGCCACATGCCGCGGAACTCCCGTCGGCGGTGCGCCTCCCCCCGTACCGGCTGCGCGGCGCCGGCCACCGACGCCCCTGTCGTTCCCGTCACGGCGAGCGCCGCTCCGGCGGCACCGGCCACGAACCCTCTTCTGCCGAAAGGCCGCACTTGTACCCCTCCTCTGTCGGATACGTCACACGCACCGGGAGAGCATGCCCGCCCCGGACGATCGATCATCGGTTAATGAGCGGTAACGTCGTGGGGGTAGAGGCGGACGCATCCGGAATCACACGGGCCCCCGCCGCCGGAGAAGAGCGAAAGGCACGAGGTGACGGACTCCATGGCCGACATTGAGCGCGTCGGAGTGGTGGGCTGCGGCCAGATGGGCGCGGGCATCGCGGAGGTGTGTGCCCGGAGCGGGCTCGAGGTGAGGGTCGCCGAGACCACCGGCGAGGCGCTGGAGATCGGCCGCACACGGCTCTACAACTCGCTGAACAAGGCCGCCGAACGCGGCAAGATCAGCGAGGAGGAGCGGGACGCGACGCTCGCCCGCCTCAGCTTCACCACCGACCTCGGCGAGTTCGCCGACCGCGACCTCGTCATCGAGGCGGTCGTGGAGAACGAGCAGGTCAAGACCGAGATCTTCCAGGTCCTCGACCAGGTGATGACCCGGCCGGACGCCATCCTGGCCTCGAACACCTCCTCCATCCCGCTGGTCAAGCTGGCCGTGGCGACCTCCCGCCCCGACCAGGTCATCGGCATCCACTTCTTCAACCCGGCCCCGGTGCAGAAGCTCGTCGAGCTGATCCCGGCCCTCACCACCTCCGAGGGCACGATCAGCCGGGCCCAGGCCTTCGCGGAGAAGGTGCTCGGCAAGCACGCGATCCGTGCCCAGGACCGCTCCGGCTTCGTGGTCAACGCGCTGCTCGTGCCGTACCTCCTCTCGGCGATCCGGATGTTCGAGTCGGGCATCGCGAGCCGCGAGGACATCGACAACGGCATGGAGTTCGGCTGCGCCCACCCGATGGGCCCGCTGAAGCTCTCCGACCTGATCGGTCTGGACACGATCGCGTCGATCGCGGACTCGATGTACTACGAGTTCAAGGAGCCGCTGTACGCCGCTCCCCCGCTGCTCCAGCGCATGGTGGACGCGGGCCGGCTGGGCCGGAAGACGGGCTCGGGCTTCTACCCGTACTCCTGAACCACCGGTTCTCCCCAGACCCGGAGGTCCTGGACCGCCGGTTCTCCCCAGACCCGGAGTCCGGCGTCCGACCCCTGACGCCGTCACTCCGGCCGGACGGCCCGTACACCCGCACAGGTACGGGCCGTCCGGCACACCTTCCGCCCCACCCCTCAGCCGAGGCGCAGATGGTGGAGCATCAGCAGTCCGGCCGCCATGTTGGCGGCCGGGATCTCGCCCCGGGCGATCATGTCGGGCACCTGCTTCAGCGGGACCCAGGCCCGCCGTGAGGACTCGAACGCGTCCTCGGGCGGTCCCGTGTAGGTGGCCCGCTCCGCCCAGTAGAGGTGGTGGCGGGCGTCGGTGAGGCCGTTCGAGGGTTCGACGGTGAGGAGATGGCGCAGCGGCCCCGGCCGCCAGCCGGTCTCCTCCTCCATCTCGCGGGCGGCGGCGGCCTCGACGTCCTCGCCGTCCTCGACGACGCCGGCGGCCAGTTCCCAGCCCCAGCTGTCGGTGATGAAGCGGTGGCGCCAGAGCATCAGGACTTCGTCGGCCTCGTTGACGGCCGTCGCGACGGCGACCGGGCGGAGCCGGATCAGATAGTGGTCGAGGTGGCGGCCGTCCGGGAGTTCGACGTCCGCGAGGTTCACCCGGAACCAGCGATTCTCATAGACGGAGCGTTCACTCAGTTTCGTCCACTGCACGTTCTTGCCACCTTCCGATCGGTCGGTGCTTGTCTGGTGGCAATATCGCAGCAGTTGGCGGTTCAGAGGGGAACGCGCAGCGCCCCTTCGATGAGAGCGGCGGCCTCCCGGGCGTCCCCGGCGCCGCTCGCGAGGAGACGCTCCCGCACCTGCGTCAGCCGGTCCCGCAGCCGCCGCGACTCCATCCCGCGCGCCCGCTCCGTCATCTCCACCGCGGTGCGCGCCGCCCGGTCGGCCTCTCCTTGCCGCAGCTCGATCTGGCACAGCATGGCGAGCCGGTGCACCCTGCCCCGGTCGTGCGAGGGCGTCCCGACCGCGGCCGCCGCGTGCTCGTGGGCCGCCCGGAGTTCACCCAGACCGAGCAGGGCCTCCGCCACCTGCACGTTGACGAACCCCGGCTGGACGTAGCCGGTCTCGGCCGGCTCCTCCCCGGGACTGATCCGTCCCGCCGCCGTCTCGGCCCGTCTGACGCAGGCCAGCGCGGACGCGCCGTCGCCCAGACGCGCGTACGCCTTCGCCTGCATCGCCGTCAGGTCGGCGGCGAGCGCCGGGGTGATCTGCCGCCCGGCCGCCCGCAGCGCCGCCTCCGCGAACGCCACGGCCTGCCGGTACTCCCCCATGAACAGCGACTGGTTGACGAGCAGCGCGATCACGTACGCGCCGAGCCCCCGGTCCCCGCTCGCCTTCGCGAGCCGCAACGCCTGGTGGAAGTAGCGCTGGGCGAGACCGTGCGCGTCCGCGTCGTACGCGCAGATCCCGGCCACCGCGACGAGCCCGCCGGTGGCCCGGTGCAGTTGCCGGCCGAGGGCGTCGCCGTACGCGCCGCGGAGCAGCGGCGCGGTCTCGGTGGTGAGGAAGCCGACGATCCGCGCCCGGGTCGCGATGCCGCCGGTCCGCCGGTACATCTGCTCGTAGTGCGACCGGGCGGCGCTCAGGACGGCGATGTCGGCCGCCGAGACCGTCGTCCGGCCCGTACGGGAGACGTCCGCGTCCTCCGGAGGGTTCTCCCACTCCCACACCGGCATCACCGCCGGGGTGCCGGTCACGGTCGGGGCGGCGACGATGTGCGGCCGCTGCTGCTCGTCGGAGCGCCACAGCGCGGCCGCCCGCTCCACGAAGCCGGAGAGCGGCGATCCGGCTTCCGGCGGAGGGCCGCCCGGCACCCCGAGACCGATGTCGTCCAGGGTGACCTGCCGGTGCAGCCGGGCGGCGAGCACCTCGCAGATCAGGTCGGGGACCTGGCCGCGCGGCCGCTGGCCCTTCAACCAGCGGGCCACGGCGGTGTGTTCGTACCGCAGGGCGAGGCCCCTGGCCCGGCCCGCGCGGTTCACACGGGCGGCCAGGCCGGCGTTCGAGACGCCCGCTTCGTCGAGCAGGGCGTCGAGCAAGGTGTTGGGCTGCATGACCGCTCCGGTCGCTCGCACGGCCGCTCCGCGCGCTCGGCGAACTCAGCGTAGCGGTGGCCGATTTCGCACGGGGTGTGAACGAAGTACCCGTTCACCCGGTCCGCGCACTCTGCCGTGCCCGCCCCGGCCCCGGTTGACTGTCCTTCTCGCCGCAAGGCGACGACCGGGCCGCCGGCTCCCCCTCGTACAACGCGGCCGCCCGGTCCGCGCCGCCCGCCCCGCTGATCTGCCCGACACTCCGTGGCGGGGCGGGCGGCACCGGCCCCGGCCCCTCCGCTCAGCAGTGGGAGGAGGGGGCGGGCCGGGGACGGCGCAGCCCGGGTTCGGCGGGCTGCGCCGGCACCCCGACACGGTCGTCGCGCACGACGAGCGGCGCGACGTCGTCGGCGGGCCGGCCGGCCGTGTGGTGCGGCACGCCCTCCGCCAGGCGTCCCACGCGCGCGTACGGCCGCACCCCGAGCGGTCTACGAGTTCAGGTCACACGGCGGAGGGCCGCCCCGGGAACATCCCGGGGCGGCCCTCCTGGTGGAGCTGTGCCGTGCCGCTCAGGCGCCGCGCAGGACGGCGCCCGTGCGCTCGGCGGCCAGGGCCACCGCGGCGTCGCGCGCCGCGCTGGCCTCGTCGACCGTCAGGGTGCGGTCCGGGGCGCGGAACTTCAGGGCGTATGCCAGGGACTTGCTGCCCTCGCCGAGCTGGTCGCCGGTGTAGACGTCGAACAGCCGGATGGACTCGAGGAGTTCACCCGCGCCCTCGGTGAGGGCGGCCTCGACCTCGGCGGCCGGGACACCGGCGGCGACGACGAGGGCGACGTCCTGGGTGGCGACCGGGAAGGAGGAGATCCGGGGGGCCTTCACGGGACCCTCGTTCGCCTTCTCCAGGAGGTCCAGGTCGATCTCCATCGCGCAGGAGCGGGCCGGGAGGCCGAACGCCTTCACCACACGCGGGTGGAGTTCGCCTGCGTGGCCGACGAGGACCTTCTCGCCGTCCACCTCGACGTGGAACGCGGCGCAGCGGCCCGGGTGCCAGGGCGCCTGCTGGTCGGCGCTGATGATCAGCTCGACCCCGGCCTCGGCGGCCACGGTCCGGCCGGCCTCGATCGCGTCCGCCCAGTCGGACGGACGGCCCTTGCCCCACCAGCCGGCCTGTTCGCGCGCGCCGGCGAGGACGACGGCGGCGCGGCGCGGCTGCGCGGGCAGCGCGGCGTTGACCGTGGCGATCTCCTCGTCGGTGGGGCGGCGGTCGACGGGCAGCCGGACGGCGACGCCGGGCTGTCCCCCGGGCCGGAAGACCAGACCGGTCTCGAAGAGCGCCAGGTCGTGGCTGCCGCGGCTGTCGTTGCGGCGGAGCGCGCCGAGCAGACCCGGGAGCAGGGTCGTACGGAGCGCGGGCTCCTCGTCGGAGAGCGGGTTGACCAGCTTCACGAGGCGGCGACGGTCGTCGTCCGTGTCGAGGCCGAGGTGGTCGAGGGCCTGCTCGCCGATGAACGGGTAGTTCAGCGCCTCGACGTAGCCGGCGCCGGCGAGCGCGCGGCCCACCCGGCGGTGGACGCGCTGGCGCTCGGTGAGCCCGCGGCCGGCCGGGGGCTTCGGCAGCGTGGAGGGCAGGTTCTCGTAGCCCTCCAGGCGGATGACCTCTTCGGCCAGGTCGTTCGGCACGTAGAGGTCGGGACGCCACGACGGGACGGTGACGACGAGCTCGTCCTGCCCGTAGACGTCGCAGCCGACCTCCTGGAGGCGGCGGACGACGATCTCGCGACCGTAGTCGACCCCCGCGACCTTGTCGGGGTGGTTCGCCGGCATGGTGATGGTGTGCGGCGCGGAGGGGGCGGCGATCTCGGTGACACCGGCCTCGGCGGTGCCGCCCGCGAGGAGCACGAGGAGGTCGACCGTGCGCTGCGCCGCCGCGGCGGCGGCCTGCGGGTCGACACCGCGCTCGAAGCGCTTGGACGCCTCGGAGGCCAGCTTGTGGCGGCGGGCCGTGCGGGCGATCGAGATCGCGTCGAAGTGCGCGGCCTCGATGACGACCTCGGTGGTGCCGGTGACGATGCCGGTCTCCGGGTCGGTGACCGGGTCGGCGATCTCGGTGTTGGCGCCGCCCATGACACCGGCGAGGCCGATCGGCCCGCGGTTGTCGGTGATGACCAGGTCCCCGGAGTCGAGGACGCGCGCGGTGCCGTCGAGGGTGGTGAACTTCTCGCCGGCGGCGGCGCGGCGGACCCCGATGGGGCCGTCGATCCGGCTGCGGTCGTAGGCGTGCAGCGGCTGGCCGAGTTCGATCATCACGTAGTTGGTGATGTCGACGGCGAGCGAGATCGGGCGCATGCCGACCTTCTGCAGCCGGCGCTGCAGCCAGATCGGGCTGCGGGCCTCGGGGTCGAGGCCGACCACCGTACGGGCCGTGAAGCGGTCGCAGCCGATCGGGTCGGCGATCTGGACCGGGTAGCCGTACGAGTTGGGCGCGGGCACGTCGAGGAGCGCCGGGTCGCGCAGCGGCAGGCCGTAGGCGGTGGCCGTCTCTCGGGCGACGCCGCGGATCGAGAGGCAGTAGCCGCGGTCCGGGGTGACGGCGATGTCGAGGACCTCGTCGAACAGCTCCAGGAGGACCGTGGCGTCGGTGCCGACCTCGTGCTCCGGCGGCAGCACGATGATGCCGTGCGTGCCGTCGTCGCCCATGCCGAGCTCGTCGCCGGAGCAGATCATGCCCCGGGAGACGCGGCCGTACGTCTTGCGCTCGGCGATCCGGAAGTCTCCGGGGAGCACGGCGCCGGGCAGGGCCACGACGACCTTGTCGCCCTCGGCGAAGTTCCGGGCGCCGCAGATGATCTCCTGGGGCTCACCGGTGCCGTTGGCCTGGCCGACGTCGACGGTGCAGAAGCGGATGGGCTTCTTGAACTCCGTCAGCTCCTCGATGGTGAGGACCCTGCCGACCACCAGCGGGCCGGTCAGGCCGGCGCCGAGCTGCTCGACGGTCTCGACCTCGAGGCCTGCCGAAATGAGCTTGGCCTGGACGTCGCGGCCGGTCTCCGTCGCCGGCAGGTCGACGTACTCCCGCAGCCAAGAAAGCGGGACCCGCATCAGATCTCCATCCCGAACGGCCGGGTGAACCGGACGTCACCCTCGACCATGTCTCGCATGTCGTCGACGTTGTGGCGGAACATCAGCATCCGCTCGATGCCGAACCCGAAGGCGAATCCGCTGTACTTCTCGGGGTCCACACCGCAGGCGACGAGCACCTTGGGGTTGACCATGCCGCAGCCGCCGAGCTCGATCCAGCCCTCGCTGCCGCAGGTGCGGCAGGGACGGTCCGGGTTGCCGACGGACTCGCCGCGGCAGACGTAGCAGAGCATGTCCATCTCGGCGGACGGCTCGGTGAACGGGAAGAAGTTCGGCCGCAGCCGGGTCTTCATGTCCGGGCCGAAGAGCGCCTGGACCATGTGGTCGAGGGTGCCCTTGAGGTCGGCCATGGTCAGGCCCTCGTCGACGGCGAGCAGCTCGATCTGGTGGAAGACCGGGGTGTGCGTGGCGTCGAGCTCGTCGGTGCGGTAGACGCGGCCGGGGCACACGACGTAGACCGGGGGCTCCCGGTCGATGAGCGTGCGGGCCTGGACCGGCGAGGTGTGCGTCCGGAGCACGACGCCGGACTCATCGCCGGTCGTCCCCTCGGGACCCTCGACGAAGAAGGTGTCCTGCATCTGCCGGGCCGGGTGGTCCGGGACGAAGTTGAGGGCGTCGAAGTTGAACCACTCCGCCTCGACCTCGGGGCCTTCGGCGACCTCGTACCCCATGGAGACGAAGACGTCGGAGACGCGCTCCATGAGCGTGGTCAGCGGGTGCCTGGCGCCGGCCGGGACGCGGTCGTACGGCAGGGTGACGTCGACGGCCTCCTCGACGAGGACCCGGGCGTCGCGCTCGGCCTCCAGCTCGGTCTGCCGGGCGGCGAGCGCCTTGGAGACGATGCCGCGGGCCTGGCCCACGAGCTTGCCGGCGGCGGCCTTGGCCTGCGGCGGCAGGGCACCGATCTCCCGGTTGGCGAGCGCCAGCGGCGAGGTGCCACCGGTGTGCGCGGTCTTCGCGTGTGCGAGCGCGTCGAGGTCGCCCGCGGCGGCGAAGGCGGCGAGCGCCTCGTCCCGCATGCGCTCGATCTCTTCCGGTTTCAGTGCCTCGACCTCAACCGGGTCGTACGACTTATTGGGTGCGGACATCTCTTCCCGTGCTTCCGTTGGCTGGCTGGGCGGCCCCGCTCGACGTCAAGGGCGCAAACGTGCCAAAGGACGAGTCTAACGGGGCGCGGGGACGCGAATGAGCCCGTGGGCAGGCCGGGCGGCTCCTGATCTCGTACGGTCTCGGCTGCTGAGACGTCAGAGAAGGTGGGCCGGGGTGCCGACGGGCAGGATAAATCGGAACTCGGCCCCGCCACGGGGGCCGCGCCCGACGGTGATGGTGCCGCCGTGGGCCTCGACGACGCCCTTGACGATGTAGAGGCCGAGGCCGGTGCCGCCGCGCTTGCTGCCCCGCCAGAAGCGGGTGAAGACGCGGCTCATCGACGCTTCGGGGATGCCGGGTCCCTCGTCGCTCACGGTGACCTCCGTCCCCTCTTCTCCGTCGTCGCCCAGCGTGGTGGGTGCCACCTCGATGGTGACGGTTCCGTCGCCGTGGCGCACCGCGTTTTCGAGGAGGTTCCCCAGGATCTGGTCGATCTTGTCGGGGTCGGCCCAGAGCGCGGGCAGCTGTGGCCTGATCCGTACGAAGAAACGGTCCGGGGACTGGCCGCCGGTGATGTGCACCTGGATGTGGCGGCCGATGGCGGCGGCGATGTCGACGGGCTGGCGGCGCACTTCGAGGCGTCCGGAGTCGATCCGGGAGATGTCGAGGAGTTCGGCGATGAGCCGCTTGATGCGGCCCGCGTCGGCGTCGACCGTCTCCAGCATGAGCCGCTTCTGCTCGTCGTTGAACCGCTCCCACTTGTCGAGGAGGGTGGCGGTGAAGCCCTTCACGGAGGTGAGCGGGGAGCGCAGCTCGTGGGCGACGGTGGCGATCAGCTCGGCGTGGCTGCGCTCGGTGCGGCGGCGCGCCTCGGTGCCGCGCAGGGAGACCACGACCCGGCGGACGGGTCCGGTGGGGTGCTCGCGGACGTACCGGGCGGAGACAAGGACCTCGCGGCCGCCGGGGAGCAGCAGGTTGCGCTCGGGCTGTCCGCGGCGGGTGGCGAGGCCGCCGTACGGATCGGTCAGCGCCCACCAGCGGCGTCCCTTGAGGTCCTCCAGGGGCAGCGCCTCGTCGAGGGGGAGGCCGAGGGCCTGCTCGCCGGGGACGGCGGTGATGCGTCCGGCGGCGGCGTTGAAGCAGACGACGCGCCCGGTCTCGTCGGCGATGACGAGCCCGTCGGGCAGATCATCGGGGTCGAGCCCGGCGAAACCGGCTGTCGCCGTCGGGCCGGGTGGTGCCGGGGCGTGCGGCGAGGCGCTCCGTGCCTCCGCGGGACTGTCCGTGTCTACCGTCATCCCCGTTCCCCACCCCTCCGTGTAGCGCAGTGGGCCCCCGAGTGGGTCACTCTACTGGGCCCCGGGGGCGGAATGGACCCGTCAGGCGGAGGTCCGGGGGCGCTGGGCGCGGGCGGAGGCGTAGAGGCAGACCGCGGCGGCGGTGGCGAGGTTGAGGCTCTCGGCCTTGCCGTGGATCGGGACGCGGACGATGGCGTCGGCGAGCGCCCGGGTCTCCTCGGGCAGTCCCCAGGCCTCGTTGCCGAAGATCCAGGCGGTGGGCCCGCCCATGGTGCCGGCGTCGAGCTCGTCGTCGAGGTCGTCCTGCCCGGCGCCGTCGGCGGCGAGGATCCGTACGCCCGCGCTCTTGAGCCCGGCGACGGCCTGCTCGACGGGGACGCCGACGGCCACCGGCAGGTGGAAGAGGGAGCCGACGGAGGCGCGGACGGACTTGGGGTTGTAGAGGTCGACGGAGGCGTCGGTGAGGACGACGGCGTCGGCGCCGGCCGCGTCGGCGCAGCGCAGCACGGTGCCGGCGTTCCCGGGGTCTCGGACGTGGGCGAGGACGGCGACCAGCTTGGGCCGGGCGGCGATGATCTCCTCGAACGGCGAGTCGAGGAACCGGCAGACGCCGACGAGGCCCTGCGGGGTGACGGTCTGGGAGACCTCGGCGAGGACGGCGTCGGAGGCGAGGTGGACGCGGGCTCCGGCGGCGCGGGCGGCGTCGACGATCGCGGCGTAGCGCTCGGCGGCCTCGACGGTGGTGAACAGCTCGACGAGGGTGGGCTCCCCGGTGGTGCCGCGGTGCTCGACGGCCTCGCGGACGGCCTGCGGGCCCTCGGCGATGAAGAGGCGGTCCTTGCCCCGGAAGTTGCGCTTGGCGAGCCGTCGGGCGGCGACGACGCGCGGGGAACGCGGGGAGATCAGCTCGGGGGTGGACATGTGCCTGCGGCTCTCTGACTCGTCGGGTGCGGCGGAGGGGCGGTCAACGCGCCGGACCCGCAGGCGCGAGGCCTGCGGGTCCGGGCAGAAGTACTGCGGCCTGGAAGATCAGGCGGCGGCCTTCGGGGCGTTGACGTCGGCCGGGAGGGCCTTCTGCGCGACCTCGACCAGCGCGGCGAACGCGTTGATGTCGTTGACGGCCAGCTCGGCGAGGATCTTGCGGTCCACCTCGATGTTGGCGGCCTTCAGACCCTGGATGAGGCGGTTGTACGTCATGCCGTTCTGGCGGGCAGCGGCGTTGATGCGCTGGATCCACAGCTGACGGAAGTCGCCCTTGCGCTTCTTCCGGTCGTTGTAGTTGTAGACCAGCGAGTGGGTGACCTGCTCCTTGGCCTTGCGGTACAGGCGCGAACGCTGACCGCGGTAGCCGGAGGCCGCCTCGAGAATCGCCCGGCGCTTCTTGTGGGCGTTGACTGCCCGCTTGACGCGTGCCACTTGTTAACTCCTTGTAGCGGGGTCGCGGTGGTGCTCACACGACCCGAAATACGAATGGATCCCGGTCTCAGCCGGATGCCCCCGTCGCCGGAGGCGGGAGATCAACTCAGATGCCCAGCATCTTCTTGATCTTGGCGGCGTCACCCGGGGCCATCTCGGCGTTGCCGGTGAGGCGACGCGTCAGCTTGGACGACTTGTGCTCGAGCAGGTGGCGCTTACCGGCGCGCTCGCGCAGGATCTTGCCGGAGCCGGTGACCTTGAAGCGCTTCTTGGCACCGGAGTGCGTCTTGTTCTTCGGCATCGCGCCGTATCTCCTCGTCAGTGGCGCTCCCGTCCGGTGCGGACACCGGACATCCGGGAGCGTCAGATCTTCGTTTGGTGGTTCGGGGCGGGGCCCAGGGCTGCCTGGATGGCAGCCCGTCGGGTCACGCCTCGGGGGTCTCGGCCGGAGCCTCGGACTCGACCGGGGCCTCGGACTCGGCGGCCGGAGCCTCGGGCGCCTCGTCGGAGGCGACGCCCTGACGCTCGGCCTTGCGTGCGGCCTGGGCCTCACGCGCCTCGGCCATGGCCTCGGTCTTCTTCTTGTGCGGGCCGAGAACCATGATCATGTTCCGGCCGTCCTGCTTCGGGTTGGACTCGATGAAGCCAAGCTCCTCGACGTCCGACGCGAGCCGCTGCAGCAGCCGGAAGCCAAGCTCGGGACGGGACTGCTCACGACCACGGAACATGATCGTGATCTTGACCTTGTCGCCCTGCTTGAGGAACCGGACGACGTGACCCTTCTTGGTGTCATAGTCGTGCGGGTCGATCTTCGGCCGGAGCTTCATCTCCTTGATGACCGTGTGCGCCTGGTTCTTGCGCGCCTCACGGGCCTTCATGGCCGACTCGTACTTGAACTTCCCGTAGTCCATGAGCTTGCACACGGGCGGACGGGCGTTCGCCGCGACCTCGACCAGGTCGAGGTCGTACTCCTGTGCGAGCTCCAGGGCCTTGGCAAGCGGAACAATCCCGACCTGCTCGCCGCTGGGTCCGACAAGTCGCACCTCGGGAACGCGAATCCTGTCGTTGATGCGGGGCTCGGCGCTGATGGATCCTCCTAGGTAGCACCACACGACCGCCTGGCGGACGGACGCGCAACGTCTGTTTTCTGAGACCGACCGAGCCGGAACATGAAAAACGCCCCGGACGGTACACAGGCGGGGCTCCACGGAAACCGGAGCACCACCACGGTGAACCGCGGGGCGCGCATCGGGCGGCTCCATCGTCCGTACGGAACGATGGGCGCCACCTGACCGGAGTGACCCGCCACCCGCGAGGGTGGTCAGGTGGGAGTACGGAGCCTCCACTTGTGGGCCGGACACAGAGGTGTCCAGCCGGTCGTTACACAAGGTTAGCAGGACCCGGCGGTCGGCGCGAACCGTACGTCCGCTTATCGTGTGGGGCATGAGCGAGACGCCCCAGAACGAGTCCCCGGACTCCCCCGAAACCCCCGACTTCGAATCCATGACCCGCGACATCGCGGAGGTCCCGGCGGTCGAGGTGATCGTGACGGTCGCCGTCAACCTGATGAGCGCCGCCGCGGTGAAGCTCGGGCTCACCGAGGAGGGCGAGGAGCACAAGGACCTCGACGAGGCGCGCAAGCTGATCCACGCCCTCGCGGGTCTCCTGGACGCCGGCGCGACGGAGGTCTCCTCCTTCCACGCGGCTCCGCTGCGGGACGGCCTGAAGTCCCTCCAGCTCGCCTTCCGCGAGGCGTCCCTGATCCCGGACGAGCCGGGCCAGGGTCCTGGCGAGAAGTACACCGGACCGGTGTACGGCTAGAGGGTCACTTCTTGATGTAGAAGGGCTCGCCCGGAGGCGTGGCCGAGACCGGCAGGAGTGCCAGGTCGAGGCCCCGCACCAGGCGGGCCCTCAGTGTTTCGTCGGCGGCCAGGGCGCGGGCCACACGCTGGGCCGCCTCCGCGGGAGCGGCGTCCGGGGCGAGGACCAGGGCGACGGTGCCGTCGGCGGTGCCGGGGCCCAGGTGGGCGCGGAGCACCGCGGGCTCGGCGGCCACGGCGGCGCGCACGGCCTCCCGCACGGCCGGGTCGTCGAGCGGGTCGGTGCTCGAGCGGCCCTCGGCGAGGGCGAGCAGCGCGGGGCCGGTCACCTGGTACGGCACGGGGCCCGCGAGGTCGAGGACGAGCGTGTCGGCCTTCTCGTGGGCGGCCGCCTGGAGCGCCTGGTGGAGGGGGACGGCGACGGGCCGGGCCGCCGGGTCCCAGAGGGCGAGCGAGGCGATCGAGGTGAAGGCCGGGAGGGCCCGCCGGTCGCCGGCCGTGAGGGTGGGGACGGCCATGTCGCTCGTCTTCTCCTGCTTCAGGCCCGTCTCGGGGTCGATCTCGACCTCGCCGAGGACAGCGACGACGGGGACGAGCAGCCGGGCCCCCTTCAAAGCTTCGAGGACCGGGCCGTGGGCGGTCCGGTCCTCCGCCCAGGCCGCGAGGGCCGCGGCGAGCCGCGGGTCGGCGGTGCCGTCGTCGTCGGAGAAACCGGGGTCCGGGATGTTCTTGAGCGCCACCCCCCGAGCCTAACCGCCGGGTCCGGGCCCCCGGCTAGGAGGTCCGGTGGGCGCGCCGGAGCGCCACGGCGGCGAGGAGGAGCAGGGCGCCGAGTCCGCCGGCGACGGGGGCGAGCAGGCCGAGGGGGCGGCTCTCCTCGGCGGCGGGGACGGGGCCGGGGCCGAAGTAGCGGCCCTGGTAGCCGGTGGCGGTGTTCTTGGGGTCGCCGCCCTTGATCCGGCCCCCGGCGGCGATCGCGGCTGCCGGGTCGACCGTCCCGTACCCCTTGGCGTCGCTGCGTCCGCCCTTCGGCCGGTTGCGGGCGGTGTCGACGAGCAGCCGCTTGACCTGGGCGGGGGTGAGGTCGGGGTGCGCGGCGCGGACGAGGGCGACGGCGCCGGAGACGAACGCGGCGGCGGCGCTGGTGCCCCAGCCCTCGTAGTAGCGGCGGTCGGGGTCGGCGATGACGATGTCGTCGCCGGGGGCGCTGACCGTGGCGTACCAGCGGCGGGTGGAGAAGGAGGCGTGGGTGCCGTAGCGGTCGACGGCGGTGACCGCGATGACGCCGGGGTAGGCGGCGGGGTACGAGATGTGGTCGCCCTTCTCGCCGCCGTTGCCGGCGGAGGCGACGACGGAGACGCCCCGGGAGAGGGCGTACTGGACGGCGGCGTCCTCGCCCGCGTCGGGGTGGGCGGACTTGGAGTCGTCACCGAGGGAGAGGTTGATGACGTCGGCGCCGTGGTCGGCGGCCCAGCGGATGCCCTCGGCGAGGGCGGTGCCGCGGGTCTTGCGGGCCTTGTCGCGGGCGCCGTCGGTGGACTCCAGGATGACCCGCACGGGGAGGATCCGGACGTCCGGGGCGACGCCGAGGACGCCGTCCTGGGCGCCCGGGCCGTGGCCGTGTCCCGCGATGATGCCGGCCATGGCGGTGCCGTGCCGGGCCCAGGAGCGGTCGCCCTTCGACGCGCCGAAGCCGATGAGGTCGCGGCCGGCGAGGACCGAGCCCGCGAGGTCGGGGTGGCCGGCGTCGACGCCGGTGTCGAGGACGGCGACGGTGACGCCCTCGCCCCTGGTGGTGCGCCAGGCCTGGGTGGTGTGGAGGGCTTCGAGGCCCCACTGGCGGGCCCGGATGGTGTCGGCGTGCGCGGGGGTGGTGGCGGGCAGGACGGAGAAGGCGGCGGCGAGCAGGGCGACGGCGCCGCCACGGGCCCTGCGCCGGTGGGCGGGGCGGGTCACCGGGCGGTCTCCTTGGCGGCCGTCGTGGCGGCCGCGCGCAGCAGTCGTACGAGGCGCTCGGTGATGCCCTTGGCCTCGTGGCCGAGGCCGGACTGGGCGGTGGCGTCGGTACGGTCCCGGGCCATGGCCCGGTCGGCGGGGACCGGGCCGCCGTCGACGGTCCGGCCGTCGGCGAAGCCGGAGACGGCGGTGACGACGACGGGGAGATCGGCGGGGGC
Organism: Streptomyces sp. NPDC034084; assembly: GCF_055575535.1. Classification (NCBI taxonomy): domain Bacteria; kingdom Bacillati; phylum Actinomycetota; class Actinomycetes; order Kitasatosporales; family Streptomycetaceae; genus Streptomyces; species Streptomyces sp. NPDC034084. The sequence goes on from NZ_JBVISK010000007.1 coordinate 218,539, forward strand.
GTTCAGCCACCAGCCCGCGCGCTGGGCCGCTCCGAAGCGGGAGGCGACGGTGCCGGGACCGGCGAGGGCCGGGGGCACGTCCGTGCCGAGGCGGGTGGTGAGGTTCTGGCCGAGGCCGCGCTGGGTGGTGGCGTCGGCATGGGTGAAGACGAGGCCGACGGTGATCACGCTGCTGGCGGTGGCGTCGGTGTACGTGGCACGCAGGACGCGCTCGCAGCCGAGGGGCTGGACGGTGGCGAGGAGGCCCTTGGCGAGGACGGCCGGGGTGCAGGCGGTGTCCGGGGCGACGACGATCCGGGTCCAGGTACGGGCGGCGCCCCCGGGGCCGGCGCCGGGGCCGGGGAGGGTGCGGGGGAAGAGCGTGTCGACGGGGGCGTTGTGCCAGAGGTCCTTCGCCTCCGCGTACCCGAGGGGTTCGGCGGGCTTCCCCGGTTCGGCGGCGGCCAGCCACACGCCGGCGAGGGCCCCGCCGATGAGCCCGAACCCGAGCACGGCGCAGACGGCGACGGCGAGACTCCGCCCGACACCCGCGCGCTCCCGAACGACCCGCAGCCGCGTGGTGACCTCGGTCGGCGCCTCGGGGGGCAGGGCACCGGGGCCGCGGTACGGGGGGAGGGACGGCGACTGTACGCGCCCGGGGCCGGCGGAGCGCCCACCGGCGACACCGCCGAGCCGGGAGGGGCCGCCCAGGGGGTGGCCGGGGACGGCTGCGGGCCGTACGGCGGCGGTTGCGGGCCGGGCGGGGGCCCCGACGGACGGGGCAGGGGCGGCCGAGGGCCGGGCGGGTGCGGTCGTCGGCCGGGCGGGAACGCCCGTCGGCCCGGCGGGCGCCGTCGTGGGCCGGGGCGGGGCGGATGGCACGGCCGCCGACGTGGGCGCTGTCGGGACGGGCGGCGCGGCGGCGACCGAGGAGGACGGCGCGGCCGCCGGCACGGGCGGGGCGGGCGGGGCGAACCGGGTGGTTGGCGCGGCCGCCGACACGGGCGGCGCGGGCGCGGGCGGCGCGGGCGCCTGGGCCGGAGGCGGCTGTCGGGGGTCCCGTGGAGGGACGGGGCGGAGGCGGGTGGTCGTCTCCGCAGCGGGGACATCCGCGTCGGCCGGGGACGCGAGCAGGGCCTCCGTGATGCGGGAGGCCGTGGGGCGGTGCTCGCCGGTCATCCCCGTTCCCCCGCTCGTGTCGACAATGCCCGTCACTCTACGGGCTGTTCCCCCGCGCGCGGGAACCAGGGGCTACCCACCCGTAAACCTGTCTGGCAAGCTCGGCCCATGACTCCCCGTGCCGCCGACCGGGCCCGTTACGACCGGGCCACCGCTCATCTCGACGCGCCCGTGGCGATCGTCGACCTGGAGGCCTTCGACGACAACGCGGCTGACCTCGTGCGCCGGGCCGGGGGCAAGCCGGTCCGGGTGGCGAGCAAGTCCGTGCGGTGCCGGGCGCTGCTCGAACGGGTCCTCGCACGGGACGGGTTCGCCGGGATCATGTCGTTCACGCTCGACGAGTCGCTGTGGCTGGCGCGGGCCGGGTTCGAGGACGTCCTCCTCGCGTACCCCTCGGCCGACCGTTCCGGGTGCGGGGAGCTGGCGCGGGATCCGAAGCTGGCCGCCGCCGTGACCGTGATGGTGGACGACGTGGCGCAGCTCGATCTGATCGACGCCGCCCGCGCGGGCGGGACGGAGGAGGTGCGGGTCTGTCTGGAGCTGGACACCGCGCTGCACCTCTTCGGCGGGCGCGTCCGGGTCGGGGCGCGGCGCTCCCCGCTGCGGGAGCCCGCCCAGCTGGCCGAGCTGGCCCGTTCCGTGGTGCGGCGCCCGGGTTTCCGGCTGGTCGGGATCATGGCGTACGAGGGGCATGTCGCCGGGGTCGGGGACGCGGTCGCGGGCCGGCCCCTCCGGTCGCGGGCGGTCCGTCTCATGCAGTCCGCCGCCCGCAAGGAGCTCGCGGAGCGGAGGGCGGCCGTGGTGCGGGCCGTCCGGGCGGTGGCGCCGGACCTGGAGTTCGTGAACGGCGGCGGCACGGGAAGCGTGCAGCACACGGCCGCCGAGGACGCGGTGACGGAGATCGCGGCCGGCTCGGGCCTGTTCGTGCCGCGTCTCTTCGACAACTACACGTCCTTCAGCGGCCGCCCGGCCGCGCTCTTCGCGCAGCCGGTGGTCCGCCGCCCGGGCGTGGGCGTGGTGACGGTGCTGGGCGGCGGCTACCCGGCGTCGGGTGCCGCGGGCCCGGACCGGCTGCCCGTCCCGTACCTGCCGGAGGGGCTCAGGTACGACCCGCAGGAGGGTCCCGGCGAGGTGCAGACCCCCCTGCTCGGCTCCCCCGCCGACGACCTGCGGATCGGTGACAAGGTCTGGTTCCGGCACGCGAAGGCCGGGGAGCTGTGCGAGCGGTTCGAGAGCCTGCACCTGGTCGAGGGCGATCGCGTCACGGCGACCGTGCCCACGTACCGGGGTGAGGGGCGGACCTTCCTCTAGTGGACGGTGTCCAGCTGGTCCGGGACGATGCTGCCGTCGGCCCGCCGGACCGGCTGCGCGCTGCCGTCGCTCGCCGTGTAGGCCGTGGTCGAGCAGGGGTACGCGCTCGGCTTCGGCTTCTTCGGCTCGATGAACATGGGGTTGACGAGCCAGCGGCCGTCCCCGTTCTCGTACGCCCGGCACATGAGTTCGTTCTTGTTGCGGTTGAGGACGAGGCGCAGCCCGGTGGCGTCCCGCAGGAACGAGACGTCGGTGTCGGAGTCGCCGGCGGCGAGGACCTGGCGACGGGAGGCGGGCTGGACGTGCTCGGCGGCGGGGCCCCGGACGCCGAGGATCTCCTGGTTGATCCAGCAGCGCTTGCCGTCGATGTAGGTGATCATCGCGTCCTCGCCGTCCCGGACGGTGCCGCAGCCCTTGAGGTGGCTGGTGAGACGGCCGTGGTCGGTGGTGTTGCGGATGCCGAGGGCGTGGGAGGGGTCGACGCCGACGCCCTTCGCCCAGACGTCGACGACGGGTTCGGGCGAGGCGGAGACGATCCAGACGTCGAAACCGCCGTCCTGGAGGGCGCGGATCAGGTCCCGCTGCTGGTCGTAGTACCGGACCCAGCCGGTGACCCGGGAGGAGCCGGCCTGCTGGGCGGCGCCCTGCGGGGCGGCGAGGTTCTCGGCGCGGGCGGCGGCCGCGAAGGAGGCGGCCTGGCGGGTGGTCCAGCCGTGCAGGAGCTGGGCGAGCCAGGCGTACTGCGGCTCCATGCGGCGGCGGTCGTGGCCGGCGAAGGCGGTCTTGCCGCCGGTGGTGGCGCCCGAGCCGTAGACGGAGAGGAGCTCGTCGGCGCAGCGCGTGTCGGTGGCCGTGGGGAGGGTGCGTACGCCGGTGGGGCAGGCCTCGCCGAGGGCGGTCGCGGCCTCGGGGGTGAGGTACCGGCTGGTGGTGGACCAGTCGCCGTCCTTCGGGGGACGGATCCGGTCGTTGCGGAGGAGCCAGTAGAAGGTGGCGTCGCCGACGTCGTTCTTGATGACGGTGTTGTCCCAGTCGAAGACGGCGACGGGTTTCCTTCCCCGGGGCCCCTTGTCGCCGCAGTGGTCGGCGATGAGGGCGTCGATGCGCGCCTTGTTGTCGCCGTACCAACCGTCGGAGACCTTCAGGGCAGGGCATCCGGTGGGCCTCGCCTCGGCGTTCCCCGCGGGGAAGAGGCCGGTGACGGCGAGGGCGAGGGCGGCCGCCGCGGCGGAGGTGCGGAGCTTGCCGTTCATGAACACTCTCCTGGGTGTACGCGGACAGCCGGGCGCCTTGCGACGCCCGGCTGTCGGGTGGGGGAACGGGGTGGCGGCGGCGAGGGTCTAGAGGGGGGTCACGTACGCGCCCGAGATGCCGCCGTCGACGAGGAAGTCGCTGGCGTTGACGAAGGAGGAGTCGTCGCTCGCGAGGAAGGCGACTGCGGCGGCGATCTCCTCGGCCTCGGCGAAGCGGCCGACGGGGATGTGGACGAGGCGGCGCGCGGCCCGCTCGGGGTCCTTGGCGAACAGCTCCTGGAGGAGCGGGGTGTTGACCGGTCCGGGGCAGAGGGCGTTGACGCGGATGCCCTCGCGGGCGAACTGGACGCCGAGCTCGCGGGACATGGCGAGGACGCCGCCCTTGGAGGCGGTGTACGAGATCTGGCTGGTGGCCGCGCCCATGATGGCGACGAAGGAGGCGGTGTTGATGATGGAGCCCTTGCCCTGGCGGCGCATGTAGGGCAGGGCGGCCTTGCAGCAGAGGTAGACGGAGGTGAGATTGACGTCCTGGACGCGCTTCCACGCCTCCAGGCCGGTCTCCAGGATGGAGTCGTCGTCGGGCGGCGAGATACCGGCGTTGTTGAAGGCGATGTCGACGGAGCCGTAGGTGTCGAAGGCCGTCTTGAAGAGGGCCTCGACCTCCTCGGGGTCGGTGACGTCGACCTTCACGAAGGTGCCGCCGACCTCCTCCGCGGCCGCCTTGCCCGCGGTCTCGTCGATGTCGGCGCAGACGACGTTGGCGCCCTCGGAGGCGAGGCGGCGGGCGGTGGCGAGGCCGATGCCGCTGCCGGCTCCGGTGATGACGGCGGTACGGCCGACGAGGCGGCGGCAGATGATCTCGTTGCTCACAGTGCGGGGCCCTCCGTGCTGATGAAGACGTTCTTGGTTTCGGTGAAGGCGGTCAGGGCGTCGGGGCCGAGTTCGCGGCCGAGGCCGGACTGCTGGTAGCCGCCGAACGGGGTCCAGTAGCGGACGCTGGAGTGGGAGTTGACGGAGAGGTTGCCCGCCCGGACGGCGCGGGAGGCGCGCAGGGCGCGGCCGACGTCCCGGGTCCAGATGGAGCCGGACAGGCCGTACTCGGTGGCGTTGGCGAGGCGGATCGCGTCGGCCTCGTCCTCGAAGGGGAGGACGACGGCGACGGGCCCGAAGATCTCCTCGACGGCGCAGGGGGCGTCCTCCGGGACGCCGGTGAGGACGGTCGGCGGGAACCAGAAGCCGGGGCCCTCGGGTGCCTTCCCCCGGATTCCTTCGAGATCGTCGGTCACGTAGGAGCGGACGCGGTCGAGCTGGGCGCGGGAGATGAGCGGGCCCATCTGGGTGCGCTCGTCGGCGGGGTCGCCGACGACGATCTCCTCGACGGCGGGGGTGAGGAGCTCCAGGAAGCGGTCGTACGCGCTCCGCTGGACGAGGATGCGGGTGCGGGCGCAGCAGTCCTGGCCGCTGTTGTCGAGGAAGGACATCGGAGCGGCGGCCGCCGCGGCCTCCAGGTCCGCGTCGGCGAAGACGATGTTGGGGCTCTTGCCGCCGAGTTCGAGGGTGACCCGCTTCACCTGGCCGGCGCACTTCGCCATGATCGACTTTCCGACCCGGGTGGAGCCGGTGAAGACGATCTTGGCGATGCCTGGGTGCTCGACGAGCGCGTTCCCCGCGACGGGGCCGGTGCCGGGCAGGACCTGGAAGAGGCCTTCGGGCAGGCCCGCCTCCAGAGCGAGTTCGGCGAGGCGGAGCGCGGTGAGGGGGGTGGTCTCGGCCGGCTTGAGGAGGACGGCGTTGCCGGCGGCGAGGGCGGGTGCGGTGGCCCAGGCGGCGATCGGCATGGGGAAGTTCCAGGGGGCGATGACGCCGACGACCCCGAGCGGTTCGAGGATCGTGACGTCCAGGCCGCCGGCCACCGGGATCTGGCGGCCGTTGAGGCGCTCCACTCCCCCGGCGGCGAAGTCGAGCAGGTCGCGGACGTTGCCGGCCTCCCAGCGGGCGTTGCCGATGGTGTGACCGGCCTCGGTGACCTCCAGGCGGGCCAGCTCCTCGGCGTGGTCGTCGACGGCGGCGGCGAAGCGGCGGAGCAGCCGGGCCCGGTCGGCGGGCGCGGCGGCGGCCCAGCCGCGCTGTGCGGTGGCGGCGCGGGCGACGGCGGCGTCGACGTCGGCGGGGGTGGCGGCGGGGACGGTGGCGACGAGTTCCTCGGTCGCCGGGTTCAGTACCTGGAGCAACTCTTCCTCTTCTTTCGTCTTCGTCACAGGCGTTCGAAGGAGCGGCGCAGCTCCCAGTCGGTCACCGCCGCGTCGAAGGCGTCGAGTTCGACGCGGGCCATGTTGCGGTAGTGGGCGACGACCTCGGCGCCGAACGCGGCCTTGGCGATCTCGCTGGTCTCCCAGAGTTCGGCGGCCTCGCGCAGGGTGGTGGGGACGTGCGCGTAGTCGGCGGTGTAGGCGTTGCCGGTGCACGGCGGGGGCAGTTCGAGGCGCTGCTCGATGCCGTACAGGCCCGCGGCGACCAGGCCGGCGACGGCGAGGTACGGGTTGACGTCGCCGCCGGGGAGGCGGTTCTCGAAGCGGGTGGAGCGGCCGTGGCCGACGACCCGGAGCGAGCAGGTGCGGTTGTCGTGGCCCCAGGCGACGGCGGTGGGGGCGAAGGAGCCGGGCTGGAACCGCTTGTAGGAGTTGATGTTCGGGGCGTAGAGGAGGGAGAAGTCGCGGAGGGCGGCGAGCTGTCCGGCGAGGAAGTGCCGCATGGTCTCTGACATGCCGTGCTCGTCGTCCCCGGCCATGACGTTCTGGCCGTCGGCGTCCTGGAGGGAGAGGTGGATGTGGCAGGAGTTGCCCTCGCGCTCGTTGTACTTCGCCATGAAGGTGAGCGAGCAGCCCTCCTGGGCGGCGATCTCCTTGGCGCCCGTCTTGTAGACGGCGTGCTGGTCGCAGGTGACGAGGGCCTCGTCGTACTTGAAGGCGATCTCGTGCTGGCCGGGGTTGCACTCGCCCTTGGCGGACTCGACGGTGAGTCCGGCGCCGGTCATCTCGTTGCGGATCCGGCGCAGGAGGGGTTCGACGCGTCCGGTGCCGAGGACGGAGTAGTCGATGTTGTACTGGTTGGCGGGGGTGAGGCCGCGGTAGTTCGCGTCCCAGGCCTGCTCGTAGCTGTCCTTGAAGACGATGAACTCGAGCTCGGTGCCGACGTGGGCGGTGAGGCCGAGCTCCGCGAGGCGCTCCAGCTGGCGGCGGAGGATCTGGCGGGGCGCGGCGACGACGGGGGTGCCGTCGGCCCAGGCGAGGTCGGCCGTCACCATGGCGGTGGCGTCGTTCCAGGGAAGGCGGCGGAGGGTGGTGAGGTCGGGGTGCATCGCGAAGTCGCCGTAGCCGCGGTCCCAGGAGGACATCTCGTAGCCCTCGACGGTGTTCATCTCGGTGTCGACGGCGAGAAGGTAGTTGCAGCCCTCGGTGCCGTGGCCGAGGACCTCGTCCAGGAAGAACGGTGCGGCGAACCGCTTGCCCTGGAGTCTTCCCTGCATGTCGGGGAAGGCCAGGACGACGGTGTCGATGTCGCCGCTCGCGACGAGGGCGCGCAGCTCCTCGACGGTGAGCGGGGGTGTGCGGTCTGCCACGGGATTGCTCCTCCTTCGGCCTGCCGGGAGCCATAAGGTATTGCGGAAGACCATTGCTTGGGAAGTGCTGGAGGAAGGGAAACGAGAACGTGGCCAGTACGAGTGAATCGGCGGACCGGCTGACGCCCGTGCTGCGGCCGGTGCGGGCGGGCAACGGATTCGAGGAGGCCCTGGAGCAGATCCTCCAGGTGGTACGGCTCGGTCTGGTGCCCGGCGGGGAGCGGCTGCCCGCCGAGCGGGAGCTCGCCGACCGGATGGGGATCAGCCGGGTGACCCTGCGCGAGGTCCTCAAGGTCCTCCAGGAACAGGGGCTCGTGGAGAGCCGGCGCGGCCGGTACGGCGGGACGTTCGTGCTGCCCCGGGTGCAGACGGCCGACGAGGACGAGCTGCGCCGCCGGATCGCCACGGTCGACATGGAGGACACCCTGCGCTTCCGTGAGGTTCTCGAGGTGGGCGCCGCCGGTTTGTGCGCGGCCCACGGCCTGGACGCGGCGGGAGCCGAGCGGCTGCGCACGGCCGTCGCGGCGACCCATGACGCCCCGCTGGCCGATTACCGCCGCCAGGACACCCTGCTCCACCTGACGCTCGCGGAGCTCTCCGGCTCGCCGACGCTGACGGCCCAGTACGCCGCCGTCCGCGCGACGGTGAACGACCTGCTGGACTGCATCCCCCTGCTCGTGCGCAATCTGGAGCACTCCCAGCACCAGCACACCGCCCTGGTGGAGGCCGTCCTCGACGGGGACGCGGACGCGGCGCGCGAGGTGATGCGGGAGCACTGCGCGGGTACGGCGGCGCTGCTGCGGGGCTTCCTGACGTGAGCCCGGCACCGGGGACGGCGTAACCCGAAAGTAACGCACGGGGGTTGCGCTCCCCCGTCGGCCACCGCAAAGGTATGGATCCAATCCATTGGGCCCGTTGCGGGGAGCTGACGCTGCCATGACGCTCGAAGACACCACGCCGTCGAAGGACGATTACCTGGAGCGGCGGGCGCTGCGCCGCGGCAGCGCCGGCTGGCTGCTGCTGACCGGTCTCGGCGTGGCGTACGTCGTGTCCGGGGACTTCTCCGGCTGGAACATCGGCCTGTCGAAGGGCGGCTTCGGCGGCCTCGCCGTCGCCACCGTCCTGATGGGCGCGATGTACGCCTGTCTGGTCTTCGCGCTCGCCGAGCTCTCCGCCATCCTGCCCACCGCGGGCGGCGGCTACGGCTTCGCCCGCCGGGCGCTCGGCACCTGGGGCGGCTTCCTCACCGGCACCGCGATCCTCATCGAGTACATCCTCGCCCCCGCCGCGATCTCCATCTTCATCGGCGACTACGTCGAGTCCCTCGGCCTCTTCGGTCTGGAGTCCGGCTGGCCGGTCTATCTGGTCTGCTTCGCGCTCTTCATCGGCATCCACCTGTGGGGCGTGGGCGAGGCGCTGCGCTTCAGCCTGATCGTGACGGCGATCGCGGTCGCGGCCCTGGTCGTCTTCGCGCTCGGCGCGCTCACCGACTTCCACGTGGACGGCCTGAACGACATCCCGGTCGACGGCGAGGCCCTCGGGTCGAACTCCTGGCTGCCGTTCGGGCTCCTCGGCATCTGGGCCGCGTTCCCCTTCGGGATGTGGTTCTTCCTCGGCGTCGAAGGTGTGCCGCTCGCCGCCGAGGAGGCGAAGGACCCGGTGCGGTCGATGCCCAGGGCGCTCGCGATCTCCATGGGCATCCTGGTGCTCCTCGCCGTCATGACCTTCTTCGCGGCCACCGGCGCGCGCGGTTCGGCCGCCGTCCAGGAGGCCGGCAATCCGCTGGTCGTGGCGCTCCAGGGCGACGGGGCGCCGACGGCGCTCAGCCGCTTCGTGAACTACGCGGGCCTCGCGGGCCTGGTCGCCTCCTTCTTCTCCCTCATCTACGCCGGTTCGCGCCAGCTGTTCGCCCTCTCCCGGGCGGGCTACCTGCCCCGGTTCCTCTCCCTGACCAGCCGCCGCAAGTCGCCGTACCTGGGCCTGCTCATCCCGGGCGCCCTCGGCTTCGCGCTCGCCGCCGGGACCGGGAACGGCGCGCGGATGCTGAACATCGCGGTCTTCGGCGCCACCATCTCGTACGCCCTGATGGCGCTCTCCCACATCGTGCTGCGCCGTCGCGAGCCGGGGCTGCACCGGCCGTACCGCACGCCCGGCGGGATGGTGACCTCCTCGGTGGCCTTCGTCCTGGCCCTCTCGGCGCTGGTCGCGACCTTCCTGGTGGACCGGACGGCGGCGTTCATGGCGCTCGGGGTGTACGTGATCGCCCTCGCCTACTTCGCGTTCTACAGTCGGCACCGTCTGGTGGCCAGGGCACCCGAGGAGGAGTTCGCGGCGCTCGCCGCGGCCGAGGCCGAACTCGAACGCGACTGATGTCCCTTCCCTTCCTGGAGGACCTTCCGTGACCAAGCCGCTCATCGGCGTGACCACCTACCTGGACCGGGCGCGCTGGGGCGTGTGGGACATGACCGCCGCTCTGCTGCCCGCTCGGTACCCGCGTCTCGTACGGGAGAGCGGCGGGCTCGCGGTGATGCTCCCGCCGGGCGGGCCCGAGGACGCGGCGGCGGTCGTGGCCCGGCTCGACGGCCTGGTCGTCGCGGGCGGGGCGGATGTCGAGCCCGTACGGTACGGGGCCGAGCCCGAGCCCCGTACCGGCCCGCCGGCCCGCGCCCGGGACACCTGGGAACTGGCCCTGATCGACGCGGCGCTGGCCTCCGGCACCCCGCTGCTCGGCATCTGCCGGGGCATGCAGCTCCTGAACGTGGCGCTCGGCGGCACGCTGGTCCAGCACCTGGACGGGCACGTGGAGGCGGTCGGGGTGATCGGCCGGCACGCGGTGAAGCCGGTGCCGGGCACGCTGTACGCCTCGCTGGTGCCCGAGCTGACCGAGGTGCCGACCTACCACCACCAGGCCGTGGACCGCCTGGGCGCGGGGCTCGCGGCCTCGGCCCACGCGGAGGACGGCACGGTGGAGGCGGTGGAACTGGCGGCGCCGGCCTGGGCGCTCGGGGTGCAGTGGCATCCGGAGATGGGCGAGGACCTGCGGGTGATGCGGGGGCTGGTGGAGGCGGCGGGGCGGTGACGCGCGAGTCGCCCGCCGGTCGCCGCCCCGCGGCTCAGTCGCTCGTCGCCGCGACCGCGCGGCGGCCGAGGAGCACGTACAGGCCGGAGGCGACGGTCATGCCGACCGGCAGGGAGAGGTCGACGCCGCCGAGCGCCGTGGCGACCGGCCCGGTGTAGAGGGTGTTGACGCAGAGGGCGGCCGAGGCCACGCCCGCCACCAGGGAGAAGGCGCCCGCCCGGTTGACGCCGCCGGTGAACCAGAAGGGGCTGCCGGGGGTCTCGTCCGAGAGCGCATGGCCGTCGTAGCGGTTGCGCCGCAGCACGATGTCGGTGGCGTACACGGCCATGAGGGGGCCGATCAGGACGACGATCACCTGGAGGGCGTTGCTGACGGTGTCCAGGAAGTTGGACACCAGCAGACCGTACAGGGTGAGCGCGACCGCGACGGCACCGTCGAAGAGGACGCTGACGGTCCGCCGGACGCGCAGGCCCACGGCCTGGAGGGCGAGTCCGGCGCTGTACGCGGTCAGGGCGTTGATGGAGATCGTGCCGAGGACCAGGGCGAGCAGGAAGACGGGCACGAACCAGCGCGGCAGGATCTCCTGCAGCGCGTTCTGGGGGTCGGTCATGTCGACGGCCGTGGCGGCGAACGCACCCAGCGAACTGACCAGGACGCTGGGGACGAAGGCGCCGAGGGCGGTCCATCCGGCGATCGCCTTCGGCGAGGACGTACGGGGCAGGTAACGCGAGAAGTCGGCGCTCGTCGTGTACGAGAGCGGGCCCGAGGCGATCATCGTGACGCCCGCGACGAGCACCGCCCAGAGGTCGGCGCCGGCCGGCGGATCGACGGGCGTGTACGAGAAGTCGGCGTGACGGAAGACCGCGAGGGCGACGACGGTGAAGGCACCCGCCAGGGCCAGGGTGATGGGCAGGTACAGGCTGATGATCAGGGCGTGGCCGTAGACGCTGATCGCGAGGGTGAGCGCGGCGATGACGACGGTCACCGCCACCTCGACGGGGACGTTCGCGGTGATGCCGGCCTTCTCGACGAGCGCGAAGGCGGCGGTGGCGGCGGCCGCGAGGTTGAGCGCGAAGTAGCAGACGGAGACGAGCCAGCCGCCGATCGCGTTGTTCACCCGATTGCCGATCACGCCGTACAGGGCGCGGGTGATCACCTCGCTCGGCGCGCCCGCGGCCGGTCCGGAGGTGGCCAGGAGCCCGGTCAGCACCCAGAAGAGATTGCCCACGACGATCACGCCGACGGCCTGCCAGGGGCTCAGGCCCATCAGGACGAGGGCGCCGCCGATGACCAGGCTGAGGTAGTTGACGTTCGCCGCGGCCCACACGGAGAAGAGCTCACGCGGGTGTCCGTGTCGCTCGCTTTCGGGGATGTGATCGATGCCGTGGGCCTCGATGCGGCCGGGCCGGTCGGCCGGCGGAGCGACCTCGGCGCGGGCGGCGCCGGGGTCGGGGAGCGTGGAAGCCATACGGCCCTCCGGATGCGTGTGTGCCCACCTGGTTGCTTATTGGTCGCACACTCAATAGCATCGCCGGTATGCCGTCAAGCGTCCAGCGCAAGAGAATTCGGAAGACTCCCGAGGCCCGTAGGACGGAGATCGTGGAGACCGCGGCCCGCGTCGCCCTGACCGAGGGCCTGGAGTGCGTCACGCTCCGGCGCATCGCCGACGAGCTCGCCGTGCGACCCGGTCTGATCAGCCACTACTTCCCCTCGGCGGAGGACCTCGTGGCCGAGGCGTTCAGCGTCGCCTCCACCGGCGAGCTCGACGCCCTGCTGCCCGCCGACCGCCCCGACGGAACCCCGACGCAGTACCTCGCGCGCTACTTCGCCCTCTCGGCCGGAGAGGCGTACGACGACATCAGCCGCCTGTGGATCAACGCCCGGCACCTCAGCCGCTACCGGCCCGTGCTCCGCGACCGGGTCGCCGAGCAGGAGCTCGCCTCCGACGACCGCCTCGAAGGACTCATCCGCGAGGGGGTCGAGCGCGGCGAGTTCCGCACGGACGACCCACGCGCGGCGGCCATCCAGATCCTGGTGGTCCTCGACGGCCTCGGCGCCCACGCCAACACCGACCGGAGCGACCGCCCGGAGGTGGTCACACGGATGGCGGTGACGACGGCGGAACGGGAACTCGGCCTGCCGTACGGCGCCTTGACCGGCGTACCGCTACCGGGGCAACCGGCCGAGCCGCGCTGACGGGCGGAGATCACCGCGCCGCGCCCGGCGCCGCACGTCCGAGGATCCCGCCGGCGACCGGTGCCCGCGGTCGACGCCGGGACGCCCCGACCGACCCGCCACCTGCCCACCGGCCTCACCCCCACCCTCCGCCCCCCACCCCGACCGCCTCTCGCACTCTTCCTGGAGACACCGTGCGCACCCGACTCGTCCTGCACGCCGCCCGTCTGCTCGACCCCGGCACGGGGGCGTTCCTGCCGGAGACCGCGCTCGCCGTCTCCGGCGACGGCCGGATCTCCGCCCTGGGCGACGACCGCGAGATCCGGGCACTTGCCGGGCCGTCGACGACCGTCCTCGACCTCAAGGGGGCCGTCGTCACCCCCGGCTTCGTCGACGGCCACCTGCACCCCGTCACCGGCGCCGAACTCACCCACGGCCTGGACCTGTCGCACTGCGCCGATCTCGACGACGTACGGGAGGCGCTGGCGCGCGAGGTGCGGAGCCTCGACCGCGGCCCGTGGCTCTTCGGCTGGGGCCTGGACCCGAACGTCTTCGGCGGCCGTCCCGTCGCCACGGCCCCCTTCGACACCGTGCTCGAGGGGATCCCTGCCTTCCTCCTGCTCTTCGACGCCCACTCGGCGCTGGCCAGCCGCCGGGCCCTGGAACTCGCCGGGGTCGACGGCCCCCGCACCTTCGACCAGGCCTCCGCCGAGGTCGTCTGCGACGCCGACGGCCGCCCGACCGGGCTGCTCCAGGAGGACGCCGCCTGCGAGCTGGTCGAGCGGGTCGCCCCCCGGCCGACGCGCGAGGAGAGCCGGCGGCGGCTCGCGGCGGCGCTGCGGTCCATGGCGGCAGCGGGCCTCACCGGCGGCCACGCCATGGACGCCAACGGCGACAGCCTCGCCCTGTACGGGGAGCTCGACGCGGCCGGCGAGCTGCCCCTGCGGCTCCGGGTCGCGCCCTGGTGCCAGCCGGGCACCGACGCCGACGGCGTGCGCGCGCTGATCGAGCAGCAGGGCACGGGCGGGGAGCTGTGGCGGGTCGCCGGCGTGAAGCTCTTCATGGACGGGACGATCGACAACGGCACGGCGTGGCTGGAACGGCCGGACTGCCACGGCGAGTCCACGCACGCGTTCTGGCCGGACCCCGAGGCCTACACCCGGATCCTCGGGGAGCTGCACCGGGCGGGCGTGGCCACCGCGACGCACGCCATCGGCGACGCGGCCGTACGGCACGTCCTGGACTCCGTGGAGAAAGCGCGGACGGGCGGAGGCGCTCGGGTACGGCACCGGGTCGAGCACATCGAGACGGTGCCGGACGACACGCTGCGCCGCTTCGCGGAACTGGGCGTCCTGGCGTCGATGCAGCCCACGCACTGCTGCGACTACACGCGCGCCGACCACACCGACAACTGGTCGCGGCGTCTCGGCGAGGAGCGCGCCGCGCGCGCGTGGCGCTGCCGCGACCTGTCGGACTCGGGTGCGACCGTGGTCCTCGGCTCGGACTGGCCGATCGCGCCGTTCCCGCCGCTGGGCGTGATGGCCGGGGCCCGGCACCGGCGCCCGAGCCGTGACCTCGGCCAGGCGCCGCACGGGCCGGAACAGGCGCTCACGCCGCTGGAAGCGCTGCGCGGCATGACGACGGCGCCGGCGTACGCGGCGGGCGAGGAGCACGAGGCGGGCCGTCTGGCCGTCGGCTGCCGCGCCGATCTGACGGCCCTGGCGGCGGACCCCCTGACGACCCCGTCGACGGAACTCCCGGACGTCCCGGTCCGCCTGACGACGGTGGCGGGCCGGGTGACGTTCCGCGCGACGGATCTCTGACGGGCCCGTCGGTCCGTGGAGGGGGCGCGGGACACCGCCTCGAGGTCAGCCCCGCGTCAGCGACAGCAGATCCCGCGCCGGGCCCGTGGGACGGTGGCCCGTGGGCCAGACCGCGCGGAGGTCGCGGCGGAGCAGGACCCCCTCCACCGGGATCGCCACGAGACGTCGCGACGCCAGCTCCTCCGTGATCGCCAGCTCGCTCAGGACAGCCGGCCCCGCGCCGCTCACCGCCGCCGCCTTCACCGCGGTCGTGGAGGCGAGTTCGAGCAGCGGCTGCGCGAGCCCGCCGTGGGCGGAGAGCGCCGCGTCCAGGACCTGCCGGGTCCCCGAGCCGCGTTCCCGCAGGACCAGCGGGGTCGCGGCCAGTTCGGCCGGGTCGAGCGGGCTGCGGCGCCGGGCCCACGGGTGCGAGGGCGCGGCGACGAGCGCGAGCCGGTCGTGCGCGACGACGACCCCGTCGAGGCCGTCCGGCACGGCGAGCCCCTCCACGAAGCCGACGTCCGCCTCGCCCGAGAAGAGGCGTTCCGCGACGGCCGCCGAGTTCCCGGCCTGCAGCGACACGGCGGTGTCGGGCCGCTCGGCGCGCAGCGCGATCAGCCAGCCCGGCAGCAGATACTCGGCGATCGTCATGGACGCGGCCACCCGCAGCCGCGAGTCCCGCCGCCCCCGCAGCGCCTGCGCACCCGCGTCGAAGGCCTCCGCGGCCTCCACGATCCGCCGCGCCCAGTCGGTGACGAGGGCGCCCGCGTCGGTGAGCCGGGAGCCGCGCGGCGAGCGGTCGAGGAGGGCCACGCCGAGCTGCCGTTCCATCGAGCGGATCCTGCTGCTGGCGGCGGGCTGGGTGATCCCGACCTCACGGGCCGCCGCGCCGAGGCTGCCGTGCCGGGCGACGGCGAGGAGCAGTTCGAGCGCGCCGAGGTCGGGGACCCGGTGGGTGAGGCCCCGGTGGGAGACGGGGGTCGGCGTCCTGCCCTGCTCACTGCTCATAAAGGCAGCTTATGGCCTCATAGTCGCAACGTCCCTGGTGGGGCCGGTTCCGGCGCGAAACGATCGGGACATGGCAAGCCTCGCACCTTCCCTCCCCGCCCTTCGCGCCACCACCCCCGGCGCCCGGGCGACCCGTTCCGTCCGTCACCTCGGACCCAACTGGTACGCCTCCGTGATGGGCACGGCCATCGTCGCCAACGCGGGCGCCGCGCTCCCGGTGGACCTCCCCGGCCTCCGTACGGCCTGCGCCGCCGTCTGGGCCCTGTCGCTCGCGATGCTGCTCGCCCTGGTCGCCGCCCGCGCCGCGCACTGGGCCCGCCACCGGGACCAGGCCCGCGCCCACCTGATGGACCCGGCGATGGCGCCGTTCTACGGCTGTCTGTCGATGGCGCTGCTCGCGGTCGGCGGCGGGGCGGTGATCGTGGGCCGGGACTGGATCGGGCTGCCCGCCGCCGTCGCCCTCGACACCGTCCTCTTCACCGCCGGCACGGTGACCGGTCTGGTGGCCGCCGTGGCCGTCCCGTACCTCATGGTCGTGCACCACCGGATCGAGAGCGCGTCGCCCGTCTGGCTGCTGCCGGTCGTCGCCCCCATGGTCTCCGCCGCGCTCGGCCCGCTGCTCCTGCCGTACCTGCCCGCCGGGCAGACGCAGCAGACCCTGCTGATCGGCTGCCACGCGCTGTTCGGCGTCAGTCTCCTCGCCACCCTGGTCATGCTGCCGCTGGTCTTCGGACGGCTGGTCACCGGCGGTCCGCTGCCGCTCGCGCTGACCCCCACCCTGTTCCTGGTCCTCGGCCCGCTGGGTCAGTCGACGACCGCCGCGAACAAGTTCGCCGACTCGGCCGCGGGCGTGCTGCCCGCCCCGTACGCCCACGGCTTCGCCGCCTTCGCCGTCCTCTACGGGGTCCCCGTGACGGGTTTCGCGCTGCTGTGGCTGGCGCTCGCGGGGGCGATGGTGCTGCGGGCGCGGCGGCGGGGCATGGGCTTCGCGATGACCTTCTGGGCGTTCACGTTCCCCGTGGGCACCTGTGTGACCGGCGCCGAGGGCCTCGCCCGGCACACCGGTCTGGCCGCGTTCCGGTGGCTCGCCATCGGCCTGTACGTGTTCCTCGTGGCGGCCTGGCTGGTGGCCGGTTTTCACACCCTGCGCGGGCTGTTCAGCGGCGCGCTGCCCGCAGGGCCCGGCTCAGCGCCCGCGGGGCTTCGGCCAGTGACGGCCCGTACCAGGTGAGCATGCGCCCGTCGACGAGCGCGGCGGCGGTCCCGGGGAAGGCCTCGGGGCCGTCGTCCCGCGTGAAGCGGTAGGGCTCGTCGGGCAGGACGACGAGGTCGGGGCCGGCGGCACGGAGCTCGTCGAGCGGGAGGCGCGGGTAGCGCTCGGGGTGGCCGGCGTAGAGGTTCCGGACGCCGAGGCGGGCGAGCAGGTCGCCGGCGAAGGTGTCGGAGCCGAGGACCATCCAGGGCCGCCGCCAGATCGGCACGACGGCGGTGCGCGGCTCGACCGGCTCGACCGCCTCCCACGCGGTCTCGGCCTCCTCCAGCCAGCGGGGCCGCCGGGGCACGCCGCAGGCGGCGAGGACCCGCTCCAGTTCCCGTAGCCCCTGGTCGAGCGTGCGGATCTCGGTGACGAGGACGTCGAGCCCGGCCGCCCGCAGGACGGCGATGTCGGGCGCGCGGTTCTCCTCCTCGTTGGCGAGGACCAGGTCGGGCCGGAGCGCGGCGACGGCCGCGACGTCGGGGTTCTTGGTGCCGCCGACGCGGACGACGTCGAGTCCGGCGGGGTGGCTGCACCAGTCGGTGGCGCCGACGAGCACGCCGGGCGCGGTGACGGCGACGGCCTCGGTCAGGGACGGCACGAGGGAGACGGCTCTCATCGAACCGCGGCCTCCGACGACTCTCATCGAACCGCGGCCTCCGACGACTCTCGTCGAGCCGCGGCCCTCATTGCTCCTCGGCCTCGACGTGGTCGCCGACGGCGACGACGAGGAGCCGGGTGCCGGGCTCGGTGGCGCGCCAGCGGTGCCGTACACCGCCGGAGAGGTAGAGCGTGTCGCCGCGGCCGAGACGGTAGGCCCGGCCCTCGGCCTCGACCTCGGCGGCGCCGTCGGCCACGTAGAGCAGTTCGTCGTTGCGGTGCTGGAACTCGCGCCCCGCGTCCTGCTCGCCGGTGAACTCCAGGGCGTGCAGCTGGTGGCGGCCGCGGACCAGCGCCCGGACGCCCGGCGGCAGGGCCGGGGAGTGCTCCCCCGCCCGTACGACGTCGACGGTGCGGGAGGCCTCGGCGGCGGCGAGGAGCTCGCCGGCCGTGGTCTCCAGGGCCCCGGCGACGAGATCGAGCGAACGGCGGCTGGGGCGGGCGCGGTCGTTCTCGACCTGGCTGAGGAAGGGCACGGAGAGGCCGCTGCGGGAGGAGACGACGGCCAGGGTCAGCTGGAGCGCTCTTCGGCGCCTCTTGACGGCCGCCCCCACGCGGGGTGCTTCCTTCTCGTCCATGTCGACTCCCTCCCTCTGCTCGTACCGGTCGGTTACCTGAACCTTACGCAGCTTTGGGGCGGGGTTTCGCGTCGTGCCGAAAAGGGGTGGTCGCCGAACACGTTCGGCGACCACCCCTTTTCGGCCAGTGAAGAACGCAGGCCGGTGCAGAGCGGGTCCGCTACTGCGGGGCGAGCTTCTCCGCGAGGCCGGGGTTCCGGTCGAGCCAGGTGCGGACGGCCTGCTGCTCCTTGCCCTTGCCGGTCTCCTGGATGACGGCTTCGAGGTCGGTGAGCTGCTTCTCGGTCAGCGAGAAGTTCTTCAGCCAGGCGCCGACCTCGGGGTTCTCGGCGGCGAAGCCCTTGCGGGCCAGGGTGTGGACGCCGTCGCCCTTGCCCCAGGAGCCCTTGGGGTCGTCGAGCTTCTTCAGGTCGTGGGCGGCGTAGGCCCAGTGCGGGGACCAGAGGGTGACGACGACGGGTTCCTTGCGCTCGTACGCGCGCTTGAGCTCGGCGAGCATGCCGGGCGTGGAGCCGTCGACGACCTTGTACTCGCCGTCCAGGCCGTAGTCCTTGAGGACCTTGTCCTTGAGGATCCCCATCATTCCGGCGCTGGGCTCGATGCCGACGATCCGGCCCTTGAACTGTCCGGCCTTCCCCTTGAGGTCCGCGAGCGAGTCGACGCCCTTGACGTACGAGGGGACGGAGAGCTCCAGGGAGGTGGGGCCGTACCAGGAGCCGAGGTCCTCCAGCTTGTTCCTGTACTTCTCCCAGTACTGGGCGTGGGTGACGGGGAGCCAGGCGTCGGTCTGGAAGTCGAGCTGGCCGCCGGCCAGGCCGGTGTAGAGCGCGCCGGCCTCCAGCTGCTTGGTCTCGACCTCGTAGCCGCGGCGCTCCAGGAGCTCCTTCCACAGGTACGTGGAGGCGATGCCCTCGTCCCAGGGGATGTAGCCGATGCTGACCTTCTTGCCGTGGCCGCCGCCGGTGCCCGAGGCGGTGGTGGAGGTCGAGCCGCCGTTTCCGCCGAGGAAGCCCATGCCGCCGGCGAGGAGCGCGAGGACGACGACGCCGACGAGGGCGGCGACGGGCTGCGGGCGGTGGGCCCAGATCTTCGCCCCGGGGCGCTTCGCGCCGAGCGCGGCGCGGGCCTTCGCGGCGGCGCGGCGGCCCAGCGGGGAGACCTGGCGGCCGAGCGCGCCGGTCATCCGGTCCAGGTACATGGCGAGGACGACGATGGAGACGCCGGCCTCGAAGCCGAGGCCGATGTCGACGTTGCCGATGGCGCGGTAGACGGCGCCGCCGAGCCCGCCGCCGCCGACCATGCCGGCGATGACGACCATGGAGAGGCCGAGCATGATGACCTGGTTGACACCGGCCATGATCGTCGGCAGGGCCAGCGGCA
The DNA here is from genome assembly GCF_055575535.1 of Streptomyces sp. NPDC034084. Lineage (NCBI taxonomy): Bacteria > Bacillati > Actinomycetota > Actinomycetes > Kitasatosporales > Streptomycetaceae > Streptomyces > Streptomyces sp. NPDC034084. The sequence continues at coordinate 237,817 of NZ_JBVISK010000007.1, forward strand.
GCTGCACGCGCAGCAGGGTGTTGCGCGGGGTGGTGCCGAACGCCTCGGCGGCCTCGACGAGTTCGCCGTCGACCTGGCGGATGCCGAGCTCGGTCATGCGCACGCCCGGGGGCAGCGCGAAGACGATGGTGGCGATGATGCCGGGGACCACGCCGACGCCGAAGAAGATGATGCCGGGGATGAGGTAGACCATCGCCGGCATGGTCTGCATGAAGTCGAGGACGGGCCGCAGGACGGCGCTGACGGTCTTCGAGCGGGCCGCCCAGATGCCGAGCGGGACGGCGATCACCAGGGTGACGAGGGTGGCGACGAGTACGAGGGAGAGCGTCGCCATGGCCTCGTCCCACAGCTGCACCGAGTCGACGAGCGCGAAGCCCGCGAAGGCCAGCACACCCGCGGAGAGGCCGCGCAGCCACCAGGCGACCACGGCGAGGATGCCGGCGAAGATCAGCGGCTGGGGTGCGGACAGGACGGCGTCGATGCCGTCGTAGAGGCCGGTGACGCCGCTGCTGACGGCGTCGAAGAGCCAGGAGAGCTGGGCCTGGAGCCAGTCGACGGAGCTGTCGACCCACTGGCCGAGGGGAAGCCTAGGCACCGGCGGTCACCTCCTGGGCCTTGGGGAACGGGACATTCGTCGCCCCGATCCCTCCCATGACGGCGAGGAGACGTTCGGTCGGTACGACTCCGAGGACGGAGCCGTCGGTGTCCTCGACGGTCACCGGATGCGGGGCCAGGGCGGCGACGGCGCACAGGTCGGCGACGAGCGTGTCGGGGCCGACGGACCGGCAGGCGCAGTCGGCCGGGCAGTCGGCCGGGGCGACGGCGTCGGTCATGACGGCGGAGGCGGTGAGCACCCGGGAGCGGTCGACGTCCTGGATGAAGGAGGCGACGTAGTCGTCGGCGGGGCGGACGAGGATGTCCTCGGCCGTGCCGAGCTGGACGATCCTGCCGTCGCGCATGACGGCGATGCGGTCGCCGAGGCGCATGGCCTCGTTGAGGTCGTGGGTGATGAAGACGATGGTCTTCTTCAGCCGCTGCTGGAGCACGAGGAGCTGGTCCTGCATGTCGCGGCGGATCAGCGGGTCGAGCGCGCTGAAGGACTCGTCCATCAGGAGCAGGTCGGCGTCGGTGGCGAGGGCGCGGGCGAGGCCGACGCGCTGCTGCATGCCGCCGGAGAGCTCGTCGGGCCAGGACTTCTCCCAGCCGGCGAGGCCGCACAGTTCGAGGGCCTCGGCGGCCCGGGTCTCGCGCTCGGCGCGGGGCACGCCCTGGACCTCCAGGCCATAGGCGGCGTTCTCCAGGACGTTTCGGTGCGGGAAGAGCGCGAAGTGCTGGAAGACCATGCTGATCTTGCGGGAGCGGACCGCGCGCAGCTCGCGGGGGGAGAGCGCGGTGAGGTCCTGGCCGTCGAAGAGGACCCGGCCGGCGGTGGGTTCGAGCAGGCCGTTCAGCATGCGGAGGAGGGTGGACTTCCCGGAGCCGGACAGGCCCATCACGACGAAGATCTGACCGGGTTCGACGGTGAAACCGGCGTCGACGACGGCCGCCGTCGTTCCTTCGGCGCGCAGCTCCTCGCGGTCGGCGCCGTCGGCGAGCCTGCGGACGGCTTCGTCGGGTCGTCTGCCGAACACCTTGTACAGGTGGTCGGCCTGGAGCCTGGACACATACACCTCACGGGTAGCGATGAAGAACGGCCCCACCACCCCCGCGCGGCTGGGCCGTGGAGCGGGGCGGGATCGGCCCGCGACCCGTCGCGTACGGCGATCCTTTTCGTTGAATCCCGTACCGGGTTCCGCTCCGGGCTCGCACATGCCCGGCTTCACTGGATGCAAACGCAAAGGTGACGGGGGTCACGCGGACCCCCCCCGAGCCCTGCGGAGGGGTGCGGGACAGCGGCGGCCTGTCGCTCGGAGGGGACTGTCGGCGGGGTGCGGCATGATCGGGGTGTGACGCGACGCCTGATGCTCCTCGACACCGCCAGCCTCTACTTCCGCGCGTACTTCGGCGTGCCGGACTCCGTCCGTGCGCCGGACGGCACCCCGGTGAACGCCGTGCGCGGGCTGCTCGACTTCATCACCCGGCTCGTCCAGGACCACCACCCCGACGACGTGGTCGCCTGCTGGGACGAGGACTGGCGGCCGCAGTGGCGGGTGGACCTGATCCCCTCGTACAAGGCGCACCGGGTGGCCGTGGAGACGGCGACGGGGCCGGACGTGGAGGAGATCCCGGACACGCTGTCCCCGCAGGTGCCGGTGATCGAGGAGGTCCTCGCGGCGCTCGGCATCGCGCGGGTCGGGGCGGCGGGGTACGAGGCGGACGACGTGATCGGGACGCTCGCGGGCCGCGCCGAGGGGCCGGTCGACATCGTCACCGGCGACCGCGACCTGTTCCAGCTGGTGGACGACGCCCGGGGTGTCCGCGTGCTGTACCCGCGCAAGGGGGTCGGCGACTGCGATCTGGTCGACGCGGAGCTGATCCGTACGAAGTACGGGGTGCGGCCCGACCAGTACGCGGACTTCGCGGCGCTGCGCGGGGACGCGAGTGACGGCCTGCCCGGCGTGAAGGGCATCGGCGAGAAGACGGCGGCGCAGCTGATCACGGAGTACGGGGACCTGGCGGGCGTCCGGGCGGCGGCCGAGGACCGGACGTCACGGCTGACGCCGGCGAAGCGGCGCGGGATCGTGGAGGCGGCCGCCTACCTGGACGTGGCGCCGGCGGTGGTGAGGGTCGCCTCCGACGTACCGCTCCCGGAGTTCGACGCTGCCCTGCCGGCCGCTCCCCGCGACCCGGCCGCCCTGGAGGCCCTGGTGAAGCGCTGGGGTCTGGGCGGAGCGGTGGGGCGGCTGCTGCCGGTCCTGGGGCGCTGACGGAAGGCTGTTCGGGCCACACCGGGCCTCTTCCGCCGCGTAATGGTAGCTTAGGCATACCTAAGTACGCAGAGTCAGGAGAGCCCCTCGTGGCAGAGCAGCCGGCCCGCAAGGCACCGAAGGCCACCGAAGCGCGTGTGGTGCACACCGAGCGGATCACTCCGCACATGGTGCGGGTGGTGCTGGGCGGCCCCGGACTGGACGGCTTCGCGGCGGACACCTACACCGACCACTACGTGAAGCTGCTCTTCGCCCCGGAGGGCGTCTCCTACCCGGAGCCCTTCGACATGGAGCGGATCCGGGCGGAGTTCCCCCGCGATCAGTGGCCGACGACCCGGACGTACACGGTGCGGGCCTGGGACCCGGTCCACCGTGAGCTGACCATCGACTTCGTGGTCCACGGCGACGAGGGCCTCGCCGGCCCCTGGGCCGCGCGCGCCCAGGCGGGCGAGACGGTGCGCTTCCTCGGCCCCGGCGGCGGCTACGCGCCGGACCCGGCGGCGGACTGGCACCTGCTCGCGGGCGACGAGAGCGCCCTGCCGGCGATCGCGGTGGCCCTGGAGCAGCTTCCGGCGGGCGCGCGGGCACACGCTCTGATCGAGGTCGCGAACGCGGCCGAGGAGCAGAAGCTGGCCACGGACACGGGCATTCAGGTCACCTGGCTGCACCGGGGCGACCGCCCGGCGGGCGAGGCGCTGGTCGAGGCGGTCACGGCCCTGGACTTCCCGGCGGGCGACGTGCACGCCTTCGTCCACGGCGAGGCGGGCTTCGTGAAGGAGCTGCGCCGGCACCTGCGGCACGACCGGGGCGTGGCGCGCGAGCGGCTGTCGATCTCGGGCTACTGGCGCCTGGGAAAGTCGGACGAGGCGTGGCGCGCGATCAAGCGCGAATGGAACGACCAGGTGGAGCGCGAGCAGGAGAAGTGAGCGAAGGGGCCCGGGCCGAAAGCCCCGGGCCCCTTCGCATACCCGCCGGCCCCCACGGTCCGCCGGGGGCTTACATCGCCGGACAGGCCCTTCGTTCACCGATTTCTCGGGGTCGTCGCCGCCCGTGACGCCAGCCGTCCCGGGCGAGCGGCCGGGGCTCAGATCCGGGTGCGGACCGTGGCGAGGATCTCGCGGTCCGGCTGGAGGGTGAGGCTCGGGACCGGGCGTATCTCCTCGGTCGTGAGGTCCAGCTGGTACCGGCGCGCGAGGACCGCGAGGACGAGGACCGCTTCGACGAGGGCGAATCGGGTGCCCAGGCAGACCCGGGGCCCTCCGCCGAAGGGGTACCAGGCGTACTCCGGTATCCGCTCGGCCGGTTGGCCATCCTCGCCGATGAGCCAGCGCTCGGGTCGGAACGCCTCGGGATCCCCGTACCAGCGGGGGTCGCGGTGGGTGGCCCACTGGCTGGACCAGACGCGGGTCCCGGCCGGGACGGGGGTGCCGCCGAGGGTGGCGCCCTCCTTGGCGATGCCCGTGAGGAGCCAGATGGTCGGGTAGAGGCGGAGGGTCTCCTTGATGACGGCCTGGGTGTAGGTGAGGGAGGCGTAGTCGTCGTACCCGGGCTCGTGGTCGCCGAGGACGCGGTCGAGCTCCTCGGTGAGCGCGTCACGCACCCGCGGGTTCCCCGAGAGCAGGTACCAGACCCAGACGAGGGTGGAGCTGGTCGTCTCGTGGCCGCCGATGTAGAGGGTGACGGTCTCGTCGCGGATCTCCTGGTCGGAGAGGCTGGCCCCGGACTCGTCGCGGGCGGCGAGAAGTCGGCTGAGGAGGTCGGGCCGGTCGGTGTCGCCCTCCCGGTGGCGGGAGACCACTCGCGAGACCTCGGCGTCGATGACCGCGGTGGCACGTCTGATCCTGGCGCGCCCGGGGGTGGGTACCCAGTCGGGCAGCAGAGCGCCGATGCCGCTGAACTCGGCGCCGATCTCCTTCTGCGCGACGTCCATCGCGCGGCCGATCGACGCGGCGTCGGCCGCGGTGTCGACGCCGAAAATGGTCCGGACCGCGATGAGTTGGGTGAGGGCGGCCATCTCCTTCTTGATGTCGACCAGCTGCCCGTCGGTCCACCGGTCGGCGAGGCCGACGGCGCACTCGGCCATCGTCGCCGCGTAGGACCGGACCTGCTTGGGGCGGACGGAGGGCTGGACGAGGGACCGCTTGCGCCGCCAGTCCGCGCCCTTGGCGACGACGACGCCGTTGCCGAGGAGCGTACGGAAGGCGATGCCCAGGTCGGGCTGGTCGAAGGTCCGCTCGACCTCGGTGAGGAGTTCACCGATGGTGTCGGGGTGGGCGATGAAGAGGGCGGGCCCGCGGCCGAAGCGCCAGCGCACGAAGTCCCCGCGCTCCCGGAGCTGTTCGAAGAAGCCGAGGGGGTCCTTACCGAAGGCGGGAAGGTTCCCGAGCAGGGGCACACCCCGTGGCCCGTCCGCGAAGACCGGACCCCGAGTCGGCGGCGAGGCCGGAGTCGAAGTCGGAGTCGGAGTCGGAATCGGAATCGGAGTCGACTGCAGAGTCGAATCCGGCGGCCGAGTCGCTCCCGGCACCACCCCCGCCGGTTCCCCGCCCGACGACGGCCCTTCCCGCTGCTTCCCCTCGTCCCGCATCCCGGCACCCTGCCCCGCCTGCGTGGTCATCCGCGCCCCCTCCCCCACTGGCCCAACAGGCCTCACCTGCTTGCGAGTCCATGCAAGCGGACACCCCGCCCCCGCGCCACCCCTGTGGACGAGGACCTGTGGACAACCTCTGACGGCGGCATGCCAAGGGGCCCGTGGCGCGCGCACGCCACGGGCCCCTCACACCACTGCCGAGCCGTCAGCCCACGGAGCTGTAGGCGACGACACCGCGCAGCAGCGCGTCCACGGCCTTGCGGGCGTTCTTGGCGACCGTGCTGTTCTCCCTGGGCGCCGCCGCGGCGATCTGCCCGAGGACGTCGATCACCTGCTTGCACCAGCGGACGAAGTCGCCCGCGGGCATCTCCGCCTCGCGGAGCACCTCGTCGAGGCTCTTGTCGGACGCCCACTGGTAGGCCGCCCAGGCGAAGCCGAGGTCGGGCTCGCGCTGGCCGACACCCTCCGCCTGGTTGATCTTGAACTCCTCTTCGAGGGCGTCGAGCCGACCCCAGATGCGGACCATCTCGCCCAGCGCCGCCTTGGCGTTGCCCGTGGGCAGCTTGGGTGCCACCGCGTCGTCGGCCTGACGCGCCTCGAACACCAGCGCCGAGACGCACGCGGCGAGTTCGGCCGGGGTGAGGCCCTCCCAGACACGGTCCCGGAGGCACTCGCTCGCCAGCAGGTCGAGTTCGCCGTAGAGCCGGGCGAGCCGCTTGCCGTTCTCGGTGACCTCGTCGCCGCGCAGGTAGTCGAGCTCCGTGAGGAGCGCGACGATCCGGTCGAAGGTGCGGGCGATCGTGTTGGTGCGGCCCTCGATGCGCCGCTCCAGCTGCTGCGTGTCGCGCTGGAGCCGGTGGTAGCGCTCGGCCCAGCGGGCGTGGTCCTCGCGCTCGTCGCACCCATGGCAGGGGTGCGCCCGGATCTCGGTGCGCAGCCGGGCGATCTCGCGGTCGTCGGCGGCGGCGGCGCGCTGCCGGTGGTGCCGCTCGGGGTTGATGTGACCGGCCTTGCTCCGCAGGGCGGAGGCGAGGTCACGCCGGGACTGCGGGGAGCGCGGGTTGAAGGACTTGGGGATCCGCATGCGCTCCAGCGCCTCGACCGGGACGGGGAAGTCGATGGAGGCGAGCCTCTTGACCTGCCGTTCGGCGGTGAGGACGAGGGGGCGCGGCCCGTCGTGGTGCTCGAAGCCCCGGTGGCCGTTGGTGCGGCCGGCCGGGATGCCGGGGTCGAGGACGAGCGCGAGGCCCGCGAACTTGCCGGTGGGGACGTGGATGATGTCGCCGGGCTTGAGCTTCTCCAGGGAGCCGGCGGCCTGGGCGCGCCGCTGGGCGGCGCCCTGCCGGGCCAGTTCGGTCTCGCGGTCCTTGAGGTCGCGGCGGAGCCGCGCGTACTCCTCGAAGTTCCCGAGGTGGCAGGTCATGCCCTCGCGGTAGCCCTGGAGTCCCTCCTCGTTCTTCTGGACCTGGCGCGAGATGCCCACGACGGAGCGGTCGGCCTGGAACTGCGCGAAGGAGGTCTCCAGGAGCTCGCGCGAGCGGTGCCGGCCGAACTGCTCGACGAGGTTGACCGCCATGTTGTACGAGGGCTTGAAGCTGGAGCGCAGGGGGTACGTGCGCGTGCCGGCGAGTCCGGCGAGGTGGCCGGGGTCGAGACCGCGCTGCCAGAGCACCACGGCGTGGCCCTCGACGTCGATGCCGCGGCGGCCTGCGCGGCCGGTGAGCTGGGTGTACTCACCGGGGGTGATGTCCGCGTGCTGCTCGCCGTTCCACTTGACGAGCTTCTCGAGGACGACGGAACGCGCGGGCATGTTGATGCCGAGGGCGAGGGTCTCGGTGGCGAAGACGGCCTTGACCAGGCCGCGGACGAAGAGCTCCTCGACGACCTCCTTGAAGGTCGGGAGCATGCCGGCGTGGTGGGCGGCGATGCCCCGCTCCAGGGCTTCCAGCCACTCGTAGTAGCCGAGGACGTGCAGGTCCTCGGTGGGGATCGCGGCCGTGCGCGCCTCGACGATCTCGCGGACGCGCCGGCGTCCCTCGTCGTTGTTGAGCCTCAGTCCGGCGTAGAGGCACTGCTGGACGGCGGCCTCACAGCCGGCGCGGCTGAAGATGAAGGTGATGGCGGGCAGGAGCCCTTCGGCGTCGAGGCGCTCGATGACCTCGGGGCGGCCGGGGGTCCAGATCCGGGAGCGCTGGCGGCGCTCGCGCTCGCGGTCGGCCTCGCGGACCATCTTGCCGCGCCGCCGGTCGCGCGGGTTGTACGTGCGCGTGTTCTCGGTGCGGGCGAGGCGGAGGAGGTCGGGGTTGACCTCGCGCCGGGACGCGCCTCGGCCGCCGTGGTCGGTCTCCTCCTCGAAGAGGTCGTACATCCGGCGTCCGGCGAGGACGTGCTGCCAGAGGGGTACGGGGCGGCTCTCCGAGACGATGACCTGGGTGTCGCCGCGGACGGTGTCGAGCCAGTCGCCGAACTCCTCGGCGTTGGACACGGTCGCGGAGAGTGAGACGAGGGTGACGGATTCGGGGAGGTGGATGATCACTTCCTCCCAGACGGCGCCGCGGAAGCGGTCCGAGAGGTAGTGGACCTCGTCCATCACGACGTATCCGAGGCCGGAGAGGGCCTGGGACCCCGCGTAGAGCATGTTGCGGAGGACCTCGGTGGTCATGACGACGATCGGGGCGTCGCCGTTCACGCTGTTGTCACCGGTGAGCAGGCCGACCTTGTCGGCGCCGTACCGCTTGACGAGATCGGCGTACTTCTGGTTCGACAGCGCCTTGATGGGCGTCGTGTAGAAGCACTTGCGGCCCTGGGCGAGGGCGAGGTGGACGGCGAACTCGCCGACGATGGTCTTGCCGGAGCCCGTCGGCGCGGCGACGAGCACGCCCTTTCCCGTTTCGAGTGCCTTGCACGCCTCGATCTGGAAGGGGTCCAGATCGAACTCGTACATCTCGCGGAAGGGAGCCAGTGCGGTGGCCTGCTCGGCGTTGCGGGCGAGGGCCGCCGCGTACGCCTCGGCTGGTGTGAGGTCCTCTGTCATCTTGTTGTCGAGCCTACCCGCCACCTCTGACAGTGACGCGATCTTTATCGAGGGGATGCGGAGGGCTCGGTTCCAGGCGCAGGGGCCGCACGCCGCGGCGGGACCCACGGGGGAGACGCGTCACGGTCCCCCCGGCCGGAGCCCGGGGTGACCGCGCGGCGTCAGGTGATGTCGTCGTAGCCGTGGAGTCGCTGCACGCTCGTTCCGCCGTGCTCCCCGTTGGCCTGCTCGGGCAGGGCACGGGCGGCGCTCACGGGCTCGACGGCCCCGACGGGCTCGGGGGTGAGGTCGAGCGAGGAGGCCTCGTCGTCGGCGAGCTCGGCGTCGGGGTCGGCGCGCAGTCTGCGCCGGTCGTTGAGGAGGGCGACGCCGACCGCGATGAAGTAAAGGATGATGATCGGCCCCGCCAGGGCGATCATGCCGAGCGGGTCGGTGGACGGCGTCGCCACAGCGCCGAAGACGAAGGTGCCCATGATCATGGCCCGCCACCAGCCGGCCATGCGCTTGCCCGTGACCACTCCGGTGAAGTTGAGCATCATCAGCAGCAGCGGCAGCTCGAACGCGAGGCCGAAGACGAGCACCATCCGGGTGGTGAAGTCCAGCAGGTCGTCGAGCGAGAGGAAGTTCGACGCCACGTCAGGCGTGATGCTGATGAGAACCTTCACGCTGACGGGCATGATCAGGTACGCGGTGTACGTGCCGGCGGCGAAGAGCGGTACGGCGACGGCGGCGAAGAGGTACGTGTACTTCTTCTCGTTCCTGTGGAGGCCGGGCGCGACGAATGCCCAGAGCTGGTACAGCCAGACCGGCGTGGAGGCGATGACCCCCGCGAGCATGACCACCTTCACCGTCGATGTGAACGGCGACAGCATGGTCTGGTACGCGATGATGACGCAGCGCCCGCCGGTGTTCTCGGACACCGAGGTGTTGGGCGGGCACTTCGGCACGGGAGAGGACAGAAGATCCATCAGCTGCTGACTGAAGAACGCGGCCACGACGGAGGCCACGACGATCGCCAGCATCGCCTTGGCCACACGGTTGCGCAGCTCCCGCAGATGGTCCACGAGCGGCATGCGGCCCTCGGGGTCCTTCTGCTTCTGTGTGCGGGCAGACTTGAGCAACCCACGTCCTCATCTCATGCGGGCAGGCCGCCTCACGGCGACCTTGGGGCGAGCAGGTCGAACCGGATCAACGCTGGGTGGTGTCCGTCGTCTCGGTGACGGGACGAGCGGAGGCGACGTCGCCGGGAGCGGCCTTGATGGTCCGCTGGACGGGGGCCACCGGCTCGGCCGGCACGTCGGCGGGGGCGGGCTCCGCACCCTCCGACTTCATCGCCTTCGCCTCGCTCTTCAGGATGCGGGCGGACTTGCCCAGGGAGCGCGCCATCTCCGGGAGCTTCTTGGCGCCGAAGAGAAGCACGACGACGATCAGGATGAGACTGATCTCGAGGGGACCGATCTGACGGAACATGGCTGTGGTCTACCTTCTCACCGAGGCGGCATGGAGTGCGTGCCCGGCAGGCCGGACATCCGTCCAACCACCGCGCTGCCTGCGATCGTAACCCGCAGGAGTAAACGTGGGGCAATGCCCGTGCATACTCCCGATTGCGTCCAGAGCCCCTGATCGGGACCACTTCACGCAGCGTACGGCACTGGTTCAGGGAAGCGTCTCGCCGGTCCGGGCGAGGCCGGAGGCGGCGGTTTCGAGCTCTTCGGCGGCTCGCTGGATCCGCTGTGTGGTATCGGCCACTTGACGGCCCAGGCGCTGGACCTCCAGGAAGACCTTGACGGCGAGGACGCCGAGGACGGCGAGGCCGAGGAAGCCGAGGGCGATGGCGAGCATGGGCCAGAACATGGAATGAGCCTACTCAGACCGTCGTGTGGAGGCGCAGGGTGCGCACGCCGCCGCCGGTGAGGAGTTCGACGATGCGCTCGCCCGCGGGCTTGCGCACGGAACTGCCGCACTCGGGGCAGGTGAAGGAGTAGAAGGTGGTGCGGCGGCTCGCCCCGATGGCGAGGCGCAGGGCACTCGCGGAGAGTTCGAAGCGCGAGCGGCAGTCGGGGCAGGCGGCCTTGAAGAGGACCGGGGCCACGGACGCCGCAAAACCGTGCATCGCGGACATCTCCCTCATCTCTCTTGACTCTGGCATCACGTCGGTGACCACGTCGGTAACAGCGTCCCCGGGGCGGGGAACGTCACACGCCCTCGTACGCGGCGAGCGCGGCGGCCGCCGCCGTCCGCGCGCTGTCGGCCAGCTCCGCCGGCGCGACGATCCGCCCGTCGCTGCCGAGCCGCAGCGCCAGCCTGCGCAGCGAGGCCGGGTCCGGCGTCCGCAGCGTGATCCGCAGCCCGCCGTCCGGCAGCTCGTCGGCCCGGTCGTGCGGGTAGTACTCGGCGACCCAGCGACCGCCGGGACCGACCTCGACCACGACCTCAGGGTCGTCGGCGGACGGCTGGACCAGGCCCTCGGAGAGGTCGCGCAGTTCCAGCTCCGGCGGAGCGGCGTGCTCGTCGAGGATGCGGATCTCGGCGACCCGGTCGAGCCGGAAGGTGCGGCGCGCCTCGGAGAGCCGGCACCACGCCTCCATATAGGTGTGGCCGACGGCGAAGAGCCGGATCGGGTCGACCTCGCGCTCGGTGAGCTCGTCGCGCGCCGGCGAGTAGTACCGCACCCACAGCCTCCGCCGCTCGGAGATCGCCCGGTCCACCTCCGCGAAGACCCCGCCCTCGGACTCGAAGGTCACGGAGAGCCGGGCGCTGGCTCCGGCGGCCTCGCCGGCCGCCGCCTCCAGCTTGGCGGTGGCGCGCAGCAGGGCGTCCCGGTCGCTCTCGCGGAGCCCCGGCAGGGTGGCGACGGCCCGGGCGGCGACGAGCAGCGCCGTCGCCTCGTCGGCGGCGAGCCGCAGCGGCTCGGCGACGTCATCGGGGTTGTGCCACCAGATCCGGTCCCCGTCGGTGTCGATGTCGAGGAGGTCGCCGCCCCGGAAGCTGGTGCCGCACATGGGCAGCACGTCCAGGTCGGAGATCAGCTCGTCCTCGGTGATCCCGAAGGCGCGCGCCACGTCGGCGACGTGCGCGCCGGGGCGCTCCCGGAGATAGGTGACGAGGGAGAGCATCCGCCTCGTCTGGTCGATCGCGTTGGCAGCCATGCGGTACGTCTCCCCCTCAGCCCTTGGCCACGGCGCGCAGCCGCTCCAGCACATCGGCCCGCAGATCGGCGGGTTCCAGCACGACCACGTCGGGGCCGAACTCGACGAGCCAGGCGTCGAGCCCGTGCCCGTACGGGATCTCCAGCTCGTCCCAGCCGTCGCCGCCCTCGGTCACGGCCTGGGCGCGGGCCCGCAGCGGGTAGCCGCAGCCTGCCCGGAGCCGGATACGCGCGGAGCGGGTGGCGGTCTCGCCGGCCCAGCTCTCCACGGTCTCCCGGACCGTCGAGACGTCGGGCACGGGCGCGGTGAAGGCGCCCGCCCGCGAGCGGACCCTGCCGGTGATGCGGGAGAGCCGGAAGACGCGCTCGGCACCGCGCTCGCGGTCCCAGCCGGCCAGATACCAGTGGCCGCGCCAGCACTCCAGGGTCCAGGGCTCGACCTGGCGGGTCTCGGGGCGGGCGGCGTTGGCCTTGCGGTAGTCGAAGACGACGGGCCGGCGGTCGCGGCAGGCCAGCATGAGCGGCTCGAAGGCGGCCTCGTGGACCGGGATGCGCGGTTCGAGGGCGCTGGGCTGGGTGTCGTACGAGTCCTCGGCCTCGGGCATGCCGGCGGCGCGGAGCTTCTGGAGGGCGCCGCTGGCGGCTCCGGCGAGCCGGGCCTGCTGCCACACCTTGGCGGCGAGGCCGAGCGCGGCGGCCTCCTCGGCGTCGAGGGTGATCGGCGGCAGCCGGTTGGAGTCGCGGCGGGCGAGGTAACCCGTCTCGCCCTCCAGGTTCTCGACGGTCTCGATGACCAGGCCGAGCTCCCGCAGGTCGTCCTTGTCCCGCTCGAACATGCGGTTGAAGGCCTCGTCCCCGCTCGCTTCGAGGTAGGCCTCGATGGAGCCGCGGAGCTCCCGCTTGCTCAGCGGGCGGCGCGTCCCGAGCAGGCACAGCGCGAGATTCATCAGCCGCTCGGACTTGGCAATCGCCATCGACGCCCTGCACCCTTCCGCCGGTTCACTTCTCGGACGTCCGACCGTACCGCCCCGGGGTGTCGGGACAAAAGCCGAGGGCCCCCGCCGTGGACGGCGGGGGCCCCGGAGCGACCGGAACGGTCGGACGGACCGGTCAGACGGCCATCAGGTCGCAGACGAAGATCAGCGTCTCGCCCGGAGCGATCTTGCCGCCCGCGCCACGGTCGCCGTAGGCGAGGTGGGCGGGGATGATCAGCTCGCGACGACCGCCGACCTTCATGCCCTGGACGCCCTGGTCCCAGCCCGAGATGACCTGGCCGACGCCAAGCCGGAACTGGAGCGGCTCACCGCGGTTCCAGGAGGAGTCGAACTCCTCGCCACTGGAGAAGGCGACGCCCACGTAGTGGACGGAGACGGTGGCGCCGGCCTTGGCCTCCGGACCGTCGCCCTCCCAGATGTCCCTGATCTGCAGGTCCTTCGGCGGCTCGCCACCCGGGAAGTCGACCTCGGGCTTCTCGATGCTCACTGAACTGCTCCTCTTACCGATGAACTGCGCGATGATGAACCGCGCGAACGGGACAGTCTTACATCTTCGTCAGGATGTCCACGGCGAAGACCAGCGTGGAGTTCTTCGGAATGCCCTGCTTCTCCTGGTCGCCGAAGCCCTCCGACGGCGGGGCGACGATCAGGACGCGGCTGCCGATCTTCTTGCCGACGAGACCGTCCTTGAGGCCCTTGAGCGTCAGCTGCGCGAGCGGGAAGTTCGCGGGCTTGCCCGTGGTGTAGGTCGAGTCGAAGACCTTGCCGTCCTTCCACAGGGCGGCGACGTAGTTCACGACGACCGTGTCGGTGCCCTTGACGGCCTGGCCGTTGCTCTCGAGCACGTAGTTCGAGACGAGCTTGGACGGCGGGTCGGTCTTCGGGACCGTCAGCGAGGGGGCCTTGCCGTCGGTGTTCGTGCCGACCTTCGGCAGGTCCTTGTTCTCCTGGGCGACCGGGGTGCCCGTGGCGGACTTCGGGATCGTCACGGACTTCAGGATGTCCACGACGAAGACGAGGGTGGCGTTCGGCTTGATGCTCGGCGGCGAGCCGGCCGCGCCGTAACCGAGCTCCGGCGGGATGGCGATCTCGAGTCGGCTGCCGACCTTCTGGCCCTCCAGGCCCTGGTCCCAGCCCTTGATGACCTGGCCGGCGCCCAGCGTGACGTCGAAGGGCTGCCCGCGGTCGAAGCTGTTGTCGAAGGGGGTGGTGGAGTCCCAGGCCTGGCCCAGGTAGTTCACCTGGAGCGCGTCGCCCTTCTTCGTCACCGCGCCCTTGCCCTCGCTGACGACGTTGACCTTCAGTTCCTTGGGCGGGTCGCCCTCACCCTTGGAGAGGGTCGGCTTCTCCCCGAACTTCTGCCCCGCGGTGATGGCGGGCAGTCCGTTCTTCATCGAGGCGGAATCGGAGCCCTTGTCGTCGCTGCCGCACGCCGCTGTGGAGAGCAGCAGCAGCGGGACGACGAGAAGGCCGGCAAGTCGGCGCACGTGTTCCTCAGATCTCAGACGGCACAGTAGTGGTGCCGACACTCTAGGCGTTCCTCCTGTCACGTCGAAGGCCCCGCACGCCGAACGTGCGGGGCCTCGCGGTCGGATACGACCTGCCTACATTCCGGCGATCAGCTTTTCCACCCGGTCGTCGACGGAGCGGAACGGGTCCTTGCACAACACCGTCCGCTGCGCCTGGTCGTTGAGCTTCAGGTGGACCCAGTCGACGGTGAAGTCCCGCCGCTGCTCCTGCGCACGGCGGATGAAGTCGCCGCGCAGCCGCGCCCGAGTGGTCTGCGGGGGCACCGACTTGCCCTCGAAGATCTTCAGGTCGTTGCAGATCCGGGCCGCCTGCCCGTTCTTCTGCAGCAGGTAGTACAGCCCGCGACGACGGTGGATGTCGTGGTAGGCGAGGTCTATCTGCGCGACCCGTGGGTTCGACATGGTCATGTTGTGCTTGGCCCGGTAGCGCTCGATGAGCCGGTACTTCATGACCCAGTCGATCTCGGTCTCGATCCGGTCGAGCTGCTCGCTCTCGATCGCGTCGAGCGTGCGGCCCCACAGCTCCAGGACCTGGGCGACGGTGCCGGAGCGGATGCCCCGGCGGTCGACGAAGTCCACGGCCTTCTCGTAGTACTCGCGCTGGACCTCCAGGGCGGAGGCCTCGCGGCCGCTGGCGAGCCGCACCTTGCGCTGGCCCGTGACGTCGTGGCTGACCTCGCGGATGGCCCGGATGGGGTTCTCCAGGGTCAGGTCGCGCATCACCGTGCCCGCCTCGATCATGCGGAGCACGAGGTCGGTGGCGCCGACCTTGAGCAGCATGGTCGTCTCGGACATGTTGGAGTCGCCGACGATGACGTGCAGCCGGCGGTAGCGCTCGGCGTCGGCGTGCGGCTCGTCCCGGGTGTTGATGATGGGCCGCGAGCGGGTGGTGGCCGAGCTGACGCCCTCCCAGATGTGCTCGGCACGCTGGGAGACGCAGTAGACCGCGCCGCGCGGGGTCTGGAGGACCTTTCCCGCGCCGCAGATGAGCTGCCGCGTCACGAGGAACGGAATGAGGATGTCCGCGAGCCGGGAGAACTCGCCATGGCGGGCGACGAGGTAGTTCTCGTGGCAGCCGTAGGAGTTTCCGGCCGAGTCGGTGTTGTTCTTGAAGAGGTAGACGTCGCCCGCGATTCCCTCCTCGTGCAGGCGGCGTTCGGCGTCGACGAGCAGGCCCTCGAGAATGCGCTCGCCGGCCTTGTCGTGGGTGACCAGTTCGGTCACGTTGTCGCATTCCGGTGTGGCGTATTCCGGATGCGAACCCACGTCGAGGTACAGGCGGGCGCCGTTCCGCAGGAAGACATTGCTGCTGCGGCCCCATGACACGACACGGCGGAAGAGGTAGCGCGCCACTTCGTCAGGAGACAGTCGGCGCTGTCCCCTGAACGTGCACGTGACGCCGTACTCGTTCTCCAGCCCGAAAATGCGGCGGTCCATGTCTGAACATTACGCCTGAGGGCGCGCGCTGAAACCGGGTTGGACGTCCCCGTTTCGATCATTTTCCGATCAGTGCGTGTTCTTTTCGGCGTGTACGGGGGTGGAGGCCGTCCCGACCACGGCGTGTCGCGCGAGGTGGCGGGGGTCCAGGACCCTGCCGGTGGCGAGAAGGACCAGGAGGGCGACGAGGCCGCCGGCGCCGGCCACGGCGAACCCGGCCGCCGTTCCGGCCAGTTCGACCGCCGGTCCCGCCACGGCGGACCCCAGGGCCGCGCCGACGCCGAACGTCGTGACGAGCCACGAGAAGGCCTCCGTGACGGTGCCGCGCGGGGCGTGCCGGTCGACCACGATGAAGGCGCAGGCGAGGGCGGGCGCGAGGAAGACGCCGGAGAGCACGGAGAGGCCGGTCATGGCGACGGGGCCGGGGGTGAGGGTGAGCGGCAGGTAGCAGACCGCGAGGAGGCCCACGAGGACCCGCAGCCGCCGCTCGGGCGCCCCGGACCACTGCCGGGCGCCGTAGACGACGCCGCCGGCCAGCGCGCCGAGGCCGAGGGCGGCCATCAGCCAGCCGTACACGGACGGTGTGCCGCGGTCGTCGGCGTAGGCGACCGCGGCGACCGTGATGGAGCCGAGCGCCAGGCCGACGAAGAAGAAGGAGCCGAGGAGGGCGAGGAGGCCAGGCGAGCGCAGGGCCCCCAGCCAGTGGGCCTCGCGGGTGGCGGAGCGCCAGGCGCGGGACGGCTCGGAGAGGACGACGGCGAGGGCGCCCAGGACCCCCAGGACGTTGATGACGAGGAGGGCGGCGGCGGGCGACCACAGGGCGACCAGGAGGGTCACCAGGAGCGGGCCGACGGTGAACATCACCTCCTGGGCGACGGCGTCGAGCGCGTACGCCCGGTGGACCCGGTCCTCGCGGCCCAGGACGCTCGGCCACAGGGCGCGCAGGCCGCCCTCCAGGGGCGGGGTGAAGAGCCCGGCGATCACCACGGCGGCGTAGGCGAGGGCCAGGTGGCCGATGCCGGTGAGGGCGAACAGGGCCACGCCGAGCGCGGAGAGGACGGCGGCGGGCAGCTGGACGCGGGGCTGTCCCTTGAGGTCGACGGCGCGGCCGAGGAGCGGCTGCCCGACGGCGTTGGAGAGACCGTAGGCCGCGATCAGCCCGCCGGCCAGGGTGTAGCTGCCGCCCAGGTCGCGGACGAACAGGGTCATGGCGATGGGGCCGGTGCCGTTGGGCAGGCGCCCGACGAGGGTCCCGGCGAGCAGCCGGGCGGCGTGCGGTGCCCGGAGTATGTCGAGATAGCCGCCGTGCGCGGGGGCCTCGGTGGCCATGTCACTCTCCCGTCACCTCGGAACCGTGCCGAGGTTTTACGTATAACGTCCGGAGTCATACGTACCATGTCGGCTGTACGCGGGTCCACCCCGCACCCCGGAACCGTCCGACGCGGAGGCTTGTGTGCAGACCCCGGAGCCGCTCGGCGGCACCCGCCCCACCAGCCGGGACGTGGCGCGGGTCGCGGGGGTCTCCCAGGCCACCGTCTCCCTCGTCCTCGGCGACAAGTGGCGCGGACGCGTCTCCGAGCGCACCGCCGGGGCCGTCCGGGCGGCCGCCTCCGAGCTCGGCTACCGGCCCAACCTCGCCGCCCGCAACCTGAGGCTCGGGCGCACGCGCACGGCCCTCCTCGTCGTCCCGGCCCTCACCAACGAGTTCTTCGCCCACGTCTACACGGGCGCCGCCACCGCCGCGGCGGAGCACGGGTTCGGCGTCGTGCTCTACCCCTCCCCCGACGGCCTGGGTCCCGCCCGCGACCCCTTCGCCTCGGCGCAGGCGGCTCTCGACGGCGTCATCGCCTCCTCGATGGCGACCGGCGCCCTCAAGGCCTTCCGGGGCGGCGACCTCCCCCTCGTCATGCTCGACAGCGACCCGGCCGACCCGGGTGCCGCCGCCCATGTGAACCTCGACGTCGCCGACGGCATGCGCCGGGTGACCGAGCACCTGCTCGCCCTCGGCCACCGCAGCTTCCTCCACCTCGCGTCCGCGGCCCCGTCCTGGACCTTCGACGTGCGGGCCGAGGTGCTCTCCCACGCCCTGCGCGGCGCGGAGGTGCGCACCGTGCGGTCGCCGCTGAACGTCGCGGACGCCTGGGAGGCCGCCGGTACTGCCCTCGCCGCGCCGGGCACCCGGCCCACGGCGGTGATCTGCGACGACGACATCCTCGCGGCCGGCGTCTGCAAGGCCGCGCGCCGGCTGGGCCTGCGGGTCCCCGAGGACCTCTCGGTCACCGGCTTCGACGACATGGCCCTGGCGACCGTGGTGGAGCCCGAGCTCACCACGGTCCGGCTGCCCGCCGAGGAGTTCGGCCGGCGGGGCATGGAGGCGCTCCTCGCCGTTCTCGCGGGCGGACGGCCCGAACCGGTCGCCCTGCCCGTCAGCCTCGTCCCCCGCGGCTCCTCGGGCCCCGCGCCGGCCTCCTGAGCCCGGAAAGACCCGAGGGGCCCCGGTCCGCTGACGCGCGGACCGGGGCCCCTCGGGGCGGAGCCGACTACTCCTCGGGAGCCTCGTCGGAGGGCTCGTCCGTCTTCGCCGCCGCCGCGTTGTCCGCCTCCAGGAGACGCGACAGCTGACGGCCGACGATCCGCTTGAACTTGCGCTGCTGCGGACGCGTGCGGTCCAGGACCGCCACCTCCAGGCGCTCCGCGGGGATCTCCCGCTCGGTGCCGTTGGTGTCGCGGGACAGCGCCTGCACGGCCAGTTTCAGGGCCTCGGCCAGGGACATGCCGTCCCGGTGCCGCTGGTCCAGGAAGGAGCCGATCTGCTCCGCGTTCCCGCCGACCGCGACCGAGCCGTGCTCGTCCACGATGGAGCCGTCGTGCGGCAGCCGGTAGATCTGGTCGCCCTCCGGCTCGGAGCCGACCTCGGCGACGACCAGCTCCACCTCGTACGGCTTCTCCCCCGCGCTGGAGAAGATCGTGCCCAGGGTCTGGGCGTAGACGTTGGCCAGGCCGCGCGCGGTGACGTCGTCCCGGTCGTAGGTGTAGCCCCGCAGGTCGGCGTAGCGCACGCCGCCGATGCGGAGGTTCTCGTACTCGTTGTACTTGCCGGCGGCCGCGAAGCCGATCCGGTCGTAGATCTCGCTGAACTTGTGGAGGGCGCGGGACGGGTTCTCACCGACGAAGACGATGCCGTCGGTGTACTGGAGGACGACCAGGCTGCGGCCGCGGGCGATGCCCTTGCGGGCGTACTCGGCCCGGTCGGCCATGGCCTGCTGGGGTGAGACATAGAACGGCGTGGACACCGGCTACCGTCCCTTTCTTCCGGTCTGAAGAGCTTCTACGGGCGGGGAGCGGTCAGAGCAGGGCGGCGCGCGGCCCGTCGGGCTGCTCGAGGCGACGCTCGGTGACCGACCGGGCCAGCGCGGAGGACTCGGCCTCGCTGAGCCTGCGGAAGCCCTCCTCGGTGATGACGGTGACGATCGGGAAAATCCGACGGGCCATGTCGGGACCGCCGGTCGCCGAGTCGTCGTCCGCCGCGTCGTACAGCGCCTGCACCACCAGCGTGGTGGCCTGCTGCTCGGTCAGGTCGTCGCGGTACAGCTTCTTCATCGAACCGCGGGCGAAGATCGAGCCGGAGCCGGTGGCGGCGAAGCCGTGCTCCTCGGAGCGGCCGCCGGTCACGTCGTACGAGAAGATCCGGCCCTTCTCCTTGCCCTCGTCCCAGCCCGCGAAGAGCGGCACGACGGCGAGCCCCTGCATGGCCATGCCCAGGTTGCCCCGGATCATGGTGGAGAGACGGTTCGCCTTGCCCTCCAGGGAGAGCGTCGCGCCCTCCACCTTCTCGAAGTGCTCCAGCTCCAGCTGGAACAGCTTGACCATCTCCACGGCGAGACCGGCGGTGCCGGCGATGCCGACGGCCGAGTACTCGTCGGCCGGGAACACCTTCTCGATGTCCCGCTGCGCGATCATGTTGCCCATGGTCGCCCGCCGGTCACCGGCGAGCACGACGCCGCCGGGGAACGTGGCGGCCACGATGGTCGTGCCGTGCGGCGCCTCGACGATGCCCTCCGGCAGCTTCCGGTTCCCCGGGAGCAGATCCGGCGAGTGGTCGGCCAGGAAGTCCATGAACGAGGACGAGCCCGGCGTCAGGAAGGCCGCCGGCAGACGCCCGGTGCTTCGAGGGTTGGCTTCCACGCGATTCCTTCCGGTGGGACAGTCGGCCGGTCGCGGGAGGCACCGGCTGATCTTGGATGCTGTGCACGGACCTTACCCGTGCCACCGCTTGTCATCCGTCCCCGGACCCACGGCTTTCTCCGGGGCTCCGGGGACGGAGGACGACAGGCGCGTGAAGCGGCTACTCGCCGCCCTTCTGGACGAAGGAACGCACGAAGTCCTCGGCGTTCTCCTCGAGCACGTCGTCGATCTCGTCCAGGACGGAGTCCACGTCCTCGCTCAGCTTCTCCTGGCGCTCCTGGAGGTCGGAGCTCGCCTCCGTGGTGGTCTCCTCGACCTCCTCCGTGGATCGCGTCGCCTTCTGCTGTCCGCCGCCGGTGTCCTTGGTCGCCATATCCCTCACCCCGCTCGATTCGGCCCGCTCGGTTGAGTCCGTACAAGATCAGACCCTATCGGTCGGGTCTGACATCGGCCCCGTGGTTTCCACAACGCCCGGGCACTGATTCCATGATTCCCAGTGCCGGGGCATTTCAGGCCCGTACCGGGCCCCCTGTTCAGCCTCCGGACAGCACGCGGACCAGTTCCTCGGCGGTCCGGCAGCGGTCCAGGAGCGATTTCACATGAGCCTTGGTGCCGCGCAGCGGCTCCAGGGTCGGGACGCGCTGGAGGGAGTCCCGGCCCGGCAGGTCGAAGATCACCGAGTCCCAGGAGGCCGCGGCGACGTCGTCGGCGTACTGCTCCAGGCAGCGGCCCCGGAAATAGGCCCGGGTGTCCTCGGGAGGCGCCGTCTCCGCCCGCCCCACCTCGCCCTCGTCCAGGAGCCGCTTCATGCGCCCGCGGGCCACCAGACGGTTGTAGAGGCCCTTGTCGGGGCGTACGTCCGCGTACTGGAGGTCGACCAGGTGCAGCCTCGCCGCGTCCCAGTCCAGACCGTCGCGGCGCCGGTAGCCCTCCATGAGCTCCCGCTTGGCGACCCAGTCCAGCTCGCCGGCGAGGCTCATCGGATCGGTCTCCAGGCGTCCCAGGGTGTCCTCCCAGCGGGTGAGGACGTCCATGGTCTGCTCGTCCGCGTCCGAGCCGTACCGTTCCTCCACGTACTTCCTGGCCAGCTCGAAGTACTCCATCTGGAGCTGGACCGCCGTGAGTGTCCGGCCGCTGCGCAGCGTGATCAGGTACTGGAGTGTCGGGTCGTGCGACACCTGGTGCAGGGTGCGGACCGGCTGGTCGACGGCGAGGTCGACGGTGATGAAGCCGTCCTCGATCATGGAGAGGACGAGGGCGGTGGTGCCGAGCTTGAGGTAGGTGGAGATCTCCGAGAGGTTCGCGTCGCCGATGATCACATGCAGCCGGCGGTACCTCTCGGCGTCGGCGTGCGGCTCGTCCCGGGTGTTGATGATGGGCCGCTTGAGCGTGGTCTCCAGGCCCACCTCGACCTCGAAGTAGTCGGCGCGCTGGCTGAGCTGGAAGCCGTTCTCCCGCCCGTCCTGGCCGATGCCGACCCGCCCCGCGCCGGTGACGACCTGGCGGGAGACGAAGAAGGGGGTGAGGTGGCGCACGATGTCCGAGAAGGGGGTCTCCCGCTTCATCAGGTAGTTCTCGTGCGTGCCGTAGGAGGCGCCCTTGTTGTCGGTGTTGTTCTTGTAGAGGTGGATGGGCTGGGCCCCGGGGAGCTGGGCGGCACGCTCGGCGGCCTCCGCCATGATCCGCTCGCCGGCCTTGTCCCAGAGGACGGCGTCGCGCGGATTGGTGACCTCGGGCGAGCTGTACTCGGGGTGGGCGTGGTCCACGTAGAGGCGGGCCCCGTTGGTGAGGATCACATTGGCCAGGCCGATGTCCTCGTCGGTGAGCTGGCTGGAGTCGGCGGCCTCGCGGGCGAGGTCGAAGCCGCGGGCGTCCCGCAGCGGGTTCTCCTCCTCGAAGTCCCAGCGGGCGCGGCGCGCCCGGTGCATCGCCGCCGCGTAGGCGTTGACGATCTGGGACGAGGTGAGCATGGCATTGGCGTTCGGGTGTCCCGGGACGGAGATCCCGTACTCCGTCTCGATGCCCATTACTCGCCGTACGGTCATGCGGCCCTCCTTGCCCGGCGGCGCTCACTGTGCGCGACTCGGCGGTACCGAAGAGCCTAGAGCGGCTCCGCGCTGGTGGGGAGATCAGTTGCGGTATTTCCCTGTGATGCCGGGGGAAATGCTGGATGGAATGCGACGGCTGCGGATGCCCGGTTTCCGGACATCCGCAGCCGGGGGCGTTCTACAGGTACTGACCGGTATTGGCCACCGTGTCGATGGAGCGTCCGGTGTCCGCGCCCTGCTTTCCGGTGACGAGCGTGCGGATGAACACGATCCGCTCGCCCTTCTTTCCGGAGATCCGGGCCCAGTCGTCGGGGTTGGTGGTGTTGGGCAGGTCCTCGTTCTCCTTGAACTCGTCCACGCACGCCTGGAGGAGGTGGGAGACCCGGATGCCCTTCTGGTTGTGGTCGAGGAAGGCCTTGATGGCCATCTTCTTGGCCCGGTCGACGATGTTCTGGATCATCGCGCCGGAGTTGAAGTCCTTGAAGTACAGGACTTCCTTGTCACCGTTGGCGTACGTGACTTCGAGGAAGCGGTTCTCCTCGGTTTCCGCGTACATCTGCTCGACGACGGACTGGATCATTCCGTGGGCGGCGGCGGCCTTCGAGCCGCTGTGCTCGGAGATGTCGTCCGCGTGGAGCGGCAGGGTGGGCGTGAGGTACTTCGCGAAGATGTCCTTCGCCGCCTCCGCGTCCGGACGCTCGATCTTGATCTTGACGTCGAGCCGGCCGGGCCGCAGGATCGCGGGGTCGATCATGTCCTCGCGGTTGGAGGCGCCGATGACGATGACGTTCTCCAGACCCTCCACACCGTCGATCTCGGCGAGCAGCTGCGGGACGATGGTGTTCTCCACGTCCGAGCTGACACCGGAGCCGCGGGTGCGGAAGAGGGATTCCATCTCGTCGAAGAAGACGATGACGGGGGTGCCCTCGCTCGCCTTCTCCCGCGCACGCTGGAAGACGAGGCGGATGTGCCGCTCGGTCTCACCGACGTACTTGTTGAGGAGCTCGGGGCCCTTGATGTTGAGGAAGTAGGACTTCCCCGCGGGCTGGCCGGTCACCTCGGCGACCTTCTTGGCCAGGGAGTTGGCCACGGCCTTCGCGATCAGCGTCTTGCCGCAGCCGGGCGGGCCGTAGAGCAGGATGCCCTTGGGCGGCCGCAGTTCGTGCTCCTTGAAGAGGTCCGGGTGGAGGTACGGGAGCTCGACCGCGTCGCGGATCATCTCGATCTGGCCGCCCAGACCGCCGATCTTGTCGTAGTCGACGTCCGGGACCTCTTCCAGAACGAGCTCTTCGACCTCGCTCTTGGGGACCACCTCGTAGACGTAGCCGGACCTGGAGTCGAGCAGCAGGGCGTCGCCGGCGCGGATGGTGACGTCCAGCAGAGGCTCGGCGAGCCTCACCACCCGCTCCTCGTCGGTGTGCCCCACCACCAGGGCGCGCTCGCCGTCCTCGAGGATCTCCTTGAGGGTGACGATGTCCCCGGCACGCTCGAACTCCATGGCCTCGACCACGTTGAGCGCTTCGTTGAGCATGACTTCCTGGCCGCGCTTGAGCTCGTCGAGCTCAATGCTCGGACTGACGTTCACCCGGAGCTTGCGGCCCCCGGTGAAGATGTCGCACGTGCCGTCCTCGTTGGCCTGCAGGAAGACACCGAAGCCGGCCGGCGGCTGCGCGAGCCGGTCGACCTCCTCCTTGAGGGCCACGATCTGGTCGCGGGCCTCACGGAGCGTGTTCGCCAGACGTTCGTTCTGCGCGGACACGCCGGCCAGGTTGGTCTGCAGCTCGACGATCCGCTCTTCGAGAATCCTCGTATGGCGCGGAGAGTCGGCGAGCTTGCGGCGCAGGACGGCGATTTCCTGCTCGAGATAGGCAACCTGACCGGCGGGGTCTTCAGACCCCCGCCCCGGCCGGATGCCGCGGTTGATGTCGTCGTCGTGGGCTGCCACGGTCCTCACCTCCTCCAAGGGGAGCTGGACGCTTCCTGACCCTACCTGCGTGGGTGGTGATTGAAACCCCTAGATCAAAAAGACTCCGGGGTGTGTCCGATCTTCACCCTTGCGCTTCCCCTCTCGCCAGGGGAATACCCACCCTTCACCGTCTGAAAGCGGGCGGTTGTATCGTCGTCATTGGTCAACACCCGTCAGGGGTGGCCCGACTTATCGCGCGAAGCAGAAACGGCAGGAGCTATGACCGTGCAGCACGAGGACCCGGCGACGGGTACCGAGCAGGCGCTCGAGGTCTGGATCGACCAGGACCTGTGCACGGGGGACGGGATCTGCGCGCAGTACGCTCCCGAGGTCTTCGAGCTCGACATCGACGGGCTCGCATATGTGAAGAGCGCCGACGACGAGCTGCTCCAGGACGCGGGGGCCACCACCCCGGTGCCGCTGACGCTGCTCCAGGACGTGGTGGACTCCGCGAAGGAGTGCCCGGGCGACTGCATCCATGTGCGCCGCGTCACGGACAAGGTCGAGGTGTACGGCCCCGACGCCGACTGAGGCTCAGACGCCGCGCGCCTCGGCCTGGCCGCCGCGGACGAAGGCGCCGCCCTTCCAGCGCCAGCTGACCTGCTCCTTCTCGTCGGGGCAGCAGCTGGGGACGTCGGGCGACGAGTAACCGAGCAGGGTGGCGCGCACGGCTCCCTCGCGTACGGAGAGCTCGGTCACGTTCCGGTGCTGGTCGGGTGCGACGAGTGTGGCCACCACGCGCGCGGGGGTGCCGTCCCCCTTGCCGCGGGTGAGGACGTAGACGCCGCTCGGCGGGGTTCCGGAGCCGGCTTCGCAGTGCACGACCGCAATGGTCTCGGGGTTCCCGTCGCCGTCGAGGTCCCCGGAGACCCGCTTCGCGACCGTACGGGGACCCCCTCCGCATTCCAGGGGGTAGTCCGCTCCGGTGGCGTCGGGCGCGGGGGCCGGACGCGGGGCGGCGGTCGCGGTCGCTCCGGCGGGGCCGGGCTGGAGGAGTCCGGCGAGGGCGACGACCGCGGCGGTCGCGGTCGCGGTGGCCAGCCAGTGGGCCGGCCGGGCGTGGGCGTGGGCGAGGTCCGCGAGGTCCGGGGCGGCGGAGGGCAGCACGCGAGACGTCTCCTGTGGGGTGGTGCGGCGGGGCTTCCGGGCATCGTGCCATACGTCACAGGGGGACGGAACATCTGGGGTGGGCCTGGTCCCGGGAGCGGCGCCCAACATGAGGACGCCGCCGTCGAGTTCTCCCGCGAAGGCGGGAACTCGACGGCGGCGGTGTCTGGATGTCGGAACGTCAGCCCGGTACCGGGAGCCGGCCCCGTTTCAGGCCTTAGCCCTTGTTGGGGCCCTCGTAGTCCTCGCCGTAGGCGCCCTTCGCGGGGCGGCGGCGGCGCATCGGGGGCTCGACCCCGTCCGCGAGGCGACGGGCGGTGACGAGGAAGCCGGTGTGGCCGATCATGCGGTGATCGGGGCGGACGGCGAGGCCCTCGACGTGCCAGTTGCGGATCATGGACTCCCAGGGCTGCGGCTCGGCGTAGCAGCCGAACTCGCGGATGGACTCCACGGTGCGCGCGAGCTGGGTGGTGGTCGCCACGTAGCAGCAGAGGATGCCGCCGGGGACGAGGGCCTTGGAGACGGCCTCCAGGCACTCCCAGGGGGCGAGCATGTCCAGGATGACGCGGTCGACGTCGGTGTCGGACAGGTTGTCCTGGAGGTCGCCGACGGTCAGCTGCCACGCGGGGTGGGGGCCGCCGAAGTAGCGCTCGACGTTGCCCTTGGCGATCTCGGCGAAGTCCTCGCGGCGCTCGTAGGAGTGCAGCATGCCGCTGTCTCCGATGGCGCGCAGGAGGAAGCTGCTCAGCGATCCCGAGCCCACTCCGGCTTCCACGACGCGGGCGCCGGGGAAGATGTCGGCGAAGGCCAGGATCTGCCCCGCGTCCTTGGGGTAGACCACGGCTGCGCCGCGGGGCATGGACAGGACGTAGTCGGGGAGCAGGGGGCGCAGCGCGAGGTAGGCGACGTTTCCGGTGGTACGGACAACGCTGCCCTCGGGGGCGCCGATCAGTTCGTCGTGCGGGAAAGAACCCTTGTGGGTGTGGAAGTTCTTTCCCTCTTCGAGCGTGAACGTGTAGTGACGGCCCTTGGGGTCGGTCAGCTGAACCTGGTCCCCGACCTTGAAGGGCCCGCGTCGGCGGGCGGCACCGGTCGGTTCGGACATGTGACCAGAGTACCGGGGTTACGCGGACGGTCGTGCCATGGCCCGGACGAAGGCCCGCTCGACGTCGGTGGTGGCGAGGACGCCGTAGATCTCCCCGGTCTCCTCGACGACGAGGTACTCGGTGGCGGGGCTGGCGCGGAGGTGGTCGAGGAGGGGCTGGCCGGTGAGTTCGGCGGGGACCCGCATGCCGTGGGTGAGGTCCTGGGCGAGGGTGCTGACGGCGACCCAGGGGCGGCGGTGCTGGGGTACGGCGGCGATGGCGGCCTCGCGGACGATGCCGGTGGGCTCCCCCGTGGCGTCGACGACGACGAGGGCGCGGGCGCCGGCCTCGTTGGCTCGGCGGAGGGCCTCGGAGAGAGGGGTGGCCGGCTCGACGGGGATGGCGCGCCGGGTGAGGGCGCGGGCGCGGAGCTCGGGGAGGTGCTCGCGGAGGCGGGCCATGCGGAGGCTGTTGCCGGCGCCGGTCCAGATGATGGCGGCGAGGATGGCGGCGAGCAGGGCGTCGGTGACGGTGGTGAAGCCGTCGATGTCCTCGGTGGAGTTCCCGAGCCAGCCGGTGCGGGTGAGCAGGGGGAGGCCGATGAGGACGGTGACCGCGAGGAGGCGGCCGACCCAGGCGGCGGCGACGGTGCCGCTCATCGGCTTGCCGGTGATCTTCCACACGACGGCACGGAGCATGCGGCCGCCGTCGAGGGGGAGGCCGGGAAGCAGGTTGAAGGCGGCGACGATCAGGTTGGAGATCATCAGGCCGGCCAGGAGGACCCCGGGCACGGTGCCGGGCTCCACGGCGTACAGGGAGAGGTAGAACACGCCGGCGAGGACGAGGGAGAGCAGGGGACCGACGAAGGCGAGGACGAACTCGCGGCCGGGGGTCTCGGTCTCCTTCTCGATCTCGGAGACGCCGCCGAAGAACTGGAGCTGGATGCGGCGCACCGGGAGCTTGAAGCGGAGCGCGGCGATGGTGTGGGCCAGCTCGTGGACGAGCACGGAGGCGTAGAAGGCGACGGCGAAGAAGAGGGAGACGAGGTAGCGGGCGGCGCCGAGTTCGGGCAGGACCCGGTCGATCTGGCCGCCGAAGACCCAGGTGATGAGGGCGGCGACGAGGAACCAGCTGGGGGCGACGTAGACGGGCACGCCGAAGGGCCGTCCCATGAGGATCCCGCCGCCGGGCTCCTCGGTCCGCTGCGGCTTGGGCTCGTCCTGGTTCACGGGTTCCTTTCGTCGCGTGGTGTGACCCGCGTCGGTGCGTCACGGTTCGATCATGCAGTGCGACGGGGTCCCAGGTCGATGGTATTCCGCTCGTTGTCGGTGGCGGGTCGTAGGGTCTTCGTCATGAGTACGAGCGAGCAGGTGCCGGCGGAGCCCCGGGCGCCCCTGTCGTTGTCGCCTTCGCGGGCGAGCGATTTCATGCAGTGTCCGCTGCTGTACCGGTTCCGGGTGATCGACCGGCTGCCGGAGAAGCCGAGTGCGGCGGCGACGCGGGGCACGCTGGTGCACGCGGTCCTGGAGCGCCTCTTCGACGCTCCGGCGGCGGAGCGGACGGCGCCGCGGGCGAAGTCGATGGTTCCGGGGCAGTGGGACCGGCTGCTCGAGTCGAAGCCGGAGCTGGCCGAGCTGTTCGCGGAGGACCCGGAAGGGGAGCGGCTCGCGGGCTGGCTGGGCGAGGCGGAGCGGCTGGTCGAGCGGTGGTTCACGCTGGAGGACCCGACGCGTCTGGAGCCGGCCGAGCGCGAGCTGTTCGTGGAGACGGAGCTGGATTCGGGGCTGCGGCTGCGCGGGGTGATCGACCGGGTCGACGTGGCGCCCTCGGGCGAGGTGCGGATCGTCGACTACAAGACGGGGAAGGCGCCGCGGCCCGAGTACCGGGACGGCGCGCTCTTCCAGATGACGTTCTACGCGCTGGTGGTGTGGCGGCTGCGGCAGGTGATCCCGCGGCGGCTGCAGCTGGTGTACCTGGGCAGCGGGGAGGTGCTGACGTACGACCCGGTGGAGGCGGATCTGCTGCGGGTGGAGCGGAAGCTGCTGGCGCTGTGGGACGCGATCCGGCTGGCCACGGAGTCGGGTGACTGGCGGCCGCGGCCGACGAAGCTGTGCGGGTGGTGCGACCACCAGGCGGTCTGCCCGGAGTTCGGGGGGACTCCCCCGGTCTATCCGCTGAAGATCGTCTCCGCGCGCCCGCCGGAGTCGGGTGAATCCGGGCAGGGCAGAATGGAGCCGGCCCAGCCGTCTTCCTGAGGACGGCCCGCCCGGTGGCGGGCGTGCCCCGTGAGTTCAGCCCCGTGAAGGAGCCCTTGTGACGATCCGCGTCCTGTTGGTCGACGATCAGCCGCTGCTGCGGACCGGCTTCCGGATGATTCTGGAGGCGGAGCAGGACATCGCGGTGGTGGGTGAGGCCGGGGACGGTCTGCAGGCGCAGGATCAGGTGCGCGCGCTGCAGCCGGACGTGGTGCTGATGGACATCCGGATGCCGCGGATGGACGGGGTGGAGGCGACCCGGCAGATCACGGGTCCGGGGCGGGACGGTCCGGCGAAGGTGCTGGTCCTGACGACCTTCGATCTCGACGAGTACGTGGTGGAGGCGCTGCGGGCGGGGGCGAGCGGCTTCCTCCTGAAGGACGCTCCGGCGAACGAGCTGGTGCAGGCGATCCGCGTGGTGGCGGCGGGTGAGGCGATGCTGGCGCCGTCGATCACGCGCCGGCTGCTCGACAAGTACTCGGCGCATCTGCCGACGGGCGAGGAGCAGGTCCCGGACACGCTGAACACCTTGACCGACCGTGAGGTGGAGGTGCTGAAGCTGGTCGCGCGGGGCCTGTCGAACGCGGAGATCGCGGCGGACCTGTTCGTCAGCGAGACCACGGTGAAGACGCACGTGGGTCATGTGCTGACGAAGCTGAGGCTGCGGGACCGGGTGCAGGCCGCGGTGTACGCGTACGAGAGCGGTCTGGTGCGGCCGGGGGCCGGCGGGCAGTAGTCGCGGAGGACGAAGGGGGCCCGGTGCGCGTGGTGCGCACCGGGCCCTTCCGCGTGGAGGCGGGTGTCAGCCCTTGCGGATCTCCCAGAAGCGGAAGACGGTCGAGGCGTCGAGGGTCCATTCGAGGCCGGTGACGCCGTCGCGGGCGACGGCGTACTGCTTGCCCTGCCAGAGCGGGAGGACCGGCAGTTCCTCGGCGACGATGTCCTGGAGCTCGCCGAACTCCTCGGCGGTGGCGGCGCGGTCGGCCATGGCCGAGGTCTTCGGGATGAGGCCGCCGGTGATGGTGGCGTTCTCGTAGTGGTTGCCGAGGACGTTGCCCTTGCCGAAGAAGGGGCCGGTGAAGTTGTCGGCGTCGGGGTAGTCGGGGATCCAGCCCTTGACGTAGACGCCGTACTTGCCGGCGGCGATGTCCTTCTCGTACTGGTCGTAGGCGACGGACTTGACGTCGGCGTCGAAGAGGCCGCTGGCGTTGAGCTGCTCGGCGATGGCCTTGAGCTCCTGGTCGGTGGCCGGGCCGTAGCGGCTGGGCGTGGACCAGAGGGTGAGCTTCACCTTGCCGGTGATGCCGGCGGAGCGGAGGGCCTTCTTCGCCTTGGCCTTGTCGGGGGTGCCGTAGGTGTCGAAGAAGGCGGTGTTGTGTCCGGCGATGCCGGCCGGGACGATCGAGTAGAGCGGGGTGGCGGTCGACTTGTAGACGTTCTCGACGAGGGCCTCGCGGTCGACGAGGTGCGCGATGGCCTTGCGGACACCGAGCTTGCCGGCGACCGGGTCCTTCATGTTGAAGACGAGGTGCTGGACCTCGGCGCTGCTGCCGGGGACGACCTCGATGCCCTTGTCGGCCGTGGTGGCGGAGTTCTCCAGGGCGGCGATGTCGTCGGCGGAGAGGCCTCGGTAGGCCACGTCTATGTCGCCGTCGGTGAGGGCCTTGGAGAGGGCGGAGCGGTCGCCGCGGTAGAGCTTGAGGGTGACCGCGTCGTTCTTGGGCTTGGCGTTGCCCTTGTAGCCGGGGTTGGCGGAGAAGGTGGCCTCGGTGGCGCTGAAGGAGTCCAGCTTGTACGGGCCGGAGCCGGTGGCCTTGCCGTCGGTGCGCAGCGAGTCGGCGGGGTAGTCGCGGTGGTCGACGATGGAGCCGGCACCGGAGGCGATCTTGCTGGGGAAGGTGGCGTCCGGCACCTTCAGGCGGAAGACGACGGTCCGCTCGTCGGGGGTCTCGATGGTGTCGATGGTGGAGAGCAGCGGCGCCGGGCCGGAGGGGTCGGCGATCTTGAGGGCACGCTCGAAGGAGTACTTGACGTCCTCCGAGGTGAGCTTGTTGCCGTTGGAGAAGGTGAGGCCGTCGCGCAGGGTGCAGGTGTAGACCTTGCTGCCCGCGGAGAACGCGCAGGTGTCGGCGGCCTCGGGCTCGGGCGTGGAGCCGCCCTTGGGGAAGGCGAGGAGGGACTGGAAGACGTTGTTGAACAACAGCCAGGAGCCGGGGTCGTAACCGGCCGCCGGGTCGGTGGCGAGGATCTCGTCGGACATGCCGACGCGTACTCCGCCTCCGGAGCCTCCGGAGCCGCCACCCTGCTCGGTGCCGCAGCCGCTGAGGAGGGCGGCGGACAGGCCCGCGGCGAGCGGGGCCGTCAGCCACTTGTTTCGTGCCTTCACAGAACTTGCCTCTTGATCTCTTGTCAGGCCGGCCGCGCAGGGGCGCGCGGCCGGGACAACGAAGGGGTCAGGCGGTGCCGCGGCCCAGTTCCCACAGCAGCAGGTCGGAGGAGGTGTTGAGCGCGTACTCGACTCCGTTGAGGTCGTCGCGGGCGGCGACGTACTGCTTGCCCTGCCACAGCGGCAGGACGGGGACGTCCTCGGCGACGATCTTCTGGATCTGCGCGTAGACGGGGCTCGCCGCGTTGCGGTCGGCCTGGCGGCGCGAGCGCGGGATGAGCTTCTCGCGGACCGTCTTGTTCACGTAGGGGGTGTTGAGGAAGTTGTCGCTGTCGAGGAACGGCGCGATGTAGTTGTCGGGGTCCGGGTAGTCCGGGAACCAGCCGAGGCCGTAGACGGCGTAGTCGCCGCGCTTCTGGGCCGTGCGGAAGGTGGACCACTCGGTGCCCTGGACCTTGGCGTCGAAGAGTTCGCTGGCGACGAGCTGCTTCTTGAGCGCCTCGAACTCCTTGGCGGTCGCGGCGCCGTAGTGGTCGGTGGTGTAGTTCAGGGTGAGCTTGACCGGGGTCTTGACGCCCGCCTCCTGGAGGATCTTCGCGGCGCGGGCCGGGTCGGGCTCGCCGTACTCGTCGAAGAAGGGGGTGGCGTGGCCGGTGATGCTGGAGGGGATCAGCGAGTAGAGCGGCTCGGCGGTGGGGCCGTAGACGAGGCTGACCAGGGCGCCGCGGTCGACGACGGCGGCCATGGCCTGGCGCACGGCCTTCTGCTGGACGGCGGGGGCCTTGGTGTTGAAGCCGAGGTAGCGGATCTCGAGGCCGGGGACCTCGGTGACGCGGATGCCGTCCTTGGGCGTCTCGGTGAGGTCCTTGATCTGCTTCTGCGACAGGGAGCGGGCCATCATGTCGATGTCGTCGCGCTCCAGGGCCGCGCCCATGGCGTCGGCGTCGGCGTACGGGCGCAGTTCGACGGCGTCGTTGCGCAGGGTGACGTCGCCCTTGTACCGGGGGTTCTTGGTGAAGACGAAGCGGGTGGCCCTGTCGCCCTCGCGCTCGGCCTTCATGGTGTACGGCCCCGAGCCGTCGACGTCGAAGCCGTCGCGGAGCTTGTCGGCGGCGTACTTGTCCTTGCTGAGGATGCCGGCGACGGGGGTGGAGAGCTTGTACGGGAAGGTGGCGTCGGGGGTCTTGAGGTGGAAGACGATCCCGTCGGTGCCCTGGGTCTCGACGGTGTCAATGTTCGAGAGGAGGGCGGCCGTGCCGTTGTCCGACTTGATCTTCAGGACGCGCTCGATGGAGTACTTGACGTCTTCGGCGGTGACGGGGGTGCCGTCGGCGAAGGTGAGGCCGGAGCGGAGCGTGCAGCGGTAGCTCTCGCTGGCCTTGTCGGAGAAGCCGCAGCTCCGGGCGGCCTCGGGGACGGGCTCGCCGCCGCCGCGGGGCACGTGCACCAGGGTCTGGACGGTCTGGCGGAGGATGTTCCAGGCGCCGGTGTCGTAGGCGTAGGCCGGGTCGAGGGGCGCGGGGGCGTCCTCGGTGGCGATGAACTGGTCCGTGGTGCCGACGGCGATCGCTCGGGCGTCCTCCGCTCCGCCGCATGCGGCCAGCAGGGGAGCGAGCAGTCCGGCCACGGCCGGCAGCACCAGGGTCTTGCGGTTCATCTGGGAACGATCTCCTCGTCCGGCACTGGGTACAGCGGTCAGTGGAACTCCGCCGCCGGCCGCCCGGTCGGGGCGGGAGCGATCGGGCCGGGTGTTGCGATCGGTCCTGTGTTCACGGCGACTTGGGTGTGCGCCGGTGCACTCGGTTATGCGGCGAAGTACTCGCGAAAGATTAGTGGGCGGCGCAGGTATCGCTTGACCGGGGCCGTGCAGGGGGGTAATCGCAGAGTGATCATGGATGCACACGCCTCGATAACCATGCGCGGGACGTTGCGGACGACGGTTACCCAATCAGGACACAGGGGGCGCCGAAACATCCGCTTTTGGGCCATGGAACGAGAACGGGCCACCCACCCTCCGGCACTCTGAGTGACCAAGGTCACGTGGATGCCTTCCGGTGAATGGCCCGATCGCTTTAGCCCGGTCGTTTCCCTCGGATAAAGCTCAGATTCCCGTGATCAAGGTCCGCAGGAAGGGCACGTCGACCTCTTCGAGGGAGCGCACGACGACCCGGCCCGGGGAGGGCGTGATCGGGGCGACAGAGGGCACCGCGACGACCCGGCAGCCCGCCGCCTCGGCGGCCGCCACGCCGGTCGCGGTGTCCTCGATGACGGCGCAGAGCGCGGGGTCGGCCCCGACGCCCTGGGCGGCGGTCAGGTACGGCTCGGGGTGCGGCTTGGTGCGGACGACCTCGTCGCCGGCGACGGTGAGGGTGAAGCGGTCGCGGCCGAGCGAGGCGAGGACCCGGTCGATGATCCGCCGGTGCGAGGCGGAGACCAGGGCGGTGGGGATGGAGTGCCGGGCCAGCTCGGCGAGCAGCCGCTCGGCGCCCGGCATGAGGGGGACGCCTTGTGCGATGCGCTGTTCGAACTTCTCGTTGAGCAGGACGGTCAGCTCTTCGAGGGTGATGTCGGCGCCGGTGGACTCGATGAGGTAGCCGGCGCTGCGGGTCATCGGGCCGCCGACGACGACGTCCCGCCAGGCCTCGTCCAGGCGGTGCCCGAGGTCGGCGAAGACCTCGACCTCGGCGTCCCACCAGAACCCCTCCGTGTCGACGAGGGTCCCGTCCATGTCGAGGAAGACCGCCTGCAGGGCGGAGCTGCCGTTCGTACGGAACAGGGACGCGGGGACCGTACTGGTCATCGGCACACCTCCATGGAGGGACGAGAAGGCCGGCCCCCTCCCCGGTACGGGGGAGGGAGACCGGCCTGCACTGGACCGACCAGTGTACGTCCCGATCACCGGGATGGCGCGTATTCGTCCCGGACGGTCACGGTCGGGTCACCGGGCGTTGAAGTACTTCGCCTCGGGGTGGTGGATGACGATGGCGTCGGTGGACTGCTCGGGGTGGAGCTGGAACTCCTCCGAGAGGTGCACGCCGATCCGCTCCGGACGCAGCAGCTCCGCGATCTTCGCGCGGTCCTCCAGGTCGGGGCAGGCGCCGTAGCCCAGCGAGAAGCGCGCCCCGCGGTACTTGAGCGCGAACATGTCCTCGACGTTCTCGGGGTCCTCCCCGCCGAAGCCCAGCTCGGCGCGGACACGGGCGTGCCAGTACTCGGCGAGGGCCTCGGCGAGCTGGACGGAGAGGCCGTGCAGCTCCAGGTAGTCGCGGTACGAGTCGGACTCGAAGAGCTTGGCCGTGGCCTCGCCGATCTTCGAGCCGACGGTGACGACCTGGAGGCCGACGACGTCGGTCTGGCCGGACTCCTCCGGGCGGAAGAAGTCCGCGAGGCAGAGGCGGCGGCCCCGGCGCTGGCGCGGGAAGGAGAACCGGGTCCGCTCGTTGCCCGCCTCGTCCAGGATGATCAGGTCGTCGCCCTTGGAGACGCAGGGGAAGTAGCCGTGGACGACGGCCGCCTCCAGGAGGTTGTCGGTGTGGAGGCGCTCCAGCCAGCCGCGCAGCCGCGGCCGGCCCTCGGACTCGACGAGCTCCTCGTATGCCGGGCCGTCGCCGGCCCGGTTCTGCTTGAGGCCCCACTGGCCCTTGAAGAGGGCGTCCTCGTCGAGCCAGGAGGCGTAGTCCTTCAGCGGGATGCCCTTGACGACGCGGGTGCCCCAGAAGGGCGGCGCCGGCACCGGGTTGTCGGTGGCGACGTCGGAGCGGCCGGCGGGCTCGGGCTCGTCGACCTGGAGGGCGGGGGTGTCGCGCTTGGCGACCCGGCGCTGCTTGAGCTCGGGGAGCACGGCTCCGGGCACGCCGCGCTTGACGCCGATGAGCGCGTCCATGAGGCGTAGGCCCTCGAAGGCGTCGCGGGCGTAGCGGACCTCGCCCTGGTAGATCTCGTGGAGGTCCTGTTCGACGTAGGCCCTGGTCAGGGCGGCTCCGCCGAGGATCACGGGGTACTTGGCCGCCAGCTCGCGCTGGTTCAGCTCCTCCAGGTTCTCCTTCATGATCACGGTGGACTTCACGAGGAGGCCGGACATGCCGATGACGTCGGCGTTGTGCTCCTCGGCGGCTTCCAGGATCGCGGAGACCGGCTGCTTGATGCCGATGTTGACGACGTTGTAGCCGTTGTTGGAGAGGATGATGTCGACGAGGTTCTTGCCGATGTCGTGGACGTCGCCGCGGACGGTGGCGAGAACGATCGTGCCCTTGCCCTCGGCGTCCGACTTCTCCATGTGCGGTTCGAGGTGGGCGACGGCCGTCTTCATGACCTCGGCGGACTGGAGCACGAACGGCAGCTGCATCTGGCCGGAGCCGAAGAGTTCGCCGACCGTCTTCATGCCGTCCAGGAGGGTGTCGTTGACGATGTCGAGGGCCGGGCGGGTCTCCAGGGCCTCGTCGAGGTCGGCCTCCAGGCCGTTCTTCTCGCCGTCGACGATGCGGCGCTTGAGGCGCTCGTCCAGGGGCAGGGCGAGGAGCTCCTCGGTCTTCCCGGCCTTCATGGACTTGGTGGTGGCGCCCTCGAACAGGGCCATCAGCTTCTGCAGCGGGTCGTAGCCCTCGGCGCGCCGGTCGTAGATCAGGTCGAGGGCGGTGGTGACCTGCTCGTCGTCGAAGCGGGCGATGGGCAGGATCTTCGAGGCGTGGACGATCGCCGAGTCCAGGCCCGCCTTGACGCACTCGTCGAGGAAGACCGAGTTGAGGAGGATCCGGGCGGCCGGGTTGAGGCCGAAGGAGATGTTGGAGAGGCCCAGCGTGGTCTGGACGTCCGGGTGGCGGCGCTTCAGCTCGCGGATCGCCTCGATGGTGGCGATGCCGTCCTTGCGCGACTCCTCCTGGCCCGTGCAGATCGTGAAGGTCAGGGTGTCGATGAGGATGTCCGACTCGTGGATGCCCCAGTTGCCGGTGAGGTCCTCGATGAGGCGCTCGGCGACGGCGACCTTGTGCTCGGCGGTACGGGCCTGGCCCTCCTCGTCGATGGTGAGCGCGATGAGGGCGGCGCCGTGCTCCTGGGCCAGTCGGGTGACCTTCGCGAAGCGGGACTCGGGTCCGTCGCCGTCCTCGTAGTTGACCGAGTTGATGACGGCCCGGCCGCCGAGCTTCTCCAGGCCGGCCCGCAGGACGTCGACCTCGGTGGAGTCGAGCACGATCGGCAGGGTGGAGGCGGTCGCGAAGCGCCCCGCGAGCTCCTTCATGTCGGCGACGCCGTCCCGGCCCACGTAGTCGACACAGAGGTCGAGCATGTGCGCGCCCTCGCGGATCTGGTCGCGGGCCATCTCGACGCAGTCGTCCCAGCGGCCTTCGAGCATGGCCTCGCGGAACTTCTTCGAACCGTTGGCGTTGGTCCGCTCGCCGATCGCCAGGTACGAGGTGTCCTGGCGGAAGGGGACGGTCTGGTAGAGGGAGGCGGCGCCCGGCTCCGGGCGGGGGGAGCGCTCGGGCGGCGTGACGCCCTGGACGCGCTCGACGACCTGGCGCAGGTGCTCCGGCGTGGAGCCGCAGCAGCCGCCGACCAGGGACAGGCCGTAGTCGCGGACGAAGTTCTCCTGCGCGTCGGCCATCTCGGACGCGGTGAGGGGGAAGTACGCCCCGTCCTTGGTGAGGACCGGCAGGCCGGCGTTCGGCATGCACATGAGAGGCGTACGGGAGTGGCGGGCGAGATAGCGCAGGTGCTCGCTCATCTCGGCCGGGCCGGTCGAGCAGTTCAGGCCGATGAGGTCGATGCCGAGGGGCTCCAGGGCGGTCAGGGCCGCGCCGATCTCGGAGCCGAGGAGCATGACGCCCGTGGTCTCGAAGGCGAGCGAACAGATCAGCGGCACGTCCAGGCCCAGGGCCTCCATGGCGCGGCGCGCGCCGATGAGGCTGGACTTGGTCTGCAGCAGGTCCTGGGTCGTCTCCACGATCAGGGCGTCGGCGCCGCCGGCGAGGAGGCCCTCGGCGTTCTGCTGGTAGCCGTCGCGCAGCACGTCGTACGCGATGTGGCCGAGCGACGGCAGCTTGGTGCCGGGGCCGATCGAGCCGAGCACCCAGCGCTGGCGGCCGTCCCTGGCGCCGAACTCGTCGGCGACCTCGCGGGCGATGCGGGCGCCCGCCTCGGAGAGCTCGAAGATCCGGTCGGCGATCTCGTACTCACCCGCGGCCGAGTGGTTGGAGCCGAACGTGTTCGTCTCGACGCAGTCGACGCCGACCTCGAAGTACGCCTCGTGCACCGAACGGACGATGTCGGGCCGCGTGACGTTCAGGATCTCGTTGCATCCTTCGAGGTTCTGGAAGTCCTCGAGGGTGGGGTCCTGGGCCTGGAGCATGGTGCCCATGGCTCCGTCGGCGACGACGACTCGGCTGGCGAGTGCCTCGCGGAGAGCGGCGGCGCGGGTCCGGCTGTCAGCGGAAGGGGTCGGCAACGAGGCCATGGATGAGCTCCCTGGGATGCGACGGCTGTCGGCTTTGCACCCTCGGGGGAGGGTGCACGGGGCCAGCGTAACCGCGTGGGGGCCGGGGTGGACACGGCGTCCCACGGGCCGGACGGCATCCTGTGTGCGGGGACTCCCGGTACTGCCCTTCCTTGGCCGACACTGTTCGAGGTGACGCGAGGTCGGCATCGACCGATAGTGTTCAGCATTGTCGAACAGCGTGAGAAGGGTGAGGGGCCGGGCGATGGCGAAGAACATCCAGTCGCTTGAAAGAGCGGCGGCGATGCTGCGACTGCTCGCGGGTGGCGAGCGCCGGCTCGGCCTGTCCGACATCGCGTCCTCGCTCGGGCTCGCCAAGGGAACGGCCCACGGCATCCTGCGCACCCTCCAGGCGGAGGGCTTCGTGGAGCAGGACGCGGCCTCGGGCCGCTACCAGCTGGGCGCGGAGCTGCTGCGGCTCGGCAACAGCTATCTGGACGTGCACGAGCTGCGGGCGCGGGCGCTGGTCTGGACGGACGACCTGGCGCGGTCCAGCGGTGAGAGCGTGCACCTGGGGGTGCTGCACCAGAAGGGCGTGCTGATCGTGCACCACGTCTTCCGGCCGGACGACAGCCGTCAGGTCCTGGAGGTGGGAGCCATGCAGCCGCTGCACTCCACGGCGCTCGGCAAGGTCCTGTCGGCGTATGACCCGGTGGCGCACAGCGAGGTCCTGGAGGTCGAGCGGGAGGCGTTCACGCCCCGGACCACCACGGAGCTCGGTGACTTCGAGTCACTGCTCGACATGACGCGGGCCCGGGGCTGGGCGGCGGACGTGGA
Organism: Streptomyces sp. NPDC034084; assembly: GCF_055575535.1. Lineage (NCBI taxonomy): Bacteria > Bacillati > Actinomycetota > Actinomycetes > Kitasatosporales > Streptomycetaceae > Streptomyces > Streptomyces sp. NPDC034084. Next base: position 275,716 of record NZ_JBVISK010000007.1, read on the forward strand.
GGAGACCTGGGAGGGCGTGGCGTCGGTGGCGGCGCCGATCCACGACCGGCGGCGGATGCCGGTGGGCGCGGTGGCGGTCACGGGTGCCGTGGAGCGGCTCTGTCCGGGCGGCGAGCTGCGGCCGGAGCTGGTGGCGGCGGTGCGGGACTGCGCCCGCGCGGTCTCCCGGGATCTGGGGGCCGGCCGCTTCTGACCGCCCCCGGTGACAGCGGCCGACCGCCCGCCGTACCGCAACGAACCCGCCGGTAACGATCGCGTTATCGGCGGGTTTTTCACTTCCCAGACCCTTGACGCGCTGTTAAGCCGGGGGCAAAACTTCCGTTCATCGGTCGGCATTGTCGAACACCTGACGGCAATACGCGCTAAGGTGTGACAGTGCCACGGGCCGGCAACGCCCTCACACGAGGGCGCGGACCACCGGAGGGACCCGGGGTTCGCCTTCCCCTGGACGAAGGACAAAGGAGTCGCGGGTGTCCAGCTCCGACATCTTCCTCGGCGAGACCATCGGTACCGCCGTACTCATTCTGCTCGGCGGCGGTGTGTGCGCCGCCGTGACGCTCAAGAGCTCCAAGGCCCGCAACGCGGGCTGGCTGGCGATCACCTTCGGGTGGGGCTTCGCCGTCATGACGGCCGTCTACATGACCGCTTCCCTCTCGGGCGCCCATCTGAACCCCGCCGTCACGGTCGGAATCGCGATCAAGGACGGGGAGTGGGACAACGTCCCCGTCTACTTCGCCGGCCAGCTGCTCGGCGCGATGATCGGCGCGGCGCTGGTCTGGGTGGCCTACTACGGCCAGTTCCGGGCCCACCTCACGGACCCGGAGACCCTGGGCGAGAAGCCGATCGAGGGCCCCGGCCCGGTGCTCGGCATCTTCTCCACGGGCCCCGAGATCCGTAACACCTGGCAGAACCTGGCCACCGAGATCATCGGCACCGTCGTGCTGGTCCTGGCCGTGCTCACCCAGGGCCTCAACGACAGCGGCAAGGGCCTCGGCGTCCTCGGCGCCCTGATCACCGCGTTCGTCGTGGTCTCCATCGGCCTCTCGCTCGGCGGCCCGACCGGTTACGCCATCAACCCGGCCCGTGACCTCGGCCCGCGCATCGTGCACGCCCTGCTCCCGCTGCCGAACAAGGGCGGCTCCGACTGGACCTACGCCTGGATCCCGGTCGCCGGTCCGCTGATCGGTGGAGCCCTCGCCGCGGGTATCTACAACATCGCGTTCGCCTGAGCCGTCCTTCTTCCAGACTTCCCTTGGAGCACACCGTGACCGACGCACACACCTCCGGCCCGTTCATCGCGGCCATCGACCAGGGCACCACCTCCTCGCGCTGCATCGTCTTCGACACGGACGGCCGGATCGTCTCGGTCGACCAGAAGGAGCACGAGCAGATCTTCCCGAAGCCGGGCTGGGTCGAGCACGACGCCGCCGAGATCTGGACCAACGTCCAGGAGGTCGTCGCCGGCGCCCTGGAGAAGGCGAACATCACCGCCGCCGACGTCAAGGCCATCGGCATCACCAACCAGCGCGAGACCACGCTGCTGTGGGACAAGAACACCGGTGAGCCCGTCCACAACGCCCTCGTCTGGCAGGACACCCGCACCGACGCCCTCTGCAGGGAGCTCGGCCGCAACGTCGGCCAGGACCGCTTCCGCCGCGAGACCGGCCTGCCGCTCGCGAGCTACTTCTCCGGCCCGAAGGTCCGCTGGCTGCTCGACAACGTCGAGGGCCTGCGCGAGCGCGCCGAGCGCGGCGACATCCTCTTCGGCACCATGGACTCCTGGGTCATCTGGAACCTCACGGGCGGCGTCGACGGCGGCCACCACGTCACGGACGTCACCAACGCCTCCCGCACCATGCTGATGAACCTCCACACCATGGCCTGGGACGAGAAGATCCTGCAGTCCATGCACATCCCGGCCGCCGTCCTGCCGGAGATCCGCTCCTCCGCCGAGGTGTACGGCACGGTCAAGGGCGGCATCCTCGACGGCGTCCCGGTCGCCTCCGCGCTCGGCGACCAGCAGGCCGCCCTGTTCGGCCAGACGTGTTTCGCCGAGGGCGAGGCCAAGTCCACGTACGGCACCGGCACCTTCATGCTGATGAACACCGGTGACAAGCTCATCAACTCCTACAGCGGCCTGCTGACCACGGTCGGCTACCAGATCGGCGACGCGAAGCCGGTCTACGCCCTGGAGGGCTCGATCGCCGTCACCGGTTCGCTGGTGCAGTGGATGCGCGACCAGATGGGCCTGATCAAGTCCGCCGCCGAGATCGAGACCCTCGCGTCCTCGGTCGAGGACAACGGCGGCGCCTACTTCGTGCCGGCCTTCTCCGGCCTGTTCGCCCCGTACTGGCGCTCCGACGCGCGCGGTGTCATCGCCGGCCTCACCCGGTACGTCACCAAGGCGCACATCGCCCGCGCCGTCCTCGAGGCCACCGCCTGGCAGACCCGCGAGATCACCGACGCCATGACGAAGGACTCCGGCGTCGAGCTGACCGCGCTCAAGGTCGACGGCGGCATGACCTCCAACAACCTGCTGATGCAGACCCTCTCGGACTTCCTGGACGCGCCCGTCGTGCGTCCGATGGTCGCCGAGACCACCTGCCTCGGCGCCGCCTACGCCGCCGGTCTCGCCGTCGGCTTCTGGCCGGACACCGACGCCCTTCGCGCCAACTGGCGCCGCGCGGCGGAATGGACCCCTCGCATGGACGCCCACAAGCGTGACAGCGAGTACAAGAGCTGGCTCAAGGCCGTTGAACGCTCCATGGGCTGGCTCGACGACGCATCCGAGGAGTAAGACGAGATGACCACCCTGCAGAGCGTCCCTGCCCTGGGGACGCACCCGGCTGCCGGTTCCCTCCCGAGCCGCGCCGAGACCCGGGACCAGCTGTCCAAGGCGACGTACGACCTCCTGGTGATCGGCGGCGGCATCCTGGGCATCTCCACCGCCTGGCACGCCGCGCAGTCGGGCCTGCGGGTGGCCCTGGTGGACGCCGGCGACTTCGCCGGCGCCACCTCCTCCGCCTCCTCCAAGCTGCTCCACGGCGGCCTGCGCTACCTGCAGACCGGCGCCGTGAAGCTGGTGGCGGAGAACCACTTCGAGCGGCGTGCGGTCTCCCGTCAGGTGGCACCGCACCTCGCCAACCCGCTCACCTTCTACCTGCCCGTCTACAAGGGCGGCCCGCACGGCGCGGCCAAGCTCGGCGCCGGCGTCTTCGCGTACTCCGCCCTGTCCGCCTTCGGTGACGGCGTCGGGCACCTGCTCTCCCCCGCCAGGGCCGCGCAGGACGTGCCGGAGCTGCGTACGGACAACCTGAAGGCCGTCGCCGTCTACGGCGACGACCAGATGAACGACGCCCGCATGGCCCTGATGACGGTCCGCGCCGCCGTCGACGCCGGCGCCACCGTCCTCAACCACGCCGAGGTCACCGGCCTGCGCTTCACCCGCGGCCGGGTCACCGGCGCGGAGCTGAGGGACCGCACCACCGGTGACGAGTTCGGCGTGAACGCCCGCCTCGTGCTCAACGCGACCGGCCCGTGGGTCGACCACCTGCGCAAGATGGAGGACCCGAACGCGGCCCCCTCCATCCGCCTCTCCAAGGGCGCGCACCTGGTCCTCAAGCGGACCTCGCCGTGGAAGGCCGCGCTGGCCACCCCGATAGACAAGTACCGCATCACCTTCGCCCTCCCCTGGGAGGACATGCTGCTCCTCGGCACCACCGACGAGGAGTACGAGGGCGACCCCGGCCAGGTCGAGGTCACCGAGAAGGACACCGCCCAGATCCTGGACGAGGCCGCCTTCTCCATCCGCGACCAGCAGCTCTCGCGCGACCTGATCACGTACTCCTTCGCCGGCCTGCGGGTGCTCCCGGGCGGTCCCGGCGACACCTCCAAGGCCAAGCGCGAGACGGTCGTCACCGAGGGCCGCGGCGGCATGCTGTCGGTGGCCGGCGGCAAGTGGACGACCTTCCGCCACATCGGCCGCACCGTGATGAGGAAGCTGGAGCAGCTCCCCGGCCACCCGCTCGGCGAGGACTACGAGCCGGTGTCCACGCTGCCGAAGCGGCTGCCGCTGCCCGGCATCGCCAACCCGAACGCCGTCGCCCACCGGCTGCTCGTCGACGGACCGGCCCCCGGCCCCCGGATGGCCGCCGACACCGCCAGGCACCTGGCCACGCACTACGGCTCGCTCTCCTTCGACATCGCCCGGATGGCGAACGAGAACCCGGACCTGGCCCGCCGGATCCACCCGGACGCCCCCGAGATCTGGGCGCAGGTCGCCTACGCCCGCGACCACGAGTGGGCCGAGACGGCGGACGACGTGCTGCGCCGCCGTACGACGCTGACCATCCGCGGTCTCGCGACCGACGAGATCCGCGCCGAGGTCGAGTCGATGCTGCGGAAGTAACTCTCGCGCGCACAGGGGCGGTTCCTCTTCGAGGGGCCGCCCCTGACGTGTGCCACGCGCCGTCCACACGCCCGCAACACCCGGCGCGCAGAGTAGGGGCATGAAGTTCCAGGTGCTCTCGATCGTCCACCACTCCCCGCACCCGCTCACCGGCGAACTGCTGTCCGCAGCCGACCGGTTGGAGCAGGTCGTCACGCTCGGCGAGACCGCCGAGCAGCTCGGCTTCGACGCGTACGCGGTCGGCGAGCGGCACGCGGGCGCGTTCCTCTCCTCGTCCCCGACCGTGCTGCTCGCCGCGCTGGCGGCCCGCACCAGCCGGATCAGGCTGCTCACCGGCGTCACCGTGGTGGCGATCCTCGACCCCGTCCGGGTCGCCGAGGACTATGCGACGCTCGACCAACTCTCCCGGGGACGGCTCGAACTCGTCGTCGGCAAGGGGGCGGAGGCCGGTCATTTCGACCTCTTCGGCCTGGCCGAGGAGCGGCAGTGGGACCTCCAGAAGGAGAAGTACGAGCTGCTCCGCCGGCTCTGGACGGAGGAGGGCGTCGACTGGGAGGGCGAGTTCCGGCCGCCGCTGAAGAACGTGACCACCGTCCCCCGGCCGTACGCCGGTCCGCCCCGGATCTGGCACGGCTCGGCCACCAGCCTCAACTCCCCCGAGCTGGCGGCGAAGCACGGCGACCCGCTCTTCACCGCCAACGCGATCCAGCCGCGCGAGGCGTACGCGCGGCTCATCGCCCACTACCGCGAGAAGTTCGAGGAGTACGGGCACGATCCGGCCCACGCGCGCGTGGCGGCCGGTTCCGGCGGGCTGCTCATCGCCGACACCCCCGAGCAGGCGGTGAGCCGCTACAAGGAGCTGTACGAGGCGAAGGTACGGCAGAGCTTCAAGCCGCACCTGGAGGGCAGGGCCGGGTACAACACGCCCTTCCGCACGATCGAGGACGCGATCGCGGACGGACCCCAGCTGATCGGATCCCCGCAGCAGATCATCGACAAGATCCTCGGCTACCACGAGCACTACGGGCATGACCTGCAGTCCGTCACGGTCGACACCTTCGGGCAGTCGACGGCCGAGCAGCGGGAGACCCTCCAGCGGTTCGCGGAGGAGATCGCGCCGGTGGTGCGGAGGGAGGCGCCGAGCACGCTCTGGGAGCGGTGACTCCGCCGTGTGCGGGGGTGAGTTCCTGGGTAGTCGATCAAGGCCGCACGGGTTTTCGGGCATGGCCGGGGACTGCGGGCGGCCCACCGGAAAGCCGTAAGGTGGGGCCGTACGACAGGAACTTCGAATAAGGAGGCGCTGGGTGATCGAGCTCGAGGGGGTACCCGAGCTGATCGACCCGGTCATGGTGGCAGCGTTCGAGGGCTGGAACGACGCCGGCGACGCCGCCTCCACCGCGGTCGCCCACCTGGACCGGGAATGGAAGGGCGAGGTCTTCGCGGCGCTCGACGCCGAGGACTACTACGACTTCCAGGTCAACCGCCCCACCGTCTTCCTGGACAACGGCGTCCGGAAGATCACCTGGCCGACGACCCGGCTCTCCGTGGTCCGGGTCGGCGGCGACAAGCCCCGCGACCTGGTGCTCGTGCGCGGGATCGAGCCCTCGATGCGCTGGCGCTCCTTCTGCAACGAGCTGCTCGCCTTCGCACACGAGCTGGGCGTGGAGATGGTGGTGATCCTGGGCGCCCTGCTCGGCGACACCCCGCACACCCGGCCGGTCCCGGTCAGCGGAGTGACCTCCGATCCGGACCTGGCGCGGACGATGGACCTGGAGGAGACCCGGTACGAGGGCCCGACGGGCATCGTGGGCATCCTCCAGGAGGCGTGCACGCACGCGGGCGTGCCGGCGGTGAGCCTGTGGGCGGCGGTGCCGCACTACGTGTCGCAGCCGCCGAACCCGAAGGCGACGCTGGCGCTGCTCAACCGTCTCGAGGACCTGATCGGGCTGCGCATCCCGCTGGGCGAACTGCCGGAGGACGCGCGGGCCTGGCAGCTGGGCGTGGACCAGCTGGCCGCCGAGGACAGCGAGGTCGCCGAGTACGTGCAGACCCTGGAGGAGGCGCGGGACACCGCAGAGCTGCCGGAGGCCTCGGGCGAGGCGATCGCCCGCGAGTTCGAGCGGTATCTGCGGCGGCGCGAGCCGGGCTCCGGTCCGGGGGTGGCGACGGAGGGCGGCGAGTTCCTGCGGGACTCCGGGAGTGGCCGTACGCGCCCGCCGAAGCCGGAACAGCCGGGGCCGGAGTCGATCCCGGGGGCGGATGCCCCGGAGGGGCCGGACGAGGGGCCGGGCGAGGGATCCGCAGAGGGACCCGACGGCGCAGCGCCGGACGAGGACGGCGGGTCCGGGAAGTAGCGCGGACGGAACGGGAGGGGTGCCCAGGGGCGCCCCTCCCGTTCGTACGTCACCGCGCGCGTGTGTCAGGCGCAGCCGAACCGGGCCGCCGCCCAGTCGCCGTGGTCTCCGCTCTTCGACCCGTTGGTGTCCGTGATCCGGAGCCGGACGTGCCGGGCGCCGGTCACGTCGACGTTCACGGGCAGGGTCGCGGAGGCCCCGGTCAGCCGGGGTGAGGTCCACAGGACCCGGCCGTCGGCCTCGACGGAGAAGGCCACGTCCCCGTAGCCGTTGATCTCGTCGTCGATGCCGACGTCGGCGGTGAAGGTGGTGCAGCGGCCGCCGAGGTAGACCTCGATGTCGGAGTCGGCGTGGGCGCCGATGCCCTTCTCGTAGGTCTGCCCGGCCAGGGTGAGCGGGCGGCCGTCGGCGGCGCCGGACTCGCCGTTGGAGCGGTCGCGCTCGGGCGGGCCCCAGCCGTTGCCCGACCTGAGCCACACGAGGTCGCTCGCCCACGCGTCGGCCGTCGGCGCCGGGGGCATCACCCCGAGCGCGAACCGCTGGACGGCCGTGCGGTCGGTGCCCGCCGCACGGTGCCCGGCGGTCGCCGTGAGCGTGGCCTCGCCGGGTTTCGCGTCCGCCGCCGGGGTGACGGCGACCTCGACCCGGCGGGTGGTGCCGGCCGCGACGCGGGCGATCGGGGCGGCCGGGGTGACCTGCCAGCCGGCCGGGGCGTCCAGGGAGACGCGTACGTCGGTGGCGTCCCGGGTGCCCGCGGTGACGTCCACGGCGACGGTGCCGGGCGTGCCGGCGCCGAGCTCCTGACCGGTGGGGACGGCGAGGACGGCGGGAGCGCCGGGGACGGCCCCGCCGACGGCGCTGGTGTCGGTCAGGCGCAGTTCGAAGCCGCGGTCGGTGGAGAGGGCGGTGGTCTTGATCCGGACCACTCCCCCGCGCTCGTCGCGGTCGTACCACCAGCCCCGGGCCGCCGTGTCGAAGGCGGCGCGGGAGGTGAGGGCGGGCAGCGCGCGCCCGTCGAGCTTCACCGTGCCGGGGGCGTCGCCGGTGTGGACGGTGAAGGCGTACGGCCGGGCGGCGGGCTTGCCGGTGTACGTGCCGGTGGCGGCGCCGACGCGGACGCTGACCTCACCGGGGCCGGCCTGCGGGGCTCGGACGTCGGCGCGCTGGATGGTGTACTTCCCGGTCCGGTGCTCGCGGGTGACGCCGTCGTCCTCGTACAGCTCGAAGGAGGAGCTGCCCTGAGGGTAGACGTCCCAGGCGATCGGGTCGCCGGGGGCGCGGTCCTGGTACGAGCGGATGGAGCCGGGCCACATGGGGACGGCCGCCCCGGCCCGTACGAAGAGGGGCAGGGTGTCGAGCGGGGCGCTGTAGTCGTCGACGGTGACGGGGCCCTGGTAGGTGCGCCCGCTCCAGTAGTCGATCCAGGTGCCCCGGGGCAGATAAATACCGTCGCGTTCCACCGCGTCCTGGTGGACGGGGGCGACGAGGAAGTCCTCGCCGCTGAGGAACTCGTACTTCGCGGCCTCGGTCGCGGCCTTCGGGTCGTCCGGGTACTCCAGGGCGAGGGGCCGGGCGAGGCCGACACCGGTCTTCGTGGCCTGGTGCGCGTGGCTGTAGATGTACGGCAGCAGGGCCTCGTGGAGCTTGAGCGAGGCGCGGTTGATCGTGGTGTAGGGCTCGCCGTACCGGAAGGGCTGCTTGTCGTCGGCGGCCCAGCCGTCCATGGTCATGGTGACGGGCAAAAAGGTCTTCCACTGGAGGTCGCGGGTGTACGTCTTGGCGCTGCCGCCGAAGATGCCGTCGACGTCACCGGTGGTGTAGGCGAGTCCGGACATGGACGCGCCCGCGTAGGTGGGGATCTGCCAGCGGATGTACTCCCAGCTGCCGGACTGGTCGCCGGACCACTGGACTCCGCAGCGCTGGGCGCCCGACCAGCTCTCGGGGGCCCAGGTGAAGCCGCGGGCGTCGCTGTTGGCCTCGATGCCGGCGTGGGCGTCCTTGCAGCCGTCGAGGGCGAACTTGTAACCCTCGCCGACCCAGGCGACGTCGAGCTTGGCGACCCGCTGGCCGGCCTTGACCTGCTCGCCGAGGCGGTCGATGCCGTCCTCGGTCCACAGACCGAGCTTCGTCTTCCGCTCGGCGAGGCCCGCGGAGGTCTCGGCGAGGTTCTCGTAGCCGCAGCCGTAGCCGTCGTTGACGAGCATCCAGCCGTTGGGCATGTCGTGGGCGACGTAGCCGTCGGCGACCTTCAGGGCGTCGAGGGTGTGGCGCTCGCCCCGGTTGGCGTTGTGGAGGTAGCAGTCGGCGTCACCGATCTCCAGGCCGTACACGGGTGGCATGAAGGGCTTGCCGGTGAGCCGGGTGTACTGGCCTATGACGTCCTTGAGGGCGTCGTGGCCGCTGCCGGCGAAGTAGTAGGCGTCGAAGCGCCGTTCCTTCGCGCTGGTGGTGACGGGTTCGGTGAAGGCGTAGGTGTTGGGGGCGTAGGTGTTGCGGTAGACGCCGTAGCCGGCGGAGGAGAGGTAGAACGGGACGGAGTTGGGGTGGCCGCCGTCGTTCCAGTTGTAGTCGACGCCGACCTCGACGGTCTTGCCGCGGTGGGAGGTGTTGCCGCGGCCGTTCTGCATGCCGGCGCCGTAGAACTGCTCGTCGGCCCCGCGGGCGAGGGTCTGGACGGTGTGGTCCTGGTTCCAGGTGAGGCCCTGGGTCTCGGTCCAGAGCGGGGTGCCGTCGGCGCGCACGGCGGAGAAGCGCAGGGGTGACTTGGTGGCGCGCAGGGTCACCTGGGCGGTGGCGAGTTCGTAGCGGTCGCCGAGGTCGCGCCAGCGGGTGGCCGGGGGCGGGCCCTGGGGCAGCGTGATGTCGCTGCCGGTGGGGTCGGTGAACTTCCCGTCGGGGGCGAGTTCGATACGGAAGGTGTCGGCGGTGACGAAGGAGACGCGGGCCTCCGTGTGGCCGGCGGTCAGCCGGTAGACGGCTCCGTCGGCGGCGAAGCCGGTGATGTCGCCGACGGTGGTGTCGGACGCCTCGGCCGTGGCGGTGGCACCGGGTCCCGCGAAGGCGGTGAACAACCCGAGCAGTGCACCGGCGACTGCAGCTCTCATGCGCGTTGATGATTGCATGAAGCTTCTTTAGCGCAGATTCAGGCAGCGCGACAGGACAAAAAGGAACCGCCCCCGGACTTCGTCAGGAAGTCCAAGGGCGGTTTCACCCAAGGGTGTTGCTCGGCGGCGTTCCTTACAGGGCGACACCCAGGAGGGCGTCGACCGCGCGCGAGACGAGGCCGGGTGCGGACTCGTCCGTGCCGCCCTCGGTCGTCTGGAGCGCGGCCCAGCGGTCGACCGCGGCGAGCGCGGTGGGGGTGTCGAGGTCGTCGGAGAGCGCCTCGCGGAGCTCCTCGACGAGCGCGTCGGCGGACGGGCCGTCGGGGCGCGAGACGGCGGCGCGCCAGCGGCCGAGGCGCGCCAGGGCGTCCTGGAGGACCTGATCGGTCCACTCCCAGTCGTCGCGGTAGCGGTGCGAGAGCAGCGCGAGCCGGATGGCGGCCGGGTCGACACCCTCGCGGCGGAGCGTGGAGACGAAGACCAGGTTGCCCTTGGACTTCGACATCTTCTCGCCGTGCAGGGCGACCATGCCGGCGTGGACGTACGCCTTGGCCATGGGGAACTCGCCCGTGAGCGCCTGGGCGTGGGAGGCGCCCATCTCGTGGTGCGGGAAGATCAGGTCGGAGCCGCCGCCCTGCACGTCGAAGCCCATGCCGAGGTGGTCGAGGGCGATGGCGACGCACTCGATGTGCCAGCCGGGGCGGCCGGGGCCGAGGCTGGCGCCGTCCCAGCTCGGCTCGCCCTCGCGGGCGGCCATCCAGAGCATCGGGTCGAGCGGGTTCTTCTTGCCCGGGCGGTCCGGGTCGCCGCCGCGCTCGGCGGAGAGGTGGCGCATCAGCTCGGTGTCGTAGTGCGAGACCTGGCCGAAGTGCGGGTCGGCCTCGACGGAGAAGTAGATGTCGCCGTCGAGCTCGTAGGCGGCGCCGGAGTCCCGGAGGCGCTCGACGAGCGGGACGATGCCGGGTATGGCCTCGACCGCGCCGATGTAGTGCTGCGGGGGCAGCATCCGCAGGGCGGTCATGTCCTCACGGAAGAGGGCGGTCTCGCGCTCGGCGAGGCCGGTCCAGTCGATGCCGTCGCGGATCGCACGCTCCAGGAGCGGGTCGTCCACGTCCGTCACGTTCTGGACGTAGTGCACCTGCCGCTTGGTGTCGAGCCACACGCGCTGAACGAGGTCGAACGCGTTGTAGGTCGCCGCGTGACCCATATGGGTCGCGTCGTACGGCGTGATGCCGCAGACGTAGAGACGGGCGACGGGGCCGGGGGCGAGGGTGACTCGTCCGCCGGTCGCGGTGTCGTGGATCCGGAGGTCGCGGCCCTTGCCGGGAAGGGCGGGGACCTCAGAAGCGGGCCAGGCATGCATGACCCGAGCGTAACCGGACACCAGTTCCGGATACGAACCGGATCCGGGATCTTGACCGATTAGGCGCTCTTGCGGGTCGGAGGCGTGCGTGCATACCCCCCAGGGGTGCGAGCCGCTCGCGGGGATGTGGCCGAAACCGTTCGGCGCGGGTGTGGCCGGGACCTCAGACGGGCGGCCAGGGGATCGCGGGCCACTGTCCCGAGGGCTCCGGGTGCCGTCCGGTGGCGCGCAGCGACTCCACGCGGGCGCGCACGGCCGCGACCTCGGCGCCCGTCAGGAGTTCCCCCAGTCGGGTGGCGAGCGGGGCTCCCGGGGCCAGGGAACGGTCGAGCGCGTCGAGCACGCCGACCGTCTCGGCGGGCAGCTCCTCGCCCGCCCACCCCCACAGCAGGGTGCGCAGCTTGTCGTCGACGTGGAAGGTCACCCCGTGGTCGATGCCGTACAGGCGTCCGCCGGGAGCCGGGAGCAGGTGCCCGCCCTTGCGGTCGCCGTTGTTGATGACGGCGTCCAGGACGGCGAGCCGGCGCAGTTCGGGGGTGTCCGCGTGGACGAGGAGCGCGGTGCGGTCCTCGGCGATCTGCGCGGGCCCCACGGCCTTCCAGCCCTCGCCCGCCTCGTCGTCCTCGGTGAGGGCCAGGAGCCGGGCCCCGGGGTCGGCCTCGATCCACAGCTGGACCATGCCCTCGCCGTACGGCCCGTCGCGGAGCACGGTCGGCGGGATCAGGCCCCAGCCGGTGGCCTCGGAGATCTCGTACGCGGCGACTTCGCGCTGCGCCAGGGTGCCGTCGGGGAAGTCCCACAGGGGCTGCTCCCCCGCGACCGGCTTGTAGACGCAGGCCGCTTCCCGGCCCTCGTGGACGACGGAGCAGTACAGCACGGCGTTGGACGCCTCACGGACCCGGCCGCGCACGGTCAGCTCACCACGCGCGAGCAATTCCGTGTCGCGCGGGTTCTCGGGGCTGCTCATGCTCCGCGGCGGTATCCGTTCTGGCGCGGGCAGACGTGGCCCTCGGGGTCGAGCGGCAGGCTGCACAGCGGGCAGGGCGGGCGGCCGGCGTTGACGACGTCCAGTGCCCGCTTGGCGAAGGCCCGCGCCTGGGCCCCGCTGAGCCGGACGCGGAGCATCGGCGGGCCGTTCTCCTCGTCCTGGAGCAGCCGCTCCTCGGCCTCGGCGAGGTCCTCCTCGGAATCCGCGTCGAGCTCGACGAGCGCCTGCGCCTCGACGATCATGCGCTGCTCCTCGCCGTCCCAGGCGAGGGCCATGGTCCCGACCCGGAACTCCTCCTCGACGGGCACGTCGAGGGGAGCGGTGTCCGTGATCTCCGCGGGGGCGACGGCGGGCACGGGCGCGTTGCCCCCGGTGCGGCGGACGACCTCGTCGAGGAGTTCGTCGATGCGCTCGGCGAGGGCCGCGACCTGGGTCTTCTCCAGGGCGACGCTGGTGACCCGGCCGCCGGCGGACGCCTGGAGGAAGAACGTACGGCGGCCAGGCAGCCCGACCGTGCCGGCCACGAAACGCTCCGGTGGGTCGTAGAGGAACACCTGACGGGACACGTTCCCGGCTCCTTGCGTCTCGACAGTCGTACTACAGCGGCGCGTCCACCCTACTGCGCGTGGGGATCACGGTGCGCCCGCACCACCACCCACCTCCGCGGCCCCACCGCTGTCGGGGAGCTCACGGGGGGCGAGGCCGGCGAAGTCCCCGGTGTCGCCGAGGCGGAGGAGGAAGGGGCGCAGGCGGGTGTAGCGAATGGCGGTGACCGAGCAGGGGTCGACGTGGATGCGCTGGAAGAGGTCGAGGTGGAGCCCGAGCGCGTCGGCGACGATCGCCTTCACGATGTCCCCGTGGGAGCACATGAGGTACGTGGCGTCCTCGCCGTGTTCGGCCTCGATCCGGGCGTTCCAGTCGCGTACGGCCTCGACGGCACGGTCCTGCATCGCGCGCATGGACTCGCCGCCGGGGAAGGCGGCGGCGGAGGCGTGCGCCTGGACGATCTCCATCAGCGGTTCGTCGTTCAGCTCGGCCAGCTTGCGGCCGGACCAGTCGCCGTAGTCGCACTCGCTGATCCGGTCCTCGACGTGGAGCGGAAGGCCGGGGCGGGCCTCCAGGAGCGGCCGCAGGGTCTCCCGGCAGCGCTGGAGGGGGCTGCAGACGGCCGCGGCGAGCGGCACGTCCGCGAGGCGCCCCGGAAGGGCGGCGGCCTGGGCGGCCCCGCGCTCGTCGAGCGCGATCCCGGGCGTGCGCCCGGCGAGGACCCCGGAGGTGTTGGCGGTGGAGCGTCCGTGCCGGACGAGGATCAGCGTGGCCATGCGGGCCAGCCTAGGCGGTGTTCCGCCGTTCGGGCCGGGCCCGCGGCATGAGCGACCGGACGCCCCCCGGGGGTGCGCGTGCGGCACGCGGGTGCATGGAGAGCGCGTTCGGGGGGAGAATGCGCGGCGTGATCGTCGACTCTGCCATTTACCGGGACGGGCGCCGTATGGACGGACCCGCCGACCTCTCCGACGCCCTGGAGGAGGCGCGGGCGACGGGCGACGCGTTTCTGTGGGTGGGGCTGCACGAGCCCTCGGAAGCGGAGTTCGACCATGTCGCCTCTGAGTTCGCGCTGCATCCGCTGGCCGTCGAGGACGCCTTGAAGGCGCATCAGCGGCCCAAGCTGGAGGTGTACGACGACTCGCTCTTCGTGGTGCTCAAGCCGATCGTGTACGAGCCGGAGAGCGACCGGGTGTCCTCGGGCGAGCTGATGGTGTTCATGGGCGACTCGTTCGTCGTGACGGTCCGGCACGGCGAGGGTGCGCCCCTCGACCGGGTCCGCCGGCGTCTGGAGGCCGATCGGGAGGTCCTGAAGCACGGGCCGACGGCGGTGCTGTACGCGGTGAGCGACGCGATCGTGGACCACTACCTCGATGTGGCGGGTGAGCTCCAGGTCGACCTGGAGGAGCTGGAGGCGGACGTCTTCGCGCCCACTGGGGGCAATCCGGCCAACACCGCGGAACGGATCTACACCGCGAAGCGGCAGGTTCTGGAGTTCCGGCGGGCGAGCGGTCCGCTGGCCGGCCCGATGGCCCGGCTGACGGCCGGTTCGGTGCCGTTCGTGAACGAGCGCTCGCAGCCGTTCTTCCGGGACGTCAACGACCATCTGCTGCGCTCGAACGACCAGGTGGAAGGCCTCGACCGGCTCCTGTCCGACGTCCTGTCGGCCCATCTCGCGCAGATGGGCGTGCGGCAGAACGACGACATGCGGAAGATCTCGGCGTGGGCGGCCATGGCCGCGGTCCCCACGATGGTCGCGGGGATATACGGGATGAACTTCGACCACATGCCGGAGCTGAGGTGGACCTGGTCCTACCCGGCGGTGATCGTGCTCATGGCGGGCATCGTGGTCGGCCTGTACCGGGTCTTCAAGCGGCGCGGCTGGATGTGAGGCCCTCCGCGCCGGGCGTGCTCAGAAGGCGGGTGCGGGGGTCGCGGGGCCACCGAGGGCGTTCAGCCGGTCGGGCATGCGCAGGTCGGTCATCTTGTGCCAGCCGGCCGCGCGCTCGTACGCGTACATGGCGTGGATCCCGGCGACGAGGGCGGCCGCCTTGGGCTTGGGCCAGCGCAGGATGCGGCCCATGTGGCGCATCACGGCGAGGCTGACGTCACGGTAGACCTGGATCTCGCCGAGGGCGGACTCGCGCAGGGTCCGCTGGATGAGCCGGCCGTGGCCCTGGCGGGCGAGCCGGAGCAGCTCCTCGTGGCAGTAGGCGAGGTGATTGGTCTCGTCGTTGTCGATCATGTGGATGGCCTTGCCCAGTTCGGGGTGGTCCCCGAAGTACGTGACGAGCATGTCCATCTGGTCGGCGGCGCGCTGCTCGGTGACCCGGCTGTGGGCGAGGTAGACGATGACGTCCTGCTCGGTGAGCGGGCGGTCGGCACGGAGCTTCTCGTGCGCGAGGCCGATGCCGCGCTGTTCGAGCAGCATCGTGTAGTCGGTGTCGGGGGGGACTGGGACGGGTTCGAGGCCGCGCTTCTTCATCAGCGCGTGGAAGATCCGGCCGTGTTTGTCCTCGTCGGCGCCGTGCCGGGTGATCTTGGGCGCGAGGGAGCGCATGCCGGGCGGGACGAGGGCCGCGATCCGGGCGTTCTCCCAGCCGCCCTGGGACTCGCCGCTCGCGGCGATGGAGCAGAAGAGCCGGAAGGACTCGTCGTTGTCGATGATTTCCTGGAACAGGCCCTTGGCCGTGAGCATCGCCGCCACCTCCGTGCGGACGTTCGCACTCCGGTACGTCCGGGGAGCACGAGTCAAGTCCGGTCCGGGGCGGTGGGCAACAGGACGGCGTGACTACTCGGCCGAAAGAGTGAGGCCCGAGGGCGTAACCGGGGACCCGGTGGCGCGTTGAGCTGCGTGACGGCCGTGGCGGGGAAGACCCCCGAGCCCCCACCACGGCCGCAGGAATTCCTGGGGGTGTCTTGCCGACGAGCCCGGCGTGATCGACGAGACACCTTTAGGGCGTGTTTCGAAAGTGGCGTCGTCCGCCCGGAGGGCGGGCGCGGCGGTGTCTGGTGCGTGCGATCGCAAGGCGGAGGGTCGCCCTCGTACTGGGCGTACGAGGGCGATCCCGACAACGCGGCGAGCGGGCGTGCCAGGCGCCGCCGCGCAGACGGGACTTTCGAAACACGCCCTAGGCCAGTCCGGCCCGCTCCATCGCGTCGACGCCCGCCCGCAGGGCCGCCACCCGCTCGTCCAGGGTGAAGCCGGCCGGGGCGAGGGTGAGGGTGGTGACCCCGGCCTCCGCGTAGGCCGTCATCCGCTCGGCGATCCGCTCGACGGAGCCGAGCAGCGTGGTCTGGTCGATGAGGGAGTGGGGCACGGCGGCCGCGGCCCCGGTCTTGTCGCCCGCCAGGTACTTGTCCTGGATCTCGGCGGCCTCCTTCTCGTACCCCATGCGCTGGGCGAGCTGGTTGTAGAAGTTCTGCTTGCGGCTGCCCATGCCGCCGACGTACAGCGCGGTGTACGGGCGGAACACGTCGGCCAGTGCGTTCACGTCGTCGCCGAGGGCGAGCGGCAGGGTGGGACAGACGTCGAAGCCGTCCATGGTCAGACCGGCCTTCTCGCGGCCCGCGCGCAGGTGCCGGAGCGCGGTCTCCTCCAGGTGCTCGGCGGAGGGAAAGATCAGCAGGGCGCCGTCGGCGATCTCACCGGTCTGCTCCAGGTTCTTCGGACCGATCGCGGCGATGTAGAGCGGGATGTGCTCGCGCTGCGGGTGGACGGTGAGCTTGATGGGCTTGCCGGGACCGTCGGGGAGCGGCAGGGTCCAGTGCTCTCCGTCGTAGCTGAGCCGCTCCCGGGTCATGGCCTTGCGGACGATCTCTACGTACTCGCGGGTCCGGGCGAGCGGCTTGTCGAACTTCACGCCGTACCAGCCCTCGGAGACCTGCGGTCCGGAGACGCCGAGGCCGAGGCGGAAGCGGCCGCCGGTGAGCGAGTCGAGGGTGGCCGCGGTCATCGCCGTCATGGCGGGCTGGCGGGCCGGGATCTGCATGATCGCGGAGCCGACGTCGATCCGCTCGGTCTTCGCCGCGACCCAGGCGAGGACGGTGGGGGCGTCGGAGCCGTAGGCCTCGGCGGCCCAGCAGACGTCGTAGCCGAGGCGGTCCGCCTCCTGGGCGACGGCGAGGTTGTCGCCGTCCATGCCGGCGCCCCAGTAGCCGAGGTTGATGCCGAGCCGCATTCCACGCACCCCTTACCCATCGGTAACGTCTCTGTGGGCCGGACTCTAGCGCGCGTGCGTGTCTCCCGTCAGGACACGGTTGTCCACAGGCTCTCTCCGCGTGGTGCCCTGGCCAGTAATCTCGCGCCATGGAGCAGAGGCATCTCGGACGGACCGGCCTGCGTGTGTCGCGCATCGGACTCGGCACCCTCACCTGGGGCCGGGACACCGACGAGCACGACGCCGCCGAGCAGTTGAAGGCGTTCTGGGACGCGGGCGGCACCCTCGTGGACACCGCCGACGTGTACGGCGGGGGCGAGGCGGAGTATCTGCTCGGGCGCCTGATGGAGCGCCTGGTGCCCCGTCAGGAGCTCGTCCTGTCGACGAAGGCGGGCAGCGTCCCGGACCCCGACCGGCGCACGGACGGCTCGCGCGGGCATCTGCTCGCCGCGCTCGACGCCTCCCTCGCGCGCCTGGGCACCGACCACGTGGATCTGTGGCTGCTGCACGCCTTCGATCCGTACACGCCCCTGGAGGAGTCGCTCCAGGCCCTCGACATCGCCGTACGCAGCGGCCGGGCGCGGTACGCGGGCGTGGCCAACTTCTGCGGCTGGCAGCTCGCCAAGGCCGGCACCTGGCAGCTCGGCGGCGACCGGACCCGGCTCGCGGGCGCGCAGCTCGAGTACTCGCTGCTCCAGCGGGGCGTCGAGCGGGAGGTACTGCCGGCCGCGCGGGACCTCGGCATAGGCCTGCTGCCCTCCTCGCCGCTGGGACGCGGGGTCCTGACGGGGAAGTACCGCAGCGGCACGCCGACGGACTCGCGGGGCGCCTCCGAGACGATGGCGCCCTTCGTGGAGCCGTACCTGGACGAGGCGGCGAGCCGGATCGTGGACGCGGTGGCGACGGCGGCCGAGGGGCTCGCGACGACCCCGCTCCACGTGGCGCTGGCCTGGGTCCGGGACCGGCCCGGGGTGACCGCGCCGATCGTCGGCGCGCGCACGTCGCGGCAGCTCGCGACCGCGCTGTCAGTGGAGGCCCTTAGTCTTCCTGACGAGATCTGTCGGGCGCTGGACGATGTGTCGGCGCCCGTGCACCGCTATCCGGATCACGACTGGAGCACCTTGTGACCGAGCCTTCCGGGGAGACCGCGCCCGAGGCCGTGAAGCCCGCCGAGCACCTGCGGGAGGAGTCTTCCGGGACCCCCGCCTCGGGGCCCGCCGCGGCCGAGAGCCGGGATTCCGCCGAGGAGCCGCCGACCGGGCCGGGGACGCCCGTGGAAGCGGACGCGGCAGAGGGGCCGGGTTCGGCCGACGGACCGGACGCGGCCGGCGAAGAGCCGGGTGGCCCCGCTTCGGCGGGCGAGCCGGACGGGTCGGACGGGGCTGGTCCGGGCGGAGAGGCGCGCACCGCCGAAGAGGCCGAGGGCGCCGCGAAGCCGGAGGCCGGTGAAGGGGGCGACGCGGCCGGGTTGAGCGCCGCCCAGGCCGAGCTGGCCGCCCAGCAGGAGCTGCGGGCCAGGATCGAGGCCCGGAAGGCCGAGAAGGGCGGCCCGGTGGCGAGCGGCGCCAAGCTGAGCGGCACCGCGGCCGACCTCCTCGCGGCCGTCCGGGCCGTCGAGGGCGGCGCCGCCACGGGCTCCGCGTTCTACGAGGCACCCGAGCCCGCGCCCCGCCGTCCCGCCGCCGAGACGGCCCCGACGGTGACCGTGCGGCCCCCCGCTCCCGAGCGGCCCGCGGCTCCGGCGCCGGGCATCACGGCCGCCGTCCGCGAGGTCCTCGCCGAGGGCGGCGCTCCGGAGACGCTGGCCGGCCAGGTCGCCGCCGAGCTCGGCGAGGGCGCGGCCACGGCGCTGCGCGAGGACCCCTGGCAGCTGCTCGCGGTGCCCGGGGTCCGGCCCGAGCAGGCCGACGGTTTCGCGCGGGCGCTGCTCGGCCCCGCCTGCGGCCCCGGTGACCCGCGCCGCGCGGTCGCCCTGACCGTGTGGCTCCTGGAGCGGGCCGCCCTCCAGGGGCACACGGCCCTGGAGATCCAGACCGTGCGCGCCGGACTCGCCCGGCACGCGGTGCCCGATCCTGAGCAGGCGGTCGAGGCGGCGGTCTCCGAGGGCGCGGTCCTCGTCTTCCAGGAGGAGGAGCCGGCGCAGGAGCCCGAGGGCGACGAGGATGCCGAGGACGCCGAGGACATCCAGGAGGCGGCCGCCACCACGGAGCAGGAGCCGGCCGCTCCCGTGCTCCTCGGGCTCGACCGGTACGCGCTGGCGGAGGAGAGCCTCGCGGACGGTCTGGCCCGGCTCGTCAGGACGGCGACGGCCGACGCCTGGGAGGGCAGCGAGCTGGAGCGCGCCGTCGGGGCGCACGGCCTCGTCCTGCACACCGGCGGAGAGGCCTCGCGCGCCGAGCCGGTGGCGCTCGCCGCCGCGGCCCGTGACCGCGGGCTGCGGACCCTGGTGGCCGTCCACGCGGACGGCGGGCGCCAGGCGCTCGGCGCGGCCGGGGCGGAGGCCGTGACGGTCGCCGCCCTGCTCTCCGGCGCGGCCGGTCCGGGCCGGGACGAGCACGGCGCCTTCGCCCTGGATCTGCTCGTGGTCCTCGACGCGCCCCAGCTGGACGTGGAGACGGGCGCGCTGCTCGTCGAGTCGCTTCCGGACGGCTGCCGGCTGGTGCTGAGCGGCGATCCGGAGGTGCTCGGGGCGCCGGGGGCGGGCCGGGTCTTCGCGGACGTGCTCGCGGCCCGGGTCTGTCCCCGGATCGCCTCCCGGGTCCCCGATCCGGGACCGCTCGGCGAGCTGGTGTCGGGCATCGGCGTCGGCGAGCTGAACCAGGTCGAGGCCCCCGGCAAGGAGGTCGTGATCGTCCCGGTGCGGGACGCGGGCGAGGCCGTGCACCGTACGGTCCAGCTGGTGGCGGACTCGGTGCCCCGGGCGATCGGGGTGCCGTCCGAGCAGACGCAGGTCGTCACGGTGGGCCACGGCGGTTCCGCCGGTACGCGTGCGCTGAACGCCGCCCTGAAGCAGCGGCTCAACCCCGGGCCCGGCCGGTTCGGCGGCTTCGACCCCGGTGACCGCGTCGCGTACGCGCCCGCGCCGCGGCGCACGGTGACGGGCACGGTCCTCGCGGCGGACGCCGAGGGGCTGCGGCTGCGCTGCGGGGACGACGAGCTGCTCGTGCCGAAGGAGCGGGTGGAGTCGGCGCTGCGGCACGGCTGGGCGCTCACCGCGCACCAGGCGGCCGGGACGCGCTGGCCCGCGGTGGTCGTGGTGCTGCCGGGGGACGCGGCGGGCGGCCTGAGCCGGCCGTGGGTGTACACGGCCTTCGGCCGGGCGGAGCGCCACCTGTCGGTCGTGCACGGCGTGGACCAGGCACTGCCCCGCGCGGTGTCCGAGGGCCTGGCCCCGGAGCGCACGACGCGCCTACGGCCGCTCCTGGAGGCCCTGCTGGCCGCCGACGAGGAGTAGGGCGGCGGGACCAAACGGAGGGCCGGGGACGTCCTGCGCGATGTCCCCCGGCCCTCACTCCCCGTCTCGTCAGGCGTCCGCGCCGGGCGTCGCGGGCTCTTCCTCGTCCTCCTCCTCGTCGAAGACGGAGCTCACGTCGAAACGGCAGACGATCCGCTCGGGATCGGCGTGGTCGAAGGGGGCGGCCAGCCACTCCCCCGGTTCCGGGAGTTCCTCGGCGGCAGTGACCCAGAGCGTGGAGTCCCCCTCCTCCAGGCCGAACTCCTTGTGCCGGGAGGCGATCTCGTCCGGTTCGTACTCCCCGAAGAGCACGCCGAGCGCGGCGAGCGGCGAGACGCCGGCCCTGGCCGCCGCGCCGGTGTCCGCGTCGCCGTCGAGCTCGGCGAGGCGCCGGGCCTGGGCGAGCAGGCGTTGTGGTTCCGCCACGGCGTAGTCGCGGCGGATCAGGAGGCTGAGGGCGTGAGGTTCGTCAGGTCCGGCGTACGGCGGCAGTTTGCCGTCGGGTCCGGGGATCTCGAAGGGGGTGACCTCGTCGTAGCGGTCGTAGAGGAGTTCGTCGTACGTCTCGGCGGCCGCGGCGAGAGCGTTGAAGGCCTCGTAGACGGCCGTGTCGTCGTCTCCCGTGCGGCGTTCGACCGCCGCGAGGTGACGGTCCAGTGCGGCTTTGACCGCCTCGGCGGCGGCGCGTACCTCGGCAGCGGTGGGCTGCGCAGCATCAGACATGGGACAGACGCTATCCGTACCGGGCCGGTGCCCGCACAATAGATGCGATGGCGGAATACGAATTTGTCGATGTGTACGTGCCGCGCGGTGTCTCCCGCAAGGAGGCGACGCGGCTGCTGACCGACCATGCCGAGTACGGACACTGGGAGTTGGACCGTCTGAGCCTGCACCGGGACGGGAGCCGGAGAGTGCGGCTGAAGCGGCGGATCATCCGCCAGGTCCGGGCGACCTGGTAGCGAGAACCGGCCGACGAGAAGGGGCCCCGCGGTGTGCGGGGCCCCTTGTGCGTGGTGCGTGACCGCGGCGGCTCAGGCGGCGCTGCGGGCGCGGCGGTAGATCAGCGAGCCGGCGAGCAGCAGCCCGGCGCCCGCGGGGACGATCACGCCGAGCGGACCGGCACCGGTCTCGGCGAGTTCCTCGACGGCCCGCGGCGGAGTGACGACCTGCGCACCCGGAGTGTTCGGCCCCACTTCGCCGCCGGGAGTGCCCGGGGTACCCGGGTGGCCGGGAGTTCCAGGCGTTCCGGGCGTGCCCGGGTGACCGGGGGTTCCAGGGTTACCGGGGTGCCCAGGAGTGCCGGGGTTGCCCGGGGTTCCAGGGTTACCAGGGTTGCCGGGGTTGCCCGGGTTCCCGGGGTTGCCGGGGTTCCCGGGGTTGCCGGGGTTGCCCGGCTCCTCCTCGCCGTACCCCGTGTCCTCATCGTTCGCGCAGTCGTTGCCCATGACCGCGTTGCCCAGGCCGGCGCCTGTGACGTTGTTGCCGCACACGTTCACCGGCACGTCGACGGGGGCCTGGACGTTGTTGCCGGAGCCCACTCCCGAGGAGTTGCTCGTGTGTCCGCCGACGGAGGAGCCGCCACCGGACGGCGACGTGTTGGCGCACCTGTTGCCGAAGGCCGGATTCAGCACTCCGACGACGTTGACGGTGTTTCCGCAGAGGTTCACCGGGACGTGCACCGGGGCCTGAACGGTATTTCCGGACGCGATGCCCGAGGAATTCATGGCCGTACCGCTCGCGCCGGAATCGGCGTGCGCGTAGCCGCCGCCGACGGCGGCGAAAACGCCTCCCGCGGCCGCGACGGTGATGAGGCCCTTGCGCGTGACCTGTCGCATAGCTTGTTCCCTGCCTGCTCGGCTTCGAAAGAGTGCCACCGGGCGGACGGCCCGGGGCGGAAATGGCCACCGGCCCCGGAGTGCATGGCACGCACTCCAGGGCCGGCCCGGCTCACACCCTCACGGGCGAGGCACAACGTCAGGCGTTGATGCAGGTGTTGCCGAAGGCGGGGTTCATCAGGCCGGCCACGGAGACCGTGTTGCCGCACAGGTTCACGGGGATGTGAAGCGGCACCTGGACGACGTTGCCCGTGAGCACGCCGGTGTTGGCGAAAGCGGCACCCTGGGCACCCGCGTCGGCGGCGGCCATGCCCGCGCCCGCGAGAACGAGACCGCCGGTGGCAGCCGCGGCAGCGACGACCTTCTTGATCATTGTTCCTCCTAGTTGGCAATGCGGCCCCAGCCGCGGACCGCACCACCTGTAACGAGGGGGAATGATGGGGGCTACGAGCACCCGAGTCCATTCACTCTTTCCGGTCACGTGCAAACACGCGGACGAATTCAGCAGGCGTCGAGGAAGCGGTCCAGGACACGGACGCCGAACCTGAGGCCGTCCACCGGGACCCGCTCGTCCACGCCGTGGAACATGCCGGCGAAGTCCAGCTCCGGCGGCAGCTGGAGCGGGGCGAAGCCGAAGCAGCGGATCCCGAGGTCGTCGAAGGACTTGGCGTCGGTGCCGCCGGAGAGCATGTACGGAACGGCGCGGGCGATCGGGTCCTCGGCGCGCAGCGCCAGCTGCATGGCGTCCACCAGGGCGCCGTCGAAGCTGGTCTCCAGAGCCTTGTCGCCGTGCACGTCCTCGCGCTTCACGCGGGGTCCCAGGATCCGGTCGAGGTCGGCCAGGAACTCCTGCTCGTACCCGGGCAGGAAGCGGCCGTCGACGTGCGCCGTGGCCTGGCCGGGGATCACGTTCACCTTGTATCCGGCGCCGAGCATGGTGGGGGCGGCCGAGTTCCGCAGGGTGGCGCCGACCATCTTGGCGATGCCGCCGAGCTTGGCGAGGGTGCCGTCCATGTCCTCGGGGTCGAGCGGGGTGCCGAGGGCGTCGGAGAGCTCGTCCAGGAAGGACCGCACGGTCTTGGTGACCCTCACCGGCCACTGGTGGCGGCCCAGGCGGCCGACGGCCTCGCACAGCTCCGTGATGGCGTTGTCGTCGTTGGTCATGGAGCCGTGACCGGCCGTGCCCTCGACGGTCAGCCGCATCCAGTGCATGCCCTTCTGGGCCGTCTCGACCAGGTAGAGCCGCAGGTTCTCGTTGACGGTGAAGGAGAAGCCGCCGACCTCGCCGATCGCCTCCGTGACCCCGTCGAAGAGGTCGCGGTGCTTGTCGACCAGGTGCCGGGCGCCGTACGTGCCGCCGGCCTCCTCGTCGGCGAGGAAGGCGAGGACGATGTCGCGCGGGGGCTTGCGGCCGGTGCGCAGCCGGTCCCGGACGACCGCGAGGGTCATCGCGTCCATGTCCTTCATGTCGACGGCCCCGCGGCCCCAGACGCAGCCGTCGGCGATCTCGCCGGAGAAGGGGTGATGGGTCCAGTCCTCGGCGTTGGCCGGGACGACGTCCGTGTGGCCGTGGATGAGCAGGGCCGGCCGCGAGGGGTCCTCGCCCTCGATCCGGGCGACGGTGGAGGCCCGCCCCTTGTGCGACTCGATGATCTTCGGCTCGAGCCCGACCTCCGCGAGCTTCTCGGCGACGTACTCGGCCGCCGCCCGCTCTCCCGGGCCCGAGTGGTCGCCGTAGTTGCTGGTGTCGATGCGGATGAGGTCGCGACAGAGGTCCACGACCTCCTCCTCGCCGCTGACGCTCCGGCCCGTGTTCGACTCGCTCACGCTGCTTCCTCCCACTACGTGCCCCACGTGATGACTGGTGGTCGCCCCCATCCTCCCGCGTGGGCCCCTCGGGGCCCAAGGGCGCCCGTCGGCCGACATGCGGCTGTCACATGACAGGGGCCGGACGGGGCGGTGATCGGCCACTCCGAATGTTTGCTATGGTTTTCCTCGTCGGAAGGGCCGAGCAGCCCGAAAGACAGACACCTTGTCCGGGTGGCGGAATGGCAGACGCGCTAGCTTGAGGTGCTAGTGCCCTTTATCGGGCGTGGGGGTTCAAGTCCCCCCTCGGACACCAGCGGAAGGCCCCACATGATGTGGGGCCTTTCTTGTTCCCAGCGGTAGGACCCGGTGCGACGCAGAACGAAGGCTCCCTCTTCCCCGCTCCCCCAGCGGTACGGGATCGATCCCGTGCGGGTGCGGTTGCCGGAGGACCCCGAAGGGGCCTGGAAGACCGTCCGGGAGTACCTGGTCGAGCGGTACGGGGCCGCCGTCGGGGCCGGGCGGGTCGAGGGGATGGTGCGGGAGGGGCGTTTCGTCGGGTCCGACGGCCCCGTGGGCGCGGACGAGCCGTACACCGCGGGGCGGTACCTCTGGTTCCACCGGGACTTTCCCGCCGAGACGGTCGTGCCCTTCGCGGTCGGCGTCGTGCACCGGGACGAGCGGATCGTGGTCGTGGACAAGCCGCACTTCCTCGCGACGATGCCCCGGGGGCGGCATGTGACGGAGACCGCGCTCGCCCGGCTCCGGCGTGACCTGGGGCTCGCGCACCTCCAGCCCGCGCACCGGCTGGACCGGCTGACGGCCGGGCTCGTGCTCTTCGTCGTACGGCCTGAGGACCGGGGCGCGTACCAGACGCTGTTCCGGGATCGCGCCGTGCGCAAGGAGTACGAGGCGGTGGCGCCGTACGACCCGGCGGTGGCACTGCCGGTGACCGTGCGGAGCCGGATCGAGAAGGAGCGTGGGGTGATGGCCGCCCGGGAGGTGCCGGGCGAGCCGAACGCGGAGAGCCGGGTGGAGCTCCTCGGGCACGCGGGAGGGCTCGGGCGGTACCGGCTGGTGCCCGTGACCGGGCGGACCCATCAGCTGCGGGTGCACATGAACGGCCTGGGGCTGCCGATCCTCGACGATCCGGTCTATCCGGTGGTGCGCGAGGACGGGCCGGAGGACTTCGCGCGTCCGCTGCGACTGCTCGCGCGGAGGCTGGAGTTCACCGACCCGTTCACGGGTGACGCCAGGAGGTTCGAGAGCCGGCTGCGGCTCAGTGGCCCCTGTTGATCCACTCCTGGAGGTGCGGGGCCTCGGCCCCGATCGTGGTGGTGTCGCCGTGGCCGGTGCGGACGACCGTCTCCGGCGGCAGGGTGAGGAGCTTCTCGCGGATCGAGCCGACGATCGTCGGGAAGTCCGAGTAGGACCGTCCGGTCGCGCCGGGGCCGCCCTGGAAGAGGGTGTCGCCGGTGAAGACCGTACCCAGGTCGGGGGCGTACAGGGAGACCGCTCCGGGGGCGTGCCCGGGGGTGTGGAGGACCGTGAGGTCCGTGCCGGCGATGGTGAGGACCTGGCCGTCGGCGAGTTCGCCGTCGGGGCTGTGGTCGGGGTGGGTGAGCTTCCACAGCGGCTGGTCGGCCGGGTGGAGCAGGATGCGGGCCCCGGTGGCGGCCGCGAGGGCCGGGGCGGCGTCGATGTGGTCGTCGTGGGCGTGGGTGCAGACGATGGCGCGCAGGGCGCGGCCGTCGAGCGCCGCGAGGATCGCCCCGGCGTCGTGGGCGGCGTCGATGACGAGGGCCTCGGTGTCGTCGCCGACGATCCAGACGTTGTTGTCGACGTCCCAGGTGCCGCCGTCGAGGCTGAAGGTGCCGGAGGTGACGAGGTGGTCGATGCGGGCGGCCATCAGAGGACCACCACCGAGCGGAGGACGTCGCCCTCGTGCATGCGGGCGAAGGCCTTCTCGACGTCGCCGAGGCCGATGGTCTCGGTGACGAAGGCGGCGAGGTCGATGCGGCCCTGCTGGTGCAGGTCGATGAGCATCGGGAAGTCGCGGGACGGCAGACAGTCCCCGTACCAGGAGGACTTGAGCGAGCCGCCGCGGCCGAAGACGTCGAGGAGCGGGAGTTCGAGCTTCATCTCGGGGCTGGGGACGCCGACGAGGACGACGGTGCCGGCGAGGTCACGGGCGTAGAAGGCCTGTTCGTACGTCTCGGGGCGGCCGACGGCCTCGATGACGACGTCCGCGCCGAAGCCGCCGGTGAGATCGCGGATCGCCTCGACCGCGTCGGTGGCGAGGGAGTTGACCGTGTGGGTGGCGCCCATCTCGCGGGCCTTGTCCAGCTTCCGGTCGTCGATGTCGACGGCGATGATCTTCGCGGCTCCGGCGAGGCGGGAGCCGACGACCGCCGCGTCGCCGACGCCGCCGCAGCCGATGACGGCGACGGTGTCGCCGCGGCCCACGTTCCCGGTGTTGATCGCGGCGCCGATGCCGGCCATCACACCGCAGCCGAGGAGGCCCGCGACCTCGGGGGCGACGGCCGGGTCGACCTTGGTGCACTGGCCGGCGGCGACGAGGGTCTTCTCGGCGAAGGCGCCGATGCCGAGGGCCGGGGAGAGCTCCGTGCCGTCGAGCAGGGTCATCCTCTGCTTCGCGTTGTGGGTGGCGAAGCAGTACCAGGGGCGGCCGCGCGTACAGGCTCGGCAGGTGCCGCAGACGGCACGCCAGTTGAGGATCACGAAGTCGCCGGGGGTCACGTCGGTGACGCCCTCGCCGACGGACTCGACGATTCCGGCGGCCTCGTGGCCGAGCAGGAAGGGGAACTCGTCGTTGATCGCGCCCTGTTTGTAGTGGAGATCGGTGTGGCAGACGCCGCAGGCCTGGATCTTCACGACGGCCTCGCCGGGGCCGGGGTCGGGGATCACGATGGTCTCGACGCGTACCGGTTGGTTCCTGCCGGGGGCGATGACCCCCTGGACGTGCTGCGGCATCGCGAACTTCCCTTCCTCCGACCGGATCTTGTAAGGCTCTTGCGTACCACTATCTCCTGACAAAAGGCGAGACCCCCGCAGGCCGTGCCTGCGGGGGTCTCGCCGTCTCCCGTGGGGGGAGGCTCAGACCTGGGACGTCGCGGAGGTGGTGCGGACCCGGCGGCGGACCAGGAACCAGCCTCCGACGAGCGCCGCCGCGATGAGCGGCAGACAGGCGACGGTGGTGCGGCCGACGCCGCCGTCCATCCACATGAGGACGAGCACGGAGGCGAGGAAGCCCAGGGTCACGATCTGGGTGTACGGGGCCCAGGGCAGGTTGTAGCCGGGGCGGGTGACCTTGCCCTCCTTGGCGCTGCGCCAGAAGAGCAGCGAGCAGACCATGATCATGGCCCAGGTGCCGATGATGCCGATCGAGGCGAAGTTGAGGACCAGCTCGAAGGCCTCGCCGGGCATGACGTAGTTGAGGGCCACGCCGAGGATGCCGAAGCCGGCGGTGAGCAGGATGCCGCCGTAGGGGACGCCGCCCTTGTTCATGACGCCGGTGAACTTGGGCGCGGAGCCCGCGAGCGACATGGAGCGCAGGATGCGGCCGGTGGAGTAGAGGCCCGAGTTGAGGCTGGAGAGGGCGGCGGTGAGGACGACGAGGTTCATGACGCCGGCGGCGCCCGGGATGCCGAGCTTGTCGAAGACGGTGACGAAGGGGCTCTGGTCGCCGGAGTACGCGGTGTACGGGAGGATCAGCGCGAGCAGGACCACGGAGCCGACGTAGAAGAGGCCCACGCGCCACATGATCGAGTTGATCGCCTTCGGCATGATCTTCTCGGGGTTCTCGGTCTCGCCGGCGGCGACGCCGCAGAGCTCGACGGACGCGTAGGCGAAGACGACGCCCTGGATGAGCAGCAGCATCGGCATCATGCCGTTGGGGAAGATGCCGCCGTTGTCGGTGATGTTGGCGAGGCCCGGGGTGTGGCCGCCGACGTCGTGCGAGGTGACGACGAGGAAGATGCCGACGAGCATGAAGGCGACCAGGGCGGCGACCTTGATGATCGCGAACCAGAACTCCATCTCGCCGAAGTACTTCACGGAGATGAGGTTGGCGGCGAGGACGACTGCGAGGGCGATCAGGGCGAGGACCCACTGCGGGACGTCGCTGAACATGGCCCAGAAGTGGGCGTAGGTGGCGGCCGCGGTGATGTCGGCGACGGCGGTGGTCGACCAGTTGAGGAAGTACAGCCAGCCGGCCGTGTAGGCGCCCTTCTCGCCCATGAACTCACGGGCGTAGGAGACGAAGGCGCCGGACGAGGGGCGGTAGAGCACCAGCTCGCCGAGGGCGCGCACCACGAAGAAGGCGAAGACACCGCAGACGGCGTACGCGATGAAGAGGGACGGGCCCGCCTGGGACATGCGGCCGCCGGCGCCGAGGAAGAGGCCGGTGCCGATGGCGCCGCCGATGGCGATCATGTTGATGTGCCGGGACTTGAGGTCCTTGCGGTATCCGGCGTCGCCTGCGTCGACGTGGGGGACGGCGGCCGGGTTCGCCGGTGCGGCGGACAGCGGCTCGGCCGCGGTGACGCGGTCAGTCATGGAGGTGTTCGCCTTCGTGAGGGGGGAGGTGCGGTGCCCGGCCGCACCTGGTGGGGGGTCTCCCCGGCACGGCCAGCGCACATCCTCATGGCAACAGCGCCCGACTGACTGTGGCGCATGTCACTGAACGCCCATATTTGAGCTAGTTCAGAGCTTCACGCGCGCGTGAGGGTCCCTACGGGGCGAGGACGTCCAGTTCCTGGAGGGCGCCGACCGCGATCTGGCGGGTGAGCTCCTCGGCGCGGGCCGCGTCCCGCTCCCGTACGGCCTCGGCGACCTGGACGTGGAGGGTGACGGCGGCGGGGTCGGGGTCCTCGAACATCACGTGGTGGTGGGTGCGGCCGGTGAGGACCTCGGCGACGACGTCGCCGAGGCGGGCGAACATCTCGTTGCCGGAGGCGTTGAGCACGACCCGGTGGAAGGCGATGTCGTGGACGAGGTACTCCTCCAGGCGACGGCCGCGTGAGGTGGCGACCATGCCGAGGGCCTGTTCGGTGAGCTCGCGGCACTGCTCCGGGGTGGCGTTCAGGGCGGCCAGGCCGGCGGCGACGGGTTCGACGGCCGAGCGGAGCACGGTGAGCGAGCGGAGCTGGCGGGGGCGGTCGGCGCCGGCGAGCCGCCAGCGGATGACCTGGGGGTCGTACACGTTCCAGCTGGCCGTGGGGAGCACCGTGACGCCGACGCGGCGGCGGGACTCGACGAGGTGCATGGACTCCAGGACCCGGACGACCTCGCGGACGACGGTCCGGGAGACGTCGAAGCGCTGGGCGAGCTCGTCGGTGCGCAGCACGGTGCCCGGCGGGTACTCCCCGGCGGTGATCGCCAGACCCAGGGTGGCCAGGACGTGTGAGTGGAGCCCCTGGGCCGGTGTCGTCATGGTGATCAGCCTATGCGCGGGCGTCCCGGCGATCCCAGCTGGAACTAAAAGTACGACTTTTATGTCACAGCCCCTTGAATACGTCGTACCCAATGGGTTTCATGAGCGCGACGGATTCATCGAATCGATGTCGAAGAAGACAGCGAGGCACCCCCATGAGCACCACCCCCCTCTCCGCTCCCCCGGTCGTCGTCGTGATGGGCGTCGCCGGGACCGGCAAGACCACCATCGGTCCGCTGGTCGCGGAGGCGCTCGGCCTGCCGTACGCCGAGGGCGACGACTTCCACCCGCCGGCCAACGTCGCCAAGATGTCCGCCGGCGTCCCGCTGGACGACGCGGACCGGGGGCCCTGGCTCGACGCCATCGGGGAGTGGGCCCACGGCCGGGCCGGACGCGGCGGGGTCGTGAGCAGCTCGGCGCTCAAGCGGGTCTACCGGGACCGGCTGCGTGCCGCCGCTCCCGGCGTCGTCTTCCTGCATCTGACCGGTGACCGGGAGCTGATCGAGGCGCGGATGGCCGCGCGCAAGGGCCATTTCATGCCCGCCGCGCTCCTCGACTCCCAGTTCGCCACCCTGCAGCCGCTGCAGGACGACGAGGCCGGCGTCGCCGTCGACGTCTCCGGCACCCCGGAGGAGATCACCGCCCGCGCCGTCGCCGCCCTGCGCGGCCTGGCCGGCTGACCTCCCCCGTACCCACGCACCGCCCCCGTCCCCCACCTGCCCGTACGAAGGACACCACCGTGACCAGTCTCAGCGTCGAGATCCTGGCAGCGGACGCCGCCGAACCGATCACCTCGGCCGGCAACGCCCAGCTCGGGATCGCCGTGCTCGCCGGCATCGCCGTCATCGTCCTGCTCATCACCAGGTTCAAGCTGCACGCGTTCCTGGCGCTGACCATCGGCTCGCTGGCGCTCGGCGCCTTCGCGGGCGCCCCGCTCGCGGACACCGTCAAGTCGTTCAGCACCGGACTCGGCAACACCGTGGCCGGTGTGGGCGTGCTCATCGCGCTCGGCGCGATCCTCGGCAAGCTCCTCGCCGACTCCGGCGGCGCCGACCAGATCGTCGACACGATCCTGGCGAGGACCGGCAAGCGGGCCATGCCGTGGGCGATGGTCCTGATCGCCTCCGTCATCGGCCTGCCGCTCTTCTTCGAGGTCGGCATCGTGCTGCTGATCCCGGTGGTGCTCATGGTCGCCAAGCGCGGCAACTACTCGCTGATGCGGATCGGCATCCCCGCCCTGGCCGGTCTGTCCGTGATGCACGGCCTCATCCCGCCGCACCCCGGCCCGCTCGTCGCGATCGACGCGGTCGGCGCCAACCTGGGCGTGACCCTCGCGCTCGGGCTCGTCGTCGCCATACCGACGGTGATCATCGCCGGTCCGGTCTTCTCCAGGTACGCCGCCCGCTGGGTGGACATCCAGGCCCCGGAGAAGATGATCCCCGCGCGTCCCTCCGAGGACCTGGAGAAGCGCCCCGGCTTCGGCGTCACCGTCGCGACCATCCTGCTGCCGGTCGTCCTGATGCTGGTCAAGGCGCTCGTCGACATCGTGGTGGACGACCCCGAGAGCGGCGTGCAGAAGGTCACCGACGTGATCGGCTCCCCGCTGATCGCTCTGCTCGCGGCCGTCATGGTCGGGATGTTCACGCTGGGCCGCGCGGCCGGCTTCACCAAGGAGCGGCTGAACTCGACCGTCGAGAAGTCCCTCGCTCCCATCGCCGGCATCCTGCTGATCGTCGGCGCGGGCGGCGGCTTCAAGCAGACCCTGATCGACCTCGGCGTCGGCCAGATGATCCTCGACCTCTCCAAGAGCTGGTCGATCCCGGCCCTGCTGCTCGCCTGGCTGATCGCGGTCGCGATCCGGCTCGCGACCGGCTCGGCCACCGTCGCGACGATCTCGGCGGCCGGCCTGGTGGCCCCGCTCGCCGAGGGCATGTCGACCGGTGAGGTGTCGCTGCTCGTCCTCGCCATCGGTGCCGGTTCGCTCTTCTTCAGCCACGTCAACGACGCCGGGTTCTGGCTGGTGAAGGAGTACTTCGGCATGAGCGTCGGCCAGACGATCAAGACCTGGTCGGTGATGGAGACGATCATCTCGGTCGTCGGCATCGGCTTCGTGCTGCTGCTCTCACTTGTGCTGTAGCGCCGGGGATCAGCGGTGAGGGCCGGTCGTGGCTGACAGACTGTCGGCCATGACCGGCCCTCACGCGCTCAAGCCCCTGCTCCTCGCCTTCCCCGGTCTGCTCCGGGACCGGCTCGTCGCCGCCGTCCTCTCCGGCGAGAAGGTCGCCACGACCGGGCTCCTCGTGGAGTACGAGGTCGAGAACGAGGAGCTGCCCGAGGCGGGCGAACGCTCGGCGCTGATCGACTCGGACGGCCGCGAGGTCGCGGTGGTCGAGGTGACGGAGGTCCGGATCCTGCCCCTCGGCGAGGCGGACCTGCGCCTCGCCCTCGACGAGGGCGAGGGGTACCGGTCGGTCGCGGAGTGGCGCGAGGCCCACGAGCGCTTCTGGCACAGCGAGGAGATGCGGGAGGGGCTCGGGGACCCGGACTTCACCGTGGACGACGGGACGATGCTGGTGGTGGAGCGGTTCCGGGTGGTGGAGCGGTTTCCGGTGGTGGACGCGGCCTCCCCGATCGTCGGCTGACCGGCGAGGCCGCCGCCTGCTGACCGCCGAGTCCGTCAGCGGGCCGTCGAGCCCGCCGTCAGCCGACCGCCCTCGCCGCCGCCCGGCCGGCCGCGCGGCCCGAGAAGACGCAGCCGCCGAGGAAGGTGCCTTCGAGGGAGCGGTAGCCGTGGACTCCGCCGCCGCCGAAGCCCGCCGCCTCCCCCGCCGCGTACACGCCCTCCAGAGGCGCGCCGCTCTCCGTCAGGACGCGTGAGTCGAGGTCCGTCTCCAGGCCGCCCAGGGACTTGCGGGTGAGGATGTTGAGGCGTACGGCGATCAGCGGGCCCGCCTTCGGATCGAGGATGCGGTGCGGCGCCGCCGTACGGATCAGCTTGTCGCCCAGGTACTTGCGGGCGCCCCGGATCGCCGTGACCTGGAGATCCTTGGTGAACGGGTTCGCGATCTCGCGGTCGCGCGCGGTGATCTCGCGGCGCAGGGCGGCCTCGTCGATCAGCGGTTCGCCGGTGAGCGCGTTCATGCCCCGGACGAGCGCGGAGAGGTCCTTCTCGACGACGAAGTCGACGCCGTTGTCCATGAAGGCCTGGACGGGTGCCGGGACGTCGGCGCGGGCGCGGCCGAGGACGTCACGGACGGACTTGCCGGTGAGGTCGGGGTTCTGTTCGGAGCCGGAAAGGGCGAACTCCTTGCCGATGATGCGCTTGTCGAGGACGAACCACGTGTGGTCGTGGCCGGTCCGCGTGATGTGTTCGAGGGTGCCGAGGGTGTCGAAGCCGGGGAAGAGCGGGACGGGCAGCCGCTTGCCGGTCGCGTCCAGCCAGAGACTGGAGGGGCCGGGCAGGATGCGGATGCCGTGCCGGGCCCAGATGGGGTTCCAGTTCTCGATGCCCTCGGTGTAGTGCCACATCCGGTCACGGTTGATGTGGTGGGCGCCGGCCTTCTCGGCGATGCCGAGCATGAGCCCGTCGACGTGGGCGGGGACGCCGGAGAGCAGTTTGGCGGGCGGGGTGCCGAGCCGGGCCGGCCACTGGGCGCGGACGAGGTCGTGGTTTCCGCCGATGCCGCCCGAGGTGACGATCACGGCCTGGGCCCGGAGTTCGAAGGTGCCCGTGACCTCGCGGCTCGACGCGGTGCCGCGCGCGGCCGTGGAGGGGGCGAGGATCTCGCCGGAGACGGTGTCGACGGCTCCGGCGGTGCGGCCGAGTCCGGTGACGCGGTGGCGGAAGCGGAGGTCGACGAGGCCGCGGGCGGCGCCTTCGCGGACCTTGCGCTCGAAGGGGGCGACGAGGCCGGGGCCGGTGCCCCAGGTGATGTGGAAGCGGGGTACGGAGTTGCCGTGGCCGTTCGCGTCGTAGCCGCCGCGCTCGGCCCAGCCGACGACGGGGAAGAAGCGCACCCCCCGCGCGTGGAGCCAGGCGCGCTTCTCGCCGGCGGCGAAGTCGACGTACGCCTCGGCCCACTTCCTCGGCCAGTGGTCCTCGGCGCGGTCGAAGCCGGCGGTGCCGAACCAGTCCTGGAGGGCCAGGGCGTGGCTGTCCTTGACGCGCATCCTGCGCTGTTCGGGCGAGTCGACGAGGAACAGCCCGCCGAAGGACCAGTGGGCCTGACCGCCGAGGGACTGCCCGGGTTCCTGGTCGAGGAGGATCACGGAGCGGCCGGCGTCGACCAGCTCGGCGGTGGCGGCGAGGCCGGCGAGGCCCGCCCCGATCACGATCACATCAGCGTCATAGGACATGGATCGCATCTTGGATACACGAATGTATCGAGTCAACCGTCCGGAGCTCCGAAGAACCCCGGCATGCCCTGCTCGCCGATGGGCCGGGTCGGCGAGGCCGACGGGATCGGGGGCAGTGATTTCATGGCGCCATGAGCGCTGCTGACGAGATCCTCGACGTCGTCGACGAGCAGGACCGGGTGATCGGACAGGCCCCGCGCGGTGAGGTGTACGCGCGGGGCCTGATCCACCGGTGCGTCTTCATCCGGGTCCGGGACGCGGAGGGCAGGGTCTTCGTCCACCGCAGGACGCCGACGAAGCTGGTCTTCCCCTCGATGTACGACATGTTCGTCGGCGGGGTCGTCGGCGCGGGCGAGTCCTACGACGAGGCGGCGCTGCGGGAGGCCGAGGAGGAGCTCGGGGTCTCCGGGCTGCCCCGCCCCGAGCCGGTGCTGCGGTTCCTGTACGACTCCGGGGGCGTGGCCGGCAAATGGTGGTCGGCGGTCTACGAGGTCCGCTGCGAACTGCCGGTCAGCCCGCAGGTGGAGGAGGTCGCCTGGCACGGCTTCCTCACGGACGCGGAGCTGGAGGAGCGCCTCGGCGTCTGGCAATGGGTGCCGGACGGCCTCGCCGCGTACGAACGGCTGCGGGCGGACGGTCAGCGCACGGACGGGGAGCGCACCGACGGAGACCGGGCGGACGGGGAGCAGGCGGAGGGATAGCGGGCGGACGGGCGGCGGGCCGGGTATCCGTCGGGCCCAGCACCCGGCGGCTAGGGTGCACGGGTGAGCGATTTCGTGCAGAGCCTGCGGCTGTGGTTCGCGCCGCAGCGGATCCGGGACGAGGGCGAGACCCCCGACTACCGCTTCTCCCTCGCCAACGAACGGACCTTCCTGGCCTGGATCCGGACCGCGCTCGCCCTGGTCGGCGGCGGTTTCGCCGTCGACCAGTTCCTGCCGGACCTGCGCTGGGGCGTGCGCGTCGGGCTCGCGCTCGCGTTGCTCGCGGCGGGGGTGCTGTGCGCCCTGCGGGCGGTGAACCACTGGGTGCGCTGCGAGCGCGCGATGCGGCGCGGCGAGGACCTGCCGGTGTCCCGGTTCCCGGCGGTGCTCAGCTTCGCGGTGGCCGCGGTGGCGCTCGCGATGGTGGTGCTCGTGGTCTTCGGCTGGGCCGGGCGGTGAGCTCGGCCGCCGAGGCCCGGGATCCGGGGCTCCAGCCGGAGCGGACCCGGCTCGCGTGGCGGCGTACGACCCTGTCGTGCACGGTCGTCGCGGTGCTCGCCGTGAAGCTGACCGTCAGCGACGAGATCACGTCGAGGGGACTGACCGGGCTCGCGCTCTCGTCCCTGGTGTGGGTCGCCTTCCTGGCCGTGGCCCATCGCCGGATCCGCTCCCTGGGCGCGGCCCGGCCGCTCGCGCTGTCCCGGCGGGGCGCGCTGCTCTCGGCCGTGTGCACGATCGCGCTCGCCGTCTTCGGGGCGGCCGTGATCTGGTGAGACCGCGCTACGGGACGGTCACCACGACCTTGCCGTTCAGGCCGCCCGCCGCGTTGGCGCGCTGGGCCTCGGCCGCCTGTTCCAGGGGGAACGCCCTGGCCACCCGTACGGTGAGGACGCCCGCGTCGGCCAGGTCGGCGAGAGCCGCGAGGTCGGCGGCGTCGGGTCGGACCCAGAAGTAGCGGCCGCCGAGGGCGAGCACCTCGCCGTCGGCGATCGAGGCCAGCCGCCCGCGCGGGGAGAGGAGGCGGGCGGAGAGCTTGAGGAAGGGGCCCCCGATGGTGTCGAGGACGGCGTCGACGCCCTCCGGGGCGAGGGCGCGGACCTGGTCGGTGAACGTCTCCTCGTCGTAGCGGACGGGCTCGGCGCCGAGCTCCGCGACCCGCTGGAGGCCCGCCTCCCTGGCCGCGCCGATGACCCGGCAGCCGAGGTGCCGGGCGATCTGCACGGCCATGGACCCGACCCCGCCGGCCGCCGCGTGCACGAGGACCGTGTCGCCGGGGCGCACCGCGAGCGCCTGGCCCTGGCGGAGCACCTGGTACGCGGTGAGGCCGGCGAGCGGGAGGGCCGCGGCCTCCTCGAATCCGAGGGTGCGGGGCTTGCGGGCGAGGGTGCGGGCGGGGGCGGCGACGTACTCGGCGAAGGTGCCCCGGGAGAGGAAGTCCTCGCGGACGTACCCCATGACCTCGTCGCCCACGGAGAACTCGGGGACGGAGACGCCGAGCCGGACCACGACGCCGGAGACGTCCCAGCCGGGGATCACCGGGAAGACGGCGTCCAGCATGCCGTCGAGGTATCCGGCCTGGCACTTCCAGTCGACGGGGTTGACGGCGGCCGCCCGCACCTCGACCAGGACCGCGTCCGGTCCGATCTTGGGCTCGGGCAGCTCGCCGTACTCCAGGACCTCGGGGCCGCCGTACCGGCGGTAGCTGATCGCCTTCATACCCCCGACCCTCGGTGCGGCCGGGCCGGCCCGCAAGCGGGGGGCGTCAGCCGCCGAGTGCCTCCGGCGGCGGGAGCATGGCGCGCGGGTCGCGGCCCGAGGTCCAGAGGCCGATGAGGAACGCGGTGGCCGCCTCCAGGAGGTCCGCGTGGGCCAGCGGGCCGGCGACGAAGGGGGCGCAGCCCAGGTCGGCGGCGAGCGTGGCGACGAACGCGAGGGCCTCCTCGTCGTCCCCGCAGAGGGGGACGGCGAGCGGTCCGTCGGCGAAGACGGGCGGGGTACGGCTCCACACGGCCGGCGTCACGTGGTTGAAGGCCTTGACCACCCGGGCGCCCGTGGCGGCGGCGAGCGTGCGGGCCGCGCCGGGGCCCGCGCCTGTGGTGAGGACCGGTCCGGGGCCGACCGCGTTGGTGCAGTCGATCAGGATCCGTCCGCCGTACGAGTCGGCGGGGCCCGCCGTCCCGAGGGCCGGCAGGACCGCGTCGTACGGCAGGGCGAGAAGGCTCGCCTCGCCGAAGCGGGCCGCCTCGGCGAGGGTGCCCGGCCTGGCTCCCGTGCTCGCGGCGAGCGCGGCGGTCCGTTCCGCGTCCCGGCCACCGACGAGCACCTCGTGGCCGGCCCTGACCCATCCTCCGCCGAGGGCCCGGGCCATCGCTCCCGTACCCAGTACTCCCACCCGCATGGGGCGTCCTCCCTCACGTACCGTTGTGCGTGCTGACATGAACGACCGTAGGCGGGGGGCGACTTACCGAATGGTTCCCGACCGGGTCCTCGCGGACTGCCGGGCGCGGCTCGGCTTCGACCTGCTCGCGAACACCTGGAACGGGGTCGTCGTGTACGCGCTCGCGGACGGGCCGCGCCGGCCCGGCGAGCTGCGGACGGCGATCGGCGGGATCAGCGCGAAGGTGCTGACGGAGACCCTGCGGCGCCTGGAGGGGTACGCGCTGGTGGAGCGACGGGCGTACGAGGAGACGCCGCCCCGGGTCGAGTACGCGCTGACCCCGCTGGGGCGTTCGCTGCTCGGGCCGATCGAGGCGCTGGGGCGCTGGTCGGCGGAGTACGGGGACGCGTTCGTGGCGGCGCAGGGCTGGGACGGAGACGAGGCGGACTGAGGAGTTCCGGGTTTTCGGCGGTGGGCGGCGGCTGGCACTCTTCCCCTGTCCAGTCGGGCTCTCATCCGGGGGAATCCCTTTGTCTGCCACAGATCCCTATGTGGTCACGCTCGCTCCGCACGTGCACGCCTTCGTCCAGCCCGACGGGGGCTGGTGCCTGAACAACGCCGGGTTCATCGGCGACGCGGACGAGTCGCTGCTCGTCGACACCGCCGCCACCGAGCGCCGGGCGCGGCTGCTGCGCGAGGCGGTGCTCGCCGAGGGGCTGGCTCCGCCGCGGACCATCGTCTCCACCCACCACCACGGCGACCACACCTACGGCAACGGGGTGTTCGCCCCGGAGGCGCGGATCGTGGGGCACGAGAACTGCCGGTCCGAGCAGCTCGCGGCCGGGCACCAGCTCCATCTGCTGTGGCCCCGGACCGACTTCGGCCGGGTCGAGATCCTGCCGCCCTCCGTCACGTACAGCGAGCGGCTCACGCTGTACGTCGGCGGGATCGAGGTGCGGCTGCTGCACCCGGGCGCCGCGCACACCACGGGCGACTCGATCGTCCATCTCCCCGCGCAGGGCGTGGTGTTCACCGGGGATCTGGTCTTCCACGGCGGGACGCCGTTCCTGCCGATGGGTTCGCTCGCCGGTTCGCTGCGCGCGCTGGAGCTGCTGCGCTCGCTCGACGCACCGACGGTCGTACCGGGGCACGGGCGGGTGACCGACCCCTCGGCGTACGACACCACGGAGCGGTACCTGCTGTGGGTGCGGGAGCTGGCCGAGGAGGGGTACGCGAAGGGGATGACGCCGCTGGAGACGGCGCGGCGGGCGGAGCTCGGGGAGTTCGCCGCGTGGCGGGAGAGCGAGCGGCTCGTGGCGAACCTGCACCGGGCGTACGCGGAGCTGGAGGGGCTCCCCGAGGGGTCGCCGCTGGATCCGGTGACGGTGTTCGGGGACATGGCGGCGATGAACGGCGGGGTGCCGGTGGCCTGTCACGCGTAGCCGGGTCCGAATCGACAGGTCCGGTGGGGAGCGAGACGATGGAAACACGTGAGGTCCCTCAGGGCCGCTACGGATGGGGTGGCAGCCGTAGGAGGACGGGACCGTGGACGGTCCCCCTCAGGAGACTCCTCAGTGGACCGCCTCCTCGGGGTGAAGCCGGCAGGCGTTGTGGAGACGCGGTTGCCCGGTGCACCGCTGTTCCCATCCGTGGGTTCATCCTCTCGGGCTCGTGCCCGAAGCGCGGGCCCGCCACCGGAGGGAAGAGAAGTGAACAGAAAAATCCGCGCGGCCGTGCTGGCTCCGCTGACGATCTCCTCGTTGCTCCTCGGTTCCGTGGCGCTCACCATGAGTTCCGCACAGGCGGCTCCGTCGGCCACGTGCACGGTGAAGGAGAGCAAGACGGCAGGCAAGTTCGACGTCTCGGGCAAGGGCTGGAAGCCCGGGAAGACGGTCTTCCTCGAGAGCAACAACACCCACACCGCGAGTCTGAAGGTGAATGCCGGCGGCGGGTTCGCGATCTCGGACTTCTTCCCCGCGGGCACGGTCACGGCACTCCAGTCCGGTGTTCCCGAGACCACCTGCGGCACGGTCAAGGAGAGCCAGCAGAAGGACGCCCAGGACCAGTACCGCATGGGCTACCGGCAGGGTGTCGCCGACACCAAGCAGGACTGCAAGAAGGAACCGCCCAAGCAGGGGGCGGTCGCGCTGGACCCGAACTACGAGAAGGGCTACAACGCGGGAGCGGCGGCCATCCTGGCGTCGGCCCTCTGCAAGAAGTAGATCCGGACGTGAGGTCCGGGCCGGACGCCGCTCCGACCCGGCCTGACGTCTGCCCGCCCACGGCTGTGGGCGGGGGCTACCAGCGGCCCGGAGTCCAGTCCGGATGCACCGCGCGCATCGCCGACGCGTCGTCGCGGTCCCGGTACGTGCCGTCGTCCTCCTGCCAGCGGGCGTGCAGGGCCGCCAGGGCCTCGCGGTCCAGTTCGACGCCGAGGCCGGGGGCGTCCGAGACCGTGAGGCGGCCCGCCCGGAAGACGGGCCGGGGGGTGACGACGTCCTCCGTCTGCCACGGGTAGTGGGTGTCGCAGGCGTGGTGGAGCCCCGGCAGGGTGGCGGCGACCTGGGTCATGGCGGCGAGGCTGATGCCCAGGTGGGTGTTGGAATGCATGGAGAGGCCGACGCCGAACGTGCGGCAGAGCGCGGCCAGTTCGCGGGTGCGGTGGAGGCCGCCCCAGTAGTGGTGGTCGCACAGGACGATCCGTACCGCGTCCCTGGCGAAGGCCTCCGGGACCTCCTCGAAGGTGGTGACGCACATGTTCGTGGCGAGCGGCACGTCGGTGCGGGCGGCGACCTCGGCCATGGCGGCGGTGCCGCTCGCCGGGTCCTCCAGGTACTCCAGGACGTCCTTCAGTTCGCGCGCGACGGCGAGCGAGGTCTCCACGGACCAGGCGCCGTTGGGGTCGAGACGGAGCGGACGGCCGGGGAAGGCCCCGGCGAGCGCCCGGATCGCGGCGATCTCCCGCTCGGGCTCGAACACACCGCCCTTGAGCTTGAAGGAGCGGAAGCCGTACTCCCGGTCGAAGCGGCGGGCCTGCGCCACGATCCCGGCGGGGTCGAGGGCCGCGCCCCAGTCGTCCGTACCGGCCCACTTGTAGAAGAGGTACGCGCTGTACTCGACCTCGTCGCGGACCTTTCCGCCGAGGAGGGCGTGGACGGGCAGGCCGAGGGTCCTGCCGAGCGCGTCCAGACAGGCGGTCTCGAAGGCGGAGACCACGGAGAGGCGGAGCTTCTCGGCGGTACGGACCCCGCGCAGGCCCGCGGCGTCGACGGCCGAGTCCGTGCGGGGGGCGGACGCGCTTCCGGTCTCCTTCGCCAGGGCGAAGAGGGCGTTCACCTCCGTGATCGAGCGACCCGGCAGCGTCTCGGCCAGCCCCCGGGCGACGTCCAGGTAGACGCCGTCGCCGTAGGTCTCGCCGAGCCCGCTCACCCCTCCCCCGGTGATCACCTCGACCACCAGCCGGGGCGTGAAGGGCTGATGGACCCCCTGGGTGTTGAGGAGGGGCGGGTCGGAGATGAGGATCGGGGTGAGCCGGACTTCGTCGACGATCAGCTTCGCATCCATATGTGAACCATATTCAGGCATGCGATCTGCCACCAGAGCGCGTGACGCGCTTTCCCGCCCGCCCCTCTGGACGACATACCGACTGGTCGGTCATCATGAATGCCGACCGAAGCCGATCCGGAGGTACGCACGTATGAGTTCCGCCCCGCCAGGACTCGACCCCGAGCAGCTGCGCCGATTCCTCGACCGCGAGCGGCCCGGTCTGGTGTCCGGCCCCCTCGACGCCCGGCTGATCGAGGGCGGCCGGTCGAACCTGACGTACGTCGTGACCGACGGCACGGGCCGCTGGGTGGTCCGCCGGCCCCCGCTCGGGCACGTGCTCGCCACCGCCCACGACATGCGGCGCGAGCACCGCGTCATCAGCGCCCTGCACACGACGGACGTGCCCGTCCCCGGCACGGTCCTGCTCTGCGAGGACGAGTCGGTGCTCGGCGCGCCGTTCTACGTCATGGAGTTCGTCGAGGGCACGCCGTACCGCTCGGCCCGTCAGCTCGCCCCGCTCGGCCCCGAACGCACCCGCGCCGCCCTCCTCGGCCTGGTCGACACCCTCGTCGACCTGCACGCCGTCGACCCGGAGGCGGTGGGGCTCGGGGACTTCGGGCGTCCAGAGGGCTTCCTCGACCGGCAGCTCCGCCGCTGGGGCAAGCAGCTCGACGCCTCGCGCGGCCGTGAACTCTCCGGGATCGACGAGCTGCACGCCGCTCTCGGCCGATCGCTGCCCGCGTCTCCCGCGCCGACGGTGATCCACGGCGACTACCGGCTCGACAACGTCCTCGTCGGCGAGGACGACCGGATCCGGGCCGTCCTCGACTGGGAGATGTCCACCCTCGGCGACCCGCTCACCGACCTCGGCCTCCTCGTCATGTACAGCACGCCGCTCGACCTGCCGAACTCCCCCATCTCCACGACCGCCACGGCTCCCGGGCACCCGAGCGCCGCCGAGCTCGTCGAGCGGTACGCCGCCCGCTCGGGCCGCGACACCTCCGGGCTCGCCTGGTACACGGCCTTCGCCTGGTTCAAGCTCGCCGTGATCCTGGAGGGCATCCACTACCGGTGGACCCTCGGGCAGACGGTCGGCGCCGGCTTCGACCGCATCGGCGAACTCGTCCCCGTCTTCATCGAGCACGGCCTCACCACCCTTCAGGAAGGCTGATCCGTCATGGACTTCGCGTTCGACGCCCGCACCGAGGAACTGCGGGCGAAACTCCTCGCCTTCATGGACGAGCACGTCTACCCGGCCGAGGCCGTCGCCGAGGAGCAGCGTGCGCGGCTCGCCTCCCCCTGGGACTCGCCGCCGGTGGTGGAGGACCTCAAGGCGGAGGCCAAGCGGCAGGGCCTGTGGAACCTCTTCCTCCCCGACGAGGAGTACGGGGCGGGGCTCACCAACCTCCAGTACGCGCCGCTCGCCGAGATCACCGGCCGCAGCCCGCACCTCGCCCCGACCGCCCTCAACTGCGCCGCCCCGGACACCGGGAACATGGAGCTGCTCGCCCAGTTCGGCGACGAGGCGCAGAAGAAGCAGTGGCTGGAGCCGCTCCTCGCGGGCGAGATCCGCTCGGCCTTCGCCATGACCGAGCCCGAGGTCGCCTCCTCCGACGCGACCAACATCGAGACCCGGATCCGGCGGGACGGCGACCAGTACGTCGTCGACGGCCGCAAGTGGTACATCTCCGGGGCGATGAACCCCGACTGCCGGATCTTCATCGTGATGGGCAAGACCGACCCCGACGGGCCGGACGTCCGCCGCCGGCAGTCGATGATCCTCGTGCCGCGCGACACCCCGGGCGTCGAGGTCCGGCGCGCGATGCGGGTGTACGGGTACGAGGACCACTACCACGGCGGCCACGCCGAGGTGCTCTTCGACGGGGTCCGGGTCCCGGCCGCGAACATCGTCGGCGAGGAGGGCGGCGGCTTCGCCATCGCGCAGGCCCGGCTCGGCCCCGGCCGCATCCACCACTGCATGCGGCTCATCGGCATGGCGGAGCGGGCGGTCGAGCTGATGTGCCGGCGCGCCGTCTCCCGTACCGCCTTCGGCAAGACGCTCGCCCAGCAGGGCGTCGTGCAGAACTGGATCGCCGACGCCCGGGTCACCATCGAGCAGTTGCGGCTCCTCGTCCTCAAGACGGCCTGGCTCATGGACACCGTGGGCAACCGGGGTGCGCACACCGAGATCCAGGCCATCAAGATCGCGACCCCGCGCGCCGTCGTCGACATCATCGACAAGGCCGTGCAGGCGCACGGGGCGGGCGGGGTGTCGCAGGACTTCCCGCTGGCCGAACTGTGGGCGGCGGCGCGGACGCTGAAGCTGGCGGACGGCCCGGACGAGGTGCACCAGAGGTCGCTGGCGCGCCAGGAGCTGAAGAAGTACCTGTAGCGGCCGCTTACGGCCGGAGCGCGCGGAGCAGGAGGTCGGCCAGGTGGCCGGCCACCTGCCCGGGGGTGAGCGGGCCGTCCGGGCGGTACCACGTGGACAGGTGGTGCACCGAGCCGAAGTGGTAGTCCACGACCAGGTCGGCGGGGGTGGCGGTGGAGAACACCCCGGCCCGCTGGCCCTCTTCGACCAGGGCCCGGAAGCGCTCGT
Organism: Streptomyces sp. NPDC034084; assembly: GCF_055575535.1. Taxonomy (NCBI): domain Bacteria; kingdom Bacillati; phylum Actinomycetota; class Actinomycetes; order Kitasatosporales; family Streptomycetaceae; genus Streptomyces; species Streptomyces sp. NPDC034084. Next base: position 318,765 of record NZ_JBVISK010000007.1, read on the forward strand.
GGTAGCGGCGCCGCTCGGACCGCACCTGCTTGTTCTTCTCGGGGCTCAGATGGTGCATGGAGCGGAAGAAGATGGCGGCGTCGTCGAGGTTCTCGATGGTGGTGACCACGACGTCGGCGGCGGCGGAGCGCAGCCGGTCCTCGATGGGCGCGTCGGCGTCCGCGTAGGCGTCGAGCCGCTCCTGCTGGAGGCGCAGCACCCGGGAGTAGACCTCCTGGAGGAGGTCCTCCTTGGAGCCGAAGTAGTGGTAGAGCGCGCCCTTGGTGACCCCCGCGGCCTCGACGATCTCCTGGACGGAGGTGCGGTCGTAGCCCTGCTCCGCGAAGAGCCGGGTGGCGGCGGCGAGGAGCCTCTGGGGGACCGGGGTGCCGCTCCCGTCCGTCGTCCTGGCCATGCTCCGCCGCCTTCCTTGGTGATCGTTTTTCGGTCACGGGAACGCGATCCCGCCCGTAGATCTTCCCATCCGCCGCGGGTCACGGCTGACGGGTCCCCGTCTCCCAGGTCCGCTGGACGTGGTTCATCGTGCCGAGCCACCGCTCGGGGTCGGTGGCGCGGTTGCGGTAGTAGCCGGCGACCTCGGGGTGGGGCAGGACGAGGAAGCGGTCGGCGCCGATGGCGTCGAGGAGGGCGTCGGCGACGTCCTCGGGCTCGATGGCGGTGGGGGCGAGGACGAGGTCGCCGGCGGATCCGGCGGCGGTGAGCATGTCCGTACGGACGCCCTGCGGGCAGATGGCGTGGACCTTGAGGCCGCGGTGGCGGTAGGTGAGGGAGAGCCATTCGGCGAAGGCGTACGCACCGTGCTTGGAGACGCTGTACGGCGCCGCGCCGATCATGGTGAGCAGTCCGGCGGCGGAGACGGTGGAGACGAAGCGGCCGCTGCCGCGCTCCAGCCACTCCGGGAGGAGGGCGCGGGCCGCGCGGACGTGGGCCATGACGTTGACGTCCCAGGCGGCGGCCCAGACGTCCTCGTCGGCGAAGGCGTCGCCGGGCGAGGAGAGTCCGGCGTTCGCGCACCAGACGTCGACGGTGCCGCCGAGGGCCTCACGGGCCTCGTCGACGACGGCGGAGGCGTCGCCGGGGACGGGAACGGCGCCGATCTCCTCGGCGACGGCCTTGGTGCGTCCGGGGTCGAGGTCGTTGACGACGACCCTGGCCCCTTCGGCGGCGAAGCGGCGGGCGAGGGCGGCGCCGATGCCGCCGCCCGCGCCGGTGACGACGACGCCGGCGCCCTGGAGTTCGTTCGTGTCCGCTGTCATGGACCCACCTCTCGGCTGTGACGACGCGCTGGGAAGACCGGCACAGACTAACCGGTCGGTATGGAGCGGCGGAAGACCCGTTCCGCACGCCTCGTTCCCCGGAGCGGTCAGGGGCGCTAGCGTGCGTGGCCATGTCACTCCGAGGGAGGTCCCGCATGAGCCCGTCGCGACGGAGTCTGCTGGCCGCCGGAGGCGCCCTGGGAGCGGTGGCGGCCACCGCCGCCGTGCCCGCCGCCGCGGCGCCCGGTCACGGCCGCGTGTGGACCGGCTTCGAGCGGCTCGCCGCCAACGGGTACGCGCGCCTCGCGGGCGAACGGGTCGGCGTCGTCACCAACCCGACCGGCGTCACCCGGGACGCGCGCCACATCGTCGACGTCATGCACGCCGACGGGCGGGTGGACCTGGTCGCCGTCTTCGGCCCCGAGCACGGCTTCCGGGGCACCGCCCAGGCGGGCGGCTCCGAGGGGCGGTACGACGATCCGGCGACCGGACTGCCCGTCTACGACACGTACCTGAAGAGCGGGCAGCAGCTCGCGGACGTCTTCACCGCCTCCGGGGTCGACAGCGTCGTCTTCGACATCCAGGACGTCGGCGCCCGCTTCTACACGTACATCTGGACCCTGTACGACTGCATGGCGGCCGCCGCCCTCGCCGGGAAGCGGTTCGTGGTCCTGGACCGGCCCAACCCGGTGACCGGGCGGGCGGCGCTCGGCCCCGTCCTCGACCGGGCGTTCGCGACGTTCGTCGGGCGGGAGCCGATCGCGCAGGCGCACGGCATGACGGTGGCCGAGCTGGCCGGCCTCTTCAACGCCGAGTTCCTGACCACGCCCGTCGCCCTGGACACCGTACGGATGACGGGATGGCGACGGTCGGAGTTCTTCGACGCCACCGGACTGCCGTGGGTGCCGCCCAGCCCGAACATGCCGACGCCGGAGACCGCGCTCGTCTACTCCGGCACCTGTCTGTTCGAGGGTACGAACCTCTCCGAGGGCCGGGGCACCACCCGCCCCTTCGAACTCCTCGGCGCCGAGGGGATCGACCGGCGGTGGGCGGAGGCGGCGAACGCCCTCGGACTGCCCGGGGTCCGGTTCCGCGAGGCCTACTTCGCGCCGACCTTCTCCAAGTTCCAGGGGAAGACGGTGGGCGGGGTGCAGCTGCACGTCCACGACCCCGAGAGCTTCGACCCGGTACGGACGGGGATCGGGCTCCTGGTCACCGCCCGGAGCTCGTGGTCCGGCTTCGCCTGGCGACCGGACCACTGGATCGACAAGCTGACCGGTTCGGCCCGGGTGCGGACCCTGATCGACGCGGGCGCGGGCGTGGACGAGGTCGTCGGCGCGTGGGAGCCGGACCTGGCGGCCTTCCGGGCGGTGCGCGAGGAGTACCTGCTGTACCGCTGAGGGCGTGACCACCGGACCGCCGTCCCCGGACAGGGGTGGGGGTTACCCCCGTCCGGGACGGGGGCGGGCGGGATGTTCCCCGGGCGCCCCCGCGACCACGCTGGCTCCATGAACCTCTCCTTACGACGCCGTCGCCTGCCGCTCGTCGGGCTCCTCCTCGCCGCCTGCCTGGGCTCCCTCGCCCCCGCCGCGGGGGCCGCCGCGGCCCCGCCCGGCCCCGACCCCGCGCGGGAACTCGCCCGCTCCGCCCGGCCCCTGACCGATCTGCGCCCGCTCGACCGGATGATCGGCTCGGCCACGGTCGTCGGTCTCGGCGAGGCCACCCACAGCTCGGCCGAGTTCTTCGCCGCGAAGCACCGGATCTTCGAACACCTCGTGGAGTCACGGGGCTTCACCACCTTCGCCCTGGAGGCCAACTGGTCCACCGGGCTCCTCGTCGACGCGTGGGTCCGCACCGGGCACGGCGACATCCGGGCGATCATGCGGGACGAGTTCCAGGAGTCGTACCGCCTCTGGAACACCGAGGAGTACCTCGACCTCTTCCGGTGGATGCGGCGGCACAACCAGCTCCACCCCGGACACCAGGTCCGCTTCATGGGCAACGACCTCGGCTACGCCGGCCCGAACCTCTTCGACGCCGTCACCTCGTACGTCGCCCGCGTGCGTCCGGCTCTCCTCCCCCGCTTCCGGGAGCTGTACCGGGACTCCCGGCCCACGGGCGGGGTGGAGGCCTGGATGAAGGGGTACATGGAGCGGCCGCGCGCCGAGCGGCAGCGGCTGGCGGCCGACGTGAACCGCGCCCTCGCCCTCCTGGAGCGGCAGAGCCCCGGCAGGGCCCCCGGAGCGCGGGAGGCGCACCTCTGGGCGGTGCAGCACGCGCGTGCGATCGCCCAGGTCGGCACCGAGTACGCCCACGACCTGACGACGCCGGAGGGGGTCGCCGCGGCGATGCTCTACCGCGACCGGATCATGGCGGAGAACACCGTGTGGTGGCAGCGCCGGACCGGCGACCGGATGGTGCTCTCCGCGCACAACGGGCACGTGGGCTACGAGACGCCCGACCCGGGGCAGTACCCGCGGCCCCAGGGCGCCTTCCTGCGGGACGCCCTCGGCCGGGACTACGTGAGCGTGGGCGCCTCCTTCGGCCAGGGCTCCTTCAACGCGCACGACACCGGCGCCCCCGGCGAGCCGATCCGGGCGTTCACCGTCGCGCCGCTCGGCCCCGACAGCAGCGCCCACACCCTGGACCAGGTCGCGCCCGGCCCCTTCTACCTGGACATGAGGCGTACGGCTCCGGCCGCGCGGGACTGGCTGGGGGTGCCCCGGCCGGCGCGGCACATCGGGACGGCGTTCCCCTGGCCGGGCGCCCTTGCGCCCGTGCGGCTCTCCACCGCGTACGACCTGCTGATCCACTTCCCGCGGATCTCGGCGGCACGGCTGCGCTGACACGCCGTCGCACGTCTGGACGGCGCCCGTGGACGTGGCCGACGTGGTCCGCTCGCACGGCGACATCCGCCGCCCCGAACCGGCCCGGCTGGTGGTGTCGGCGGCCCGGGCCGGCCGCTGAACCCCACCGGACGCCCTGGTTCCGGTGGGTGACGGACGCCTCGTCGAGCCCGCTGATGGCTGCCATCGGGATTTCGATGGAACACGGCGGCGCTCCCGTTCGTCCCTCTGATAGCGCGGAAGGACCAGCGGCGGAGGTGGCGAAGCATGGCCGGTTTCCGGAGTCTCGCGAGACAGGTGCGCGATCCGGGGTACGACACGGCGTTGCGCAGGTACTCGCTGCGCAAGTGTCTGGAGAGGTTCGCGCCCTACGGACACCGCGCGACCTGGGACCATCTGTGCCGCAGGCACAGGTTCGGTCCCGAGGACCGGGAGCTCGACCCCGGGCGCCTCGTGGCGGCGCTCGACGAGTTGGAGGAGGCGCGGGCCGTGTGGCTCGCGTACGAGGAGCGGTTCGCCGCCCGGCGGCGGCGCGAGAAGCACAGGGGGCTGCGCGGGCTCGGCGCTCTCGACGACTGGCACCGGCGCGTCTGGGGCGGGAACGGCGTGGTCCGCTGCGGTGACCCGGCGGTGCACCCCTCGGACCCGCTGCCGGAGGTGCTGCGGCGGCTGATCACCGCCCTGGAGCGGGGGCCGGGCGAGGCGTGTCCGGTCTGCGCGGGGCCGCGGATCGAGTGGGCGGGACCGGGTCACGCGTCCGAGCCGTGGCTCGGTCCGGTGTGCGGGGACTGCGGGGTGGGCGTCCCGCGGGCGGTACTGACCTCGGGAGCGCTGGCCCGGGCGCGCGGGTCCCGGCGCCTGCCGCTGGCCTCGGCGGCGTGAGGAGCGCCTCCCGCGCGCTGCTCCAGGTGTGCCTCAACGGCTCGCGTGGGCCCGGGGATTCGGCGGCGGTCCCGATGTCACCGGAGTCCCTCGGGGAGTCGGCGGCGCGGGCGGTGGCGGCCGGGGCCGGGGAGGTGCGGGTGCACCCCCGCACGCCGTGCGGCGGCACGTCCCTCTCGCCCCGCGTGCTCACGCCGGTCCTGACGGAGATCCGGGCGGCCGTCGGGGCGGCGGCCGGTGGCACGGTCCGCGTGACGACGGCGGCCTCCGCCGAGCCCGATCCGGACCGCCGCACGGAGCGGATCCGCTCCTGGGAAGCGCTCCCGGACCGGGTGACGGTCGACTGGCACGAGCCGGGCGCCGAGGAGGTGGCGGCGGCGCTCCTGGAACGCGGGATCGCGGTCGAGGCCGCGCTGTGGTGGGGCACGGACGGCCCGGACCGTTTCGCGCGCTCGCCGCTGGCGCCGGAGGTGGGGCGGGTCCTCGCGAAGGCCGTGGCCACGGGCCCGGCCGGCGACCCCGTGGCCACGGCCCGCGCCCTGCTCGCGGCGCTCACCGTCCCGCCGGGGGTCCCGGTGCTGCTCCACGGCGAGGAGGGCGGCGCCTGGCCGGTGCTGCGGCTCGCCCGCCGGCTCGGGCTCGACGCCCGGATCGGCCTGGAGGACACCCTGCTCCTGCCGGACGGCACGGCGGCGCGCTCCAACGCCCACCTGGTGAAGGCGGCGGTCGCGCACGTGCGGCCGTGAGGTGCCCTACTCCGTGGGCTCTGCCGCCGGACTGCGCACCGGGAGGAGGCGGGAGCCCGCCATCCGCTCCCCGAAGCGGTCGTCGGGGTTGGACAGGACGCAGGTCTCCAGGGACAGGCAGCCGCAGCCGATGCAGTCCGTCAGATGGTCGCGGAGCCGGCCCAGCTGCCTGATGCGCTCGTCGAGTTCGGTGCGCCAGGCCGCGGAGAGCCGGGCCCAGTCCTCGTTCGTGGGCGTGCGCTCCTCAGGGAGCTGGGCGAGGGCCTCCCGGATGGTGGCCAGGGGGATCCCGACCCGCTGGGCGGCCCGGACGAAGGCGACCCGGCGGAGCGTGTCGCGGCCGTAGCGGCGCTGGTTGCCGCTGGTGCGGCGGCTGCTGATGAGCCCCTTCGCCTCGTAGAAGTGCAGGGCGGAGACGGCGGCCCCGCTACGGGCGGAGAGCTGGCCGACGGTGAGTTCATGGATCTTCTCTGGAATCTGCGGCACCCGGCGAACCCTACTGGCCCGGGGTCGGCGGCCGTTGACAGCGGCCCTCGCACCCCACATGCTGAGCAAGCGCTTAGATACCGACCATCAGGTATGCCGTACCAGAAGGGACGAGGAACATGGCCGAGCCGAGGATCTTCACCTCCGCCGAGGAGCTGCGCGCGGGCGTGGGCGAACAGCTGGGGCACAGCGACTGGGTGGAGATCGACCAGAAGCGGATCGACCTCTTCGCGGAGGCGACCGGGGACCACCAGTGGATCCACGTGGACCCGGAGCGCGCCGCCGCGGGTCCGTTCGGCACGACGATCGCCCACGGCTATCTGACGCTGTCGCTGCTGCCGCTGTTCGTCCCGCAGGTGCTGCGGGTCGAGGGCATGAAGATGGGCCTCAACTACGGGACGGAGAAGGTGCGTTTCCCCGCCCCGGTCCCGGTCGGCTCGCGGCTGCGCGCCACCGCCGTGCTCACGAAGGTCGAGGAGGCGGGCGGCGGCGTGCAGGTGACGGCGGCGGTGACCGTGGAACGCGAGGGCTCCGAGAAGCCGGTGTGCGTGGCCGAGTCGGTCTCGCGCTACTACTTCTGAGCGCCGACCATCCTGAGGACGAGGTCGGCGTAGAGCGCGCCGACCTCGTCGGGCGTCCGGCGGCCCTGCGCGTTGAACCAGCGCGAGACGTCGATGCAGAGGGAGAGCACGGCCACCGTGGTGCCGGGCACGTCCGGCACCACGAACTCGCCCGCCGCCACGCCCTCGTCGATGATGCGGCGGATCGCCGCGTCGGACTCGCGGCGCAGTTCCACGATCTCGGCCCGGTGCTCGGGGCCGAGGGCGTCGAGCTCGTACTGGACGACGCGCGCGGTCGTGTGGCGCTCGGCGTGCCAGCGGACGAAGGAGCGGACGGCGTCGGCGAGACGCTCGGCGGCGGTGCCCTCGCCGTCGGCCGCGGCCCGGAGGATCTCCAGGGCCCGGTCGTGACCGATGCGGCTGATCCGGTGGAGCAGCTCTTCCTTGGTCTTGTAGTGGATGTAGAGCGCGGCGGGACTCATCCCGGCGCGGCCCGCGATGTCCCGGGTGGTGGTGGCGTGGTACCCGCGCTCGGCGAACGCCTCGACGGCGGCCACGAGCAGCCGCCGGGCCGCCTCGGGCGTGACCTCGCCCCAGGGCACGTCCTCGCCCCCGGGCGTCTCCTCCGCCGCGCTCATCCCACACCCCTTCTCGGACCCCGTCAGGACGAACACCATACAACGAGGGTGAGCAAGCGCTTAGTGTCGGATCTAGAGCTTCTGGAAGGGGTCGTGCTCGGCGAGGAGCTTCTCCAGGCGGGCCTGGTCGACCCGGCTGACGATCTGGCCGGCCTCCTGGCGGTCGCGGACGACCTTGGCGAGGGTGAAGGCCGAGGTCGTGAGGTAGAGGACGGAGATGGCGAGGAAGGCCCGCACCCAGGCGCTGGCGTCGAGCTGGAAGACGCCGATGCCGACGGCCGCGATCGCGATCCCGAAGGAGATGACGGCCTGCAGGTAGTAGGCCGCGGTGTTCTGCTGCTTGACCGGTGTGTCGCTCATGCCGCACAGCATCGGACGGATGTGGCGGGCACCACATCCGTCCGCGTACTCAGCGAGGTACTCAGAAGGCCGAGACCCCCGTCAGCGCCCGGCCGATGATGAGCTTCTGGATCTGGCTGGTGCCCTCGTACAGGGTCATGACGCGGGCGTCGCGCACCAGCTTCCCGACCGGGTACTCGTCGATGTAGCCGTAGCCGCCGAAGACCTGCAGGGCGTTGTTCGCGGCGCGGACGGCGGCCTCGGAGGCGTACAGCTTGGCCTTGGAGGCGGCGGTGGCGAAGTCCTGGCCCCGGTCGATCAGGTCGGCGACGCGCCAGGTGAGCAGCCGGGCGGCGTCCACGTCGACGGCGATGTCACTGAGGAGCTCCTGGACCAGCTGGTAGGAGGCGATGGGCTTTCCGAACTGCTCGCGCTCCCCCGCGTACCGCACGGCGGCGTCGAGGGCGGCCTGCGCGATGCCGACGCAGCCGGCGGCGACCGACATGCGCCCCTTGGCGAGGGCGGACATGGCGACGGCGAAGCCCTTGCCCTCGGGGCCGAGCATCGCGCCGGCCGGGACGCGGACGTCCTCCAGGACGAGTTCGGCGGTGGCCTGCCCGCGCAGGCCGAGCTTGCCGTGCACGGGTCGGCGGGCGAGGCCGGGGGTGTCGGTGGGGACGAGGAAGGCGGAGACGCCCTTGTGGCCGGGGGTGTCGTCGGTGCGGGCGAAGAGCAGCACGACATCGGCCCAGGTGCCGTTGGTGATGAACATCTTGCTGCCGTTGACGACGTACGCGTCGCCGTCCCGCACGGCGCGGGTGGCCAGGTTCCCGGCGTCGGAGCCGGTGCCCGGCTCGGTGAGGCCGAAGCAGCCGAGGGCCTCGCCCGCGGCGAGCCGGGGCAGCCACTCCCGCTTCTGCTCCTCGGTGCCCCAGGAGGCGATCGTCTTGGCGACCAGGCCGAGGGAGACGGAGACGATGCCGCGTACGGAGGAGTCGCCGCGCCCCAGCTCCTCGGTGACGAGGCAGTACGCGAGGTGGTCGCCGCCCGAACCGCCGTACTCCTCCGGGATCGTGAGCCCGAGGAAGCCGACGGCGCCGAGCTTCTTCACGATGCCCCGGTCCACCTCCTCGGCGCGGTCCCACGCGACCGCGTGCGGGGTGACCTCCCGGGCGACGAAGTCCTCGGCGAGCCGCCGTACGGCCTCCTGCTCCTCGCTCAGTTCCAGATTCATGCGGTGCCACCCCACTCGACGCTTTAATTACCACTGCTAGTTTTTCTCTCGCGGGCCTACTATGTGCGCCATGGCCCGACCGCGCAAGCCCCTGCTCAGCCGAGAACGCATCGTCGAGACGGCGGGCGCGCTCGTGGACGCGGAGGGCCTCGCCGCGCTCTCCACCCGGCGGCTCGCCGCCGAACTCGGGGTGAGCGGGCCGTCGCTCTACAACCACTTCCGCACCAAGGACGAGATCCTCGACGCGATCGCGGACGCGGTGAGCGCGAAGATCGATCTGTCGATGTTCGCGGAGGACGACGGCCGGGACTGGCGCACGGCCCTGCACGACTGGGCGGTCTCCTATCGCGCCGCCCTCGCCGACCACCCGCACATCGTCCCCGTCCTCGCGCAGGGGCCCGGCCGCCGCCCGGCGGGCCTGAAGGTCGCCGACGCCGTCTTCGGCGCGATGGTCCGCGCGGGCTGGCCCCCGGCCCAGGCCACCTCCATCGGCGCGCTGATGCGGTACTTCATCACCGGCTCCGCCCTCGGCTCCTTCGCCCGTGGCTTCGTCGACGACGAGACGGCCTACGACCCGGCTGACTACCCCCACCTCGGCCAGGCGCACCTCCTCGCGGAGCACCGCCAGAAGGTCGACGAGGGCGCCTTCGAGACGGGCCTGCGGGCCCTGCTCGACGGGCTGCGGCTCCAGTACGAGACCCTCCCTGGCCGCCGGGCCGGGGTCCCGCACGAGACTTCGGCCACCGCCGAAGCGTGAGTGCGGCAGGCTTGCCTCATGGCAGCCAGTGACCTCGCCGCGCTCGCGGCGCTCTTCGCGGACGAGAGCCGCGCCGCGTTCGTGCTCGCCCTGCTCGACGGCCGGGCCTGGACCGCCGGGGAGCTCGCCCGGCACGCCGGGGTGGCGCCGTCCACCGCCAGCGAGCACCTCGGGAAGCTGGTCGCGGGCGGGGTGCTCGCGGAGGAACGGCAGGGCAGGCACCGGTACGTCCGCCTCGCCGACCCCGGGATCGCGCACCTCGTCGAGGACCTGGCCGCCCGGTCCGAGCCCGTGGTGCCCGCGGCGCCGCGCTCGCTGCGGGCGGCGAGCGCGGGGCGGGCGATGGCCCGCGGCCGTACCTGTTACGACCATTTCGCGGGCCGGCTCGGGATCGCGATCGCCGACGCCATGACGGATCGCGGGCTGCTGCGCCAGGACACCGGGTTCGCGCTCACGGACCGGGGCCTCGCCTGGTTCGACGAGCAGGGCATTCCGCTCGTACGGAAGGGGCGGCGGCCCGTCGCGCGCGGCTGCCTCGACTGGACCGAGCGCCGCCCGCACCTCGCGGGCCTCGCGGGCGCCGCCCTGTGCCGGCACGCGCTCGACACCGGATGGTGCGTACGGATCGGGTCCGAGCGAGCGGTGAAGGTGACCCCGGAGGGCGAGACGGCCCTGCGGGCGGGGCTGGGCATCGAGGCGGCGGCACTGCGCTGAGCGGGCCGGGGGGGGCGGGCCGAGGCAGGTCGGGCAAGGCCGGGCCGGCCCGGGTGATAGTGCGGTGGGCGCCGAACGGTCCACGGCCTACGGTCGGGGCATGCAGAAGCAAACCTCCCGGCTCGCGCTCGCCGCCGCCGGTGTCACCGTCGTCCTCTGGGCCTCCGCCTTCGTCTCCATCCGCAGTGCCGGGGCGGCCTACTCCCCCGGCGCGCTCGCGCTCGGCCGGCTGCTCGCCGGGGCGCTGGTCCTCGGCGTCGTGCTCCTGGTCCGGCGGGAGGGGCTGCCGCCGCGGGCGGCCTGGCCGGGGATCGTGATCTCGGGGCTGCTCTGGTTCGGGGTGTACATGGTGGTCCTGAACTGGGGCGAGCAGGAGGTCGACGCGGGCACGGCGGCGATGGTGGTGAACATCGGACCGATCCTGATCGCGCTGCTCGGGGCGCGGTTCCTCAAGGAGTCGCTGCCGCCCCGGCTGCTGGCGGGCATGGCCGTCTCCTTCGCGGGCGCGGTGACGGTCGGCCTGTCGATGTCCGGCGGCGCCTCCGGCGGGCACGCCTCCGTGCTCGGCGTGGCCCTCTGTCTGCTCGCGGCGGTGGCGTACGCGGGCGGGGTGGTGGCCCAGAAGCCGGCGCTGGCGCACGGCAGCGCGCTCCAGGTGACGACCTTCGGGTGTCTCGTGGGGGCGGCGGCCTGTCTGCCGTTCGCCGGGCAGCTGGTGGAGGAGGCGGGCCGGGCGCCGCTGCCGGCGACTCTGAACATGGTCTACCTGGGGGTGTTCCCGACCGCGCTCGCCTTCACGACCTGGGCCTACGCCCTCGCCCGTACGACCGCGGGCCGGATGGGCGCGACGACGTACGCCGTGCCCGCCCTCGTCGTGGGCCTCGCCTGGGTGTTCCTCGGTGAGCTGCCGGGCCCGCTCACGCTCGCCGGCGGTGCGCTGTGCCTCGTGGGCGTGGCCGTATCCCGCTCCCGGGCGCGGGCTTCGGCGGCCGCCGGAACGGCTGAATCCACCTGACAGGTCATACGCCCGGTTTCGGTCAGTTCGAGGGAGGTCCGAGCGGGGCGGGTGGCCGCGACCTGGGGGGCAGGGGCATGTCAAGCACCCACTTCCGGCCGCACGGGCGAGAGGAGGCGTTTCGCCGCTCCTCGGCCGGATAGTTTCGAGGCGCTCACAGGCGTAGGCCGGAACATGACGCTCCGGCACCTTCTCGCAAGCCGACGGGGGACTCATGGCGATTCAGCAGCGGGCGGAACGGACGAGACAGGAGATCCTGTCGTCGGCCGCGCGGGTGTTCGACCGCGTGGGCTACGAGAGGGCGTCCCTGGCGAGGATCGCCGCCGAGGCACGGGTGACCACGGGCGCGCTGGTCTTCCACTTCGCGACCAAGTCGGACCTGGCGACCGCGGTGCGCGGGCGGGCCCGCGCGGTCACCCGGATCACGGTCGAGTCGGCCTGCCTGTCCACGGAGGGCGTCGGCGGCACCGCGATCGACAAGCTGATGATCACCACCCACGCGCTGATCCGGCTCTTCGAGACCGACCCTGTGGCGCGGGCCGGTGAGCGGCTCGCCCGCGAGCTGCAGGCGACCGGCCCGAAGGCAGGGCAGGACTGTCCCTGGCGGCGCGAGGTGGGCCGTCTCGCGCGGTACGCGGTGGCGGAGAAGGCCCTGCGGCCGGGGGTGGACGCGACGACGGTGGCGGCGCTGATCGGCTACGTGATCACCGGGGTCGAGTTGGAGATGCGGCAGCCGGGCGCGCCGGCCGACGAGCCCTGGCCCATGGAGAGCGGCGCCCTGCACGATCCGGCCGAGGAACGGCTCCGCCGCATCTGGGAGGTGATCCTGCCGGGGCTGGTCCACCCGGCGGCCCCGGCCCCTTCGCGGGAGCCCTCGGAGGGGCGGTCAGCGCCCGGCACCCGACTCCAGCAGCCGGCGGGCGAAGGACGTCAGTGAACGCCCGACGCGCTCGGTCGACAGGCCGAGCTCGTGCCGCTGGAACTGGAAGAGCTCGGGCGACAGCGGACTGAGCGCGATGTCGATCAGCGGATCCGGGTCCTCGACCCCGTGGTCGACCAGCAGTGTCCGGACGTGGACGCGCCAGAAGCCGTACGCGCCGGTCCGGAAGCGCGCGGGGCCGGTCTCGGCCCCCAGCGCCAGCGGCAGATGCCGTTCGAGCAGATCGAGCATCGCCAGGTAGAACGCCGCGAGCCGCTCCCCGGCCGGTGCGCCGGGTCCGAGCGGCGGCGGTCCGTAGATGAGCTGCCCCTGCAGCCGGCGCTCGTGCTCGTCGAGCAGCGCCACGGCGACCGAGGACGGGTCGGGGAAGCTCCGGTACAGCGTGGCGCGGCCCACACCCGCCGCTTTGGCGATCCGGTCCATGGTGACCGACCGCGGGTCCTGCTCGGCGAAGAGCTGCTCGGCCGCGGCCAGGATCTGGGCACGGTTGCGCTCCGCGTCCGCGCGTCTGCGCGGGGCGACCGGCTGTTCGTCGACCGCCTGAAGATCGCCGAGGAGCCCGCCGACCCGGTGCACGGAGGCGGCTCCACGACCTCGCTGCTCGTCGTCGCTCATGGACCAGACCTTACTTCCCCCGGGGCTAAGTGGACACCTTGTCCGTTTGCCATGTTGCATGGCATGCTAAACGGACTCAGTGTCCACTTATCCGCTCGCCATCCCGCCCCAGGGAGATCCAGATGCACACCGCGCTCCTCGCCGCGGCCCTGCTGGTCGGCTGCCTCCTGGCCGTCCAGGCCTCGGTGAACCTCCAGCTCAACTCGGCCGTCGGCACCCCGTACGGCGCCTCCACCATCCAGCTCGGCGTGGCCACCACGCTGCTCGTCGTGCTCGCGGTGGCCGCCGGTGCGCTCGGCGCGCTCGGCAAGCTGCCCGACGTGGAGTGGTGGCAGCTGCTCGGCGGACTCGCCAGCCCCCTCTACATCACCAGCGGCATCCTGTTGTTCCCGCGGCTCGGCGCCCTCGCCGCCGTCGGACTCTTCGTCACCGGCCAGATGTTCGCCTCGCTCGCCCTCGATCTCTTCGGCCTCCTCGGCCTGGAGCAGAAGGACCTGAGCGTCGGCATCGTCCTCGGCGCCCTCGCCGTCCTCGCAGGCATCGTCGTGATCATCCGGGGCATGAAGGCCGCGGCCCCTCCCGGCGCCCCCAAGATGTCGAGCGCCGGCCGCGTCGGCTGGCTCGTCCTCGGCATCGTGGCGGGCGGTGTGCTGCCCGTGCAGGGCGCGGTCAACGCCCAGCTGCGCGCCCAGCTGAAGGAGCCCATCACCGTCGCCGTGATCAGCTTCGCCGTGGCGACCTTCACCATCGCCGTCGTCCTGCTCGTGCTCTACGCGACCCGGAAGACCCCGAAGCCCAAGATCGCCCCGCTGAAGAAGATGCCCTGGTGGGGCTGGCTCGGTGGCGCCTGCGCCGCCGCGTACGTCACCGGCACCTTCCTGCTCATCCCCACCATCGGCGCGGCCGTGACCATCGCCCTCACCGTGACGGGACAGCAGCTGACCTCGGCGCTGATCGACCACAAGGGCCTGTTCAAGCTCCCCCAGCGGTCCCTGACCAAGCCGCGCGCCCTGGGCCTCGCCCTGCTGATCGCCGGCTCCCTGACCATCCAGCTCGTCTGACCGAGGCCGGCGCCTCCCCCGGGCCCCCCGCCCGGGGGGCCCGGCCCGCTTGGTGCGTCACGAAAGGTGCGTCATGCAAACGTCCTACAGCGCCGGGCCGGACATCCACGTCCTCCCCTCGGCCCTGCCCATCCCCGGCCTCGGCGACCAGCCGGTGAACGCCTTCCTCGTACGGTCCGGACAGCCGCTCCTCGTGGACACCGGCATGCCCGTCGACCGGGAGGGCTTCCTGGACTCCCTCTGGTCCCTGATCGACCCGGCCGACCTGCGCTGGGTCGTCGTCACCCACGACGACCGCGACCACACCGGCGCCCTCGCCCGGATTCTGGAGGCCGCGCCGCAGGCGAAGGTGCTCGCCAACGCGATATCACTGACGCGAATATCGGAAGAGTTCAGCATTCCGCAGGAACGGGTCGTCACCGCGAACCCGGGAAGCCGCGTGAAAGTCGGCGACCGTGAGCTGAGTTTTCACCGGCCGCCCACTTTCGATTCACCCGGCACCCTCGCCGTGTTCGACCACTCCGATGGCACGCTCTACAGCTCCGACAGCTTCGGCACCGTCGTCGAAGAAATTCGCCAGGACTTCACCGACCTTTCCGAGGAAGAATTCTTCCACGGCTTCGAGGTCCTGAACCGTGCGATAGCCCCGTGGACCGCGCTCGTCGACGAGGCCAAGTTCCTCCGGCCCGTGCACGAACTGGCCGCGCTGCGTCCCGCGCGGCTGCTCAGCGCCCACGGACCGACCGTCGAGGAGGCGGCCGTACCCCGGCTCTTCGCCGCGATGGCCCGCATCCCGTCCCTGCCCGCCTGGCTGCCGGACGCCGACCTCGACCTCGAGGCGGCGCTGGACGCCCACGAGTCCGCCGCCGGCTGAGCACCGCTCCGCCCGCGCACCCGAACAGAGGAGAACCATGTCCGACCCGACCACCGCCGATCTGACCCCGCCGCGCGGAGTCGTCACCGTCTTCTCCGACATCTGGTGTTCCTTCGCGCACATCGCCATCCACCGCCTCCACGCCACCCGGGCCCGCCTCGGCCTGGAGGAGCAGGTCTCCTTCGACCTGCGCGCCTTCCCGCTGGAGCTGCTGAACGACGCCCCGAGCCCGCGCCCCGGCACGGACAGCGAGGTCGCCCGGATGGCCAGCCTGGAACCGGCCGCCGGCTGGCAGCTGTGGCAGGCGAAGGACTGGCTGTACCCCTCGACGACGCTGCCCGCCCTGGAGGCGGTGCTCGCCGCCAAGGAGCAGAGCCTGAACGCCTCGGAGCAGCTCGACCTCGGCCTGCGCAAGGCCTTCTGGGCCGAGTCCCGCTGCATCAGCCACCGCAAGGTGATCCTGGACGTGGCCGCGGACACCGGCGCCGTCGACGTCGACGCGCTCACCGAGGCGCTGGACGACGGACGGGCCCGCCGGGCGCTCGCCGACCAGGCCGCGCTGTCCAAGAGCGACCGGATCAACTGCAGCCCGCACCTGTTCCTGCCCGACGGATCCGACCACGCCAACCCCGGCATCGAGGTGGGCTGGGAGGGCGCGTACGGCATCGGCTGGCCGGTGATCGCCTCGGACGACCCGAAGGTGTTCGAGGACATCCTGCTGCGGGCGGCCACCGAATAGTTCAAAAAGAAGCCAAAAGCGGCCGAATAACGAGAGCGACGGTCAGGCATTCCTTTCGAGGAATGCCTGGCCGTCGTTCCCTTTTTTCTCCCGCAGAACATCGCGATGATTATTAATTGCGTGACCCGGCCGTTATTCGCAAGGGCGCTCGAAGCTCCTACAGTCGTTCACGCCGCCGGAATTCCGGACGAGTTTCGTATCGACAGCGGGAGATCTTCATGTCGTTGACCGACAAGGCAGACGTCAGCACCTTCGTCGACCTCACCCAGCACGAGATCGAGGCCCTGAAGACCCGGTTCAACCTGGCCGACGCGCACACCCACCAGCGGCAGTCCGCCTCGCAGGAGCGGATCGTCTCGCGGCTCCCCGAGCTGTGGCACGAGTCCGAGTCGAAGCAGCAGGCCCACTTCGAGCGGCAGTTCGTCGACGCCTTCTTCCGCCTGCACCAGCAGCCCACCGCCCGGGCGATGGACCGCACGCTCCTCTCGTACTCCGCCAGCGTCTCCACCATGGTCGCCGGCATGTTCCTCAAGCAGCGCGGCATGTCGGTGCAGCTGGTGGAGCCCTGCTTCGACAACCTGGTCGACCTGCTGCGCAACATGCAGGTGCCGCTCGGGCCGGTCGACGAGTCGGTGCTGCACGACAAGGACGCCATCTACGAGCGCCTGGTCGAGGCGATCGACGCCGACGCCATCTACCTGGTCGACCCCAACAACCCCACCGGGTTCACCCTGCTCGCCGAGAAGCTGGAGGGCTTCCGCGAGGTCGTCCGCTACTGCGTGGACCACGGCAAGGTCCTGGTGATGGACTTCTGCTTCGCCTCCTTCGCGCTCTGCGACGAGGGCATCGGCCGGGTCGACATCTACAAGCTCCTGGAGGAGTCCGGCGTCACCTACATGGTCATGGAGGACACCGGCAAGACCTGGCCGATCCAGGACGCCAAGTGCGCCATGATCACCGCCAGCCGGGACATCCAGGAGGAGGTCTACAACCTCCACACCAGCGTCCTCCTGAACGTCTCGCCGTTCGTCCTCAACATGGTCACGCAGTACATCGAGGACTCCATCGCCGACGGCTTCGCCTCCGTCCGCGACATCATCAAGACCAACGGCGACGCCGCCCGCGCCGCCCTCGACGGCACCATCCTGGAGTTCCAGGAGCCGGTCGTCGGCACCAGCGTCGCCTGGTTCCGCATCAAGCCGGAGCACCTGACCGCCACCCAGCTCCAGGCCGTCCTCTTCGACGAGGAGGTGTACGTCCTGCCGGGCACCTTCTTCTACTGGAACAGCAAGGAGAAGGGCGAGCGCTTCGTCCGCCTGGCCCTGGCCCGCGAGCCCGAGGTGTTCGCCGGCGCGATGGAGCGGATGCGGAAGGTGCTCGAGCGCTATGCCGTCTGACGCCACCCCCGAAACGACCGGGCGCGCGCCCGAGGCGACTGATCACACCCCCACGGTGTTCATCGACGCCACGCTCTTCATGGGCATGCACAGCGAGGACGACTCCGTCCGGGTCGCCGCCAAGTCCTTCTTCGCGGGCCGTCTCGCCGCGGGGGACGCCGGCCGGGTCGTCATGAACTGGGAGCAGGTCGGCCGCTGCGACGACCTCGTGTGGGGCTACGAGCGGGGAGTCCAGGACGACTACTACCCGTTCATGGACGTCCTCCACACCGACCTCGCCATCGACCGGGTCCCGTACGACGAGGACGACCTCCGACGGGCCTTCACCACCCCCGCGTTCGACGGACTGCCCACGCACGAGCGCCTGCTCCTCGCCCAGGTCATCGGCCGGGGGGGCGTGCTGCACACCGCGAGCCCCCGGCTGCTCAAGGCGGCCGACGGCCTGCCCGTCGTGCCGCTCGGCACCGGCGCCGAGCCCTCGTTCCCCGCGTACCTGGAGGACCTCTACCAGCGCTCGCTGGTACTGAAGGTCGACTCCGACACCCTCTGAAGACATTCCGAAGGGCACCGCACTCATGCCTGACACCTACTCCGGGACCGTCGTCCCGCTGATCACCCCCCTCGACGAGCACGGCACCGTCGACGAGCAGAGCGTCGTCCGGCTCCTGGACCACATCCGGGGCGAGGTCACCGGCCTCATGCCGGCCCTGACCTCCGGCGAGGGCTGGAAGCTCGACGCCCGGCAGTGGCAGGACGTCGTCACGTACACGGTCAAGCACGCCGACGGCCTCCCCGTGCTCGCCGGGATCCAGCTCCCCGACACCGCCTCGGTGATCGACCGGGCGCGCACCGCCGCCGAGATCGGCGCCGACGCCGTCGTCGTCACCACGCCGTTCGGCGCAGACGTGACGCAGGACCAGATTGTCGACCACTACCGGGCGATCCGCGCGGCCCTCGACATACCGATCTTCCTCTACAACGAGGAGGCGCTGTCGGGCAATCGGATCGAGTTCGAGACGCTGATCCGGATCTGCAAGGAGATCCCCGGGATCGTCGGCATCAAGGAGTCCAGCGGCGACGCCGCCTTCACCCGCAGGATGGCCGAGGCCGGCACCGGCATCCCGGTCTTCGAGGGCTGGGAGAACCTCCTC
Organism: Streptomyces sp. NPDC034084; assembly: GCF_055575535.1. Classification (NCBI taxonomy): domain Bacteria; kingdom Bacillati; phylum Actinomycetota; class Actinomycetes; order Kitasatosporales; family Streptomycetaceae; genus Streptomyces; species Streptomyces sp. NPDC034084. The sequence continues at coordinate 337,015 of NZ_JBVISK010000007.1, forward strand.
GTCGACGCCCACGGCATCCAGGGCTTCATCGGCCCGCTGGCCAACCTCGAACCCGCCCTGTGCAACGCGATGCTCGTCGACCCGACGCCCGACCGCCAGGCCGAGATCAACACCGTCTGCGAGAAGTACGGCGTCTTCCGCGACGACTGGTACCGGTGGGTCAAGAAGGAACTGCACGAGCGCGGCGTGATCAGCTCCCCCACCACGCACGAGGAGGCGAAGGCGGCATGAGCACCACCCCCGCCTCCCCCGTCGCGCCCGCCGCCGGCTCTCCGGTCCCGGTCGCCGCGCACTCGATCGCGGCCCCGGCCGCGACCGCCCAGCGCGAGCTGCACTCCCTCTACCGCCGGGTGCCCAACCTCGGCGACTACGGCTCGATGACCGCGATCGAGGAGCGGTGGATCCTGCCGAAGGCGCGGGCCTACGAGGCCTCCGCCCCCGCCTTCGGCTCGGCCGGTGAACTCCTCCAGGCGCTCAAGGAGTTCCTCTCCGAGGAGGAGGCCGCGCTCCCCGAGAGCGCGATCTTCCTCGCCGAGCACGCGACGCTCGACCAGTTCAAGGTGGTCGTACGCCAGTTCGCGCTCGACGGGCTCACCGAGTCCGAGTCGCTGCTCCCGGTCGTCCCCCGGCTGCCGTACCGCTCGGCGATGGCGGTCTTCCGGGTCCTCATCGACGAACTCGGCTGCGGCAACGAGGAGAAGGCGCACTCCCAGCTCTACCGGGACCTGCTCACCGAGCTCGGCATGAGCCTGCGGCTCGAGGACTACCTCGACGAGACGGCCCCGGAGTGCTACGCGTACGTCAACATGTTCCACTGGCTGGCGAGCCGGGCGCCGTCTCCCCAGTACTTCCTGGGGGCGTACGCCTACTTCGAGACCAGCGTCCTGTACGCCTTCCAGAGCTTCGCCCGCGCGGCGAAGCGGCTCGGGATCGTCAACGACGCCTACTACACCGAGCACCTGTACATCGACGCGTACCACAGCAACCACATGCGGACGGCGATCCGGGCGCTCGAGGAGCCGGACCTGGCGAAGATCTGGGCGGGCGTGCGGCTGGCCTCCGACATCGTCGGCGAGGCCACCGAGACGGCGATCGCGCGGGCGCGGGAGACGGTCGCATGACGGCCGTGCCCGCCGGGCGGCGGGGCTCCGGCGAGCCCGTCGTCCGCCAGGTGACCGAGGACCTGGTCCTGGTCGAGGTCGGCGGCCGCAAGGTCCTCGCGGCCGCCGTCTGCCCCCACCGCGGGGGCCGGCTCAAGTACGGCAGGGTCGACGGGGACAGGCTGCGGATCACCTGCCCCCTGCACCACACGACCTTCGACCTGACCAGCGGAGAGCGCACCTCGGGGGCGGCCTGCGCCGCCCTCCGGGTGGTCGACGTGCTGCCCGGTCAGGACCGTCCCGAGGAGCTCGCCGGGGGCGCCTCATGACCACCACACCGACCGGGGCGGCGTCCAGCGTGACGCCGCCCCGTGCGGCGGTCGACCACGACGGCATCGCGCCGGTGCCCGAGGCGGAGCGCACCTCGACGCCGGCCGACTTCGGCTGGATCTGGCCGTCCGCTCAGTTCTCGTTCGGCACGGTCGTGCTCGGCGCGCTGCCCGTGGTCTTCGGACTCGGCTGGTGGGCGTCGGCGAGCGCGATCGCGGTGGGCGTCGCCGTCGGCACGGCGCTGCTCGCGCCGCTCGCCCGGTTCGGCGTCCGCACCGGCACGAACGATCCGGTGGCGAGCGGGGCGCACTTCGGGGTGCGGGGCAGGGTCGTCGGCAACGTCATCACGGTGGTGACGGCGCTCGGGTTCTTCGCGATCGCGGTGTGGACGGGCGGCACGGCCGTGATGGTCGCGGGGCACCGGCTGCTGTCCACGCCGACGGGTCCGGGCGCGCTGACCGTCGCGATGTTCGTGACGGCGGCGGCGGTCGCGCTGGTCGCCGTGCGCGGTCACGAGACGCTGGTCCGCACGTACCGGATCACGGCGGTCACCGGCGGCGCGGTCCTGCTCGGCACCGCCCTCGTGCTCGCCCCCCGGTTCGACGCGGGGTACTCCGGATACGCGGACGGCTCCCTGGCGCTCGACAGCACCCTGCACACCTGGCTGCTCGCGGCGACGGCGTCCGCGACCGTCCCCCTGTCGTACGCCACGTTCCAGGGCGACTACACCCGTTACATGCCGGCCACCACCCCCACCGGCCGGGTGGTGCGGGCGAGCGGGATCTCGATGTTCCTCAGCAGTCTCGCGGCGCTGCTCACCGGCGCGTACGTGACGACCCTCTTCCCCGTGCCCGACGAGCCGTGGCTGCAGGGGCTGACGGACGCGGTGCCGGGCTGGTTCGCGGTCGCGGTCGTCGTCTTCGGCTTCGCGGGCACCCTGCCGCAGGCCGGTCTCTGCCTGTACGCGGCCGGGCTGTCCGCCAACTCGGTGTTCTGGCGCTCCTCGCGGGCCGCCGTGACCACGGTGGTCGCGCTGCTCGCGGCTGCCGTGCTGTACCTCGGGGCCGTGGTGTACGACGCCATGGACGCGATGTCGGCGTTCGTGACGCTGCTGCTCACGGTCGTGGCCCCGTGGGCGGCCGTGCTCTCGGTGGGCTACGTCCTCCACCGGGGCCGGTACGACGCGGAGGCGCTGCGCGCGTTCGCCACGGGCGGCGGCGGGCGGTACTGGTACACGGGCGGGGTCAACGCGAGGGCCGCGGCGGCCTTCGCGGCCGGCTCCTTCGTGGGGGTGCTGTGGGTCAACAATCCGCTGTACACCGGCCCGTTGACCCGCCTCACGGGCGGGGTGGACCTGAGTCTGCCGGCCTCCTTCGTGGTCGCCGCCGTGCTGTACGGGGTGCTCTGCCGGGTGTGGCCGGAGCCGCTGCTGCCGCCGTCCCGGACGTCGAGGTGATGCCATGTCCATGGTCCGACTGACAGTCCGGTCGGTCGTCCGGGAGGCCGAGGGCGTCCTCGGGCTGCTGCTCGCCGACCCGTCGGGCGCCGAGCTCGCCCCGTGGGAGCCGGGCGCCCACCTGGAGGTGACCCTGCCGTCCGGGGCGGTCCGCCACTACTCGCTGTGCGGCGACCCGGCGGACCGGAGCACGTACCGGCTCGGGGTGCTGCGTGAACCGGCGGGCCGGGGCGGCTCCGAGGAGGTGCACACCTCCGTCGCGGAGGGCACGGTCCTGGGCGTCCGGGGCCCGTTCAACCGGTTCCCGCTGGTGCCCGCCGAGCGGTACCTCTTCGTCGCGGGCGGCATCGGCATCACCCCGCTGCTTCCGATGATCCGCTCGCTGCCGCCGGGTTCGTGGTCCCTGCTGTACGGCGGCCGGAGCCTGGCGTCCATGGCGTACCGCGAGGAGCTCGCCGGGCTCCCCGGCGTCACGCTCGTCCCGCAGGACACGGCGGGACTGCCCGATCTGGACGGGGTCCTGGCCGGGCTGCCCGCCAGGACCGCCGTGTACTGCTGCGGCCCGGAGGGGCTGCTGCGGGCGGTGGAGGAGCGGTGGCCGGGTCCCCTGCACACGGAACGGTTCGGTGCGGGCTCCTCCGAGGTGGCCCCGGCGTCGGGCGGGTTCGAGGTCGAGCTCCGGCGGACCGGGCGGACTCTGCGCGTGGCGTCCGGCCGAAGCCTGCTCGACACCGTGCGGGAGGTGGTGCCGGGTGTCGCGTACTCCTGTGAGGAGGGCTGGTGCGGCACCTGTGAGACGAAGGTGATCGCCGGGACGCCCGAGCACCACGACTCGGTCCTCAGCGAGGAGGAGAAGGCCTCGGGGACGACGATGATGATCTGCGTGGGGCGGTCGTGCGGGCCGCGTCTCGTGCTGGACCTCTGACGGACACGCGGAGGCCCGTACCGGCCGGTGGGGCGGTACGGGCCTCCGCGTGGGGTCAGTCGAAGACCACCAGCGCCCGGCCGCCCTTGCCCGCGAGCATGTTCTCGAAGGCGCCGGGGATGCCGTCCAGGGTGATCCGCTCCGTGACGAGGGCGCCGAGGTCGAAGCGACCGGCCCGGATGTGCTCGGCGAGCACCGGCAGGTCCTCCGCCGGGTTCGAGTTGCCGTAGACGCAGCCGGCCAGGGTGCGGCCCCAGTGGAAGAGTTCCAGCGCGTTGAAGGTGACCTGCTGGTCCTTGCCGCCGATGCCGACGACCGTGGTGCGGCCGCCGCGCCGGGTGGAGTCCCACGCGGACCGGATGGTGACGGCGCGGCCGACGCACTCGACGGCCACGTCGACGCCCTGACCCCCGGTCAGCTTCCGGATCTCCCTGGCCGTGGTCTCGGAGGCGACGACGTACTCGGTGGCCCCGGCGGCCCGCGCCAGTGCCTCCTTCTCCGGGGAGACGTCCACGGCGACGATCGTCGAGGCGCCCGCGATCCGGGCGGCCTGGAGCGTCGCGAGGCCCACGCCGCCGACGCCGAAGACGGCGACGGTCTCGCCCTGGCGGACCCGGGCGGAGTGGTGGACCGCGCCCCAGCCGGTGAGGACCGCGCAGCCGAGCAGGGCCGCGTCGGTGAGCGGCACGCCGTCGGGGGCCGGCAGGACGCAGTTCGCGGCGACGACCGTCTCCTCGGCGAAGGCGGCGACGTTGAGGCCGGGGTGGAGCTCGGTGCCGTCCTCGGTACGGGCGTGGACGTTGGCCGCGCCGGTCAGGGCGTCGGCGCAGAGCCAGACCTCGCCGAGCGAGCAGGGGTGGCAGCTGCCGCAGGACGGCGCCCAGTTGAGGACGACGCCGTCGCCGGGGGCGACGTGGGTGACGCCCTCGCCGACGGAGACGACGGTGCCCGCTCCCTCGTGGCCGAGGACGGCCGGGACGGGCACGCGCATGGTGCCGTTGGAGAGGGAGAGGTCGGAGTGGCAGACCCCGGCGGCGGCGAGCCGGATCCGGACCTGGCCGGGTCCGGGCTCGGGGAGTTCGATGCCGGTGATCTCCAGCGGAGAGCCGACGGCGGGCAGGACGGCGGCGCGGATCACGCGTCTCTCCTCGGAATGCCTAGAACTGCAGGGACTTGGTCTGGAGGTACTCGGCGAGGCCGTGGGCGCCGAGCTCCCGGCCGACGCCGGACTGCTTGTACCCGCCGAAGGGAGCCAGCGGGTTGAAGCGGCCGCCGTTGATGTCGACCTGGCCGGTGTCCATGCGGCGGGCGAAGGCGACGGCCTCCTCGGGCTCGCCCCAGACGGCGCCGGCGAGGCCGTAGACGGTGCCGTTGGCGATGGCGAGCGCCTCGGCCTCGTCCTCGTACCGGAGGAGCGAGACGACCGGGCCGAAGATCTCCTCCTGGGCGATGGTCATGTCCGGGGTGACGTCGGCGAAGACGGTCGGGGAGACGTAGTAGCCGGTCTCGCGCGGAGCCTCGGGGCCGCCGACGACGAGCCGGGCGCCCTCCTCGATCCCCTTCTCGATGTAGCCGCGCACGCGCTGCTGCTGCTTGGCGTTGACGAGGGGGCCGACGCGCTCGCCGGGGACGTACTTGGCGACGGCCTCGGCGGCGAGCGCCACCGCCTCCTCGTACCGGTCGGCGGGGACCAGCATCCGGGTCCAGGCGCTGCACGTCTGGCCGGAGTTGGACATGACGTTGGCGATGCCGACGGCGACGGCCTTGGGGAGGTCGGCGCTCGGCAGGATCACGTTGGCGGACTTGCCGCCGAGTTCGAGCGCGACCCGCTTGACCGCGCCGCCCGCCAGGGCGCCGATGCGGCGGCCGACGGCGGTGGAGCCGGTGAAGGAGACGAGGTCCACGTCGGGGTGCTCGGCGAGCGCCTGCCCGGCGATCGGGCCGAGGCCGGTGACCAGGTTGAAGACGCCGGCGGGCAGACCGGCCTCGTGGACGGCCTCGGCGAAGAGCTGCGCGGTGAGCGGGGTGTCCTCGGCGGGCTTGAGGACCGTGGTGCAGCCGGCGGCGAGGGCCGGGGCGACCTTGGCGACGATCTGGTGGAGCGGGTAGTTCCAGGGGGTGATGGCGGCGACGACGCCCACGGGCTCGGCGTAGACGGTGGAGTTGCCGACCTTCTCCTCGAAGGGGTGGGTGGCGGCGAGTTCGGCGTACGAGCCGGCGACGGCGACCGGCAGCCCGACGTGGACGGCGGCGGCGAGCTGCGGCGGGGCGCCGAGTTCGGCGGTCACCGTGGCGGCGATCTCCTCCGCGCGGGCGGCGAGCGCGTCGCGGAGGGCGGCGATCCTGGCTCCGCGCTCTGCGGGCGGGGTGGCGGCCCAGCCGGGGAGCGCGGCACGGGCGGCGCGTACGGCGGCGTCGACGTCCTCGGCGTTGCCCGCCGGGACGTGGGCGATGACCTGCTCGTCGGCCGGGTCGATCACCGGGATGGTGTTTGTGGAGGAGGCGGGGCGCCACTCCCCGCCGATGTACATCGCGTCGTGGGCCTTCATCCGCTGTCTCCTCACGTGCCTGCGGTCGTGGTCCCGACCCAAACTAGCGCCGTTAGTTTTTCGGCGCCAGGGTCCGCGGGAGTGCCCCAGGTCTCACCCGGCGGCAGCGCCACGGCACCGCTCGATCGTGCCGCTCCGGCCCGGCACCTGTCCACATCGGTCCCGGACAGGCGTACGGGCGGGGAACTGGCGGAAACCGCCTTGCGGGCGGGCGACGTCGGCCCCGGACCGAGCGCAGCCGCTCCGGCGTGCCATGGCCCGGCCTCACCCCGCACCACGGCACGCCCCGGCCGACGGACCGGTGGGTCCGTCGGCCGGGGCGTGCCGTGGTGCGAGGGGCGTGCGGGACGGTCGGCCGGGCCCGTCGGGCCCGAGAACCGGGGATCAGATCTTCTGGGCGAGCTCGGTGAGGTGGGCGAAGACCACGATGTTCGCCTCGTACCCCTTGCCGCGGTCGAAGGTCCCGCCGCAGGTGAGGAGCCGGAGTTCGGGCCGCCCGCTCGCTCCGTACACCTCCTTGTCGGGGAAGTCGCTCTTGGCGTACGTCCGGACGCGGTCGACCGTGAAGACGGCGACCTTCCCGTCGGCGCGGGCGACCCGGACGGTGTTGCCGGCGCTGAGCGAGTTGAGGTTGAGGAAGACGGCGGGCCCGGTGCGGGTGTCGCGGTGGCCGACGACGACGGCGGTCCCGCGCTCGCCGGGGGTGGGCCCCTTGGCGTACCAGCCGACGACGCGCGGGTCGTCGGCGGGCGGTGTGCCGAGCCGGCCCGTGGCGTCGAGGCCGAGCTCGATCACGGGGGCCTCGACGGTGATCGCCGGGACGGCGACGGTGACGGGGCGTGAGCGGGCCAGCGGCGCGGGGGGCGGTGCGGGCCGGGGCGAAGGCTTGGCCTTGGGCGCGGCCCGGAGCTTCGGCTTTTCCAGGGCGGCGGGCGCCCCGGCCGCCGCCCCGGCCCGGCCGGAGGCGGCGGGGCCGGAGGCGGGCGGCGCGGAGACGGCCGGGCCGGAGGCGAGCGGCGGGTCTGCCGGCTCCCCGTCACCGGCCCACCAGGCGCTCCCGCCCACCAGGACCACGGTCGCGGCCACGGTCCTGGTGAGCCGGAGCAGGCGCCGCTGCCTGCGGGTGAGACGGGACCTACGCGGCGCCATTGGCGCGGCGGCGCGAGCGGCGGATCAGGACGAGTCCGGCCGTGCCGGCGAGGCCGGCGGCGACGGCCGCCCCGACGCCGAACGCGGAGGAGTCCTCGGCGGCGAGCTGCGCGCTGCCGCCGCCACCGGCGCCGACCGGACCGTGCGGGGGCCTGCCGTGACCGCCGGGGCCACCGCCCGGGCCGCCGTTACCGTTGTCCTGGCAGGCGGAGATGACGTTGAAGACCTTGGACTTGGGGGCGCCGAGCTTGCCCTCCCACGTCCACTCGACCTTGTACATGCCGACCGGCAGGCGGATCGGTCCCGCGGCCCCGTCGCCGTTGGCGTTGAGGACGACGGTCCCGGCCCTCACCGGGTCGTCCTGGTTACCCGGCCGGCCCGGCTGCGGGAAGATCTCGTAGTTGATGCTCGGCAGGCCGTCGAAGTTGAGGGCGGCGAGGCGGAACGGGCAGTCGACGCGCGGCTCGTTGACCGGGCTGCTGTCGGCCGTGGTCGACTGGTGAACCTTGACGTCACCGTCGTCGCCGGGTGCGGCGAAGGCCGCCTGGGCGCCCCCGAGGGTCACGGCGCCGAGCGCCAGGGTGGCGAGCGTCGCGCGGAGCAGGGCGCGGGTGGGGGGAGTCGTCATGGTGGAAAGTCCTCCAGTCGTGAGCACATCGGGCGCTACTGCGATAATCCGACTATCTGTCACGACATGGCCACGGAGGGTGGCGACCCGGCGTGCGCCCTCCGACTTCCACCCGTCCGGCTCATTCCCCGCCGTCACGAGTGACGGCGGGGCGCTCCGGGCCGGTTCAGATGATCCCGAAGAGGATCCCGGCCGCCAGCACGACCAGCGAGGTCAGCGCGGCCCACTTCACCGTGAACCTGGTGTGGTCGCCGAACTCCACCTTCGCCATGCCGACGAGCACGTACACGGCGGGCACCAGCGGGCTCGACATGTGCAGGGCCTGGCCGACCAGCGAGGCCCGGGCGATCTCCAGGGGCGACACGCCGTGGGCCGCGCCCGCCTCGGCGAGGACGGGCAGCACGCCGAAGTAGAAGCCGTCGTTCGACATGAAGTACGTGAGGGGCAGGCTCAGCACACCGGTGACCAGGGCCATGTGCGGGCCCATGCCCTCGGGGATCGCGCCCACGAGCCAGTCGGCCATGTGCTTGACCATGCCCGTGCCGGTGAGGACGCCGGTGAAGACGGCGGCGGCGAAGACCATGCCGGCGACGTTGAGGACGTTGTCCGCGTGAGCGGCGACGCGCTCCTTCTGCTCGGCCATCTTCGGGTAGTTGACGGTGAGCGCGAGGGCGGCGCCGAGGAGGAACAGCACCGGGATCGGCAGCAGTTCGAGGATCATCGCGGCGAGCAGCGCGACCGTGAGGCCGGCGTTGAACCAGTACAGCCGGGGACGGAGCGTCGCACGCTTCGGGTCGAGCCCCTGGAACCCGTCACCCTCGCCGGAGCCGACGACGGCGACCGTACCGGAGGCACCGCCGCCGGAGCCCGTCGCCCTCCCGCCCGTGCCGGCGTCCGCGTCCCCGCCCGTGCCGCCGCCCGCCGTGACCAGCACCGTGTCGGTCGCCGGGACCAGGACCTCGTCGAGGGTCAGGTAGCCGATGCGCTTGCGCTCGCGACGCCCGAGCACGTACGCCAGGGCGAAGACGAAGAGCAGGCCCGCGCCGAGCGCGGGGATCATCGGCACGAAGATGTCGGCGGCGTCCAGCTTGAGCGCGGTCGCGGCGCGGGCGGTGGGGCCGCCCCACGGAAGGGTGTTCATGACGCCGTTGGCCGTGGCGGCGACACCCGTCATGACCACCATGCTCATCTTGAGCCGCTTGTAGAGCGGATACATCGCCGAGACGGTGATCATGAAGGTGGTGGAGCCGTCGCCGTCCAGCGAGACGATCGCGGCGAGCACCGCCGTACCCACGACGACCCGCACGGGGTCCGCCTTGCAGAAGCGCAGGATGCCCCGCACGATCGGGTCGAAGAGGCCGACGTCGATCATGACGCCGAAGTAGACGATCGCGAACATCAGCATCGCGGCGGTCGGCGCCAGCTTGCCGACGCCTTCGATGACGTACTCGCCGAGCTGCGCCCCCTGCCCGACCGCTACGCAGAACAGCGCGGGAATCAGTACGAGCGCCGCGATCGGCGACATCTTCTTCAGCATGATCAGGACCAGGAAGGTCGCGATCATGGCGAAGCCGAGGACGGTCAGCATGGAGGACACCTCACGTTCACCCTTGAACTGCCGCCGAGCGGCGGTCCGGATGACGGTAGGTGCCCTCTTCCGCCGTTAACAAGACGTTGACGCGTGAGCAATACGAGCAAAACCCCAGGTCACGACGGGGTTCATGATCAGGGGCGGCCTAGAGGGGCGATACCTCCACGGGGAAACCGTTCAGGACGGCGGTGCCGGAGAGGGGGTCGATCCGGGTCCCGTCGAGCAGCTGGTTGACGTTGACGCCGGGGCGCGCGGACGCGACCGCGAGCCGGGTGCCCGGCCGGTCGTGACCCCAGCCGTGCGGGAGGCTGACGACGCCCGGCCGTACACCGTCGGTGACCTCCACCGGCACCTCCAGCTCCCCGCCCTCCCCCTTCACCCGGGCGACCGCGCCGTCGGTCAGCCGCAGCCGCTCCGCGTCCTGGGGGTGCACCTGGAGGGTGCAGCGGTTCGAACCGCCGCCCAGAGCGGGCGTGTTGTGCAGCCAGCTGTTGTTGGAGCGCAGGTGCCTGCGCCCGACGAGCTGGAGGGTCCCCGGCTCCGGTACGGCGTCGAGGGCGGCGCGCATTCGGGGAAGGTCGGCGGCGAGCGGCGCCGGGAACAGTTCGATCCGCCCGCTGCGGGTCTTGAGGACCGCCGGCAGGCGCGGCTTCAGCGGCCCGAGGTCGATCCCGTGCGGGTGCGCCTTCAGCTCGTCGAGGGTGAGGCCGTACGGGCCGAGCCGCAGCATCAGGTCGAGTCGCCGCTCGGCTCCGGTGGCTCCGGAGAGCCGGGCGGCGAACTCCTTGGGATCCGCGCCGTACGCCGGCGAGTGCTCCTGCGTCACCGCCTTGGCGAGGGTCGTGTCGATGGCGAGGTCGTCGACGGCCGACGGCGGAGCGCCGTGCATCCCGGACACGGCGAGGATCAGCCGGGCGTGGATCTCGCACTCGTCCATGCGGTCCGCTTCGAGGGGGACGGCCGCAGGGGTGTAGCGGGCCTGGTCGCGGACGGCGAACGCGTTGAAGGCGAAGTCGAAGTGCGCGCTCCGGGAGGGCGGCGGCGGGGGCAGCAGGACGTCGGCGTGGCGGGTGGTCTCGTTGAGGTACGGGTCGACGGCGACCATCAGGTCGAGGGAGCCGAGCGCGGCGTCGAGGCGGTCACCGTCGGGCGCGGACAGGACGGGGTTGGCGGCGACGGTGATCACCGCGCGGATGCGCCCCTCCCCCGGCGTCTCGATCTCCTCGGCGAGGGCGACGAGCGGCAACTCGCCCTTGGCCTCCGGGTGGTGCGAGACCCTGCTGTGCCGGCGGCCGAGGGCGAAGCCCCTGCCGGGCCCGGCGGGGCGCGGGGCGGGCGCGGTGGCGGAGAGCGGGAAGAGCGCGCCGCCGGGCCGGTCGAGGTTGCCGGTGAGGACGTTGAGGACGTCGACGAGCCAGTTGGCGAGGGTGCCGTACGCCACGGTGGAGCTGCCCATCCGCCCGTAGACGGCGGCGGTGGGCGCGGCGGCGAGTTCCCGGGCGAGGGCGCGGATGGTGTCCGCGTCCACGTCACAGGCGGCGGCGACCGCCTCGGGGCTGAACTCCCGCACCGCGGCCCGTACCTCCTCGACTCCCTCCACCTGGGCGGCGAGCGGGCCGAGGTCGGTGAGCTCCTCGTCGAAGAGGGTGTGGACGAGGGCGGCGAGGAGCAGGGCGTCGGCGCCGGGGCGGATGGCGACGTGCCGGTCGGCGAGGCGGGCGGTGCGGGTGCGCCGGGGGTCGACGACGGTGAGGGTGCCGCCGCGCCGGCGCAGCGCCTTCAGCCTGCCGGGGAAGTCGGGGGCGGTGCACAGACTTCCGTTGGAGTCCAGCGGGTTGGCTCCGAGGATCAGCAGGTGGTCGGTGCGGTCCAGATCCGGCACGGGGACGGCGAAGGGGTCCCCGAAGAGGAGTCCGCTGGAGACGTGCTTGGGCATCTGGTCGAGCGTGGAGGCGGTGAAGAGGTTCCGGGTGCGCAGCGCGCCGATCAGCAGGGGCGGGTAGAGCGCGCCGGCGATCGTGTGCGCGTTGGGGTTGCCCAGGACGATTCCCACGGAGTCCGGTCCGTGCTCCACGATGATCGGCCGGATGCGGGCGGCGATCGTGTCGAACGCCTCGGTCCAGGTGGCCTCCTGGAGGCGGCCGTCCTTGCGGACCAGCGGGGTGCGGAGCCGGTCGGGGTCGGCGTCGATCTCCGGGAAGGAAGCGCCCTTGGGGCAGATGAACCCCCGGCTGAAGACGTCGTCGCGGTTGCCGCGCGCCCCGGTGACGCGACTCCCGTCCAGCGTCAGGGTCAGTCCGCAGGTCGCTTCGCAGAGGGGGCAGATGCGCAGGGCGGTGGGCATGGCGTCTCCCTGAGGGCGTCGGATGACGCCGAGCCTACCGACCGGTAGGCACGTACGGGAGGGGTACGCGTGAGGTCACGAGAGCGAGGGCGCCAGGTACGCGTGCAGGAGGCAGCGCGTCTCGGCGACGAGCGCCGGATCTCCGGCGGGGTCCACGCGGAAGGCGAGCCGGACCAGGGCGTCGGCGGCCTCGACCCCGACGAGGACCTTCCGGTGCAGCTCCTCGTCGGCGGCGCGGCCCAGATGGGTGGCGAGGAGCGCGCAGATCCGCTCGGCGACGAGCCGGTTGGGATCCTCTGCCAGGACCGCGGCCGCCCCCTCGCCCGGCCCCTCGGCCACGGCCTCGCCCGCCCCTCCGCCCGGCCCCTCCGCCCCGGGGTCCGTCGCGGCTTCTCCGGCCGCGGCGGCGGGCACCCCGAAGTCCACGAGCGCGAACCCCGGGACGGTCCGCTTCATCTCGATGAACTCGTCGAGGACACCGTCGAGGGCGCCCTGCGCGTCGAGGACCGGCGCCCCCGCGAGCCGGTCCGACACCCGCTCGGCGTAACGGTCCAGATTGCGGTGGGCGAGGGCGGCGACCATCGCCCGCTTGTTGCCGAAGAAGCGGTAGACGGAGCCGATGGGAACGCCGGCGCGGGCGGCGACGGCACGGGTGCTCAACTGCTCGTACCCGGTCTCGTCGAGGAGCACGGCACAGGCGTCGAGGATCCGGGCCAGCCGCTCGGCGCTGCGCTGCTGCACGGGGATCCGGCGGAGCGCCGGCGGGTTTCGGGGACGGCTCTGGGACACGGGGTCCATGATGCCGCTCCGATCGGGATCATGCGATCAGCAGTCCGATGCCGCCGACGGGTGGGCGCGCGTCGATCCGGGCGATGGCCGCCGGTGCCCCGTTGACGTAGGCCGCGCGGAATCCTACGGTCATCCATAGGATTCCCTTGCGGGCTCAGGACAGGAGCGGGCGATGACCACGGAGCAGGCCAGGAAGACGGCCGAGGCGCTCACCTACAGCACCGGTTTCGGCAACGAGCACAGCTCGGAGGCGGTCCCCGGGGCGTTGCCGGACGGCCGCAACTCGCCGCAGCGCGCACCCCTCGGGCTCTACGCCGAGCAGCTCAGCGGCAGCGCCTTCACCGAGCCGCGGGCCCACAACCGCCGCTCCTGGCTCTACCGGATCCGCCCCTCGGCCGCGCACCCGCCGTTCACCCGCGTCGACAACGGCAACCTCGCCGGCGCCCCCTTCACCGAGACCGTGCCCGACCCCAACCGGCTGCGCTGGAACCCGCTGCCCGACCCGGCGCCCGGCACCGACTGGCTGGCCGGCCTGTGGACCCTCGGCGGCAACGGCGACGTGACGCAGCGCACCGGCATGGCCGTGCACCTCTACCACGCCAACACCTCCATGGAGCGGGTCTTCGGCGACGCCGACGGTGAGCTGCTGATCGTCCCGGAGCGCGGCGGCCTCCTCCTCCGCACCGAGCTGGGGCTCCTCGCCGCCCGCCCGGGCGAGGTGGCGCTGATCCCGCGCGGCGTGCGGTTCCGCGTCGAGCTCCTGGACGAGACCGCCCGCGGCTACGTCTGCGAGAACTACGGCGCCCCCTTCCAGCTCCCGGACCTCGGCCCGATCGGCGCCAACGGCCTCGCCAACGCCCGCGACTTCCGCGCCCCGGTCGCCGCCTACGAGGACGTCGAGGGCCCGGTCGAGGTGGTCAACAAGTACTGCGGGAACCTCTGGTCCGCGACGTACGGCCACTCGCCGCTGGACGTCGTCGCCTGGCACGGCAACCACACCCCGTACGTCTACGACCTGCGCCGCTTCAACGTCATCGGGACGATCTCCTACGACCACCCCGACCCCTCGATCTTCACGGTCCTCACGGCGCCCTCCGACACCCCGGGGCTCGCGGGCGTCGACTTCGTGGTGTTCGCCCCGCGCTGGCTGGTCGGCGAGGACACCTTCCGGCCGCCGTACTTCCACCGGAACGTGATGAGCGAGTACATGGGCCTCATCGAGGGCGCGTACGACGCCAAGGCCGAAGGCTTCGTGCCGGGCGGCGGCTCGCTGCACAACATGATGTCCGCGCACGGCCCCGACCGGGAGACCTTCGACCGGGCCAGCGCCGCCGAGCTGAAGCCGCAGAAGATCGACGACGGTCTTGCCTTCATGTTCGAGACCCGCTGGCCGGTGGCGACGACCGCGCGGGCCGCGAGCGCCGGACATCTGCAGAAGGGGTACGACGACGTATGGCAGGGTCTTGAGCGCCACTTCCGGCCGTAATGTCTCGGCCGTAAGCCCGTAGCCTTCGTACGGAGAACCCGTGACCGCCTTCGCTCCCGACTCGCTGGTCCTGAACCGCAAGCTGCCGCTCTGGTATCAGGTCTCGCAGTCGCTGCGCGCCTCGATACTGGGCCGCACGCCCGACGCCTCGCTGCGGCTGCCCACCGAGGAGCAGCTCGCGGCCCACTACGGCGTGAGCGTGCTGACCATGCGGCAGGCTCTCAAGGAACTGGAGGAGGAGGGCCTGATCAGCCGGCACCGGCGGCGCGGGACCTTCATCGAGCCGGGCGCCCGGCGGTCCACCCCGCGCCGGCTGCTCGGTTCGATCGACGCGATCGTGGCCCAGCAGTCCGGCGAGCGGACGACGGTCCTCGGGCACGGCACCGAGCCGGTTCCCGGGGAGCTCGCCGAGTACTTCCCGGACGTGCCGGAGGTCGTGGCGTACCGGCGGCTGCGCAGCGACGGGGAGAGCGGCGAGCCGACGAACTGGGCGGAGAACGCGGTCCGGCCCGAGCTCGCGGCCGCGATCGACCCGGCGGATCTGGAGCGCTGGCCGATGACGAAGGTGCTGCGGGACGTCGTCGGGGTACGGATCAGCCGCATCACGGACACGGTCGAGGCCCGGCTCGCGGACCCGGAGACGGCGGCGCTGCTCCAGGTCCCGCTGCTCTCCCCGATCCTCCACTACACGGGCGTGACCTACGACGAGGACGGCCGGGTCGTCGACGTGGCCCGCATCCGCTACCGCGGTGACCGCTTCTCCTTCACGGTCACCGTCGAAGCGCACTGATCGCCGAAGCGCACTGAGACGGTCGAGGCGCACTGTCCTCGAAGCGCACCGGGCCGGTCGCCGCACGCCGACGGTGGAAGCGCGCCGAGGGCCGTCGTTAGCATGCGGGGCGTGACGGAAGACGTACGTCCCGACGAGCCGCCCCTCCTCGACGAGCTGATGCCGTGGTCCGTGGCCCCGCTGCGTTTCGGGCGGTCCTGGATCGTCGCCCCCGACGCCCGCACCCTGCGGGCCCGCTGGGACCGGCTCGTGGCCGCCGAGGGCGCCGAGCGGGAGGCGCTGTTCCGGCCGAGCCGGGCGCGGACCCCGGCGAGCGCGGTGGGCGCGCTCCCCGGCCAGCGGACCGGGACGACGCGTTTCGCGCGCGAGTCGGGGCCGTGCCCGGAGCCGGTGCGGGTGGCGCACGGGCCGTTCGACGAGCAGTGGCTGCTGCCGGACCACCGGCTGATCGACACCGCCCGCCCGGAGCTGTGGCGGGTCGCCGGACAGCCGCAGCTCTTCGCCATCGAGCAGGGGTACGTACCGGGGGCGGCGGGGCCCGCGCTCCTGGTGACGGCGGCGCTGCCGGAGGGCCGCTCCCCGGCGGGCCGGCCGGGCCGCATCCGGCCGCTGTTCCGGCGCCCGGGAGGCCGGGAGCCCAATCTCGCGCCCGGTCTCCTGTCCTTCCTCGGGAAGCGGTACGGGTGCGAGGTCGACGCCCGTGACTGGCTGGCGTGGACGGTGGCGGCGGCCCTCCCCTCCCCCGCCGGGTGCCGCGTCCCGCTGCCCGGCGACCCGGAGGCGTGGGCGGCGGGCGTGGCGCTCGGCCGGGAGCTGGCCGATGTGCAGCTGCGGGGCGCCCTGAGCGGGGCGAGGCCCCGGCTGCCGGGCGGGCGCCGGCCCTATGTGCGGGCGGCGGTTCCGGCGCGTCCGACCACGATGTCGTACGACCCCGAGGGCGAGGCGCTCGACGTCGGCGGCGGTCTGATCTCCCCCGTACCGGCGGAGGCCTGGGAGTACCGGGTCGGCGGGGTGCGGGTCCTGGAGCAGTGGTTCGCGCACCGGACGGCCCCGGCGGAGCCCGGCTCCCTGGAGGCGATCGGCCCGGCCGCCTGGCCGCAGGAGTGGACCTCGGAGCTGTTGGAGCTGGTCACGGTGCTCGCGCTGCTCGGGGCCCGGGAGCCGGAACGGGCGGCGCTGACCGGCGGGGGGATCGGCGGGACCGAGCTCCGGCGGGCCGGGGTGCTGCCGCCGCCGGCCCGGGCCCGCCGCCCCGCGTCCGTACTGGACCATCAGGAGGAGGGCCCGGAGGGGCAGTTCATGCTCCTGTGACGGGGGGCGCGAAGGACTCCAGGAGGCGTGCGACGGTCATCGCGAAGATCTCGTCCGCGTCGACGGGGGCGGCGGGGGCCTCGGCGAGCAGCGCGGCGAGGTGCGGGTAGCGGCCGCTCGCCATCTGTCCCCTGAGGTAGGCGCCGCGCACCGCCTGCTCCTCCGCCTCGGACCAGGGCAGTCCGCGGGCCCGTTCGGCGATGGCCTGTTCGTTGGCGACGGTGGCCATGACCGTGCCGTTGACCATGGCGATCAGCTGCATCTTGAGCCCCGGGGGCTGGTCCAGGGGGGCGAGGCAGCCGAGGCACCACTCCAGGAAGCGGAGGGCGTTGGGGCTGAAGCCGTAGGCGGTGGTCATCACCCGGGGCAGCCAGGGGTGGCGGTACATGATCGCGCGGCCCTGGTGGGCGATCGCGGTCATGTCGGCGCGCCAGTCGCCGCTGGGCTCGTCGGGGAACTCGTACTCGCCGCTGACCGCGTCGACCATCAGCTCGTGCAGGTCCTCCTTGCGGGGGACGTAGTTGTAGAGCGACATGGTGCCGCAGCCGAGTTCGGCGGCGACGCGGCGCATGGAGACCGCGTCGATGCCGTCGGCGTCGGCGATGCGGACGGCCGCGTCCACGATGTCCCGCCGGCTGTAGGCCGGTTTCGGGCCGCGGCCCGCGCGCTCGGGCCGCGCCCAGATCACTTCCGGTTCGGCCGCTCGGCCCGCCATGGATCATCACCTCGCTCCCCATCGTAGTTACGTACGCCGTACGTAGTGGGGTATGGTCACGCCATGACTACTGCGTACGCTGTACTTAGTGAAGGTCTGCGGAAGCGTTACGGCGACGTCCACGCCCTCCGCGGCCTCGACCTCGCCGTCCCCGAGGGCACGGTCTGCGGCGTCCTCGGCCCCAACGGCGCCGGGAAGACCACCGCCGTCCGCGTCCTCACCACCCTGGCCACGCCCGACGCGGGCAGCGCGCTCGTCATGGGCCACGACGTGGTGCGCGACCCGGCGGGGGTACGGAAGCGGATCGCCGTCACCGGGCAGTACGCCTCCGTGGACGGCGACCTCACCGGCGCCGAGAACCTGCGGCTCTTCGCCCGGCTCCTGCGCGCCCCGCGCTCCCGCGCCGACGAGCTCCTGGAGCGCTTCGACCTCACCGCGGCGGCCGGACGCCCCGCCCGCACCTACTCCGGCGGCATGCGGCGCCGGCTCGACCTGGCCGCGAGCCTGATCGTGCCGCCGGGGGTGCTCTTCCTCGACGAGCCCACCACCGGCCTCGACCCCCACAGCCGCAACGGGATCTGGGACGCCGTAAGGGAGTTGGCCGACCAGGGCACCACCGTTCTGCTGACCACCCAGTACCTGGAGGAGGCCGACCGGCTCGCCGACGACATCGTGCTGATCGACGAGGGGCGGGCCGCGCAGCGCGGCACCCCGGCCGAACTGAAGGCGCTCGTCGGCAGTTACGCCGAGGTCGTCGTCGCCGAACCGTCCTCCCTCGAAGCGGCCGCGGCCGTCCTCGACCACCTGACCGGTTCGGCGCCGGTCCTCGACGCCGACCGGCGCACGGTCGGCGCGGTGACCACGGACACCACGCTCACCCTCCCCCGGGTCGTCCGCGAGCTCGACGCCGCCGGGGTCCTCCTCCTCGACGCCTCCCTGCGCCCGCCCACCCTCGACGAGGTGTTCCTGCGCCTCACCGGCCGGAAGGAGCTCGCCGCGTGAGCGCCCTCGTGCACGACGGGACCGCCCTCCTCGGCCGCCACCTCCGGCGGATCGGGCACGCGCCCGCGATCACGGTCATGACCCAGACGATGCCGATCGTCTTCCTGCTCTTCTTCGGGTACGTCTTCGGCAGCGCGCTCGCCGCCCCCGGGGCCGAGTACCGGGCCTTCCTGGTGCCCGGCATGCTCGTGGCGACGGCGGCGGGCGGCCTGGTGACCGGCATGTTCCAGGCCGCGCAGGACTCGCACCGGGGCGTCACGGACCGCTTCCGGACCCTGCCCGTGAGCCGGGCCGCCGTCCCCCTCGGGCAGGCCCTCGCCGACCTCCTCGCGAGCGCCGTCGGCACCGTCCCGCTGGTCCTGGTCGGCCTCGCCATGGGCTGGCGGATCGGAGGCACGCTCCCCGAGGCCCTGGGCGGCTTCGCCCTGCTGCTCCTCTTCCGCTTCGCGACGACCTGGGTCGGCATCCTGCTCGGTCTGGTCTCGAAGAGCGAGGAGGCGGCCGGGCAGCTGGGCAGCGCCTCCTTCATGCTGCCGCTGCTCTCCAACGCGTACATCCCGACCGACGGCATGCCCGGCTGGCTGCGTACGGTCTCCGAATGGAACCCGATCTCGGCGGTCACCACGGCGGTGCGCGAACTGTTCGGCAACGCACGGGTCCCGGCGGACGCGGCCTGGCCGGTGGCCCACCCGGTCGCGGGCGCGCTGCTCTGGTCGCTGGGTCTGGTCGCCGTCTTCGCCCCGCTCGCGGTGCGCAAGTACGCCCGGGGGTGACCGGCCGGTGATCGGACGGGGGTGACGCACCCCCTGATGACAGGAGGAGTACGCGCACGGTAGGCAGAGGGGTCATGAGCACTCAGCCACTCCCCCTCGCCGGGGTCACGGTCGTCGCCGTCGAGCAGGCCGTCGCCGCGCCCTTCGCCACCCGCCAGCTCGCCGATCTCGGCGCCCGCGTCGTCAAGATCGAGCGCCCCGACGGCGGCGACTTCGCCCGGGGCTACGACACGGCCGCTCAGGGGCTCGCCTCCCACTTCGTGTGGTGCAACCGCGGCAAGGAGTCCGTGGCGGTCGACCTCAAGGACCCCCGGGGCCTGGCGCTCGTGCGGCGGATGGTGGCCGGCGCCGACGTCTTCGTCCAGAACCTGGCGCAGGGCGCGGCGGCCCGCCTCGGCCTCGACGCCGCCACCCTCTGCGCCGCGCACCCGTGGCTGATCGCCGTGGACGTCTCGGGGTACGGGGCGGAGGGACCGTACGCGCACAAGCGGGCCTACGACATGCTCGTCCAGTGCGAGGCGGCCCTCGTGTCGGTGACCGGCACGCCGGAGCAGCCGGTCAAGTCGGGGATCCCGGCCGCCGACATCGCCGCCGGGATGTACGCCTTCTCCGGCGTCCTCGCCGCCCTCGTCCGGCGCGGCACGACCGGCCGGGGCGGCCCGGTGGAGGTCTCCCTGCTCGACTCGCTCGCCGAGTGGATGGGGCATCCGCTGCACCACGGGATGCACGGGGGCACGGCCCCGGCGCGCACGGGGCTCGCGCACGCGGTGATCGCCCCGTACGACGCCTACCCGACGACGGACGGTCTCGTCCTGCTCTCCGTGCAGAACGACCGGGAGTGGCGGCGGCTCGCCGAGCAGGTCCTGGGGCGGCCCGAGCTGGCCGACGCCCCCGAGTTCGCCACGAACACGGCGCGGGTGGCGGGGCGCGCGGCGACGGACGCGGTGGTCGCGGCGGCGCTCGCCCCGCTGACGGGGGCCGAGGCGCTGGCCCGGCTCGACGCGGCGGGCATCGCCTGTGCCCGGCTCAACTCGGTCGCGGAGCTCGCGGACCACCCGCAGCTGACGGCGCGGGACCGCTGGCGGGCGGTGGAGTCCCCGGTGGGGCCGCTGCGTGCGCTGCTGCCGCCGATCGTGTTCCCGGACGCGCCGGAGCCCCGGATGGACCGGATCCCGGCCCTTGGACAGGACACGGACGAGGTGCTCGCCGAGCTGGGCGTACCGGAGGCGGAGGTGAAGGAGCTGCGGGATGCGGGCGTGATCGCCTGAGGCGAGCGGGACGACGGCGCTCCGGGTACGACTGAACGCCGGACGGGTGGGGACACGTCCGGCGAGGTCGCGATCCGGGGCCTGCGGGCGGCCTTAGCGGCGCGTGCCGAAGAGCGAGCGGCGCAGTCGGCGGAGCGGGGCGAAGAGCGAGACCCGCGCGCTGCGGCTGCGGTGACCGTGCACCGGCACCTCGTGCGTACGCGTCGTCAGTTCCCGCATGAGCAGCGTCGCCTCGGCCACCTCGCGCTGGGGCACGGCGGGGCCGCCGAGCACCGCGAGATGGCGGTCGAGTCGCGAACTGGTCGCGCTGCTCCCGCAGGTGATGGCAGGCACTCGCGGCCTGCTGCGCATTGCTATCTGTTCCATGTCACTCCCCACCCGTACAAGGGCACCCGGCCCGGGCAGGTTAACCCTATCGCTCCACAGTGACACCCGTGTATCCCGCCTGCGCGATTCCACGCACTCGTACGGGGGTTGACGGTCACTGTCCGAATCCATCTGATTCCAGGGCGAGTTGGACAGCGCTCGAACACCTGCCGAACCATCACGAACCATCCTGCACCCCGGACCGCCGTGCACGGACACGCGGACCGATGTGATCTCCGCCACCAAGATCGTCCGGACCGGCCTCCCGCCGGAACCGCGCGGAACCGGAGCCCCGGGGACGCCCCTCGGCTACCGTGGGTCCATGACGGTGATCGCGGGTCGTTACCGGCTTCTCGACGTCCTCGCCGAGGGGGCGACAGACACCGTCTGGCGTGCCCTGGACGAGACGGACCGCCGCGAGGTGGCGCTCAAGGAGTTCCGCGCCCCCGCCGGACTGCCGGCGGACGACGTTCCCCTGTTGTACGCGCGGCGGGAGCGCGAGGCGCGCGCCGCCGCCCGGATCTCCCACCCCTCTGTCGTACGGGTCCTCGCCGTCGCCACCGAGGACGGCCGGCCCTGGGTCGTGACGGAGCTGGTGCGCGGTCTGACCCTCGCCGAGACCCTGGACGCGGGCGGTCCGCTGCCCGCGCGCGAGGCCGCTCGCGTCGGCGCGGAGGTCCTCGCCGGTCTGCGGGCCGCCCGGGAGGCGGGCGTACCGCACCGGGGGGTCGGGCCGGGACAGGTGATCCTCGCGAACGACGGGCGGGTCGTCGTGACCGGCTTCGGCGGCGGACCGGACGACGACGGTACGGATCCGGAGGCGGACCTGCGCTCCCTCGGGGCGCTCCTGGAGGCGGCGGCCGACGACCGGTCGGGGCCTCTGGGGCAAGTGATCGACCAACTGCGCCACGCAGAGCCGACCATGACGTTCGATCAGCTTGAACGGGAGCTGCGCCGGCTGGCCGGGGGTGGCACGCGGCGGACGGAGGCGGAGCCGGTGGGGGCTTCCGCCCCTCCCCGGACCGGGCACGGCGACGATGGCGACACCGGTACGCGGTCCGGGCCGCCGCCGGCGCCGTCCCGCGAGGCGGGGCCGACGCGGGCAGCGCCCCGCCGGGGGCCCGTCCTGGTGGCCGGGGTCGTCGGGGCGCTGCTGATCGCGGGTGTGCTGACGTATCAGGCGGTACGGGACGAGGGGCCGGGTACCGGGCCGGGGCCGGGCGGTGTCACGAGCACCGCTCCGGCGGGGACCGGTGCCCCGGGCGCCGGCGGCGGGCCGGTTACACCACGCTCCTGAAGGAGGGCAGGTAGCCGCCGGACTGGCCGGCGGCGGTCGGGTGGTACGACTCGCCGATGTTGAGCCAGTTGACGCTGTGGAGCCAGGCGGAGCCCGAGCAGATCTCGTGTCCGGTGAAGGCGGGGACGACGCTGGCGAAGGTGAAGCCGTGGTCGGCGGCGCGCTTGGCGACGGCCGCGTTGAGGTAGTCGGAGGCGCCGTTGATGGCGCTGCGCTCGTTCTCGCTCAGGCCGGCGATGCAGCTGCCGCTCATCTGGTAGAAGCGCGGGTAGCCGAGGACGACGACGTGGGCGGCGGGCGCCTTGCCGCTGATGGCGTCGTAGACGGAGTCGAGCTTGCCGGGGAGCGTGGTGTCGACGTAGGCCTTGGCCTGATTCACGCGGTTGATGCAGGTGGCCTCGGACTGAAGCACACAGGTCGTCATGACGTCGGCGAAACCGGCGTCATTTCCCCCGATCGTGATGGACACCAGGTCAGTGGCGGCCGACAGGGGTCCGAGCTGATTCGCGGTCACATCACCCGTTCGGGCGCCCGAGCAGGCGGTGAAGGCGAACGAGGACGGGGCGTTCGCGTTCTTCCACAGCACCGGATACGCCTTCGTGGAGCGCTTGCAGTCGCCGCTCGCGCTGTCGTAGCTCCCGGAGCCGACACCGGAGGAGTACGAGTCCCCCAGGGCCACGTAGTCGAGTGCGGCGGTCTCGGCGGCCTGGGCCGCGCCCGCTCCGGTGAAGGCGAGGACGGCGCCGAGCAGGAGAGAGGACGAAAGGGCGGCAATTCGGGACAGTCTCATGGAACCTCCCTGTAGCAGAACCTCTGCGCTACCAGGTAGTAGCATCGGATCCGGCCCACCGGAAGTGTTCATGTCAAAACTGGGGGTGAAGACCCTCCGATCCTCCGTCAGGGACCGTCGATATCAAGCCACTCCGGGCGGCCGCGACGACGGGTCCCGGGCGGCCCGCAAAACCCCGTGCGCCGCCCCTGCGCTTGCCGGATCATGGGCGCCATGTCCGAGACCCCCTCCGTCATCTCCCCCCAGCGGCAGCCCGCGTCGCTCCCCGTCGTCGTCAACCTCGACGACGGCGATTCGCCCGGGGACGTCCTGGACGCGCTGTTCCTCGACCGCTTCGCGACCGGGGAGCAGCCGCACGCGCACAGCACCACCCTCGACCGGGCGAAGGCCGACGCGACGCTGCTCCCGGAGGGGGCGCGGGTGCTGCGGGCCGCGAAGGACGACGACCGCAGCTCGGTGCTCGCCGAGGGCGAGGGCTGGACGCTCCTCTCCTCCCGCTGGAACGCGCGTGCGCACGTGACCGTCACGGCGACCGACCCGGAACTGGCGCGGCGGATCCTCACCGAGGCCACGGCCGGGGCGAAGGACGAGCCCGAGCCGGAGCCCGACGACGTGACGATGGGCTTCTGGTACGTGGCTCCGCAGCGCGGTCCGCGTCGTATGACCCGCAGGATCAGCGCCGGGACCTGGGAGGAGGTCCGGCCCAACTACGCGGCGCCGGTGGCCGAGTCGATGGACCGGCTGATGAAGGTGACCCCGGAGGACGTCACCGGCCGGCTCCTGCTGCTGCACGGCCCGCCGGGCACGGGGAAGACCTCGGCGCTGCGGACGCTGGCGCGGGCGTGGCAGGACTGGTGCCAGGTGGACTGCGTGCTCGACCCGGAGCGGCTCTTCAACGACATCGGCTATCTGATGGACATCGCCATCGGCGAGGACGACGGCACGCCGAAGGAGCGCTGGCGGCTGCTGCTCCTGGAGGACTGCGACGAGCTGATCCGAGGCGGGGCGAAGCACACGGCGGGGCAGGCCCTGTCTCGGCTCCTGAACCTGACGGACGGACTGCTCGGCCAGGGGCGCAACGTCCTGGTCGGGGTCACCACCAACGAGGACCTGGAGCGGCTGCATCCGGCGGTGGTCCGGCCGGGCCGCTGCCTGGCGCGCATCGAGGTCGGGCCGCTGAGCCGGGCCGAGTCGGTGGAGTGGCTCGGCCGCGAGGAGGGTGTGCCGCGCGAGGGCGCGACGCTGGCGGAACTGTTCGCACTGCGCCGCGGCACGCCCTCGGCGGACCTCCCGGAGCCCCGCACGGCGGGTGCGGGGCTCTACCTGTAGCGGCCGTCAGTCGTCGTACGCCGCCCGCAGGGCCTCGTTCAGCGCCGCCTCCGCGGCCTCGCGGCTGAGGCCCAGCCGGCGGGCCTCCTCGGCGTACTGGGCGGCGGCGGTGGCGGCCCGGCGGGTCGCCGCGTCACCGGCGGCGGCGACGAAGGTGCCGTGGCGCCCGCGCGTCTCGATGACTCCGTCCGCCTCCAGCGCCTTGTACGCCTTGGCGACCGTGTTCGCGGCGAGGCCCAGCTGCTCCGCGAGCCCCCGTACCGTCGGCAGCTTGTATCCGACCGGCAGTCCGCCCGATCGGGCCCGCTCGGAGATCTGGGCACGCAGTTGTTCGTAGGGAGCGGTAGTGGATCCATGGTCCACAGCGATGGTGAGTGTCACCCCGCCGATTCTGCCCCCACCCCACCGGAAAATGGGAGGCGGCGGTGCGCCCCGCGCCCGTAGCGTGCGCCCACATGACTGTGATCGTCCGTGATGTACGGCCCCAGGACGCCCAGGGCTTCGCCCGGGTCCGCCGGGCAGCGCTCCCCTTCATGCTCGCCACCGCCGAGCAGCTCACCTTCGACTGGGCACACGCCCACCCCGACGGCCACAACCGCCCGCTGGTCGCCGTGACCGGGGACGGCCTGGTCGTCGGGACCGCCCAGGTGGGCATCGCCCACGAGGCCGCGAAGCCCGGCATCGGCTACGCCAACGTGTATGTGGATCCCGCGCACCTGGGTCTCGGCGCGGGGACGCTGCTGCTGCGCGCCGCCGAGGAGTACCTCGCGGAGCGGGGCGCGCGGACGCTGTACAGCTGGGTCCTGGACGAGCCGGCGAACCGCGCGTGGGCCGAGCGCCGGGGCTACGCGCCCAG
Source organism: Streptomyces sp. NPDC034084 (assembly GCF_055575535.1). NCBI lineage: Bacteria > Bacillati > Actinomycetota > Actinomycetes > Kitasatosporales > Streptomycetaceae > Streptomyces > Streptomyces sp. NPDC034084. The sequence goes on from NZ_JBVISK010000007.1 coordinate 361,859, forward strand.
CCGTTCCGCGCACTTCCTCCGGCTCGATCTGGCGACGGCGGAGCTGCCGCCGCTGCAGGAGCCGCCGGCCGGTGTCGAACTGCGCACGGCGGAGGACTTCGCGGCCGATCCCCGGCCGCTCTTCGAGCTGGACGCGGTGACGTCGGCGGACGAGCCGGGCGACGTGGGCGTGGAGCTGGACGACTACGCGCACTGGCGGGAGACCACCTGGGAGCATCCGCTGCTCGACCGGGCGCTGACGACGGTCGCGGTGGTGGACGGCGTACCGGCGGCCTTCACCGCGGCGCAGACGGACGGTCTGGGCCGGTACGCCTCGGGGATGACCGGCACCGCGCCGGCGTTCCGGGGCCGTGGGCTCGCGAAGCTCGCCAAGAACACGTCCCTGCACCGGGCCAGGGCCGCGGGCTGTGTGGAGGCGTTCACGGGGAACGACGCGGGGAACGGGCCGATGCTGGCGATCAACGAGTGGTTCGGTTACGAGATCGGGGCGACGGAGGTGCGCCATGTCCGGACGATCGGTTGAGGTCACCCTGACGAAGGCGGGCCGGACGAAGATCCGTTACCCGGCCGAGGTGCTGACGGACGAGGGCGCCAGGCTCTCGGTGCGTGCCCCGTGGGCGGCCGAGGGGGTGCGGGACTTCGGCTTCGTGCGGTTCGAGCCGGGTGACGTGTTCGTGGAGCACTACTGGCGCGACCGCTGGTTCACGGTCAAGGAGGTGTGGTCGGCCGACGGCGCCCTGAAGGGCTGGTACTGCGACATCACCCGGCCGGCCGTGATCGAGGGCTCCGGGGTGGTGGTCGAGGACCTGGACCTGGACCTGTGGGTGTCGGCGGACGGCAGCGAGGTGCTGCGGCTCGACGAGGACGAGTTCGCGGCGAGCGGTCTCGCCGCCTCCGACCCGGAGGCGGCGGCCCGTGCGGTGGTGGCCCTCGACGAGCTGGAGGTACTCGGCCGGGAGGGCCTGATCGACCTGCTGCGGCAGGGCTAGGGGCTACGCCTAGCGCAGTTCGACGTCGGCTTCCTCGGCGGCGAGGAAGCCGGGCAGCGGCAGGCCCGACTCCCCGGCCGTGAGCTGCATGAGGGCGGCCTCCACCCGGGCGGCGCCCGGACGGTAGCCGGGCTCCTTCACGACGGCGCTGTTCGTCCAGGTGTGGAGGTGTCCGTCGCAGACGGCGCGGGTGCCGCCGATCCCGGCGGAACGGTTCCCCTGCTCAAGGGTGGCGGTCACGAAGACGGGGCCCTCACTGTCGTCGAGGCAGCGGTACGTGCCGGAGACGGTGACCGTCGCGTCGGTGGCGAGGGTGCCGTACTCGTCGACGGTGAGGCCGTCGGCCCCTCCCGCGTGGGCGAGAGGGGCGACGGCGGCGCTGAGCAGGGCTGCTGCGGCGAGGACGAGTCGGACGCGCATGGGTGGGGGTCCCTTCGGGGGGTGGGGGGAAGGTGCTGCCCGCCAGGCATACCGGATCCGGCCGCCTACGGGCCGAATCTCACCCCATCGGGGGCGAGTTGAGGCAGTCGCCGCGCATACGGTCGTACGGTCCTCACGCCGCCGCGCGACGGCTCGCCGTGTTCCCTCACCAACGGCCGGGCCGGCAGGACCGCCCACCCGGCCGACCTGGCCGACTCCGTCCTCCGGGCCCATCCGGAGGACCTCTCGGCCACGGAGTGCGCCGAAGCCCCTCTCCCCCGTGAGCGCCCGCCGCCGCCTGGAGTACTTCGCGGAGACGGGCCGCGCGGAAGTCACCCTCCGCCACGGCGGCACGGGTCGCCCGGAACACCGCTACCGAGGGCTGGGGCAGGGCCTGTCCGGCCGCGATCCGGCGGGCAGGCCCCGGCTGTTCCTCAGCCTCCTCTTACGCCCGCCTTAACGCGGCCCTAAAGGCCGTCGTCCGCGCTTCTCCCGGGGCTAGTTTGCTCGGCAACCCCACACGCACCCTCATGAAGGAGTTGTCCCCCCATGACCTCTCGCCGTACGGCCACGGCCGCCGCCACAGCCGCCCTGGTCCTGTCCGGGCTCGCCGTCGCGCCCGGTGCCTTCGCGCACGGGTCGATGACGGATCCGGTGAGCCGGGTCGCGGCCTGTTACGCGGAGGGGCCCGAGGCGCCGAAGTCGGCGGCGTGCAAGGCGGCCGTGGCGGCGAGCGGGGCGCAGGCGTTCTACGACTGGAACGCGGTGAACATCGCCGACGCGGCGGGGCAGCACAGGCGGTTGATCCCGGACGGCAAGCTGTGCAGCGCGGGCAACGACAAGTACCGGGGGCTCGATCTGGCGCGGGCCGACTGGCCGGCGAGCGGCATGACGTCCGGTGCGCACACCTTCCGGTACAAGGGGACCGCCCCGCACAGGGGGACCTTCGCGCTGTACGTGACGAAGGACGGCTACGACCCGACGAAGCCGCTGACGTGGTCGGACCTGGAGGACGAGCCGTTCGCGACGGTGACCGATCCGGAGATGCGGGACGGCGAGTACGTGTTCCGGGGGACCGTGCCCGTGAAGTCCGGCCGTCATCTCATCTACTCGATCTGGCAGCGCTCCGACTCCCCCGAGGCGTTCTACACCTGCTCCGATGTCGTGTTCGGGCAGGACGGCGGTGGTACGGCCCCGACATCGGCCGCTCCCGCCCCGACCGCCTCCGCGCCGACCGAGGAGCAGGTCGAGGACGGCGCGGACAAGTCCACGGTCGAGCACGGCGGGCACAGCGGCCACGGGGGTGGCGAGGGCGGTGACGCGGCGGTGACCACCGCGCCGCCCACCCACAAGCCGTCCGCCAACGCGCCCGCCCCCGACGCCGGTTCGGCCCCGGGTGTGGAGCTGGCGGAGACGGGCGGCGACGCCACCACCCCGTACCTCGCGGTCGGTGGCGCCGCCGTGCTCGCGCTCGGTGCGGCAGTGCTCTTCGGGACGGCCCGGCGGCGCCGGACCCGGGGCTAGCCCACCACCGACAGACAGGTGGTCGGGGTCGCGTGGGCCGGGTCGAGGGCGTTGGCCACCTCGTGGAAGGCGACCCGGTCCACCGTGCCGATCGCCACGTGCTCGGAGAGGTCGAGCGCGCACTTGTCCTGGATGAGGACGTTGGTGACGTTCGGGCCGGTCAGGAACTGGGAGCGGTACGGGGTGACGACCTCGTCGTACTGGCTCGCGATGACGTGGTAGCGGACCCCCGGCACGGTGTCCCCGCCCTCGTTGAGCTTGGTGATGAAGGCCGAGCCGGCGATCTGGTCGGCGAGGCCGGGGGTCGTGGAGCTGATGACGTCCTCGGCGCCGGGGAAGTACGGCAGGAGCTTGGTGAGGCCGAGCAGGGTGGTGCCGTGGTTGTCGGGGGCGATGCCGACGAGCGTGTTCACCTTGTCGGCCCCGCCGAGGAACTTGAGGTACCAGCGGGGCATCATGCCGCCCTGCGAGTGTCCGACGAGGTCGGCCTCGGGGGCGCCGGTGGCGGCGAGGACCCGGTCGACGTAGGTGCCGAGCTGGCCGGCGGACGCGGCGATGGGGCCGAGCCCGTGGAAGAGGGGCACACCGGGCAGCTGGCCGTAGTCGAGCGAGAAGACGCAGTACCCCCGGTCGACCAGATAGGGGGCGAGGGTGAGCCAGTTGTCCCACGAGTTCCCGAAGGTGCCGTGGACGAGGACGACGGGGCGGGGGTGGGCGGCGGACGGCTTGCAGGAGAAGTCGTTCCAGCCACGGCTGGAGGCGGCGTCGGCCTGCGCGGCGGCGGTGGGGGCGAGGGTGGCGGCGGCGGTCAGCAGGAGGACGGACAGCGCTCTGACGGCGCGTTTCCAGGACTTCGCGGACAGCATCGGGCGATCTCCTTGCGGCTCAAGGGGAAAGTGGGGGTGCTGTGCCCTGCGGTCCGGACCACAAGTGGGGATGCTCTCCAGCCAAGCTACGCACCGGTAGCCACGGCTGGGAAGTTACGCGTCGGTAAAAAACTGATGTGTCGTCACGAGACGTCGACGAGCGGGCGGTCAGGCCGCCAGCGAGCCCGGGAGGATCGCCCGCGGGCCGAACTTCGCCCGTGCCCGGTCCGCCACCGCCTCGATCCGCCGGGTCTTCTCGTCCGCCGGGTCCAGGGACAGCTGGTGCGCGGCCCCCTCGGCGTCCGCCAGGCCCTCGGCGCGCAGGGCGATGCCCCGGACCCGGGCCCGCTGGAGGCCGAGGGAGTCGTGGATCGCGTATGCGAGAGCGGTGAGCGCGGCCGAGTGGGCGGTCGCTTCGGGCAGGGTACGGCTCCGGGTCGTGGTGCTGCGGTCGGCGTACCGCACGGTGACCGCGAGCGAGCGGCAGACCTGGCCCTCGGTCCGCAGCCGGGCGCCCAGCTCGCCGGCGAGCGAGAGGAGGGCCCTGCGCTGCTCGGTCCGGTCGGTCTCGTCGCGCGGGAAGGAGCGCTCGGCGGCCATCGACCGGGAGACCGCGTTCGGGACGACGGCGGTGCGGTCGATGCCCCGCGCCCTTTCCCACAGCTCACGGCCGGCCTTCGCGCCGACGAGCCGCTGGAGCACGGCGAGCGGCGCGTCGGCGACGCGGCCCGCCGAGTCGAGTCCGTAGCCGCAGAGGGTACGGGCGGTGGCGCGGCCGACGCCGTCGAGGGCGACGACCGGCCGGTCGCGCAGGAAGGCGGCCGGGTCCTCGACGACCAGGGTGGCACCGGGCCGGGCCTCACGGGCCGCGAGCCGGGCCAGCATCGGGTTGGGTCCGGCGCCGATGACGCAGTCGACGCCGTACAGGGCGAGCGCGCGGACCCGGATGACCGAGGCGAGTTCGGCGGGGGTCCGGCCGAAGTAGCGCAGTGCGCCGCGCACGTCGGCGAGCGCCTCGCAGGGCGGGGCCGCCTCGACGACGGGGGTGAACTCGCGGAGCAGGTCGACCAGTCGGGGCAGTACCGCTTCGTCCGTGGATTCCAGCCGGAATCGTACGCAGAGGATCATCCCGCGCTCCCGGGGCTGCTGTGCCAGAGCTTCCGCGCCGGCGTGGTGGTGCCTTCCCCGGCCGGCTGGAGGTCGGCCCAGGGGTTCATCTCGTAGCCGGTGGACATCGTGATGCGACGGCCGTTGTCGGTGCTTCCGGCGACGGGTGCCGTTTCGGCGAGCCGCTCCCCCACCGCGTCCAGGCCGCCGGAGGCGCGCAGTTCGACCAGTTCGGCGAGGTTCCAGGCGGCGGAGCCGACGACGCTGAGGCTGCGCGGGCCGCGGCGCTGGACCACGCCCCGGACGAGCAGCAGCCAGGAGTGGAAGATGGTGTGGGCGCACGCCGCGTGGGCGTCGTCGAAGAAGGCGAGGTCGACCAGGCCGGTGCCGTCGTCGAGGGTGGTGAAGATGACGCGTTTCCCGGAGCGGATGGGCGGGGTCTGGGTGGCGGCCTTGGCTCCCGCGACGAGGACGGTCTGGCCGTGGGTGGCGGAGCGCAGCCGCTGGGCGGAGACGACGCCGAGTTCGCGGAGGAAGGCGTGGTGGTCGCTCATGAGGTGGCGGGAGGCGTCCATGCCGAGGATGCCGAGTTCGGCGCTGAGCCGTTCGGTCTCGTCGAGGTCGGGCAGGCCGACGGGGGCGGTCTTCCCGCCCTGGGCGAGCGGGAGTTGACCGCCGTGGGAGGCTGCTCCCCGGTGGACGCGGCGGAGTTCGGTGAGGTGGAGCAGCAGGTCGCGGCGGTTGGCGCCGAAGGCGTCGAGCGCGCCGACCTGGGCGAGCCGTTCGGCGACGGGGGTGCGGGGGCGGGCCCGCTCCCAGAAGTCGAGCAGGGAGGCGTAGGGCTGTCCGTTCTCGATGCGGGCGCTCTCGGCCTCGCTGATGCCGTGGACGTCGCCGAGGCCGAGCCGCAGCCCCCAGAGCACCGGTGATTCAGACACCAGTTCGATACGGTGGGCGACCGCCGAGCGGTTCACGTCGAGCGGCAGCACCGGCACCCCCCGCCGCCGGGCGTCCGCGAGCAGCAGCCGCTTGGGGTACATGCCGGGATCGTGGGTGAGCAGCCCCGCGTAGAAGGCGGCCGGGTGGTGCGCCTTGAGCCAGGCCGACTGGTACGTCGGCACGGCGAAGGCGACCGCGTGCGCCTTGCAGAAGCCGTACGAGCCGAAGGCCTCGACGATCTCCCAGGTGCGGGCGACAACCTCGTCGGCGTACCCCCGGGCCGAGGCCCGCGCGGCGAACCAGAGCTTGATCCGGCCCTGCGACCCGGGGTCCGAGAGCCCGCGCCTGGCCTGGTCGGCCTCGGCCCGGTCGCAGCCGGTCATGATCCGTACGATCTCGATGATCTGCTCGTGGAAGACGACCACGCCGTACGTCTCCCTCAGGGTCTCCTCCAGGTCGGGGTGCGGATAGCGGACGGGGGCGCGGCCGTGCCGGGCCTCGATGAAGGGGCGGACCATGTCGGCGGCGACCGGTCCCGGCCGGAAGAGCGAGATGTCGACGACGAGGTCGTGGAAGGTCGCGGGCTGGAGCCGGCCGACCAGGTCGCGCTGGCCCGGGGACTCGATCTGGAAGCAGCCGAGGGTCTCGGTGGAGCGGATGAGGCGGTACGTCTCGGGGTCGCCGTCCGGGACGGCGTCGATGTCGGGCCGGGTCCCGGTGGCGCGCTCGACCTCGGCGACGGCGTGCGCCATCGCCGACTGCATGCGGACGCCGAGGACGTCGAGCTTGAGCAGTCCGAGGTCCTCCACGTCCTCCTTGTCGAACTGGGACATGGGGAACCCCTCGCCACTGGTGGGCACCACGGGGGTACGGGTGAGCAGCGAGGCGTCCGAGAGCAGCACTCCGCAGGGGTGCATGGCGATTCCGCGCGGCAGCGCGTCGAGCGCCTCGACCAGCTCCCAGAGCTTCCCGTACTTCTGCTTCTCGCCCGCGAGTTCGCGCAGTTCGGGCAGTTCGTCGAGGGCGGCGAGGGCGTCCCGGGCGCGGATGTGCGGGAAGGCCTTGGCGATCCGGTCGGTCTCGGCCGGGTCCAGGGAGAGGGCCGCACCCACGTCCCGTACCGCGTGGCGGACCCGGTAGGTCTCGGGCATGGAGACGGTGGCGACCCGTTCGGCGCCGAAGCGGTCGATGATCGCCCGGTAGACCTCCAGGCGGCGGGCGGACTCCACGTCGATGTCGATGTCGGGCAGGGCGGTGCGGCGCTTGGAGAGGAACCGCTCCATCAGCAGGCCGTGCTCGACGGGGTCGGCGTGGGCGATGCCGAGGAGGTGGTTGACGAGGGAGCCGGCGCCGGAGCCGCGGGCGGCGACGCGGATGCCCATGGACCGGACGTCGTCGACGACCTGAGCGACCGTCAGGAAGTAGGTGGCGAAGCCGTGGTGGGCGATGACGTCCAGCTCTCGGTGCATCCGGTCCCAGTAGTCGCGCCGCTTCTCGTACCCCTTGAGGACCATGCCGGCGGCGGCCCGGGAGGCGAGGACGCGCTGGGCGGTGCGGTACTCCGCGCCGACGAGGTACGGCTCCGGGAAGTGCGCGGAGCCGATGCCGAGGTCGTCCTCGGGGTCGACCAGGCACGCGGCGGCGACCTCCGCGGTCCGGTCGAGCAGCCGGTGGGCGGCGTCCCGGCGGAAGCCGGCGGCCTCGACGATCCGCTCGGCGGCGGCCAGCATGCCCTCGGGGCCGTCGGCGCCCTTGAGCCAGGCCTCTCCGCTGTCCAGCTCCTTGCGGGGGTCGACGGGGACGAGGCGGCGGGCGGAGTCGAGGACGTCGGCGACCGGCCCCTGGCCGGGGTCGGCGTAGCGGACGGCGTTGGCGATGACGGGCCGGACGCCCTGCTCGGCGGCGAAGCCGACGGTGCGGGCGGCGAGCCGCAGGGAGCCGGGTCCGGCGCCGGCGCGACCGTGGTGGACGGCCTCCAGGCACAGGGCGTCGCCGTACCGCTCGCGCCAGGGGGCGAGCAGCCGGGCGGCCCGGTCGGGGCGGCCGGCGGCGAGGGCGCGGCCGACGTCGGAGGCGGGACCGAGCAGGACGGACACGCCGTCGCCGTCCAGGGCGGCCCGGGGCAGCAGGGGGTGTTCCCCTCCCCCGGCGTGGGCGGCGGTGACCAGTGCACAGAGGGTGGCCCAGCCGGTGCGGGAGCGGGCGAGGAAGAGGGCGCGGGGCGCGGACTCGTCGACGAAGGCCCCGCCCCGGACGGGCACCCGGCGGGCGGACCCCCGCTCGACGGGGGCCTCGTGGGCCTCGTACGCCAGGTCCACGCCGAACAGCGGGCGGACACCCTCCTTCTCGCACGCCTTGGCGAAGCGGATGGTGCCGGAGAGGGTGTCGCGGTCGGTCAGGGCGAGCGCGTCCATGCCCCGCTCGGCGGCGCGGGCGGCGAGACGCTCGGGGTGCGAGGCGCCGTAGCGGAGGGAGTAGCCCGAGGCGGTGTGCAGGTGCGTGAACCCTGGCATGGCCGGTGCACCTCCCGCACTCGCATCGAATTCGTACGTACGTTCCCACCCCCTCGCTTCCACCTTAGCTCACTTTCGAACGTTCGTGCGATAACCCGTTCGGCCCCATCCCACCTGCGGAAACGTCCTCCGCCCCGGAGCGTGGGGGCATGAGTCTCGTCGATGAACTGAAAAGCGCCGTCACCCCCCGAGCCGCCCTGCTCGTCGTGGGCGTCTTCGCCCTCCAGCTCCTGTTCATCGCCTCGTACGTCGGGGCCCTGCACCATCCGAAGCCGAAGGACGTGCCCTTCGGCGTCGTCGCCCCGCAGCAAGTCTCGGCCCAGCTCGTCGGGCGGCTGGAGCGGCTCCCCGGCACGCCCGTCGACCCCCGCGCGGTCGCCGACGAGGCCGAGGCGCGGAAGCAGATCATGAACCGGGACATCGACGGCGCCCTGGTCGTCGACCCCGCCGGCCGCACGGACACCCTGCTCATCGCCTCCGGTGGCGGCACCGTGCTCTCCTCCGCCCTCGGCGCGATCTTCACCAAGGTGGAGGGGGCCCAGGGGCGCACGGTACGGACGGTCGACGTGGCCCCCGCCTCGGCGCAGGACTTCGACGGACTCTCGGCCTTCTACCTGGTCGTGGGGTGGTGCGTCGGCGGGTACATCTGCGCCGCGATCCTGGCGATCAGCGCGGGCTCCCGGCCCGCGAACCGGGAGCGCGCGATCATCCGCCTCGGGGTCCTGGCGCTCTACTCGGCCCTCGGCGGTCTCGGCGGCGCGCTCATCGTCGGCCCCGTCCTCGGCGCCCTGCCCGGCAGCGTCGCGGCCCTGTGGGGGCTGGGGACCCTGGTGGTCTTCGCGGTGGGCGCCGCCACCCTCGCCCTGCAGTCGGTGTTCGGGATCGTCGGCATCGGCCTGGCGATCCTGCTCATCGTGATCGCGGGCAACCCGAGCGCGGGCGGCGCGTTCCCGGCGCCGATGCTGCCCCCCTTCTGGCGGGCGATCGGGCCCGCCCTGCCGCCGGGCGCGGGCACCTGGGCGGCGCGCTCGATCGCGTACTTCAAGGGCAACGACATGACCGCCTCGATGCTGGTCCTCTCGGCCTGGGCGGTGGTCGGCTCCGCGGTCACCCTGGTGCTGTCCTCGCTGAACCCGAAGCGGAGGCCGGAGGCGGAGCCGATCGCCGAGGAGGTGGGCGAGGTCCGCGCGTAGGGCCACCCACGGAGCAGGCCCCCGCCGGAGGGCGGGGGCCTGCTCGGCGTGGGCCGGGATCAGAAGACGTTGACCCCGTAGGCGCTCAGCGCCTCCGTCACGGGCTGGAAGAAGGTCGTCCCGCCCGAGGAGCAGTTGCCGCTGCCGCCCGAGGTGAGACCGATCGCCCGGCTCCCGGAGTAGAGCGGGCCGCCGGAGTCGCCGGGCTCGGCGCAGACGTTGGTCTGGATCATGCCGTAGACGATGTCGCCGCCGCCGTAGTTCACGGTGGCGTTCAGGCCGGTCACCGTGCCGCTGTGGATGCCGGTGGTGGAGCCGCGGCGGGTGACGGACATGCCGACGGTGGCGTTGGCGGCGCTGGTGATGTCGACGCTGCCGACCGTGCCCGACTTGGTCACCGAGGTGTTGGTGTAGCGCACGATGCCGTAGTCGTTGGTCGGGAAGCTCGACCCGGCGGTGCTCCCGAGCACGGTGGTGTGCGAGGAGTTGGACCACCAGGTGCCCGCGCCGTCGGTGCAGTGGCCGGCGGTGAGGAAGTAGTAGTTCCCCGCGCTGTCCTTGACGTTGAAGCCGAGCGAGCAGCGCCAGCTGCTCGCGTAGATGGCGTCGCCGCCGGAGATCAGCTTGTTGAAGGTGCCCGGGGTGCGCTCGATGCGCAGTGCGCCGGCGTTGGCCCCGGCCTGGCGCTTGATCTTGGCGATCTCGGCCTGGGAGACGGTGGAGTCGGCCGTGACGACGAGTTCGCCGGTGGCGGTGTCGACGCGCCAGGCGGTGCCGGCCACGTCGGCGGCGAGGACGGCGTCGCTCGCGGCGGAGAGCTGGGTGGCGCTGAACGTCTGCGCGGTGCCGGCGCTCGCGGTGGGGACGCCGAGCGTCGCGGCGGCGGCGACGAGGCCGGCGGTGAGGGCGAGCAGCCGGAACTTCTTGGTGGGGGTGGTCACTTCTTGTTCCTCCTGTGGGGGTGGGGGATCAGCGGTGTCCGTGCGGGATCAGAGGAGACTGACGTTGTACTTGGCGAGGGCCTCGGGCACCGGCTGGAAGAAGGTGGTGCCGCCGGTGGAGCAGTTGCCGCTGCCGCCGGAGGTGAGGCCGAGCGCCTTGGTGCCGTCGTAGAGCGCGCCGCCGGAGTCGCCGGGCTCGGCGCAGACGTTGGTCTGGATCAGGCCCTTGACCGTGCCGCCGCTGGAGTAGTGGACGGTGGCGTTGAGCCCGGTGACCGTGCCGCCGCGGGTGCCGGTGGTGGAACCGGAGCGCTTGACGGACTCGCCCACGTAGGCGTCGGCGGCGGTGAAGCCGCCGGTGTGGGCGAGCGAGGCGTTGTCGTAGCGGACGAGGGCGTAGTCGTTGCCGGGGAAGCTGGACCCGACGGTGGCGCCGATCAGGGTGGACTGCGCCGAGTTGGCGTACCAGGTGTTCACCACGTTGCCGCAGTGGCCGGCGGTGAGGAAGTAGTACGTGCTGCCGCTGCGGACGTTGAAGCCGAGCGAGCACCGGTAGCCGTTGCCGTAGATGGCGTCCCCTGCCGCGAGCAGGGGCTTGAAGACGCCGGGTGCGCGCTCGACGCGGAGGGCTGCCGCGTCGGCGCCGGCCTGACGTCTGATCTTCGCGAGACCGGCGTCGGTGACGGTGGAGTCGGCGGTGACGACGACGCGGCCCGCGGCTCTGTCCACGTACCAGGCGGTGCCGCCGACCCCGGCGGCCTCGACGGCGGCGTCGGCGCGGGCGAGCTGGGCGGCTGCGGCGGGGCCGGGTACGGGGGCGGCCTGGGCGCCGGGGAGTCCGAGGGCGGTCGCGGCGGCGAGACCGACGGCGACGGCGAGCAGGCGGGTGCGGGTGTTCCTCACTGTGCTCCTCACTGTTCTCCTTCTGGGAAAAGCGGAGGGGCCCGTGGGTGGCAGGCCCGTGAGGCGCCATCAGGTGACGTGTTCCTGACATGCACCGCCTGTGATAGTGGCCCTCCCGGAGCGGACGCACAAGACCGCCGCACGCGGGGACGCCCCCGGCCGTGGTGGCAGGGGGCGCCCCTCCTCCGTACGACCGGGGGAAACGGCCTGTTCAGGCCGGGTTCAATCGCCGCTCCCCCGCCGCCACCGCGGTGTGGAGCGTGTTCCCTGGCGGCGGGAAGGGGCAGATGAAGTGGTCGGCGAAGGCGCACGGCGGCAGCAGCGCGCGGTTGAAGTCCACCGTCACCGAGCCGTCCGCCGCCGGCGCCGGAGGCCGCAGGAAACGGAAGCGGTAGCTGTCCCGGCCGCTGGTGGCGTCCGCGAAGACCGCCCAGAGGGAACCGTCCTCCTCGACGGCCACCTGGAGGACGAGCTCGCCGCCGTCCAGCTCGAAGAGCAGCTCCCCGGCGAGGCCGAGGCCGCGCTCCCGGCCGTCGGCGTTCTCCACCCGTACGCTGCGCGTCCGCGCGTACGGACGGAACACACCGGGCACCACCCAGCGCGCGTCGTACGGGGTGGCCTCGATGCCCCGGAAGGCGCGGCGCGCCTCCGCGTCCGGGTCGAAGTCCCGCACGGCCCACAGCCCTTCGCGGCGCAGCACCACGAGCCGCCGGCCCGCCGACTCGACCCGGGACTCGTGGATCGGGCCGTGGTCGGCGGTGAGCCGGACCGTGCCGGTGAAGGGCTTGCCGTCGACGGTGAGTCCGTCCTCGGCGCCCGCCGTCAGGACCACCTCGTCGCCGTCCTCCCGCCACTCGCCGGGAATGGCCGGAACGCGCCCCTCGGGGTGGTCCGCGAGCCAGTGGGTGCCCGTGAGGGAGAGCGGGCCGTACGAGGAGGCGACCGCGGCCTCGCGCTGCTCGTGCCAGTGCTGCCAGTCCTGCTGTGGATCCGTGCTCATGGTGTTCAACCTTTCCATACGGGCTCGGGAAGCCCGAGATGCGACCGCAGCGTGGTGCCCGCGTACTCCGTACGGAAGACCCCGCGCTCCTGGAGCAGCGGGACGACCCGGTCGACGAAGTCGTCGAGGCCGCCGGGGGTGAGGTGGGGGACGAGGATGAAGCCGTCGGCCGCGTCGGTGGCGACGGACTCCTCCAGGGCCGCCGCGACCGTGGCCGGGGAGCCGACGAAGGACTGCCGGCTGCCGGACTCGATGACCGTCTGACGGATCGACAGGCCCTTGGCCTCGGAGAGCGCCCGCCACTTTCTCGCCACCCCGACCGGGTCGGCGACCCGTACCCGGCCCTGGACGAGTGTGGAGTCCGGGTCAGGGTCGACGTCCGGAAGCGGCCCGTCGGGGTCGTAGCCGGACAGGTCGCGGCCCCAGACCTGTTCGAGCGCGAGGATCGCGTTCTGCGGGGAGACCTGCTGACGGCGGATCTCGGCCGCCGCCTCCTGCGCGTCGGCGTCGGTGTCGCCGAGGACGTACGTCACTCCCGGCATGATCTTCAGGTCGCCGGGGTCCCTTCCGTACCGGGCGAGCCGCCCCTTGACGTCGGCGTAGAACTCCCGGCCGGCCTCCGGCGTCGAGTGCCGGGTGAAGATCACATCGGCGGCCGAGGCCGCGAACTCCCGCCCCTCGGCCGAGTCCCCGGCCTGGATGACGACCGGCTGCCCCTGCGGGGAGCGGGATACGGGGAACTCGCCCTCGATCCGGAACTGCGGCCCGCTGTGCGCGAAGGGCCTCTGCTCGCCGCCTGGGGTCCAGGAGTCCCACAACTCACGTGCGGTGGCAAGGAATTCGGCGGCCCGCGTGTACCTCTCGGCCCGGTCCAGGTAGCCGCCGCGCCGGAAGTTCTCGCCGGTGAAGGCGTCGGACGAGGTGACCACGTTCCAGGCGGCCCGACCCCCGCTCAGGTGGTCGAGCGAGGCGAACCGCCGGGCCAGTTCGTACGGCTCGTTGAAGGTGGCGTTGACCGTGGCGGCCAGACCGAGCCGGTCGGTGACGGCCGCGAGGGCGTTCAGGACGGTGATGGACTCGGGCCGGCCGACGACGTCCAGGTCGTGGATGCGCCCCGCGTGCTCGCGCAGCCGCAGCCCCTCTGCCAGGAAGAAGAAGTCGAAAAGACCCCGCTCGGCGGTCCTCGCCAGATGCTCGAACGAAGAGAAGTCGATCTGCGACCCGGACCGCGGATCGGCCCAGACCGTCGTGGAGTTGACGCCGGGAAAATGCGCGGCGAGATGAACCTGCTTCCTGCCCCGGCTCATACGCCTGCCCCCGTCGTCGCGTACTGACTGACCGGCCGGGCGAGTCCCAGATGACCGCGGAGGGTGGCGCCCTCGTAGGCGGCACGGAACAGCCCACGCTCCCTGAGCCGGGGCACGGTCTCCCCGGCGAACCGCTCCAGGTCCCGCTCCGGCACGGCCGGTACCAGGTGGAAGCCGTCGACCGCGCCGCCCCCGTGCCAGCCGTCGATCAGCGCGGCGAGCGCCCCGGGCCCGCCCTCGTACGCGTCGAGATCAACGGTCAGCGAGAGCAGGACGCGCAGCTGCCCGGGGTCCCGGCCGTGGGCGCGGGCCCCTTGGCGCAGTTCGGCGCGGAGGGCGGCGGCCTCCTCGGCGGAGGCGGCCCTGATCAGGGCCACGTCGGCGTGGTGGGCCGCGGTCTCCCGGGCGGCCGGGCGGGTGGCGTCGACGACGGTCACCGGATGGCCCTGCGGGGGCCGGGGCACGATCGAGGGGCCCTTGACCGAGAAGGTCGCCCCTTGGAAGTTCACATGGTGCAGCTTGCGGCGGTCGATGAACCGTCCGGTCGCCACGTCCCGTATCTCGGCGTCGTCCTCCCAGCTGTCCCACAACTTCCGGGAGACCTCGGCGACCTCGCCCGCCTCCTGCCAGAGCTCGGCGGTGGGCGGCGCGGACCGGCGGCCGACGAGCCGGGCCTCGGCCCCCGTCGGTGAGACGGCGATCCGCCAGCCCGCCCGGCCCCGGCTGACCCAGTCGAGGGTGGCGACGGCGGCCTGGACGTGGAAGGGCTCGGTGTGGGTGGTGGTGACGGTCGGCACGAGACCGACGGAGCGGGTCTCGGGGGCGATCCGGGCGAGGACGGCGAGCGCGTCGAGGCCGGGTCCGGCGAAGGAGTCGTCGTGGGTGACGAAGTCGAGCGCGGCGCCCTCGGCGAGCCGGGCGAGCGCGACGGTACGGCCGGCGGTGCCGGGCCCGGCCCGCCGGGAGCCGGGAGCGATCTCGGCGGCGAGGTGGAGTTGTCGGGTGCGGGTCATACGGGTCTCTCCATACAGGGCTCGGTACGGGCCGGTGGACAACGACGGCGGGAGGGGACGGGGCCGGAGCGGGGGAGGTGGTGTCCGGACGTAAAAGCGTCTTGAACTCGCGCGAAGCGCGGTGAGACGCAGTCCGGACACCACCTCCCCCGCGGAGGCCCCGGCCCCGGCGGAACCGGCGCGGGCCGGGTGCGGCCCCGGCACGGCCCGGGTGCGGAACGCGACCCGCACCCGGGACGGGACGGCCCGCGGCGGTCAGTTCTTGGTGCGGGGCAGACCGGGCGGGTTGATCTCGGACTTCGCCACGGCCTCGCTGCCCAGCCCCCACCGCTTGAGGACCTGCGCGTAGGTGCCGTTCTCGACGATGTGGTCGATCGCGGCCGCGTAGGCGGCGACCAGGCCGCTGTCCTTCTTGGTGGTGGCGGCGATCTTGCCCTGGAGCCCGGCGCCCGCTCCGGAGAACTTGCCCACGGCCTCGGTCTGGCCGGCGGAGGCCACGTGGTAGGCGACGGTGGGGTTGGGGCCGAGGTAGCCGTCGATCCGGCCGGACTGGAGGGCGAGGTAGTAGTCGGTGGTGTTGTCGTAGTACTTGATGTCGACGCCCTTGCGGCCGGCCTTCTCGTTCTGCCGGGACCAGTCGACGAGGATCTTCTCCTGGTTGGTGCCGCTGCCGACGGCGATCCGCTTGCCCGACACGTCCTCGGGTCCCTTCACGGTCCAGCCGGAGCCCTTCTTCGCCTCGAAGGCGAGGTCGTCGAGCCGGTAGGTCGCGAAGTCGTACTTGTCCTTGCGCTCCTCGGTGACGGTGACGTTGGAGAAGACGGCGTCGTACTTGCCGCTGTCCAGGCCGACGAAGAGGTTCTCCCAGGAGACCGGGTTGAACTCGGGCTTCAGGCCGAGGGTGTCGGCGACGAGGGTGGCGAGGTCGACCTCGACGCCGATCAGCGTCTTGTCGTCGGTGGCGCGGAAGGCGAGCGGCGGGTTGCTCTTGGCGGAGACGCCGAGGACGAGGGTGCCTCTCTTGCGGACGGACTCGGGCAGCTTGCCCGCGATCGCGTCGACCTTGGCGGTGTGGACGCGGTTCTGGTTCGGGCCGACGTTGATGCCGGTGTCCTTCTGGCCCTCCGGCTTGATCTCGCCGATGGCGGCGTCGCCGGAGCCGCAGGCGGTGAGGACTCCGAGGGCGGTGAGCGAGGCGAGGGCGGTGAGGACGGCGCGACGGGTCTTCATGGCGTGCTCCTGATGGGTGTGTGAGAGAAGAGGTCAGAGAACCTTGGAGAGAAAGGCGCGGGTCCGCTCGTGGCGCGGGTTGTCGAGCACCTCGGCGGGCGGCCCCTGCTCGACGATCCGGCCCTCGTCCATGAAGACCACGGTGTCGGCGACCTCGCGGGCGAAGCCGATCTCGTGGGTGACGACGATCATGGTGGTGCCGGAGGCGGCCAGGTCCTTGATGACGTCGAGGACCTCGCCGACGAGTTCGGGGTCGAGCGCGGAGGTCGGCTCGTCGAAGAGGAGCAGGCTCGGTTCCAGGGCGAGCGCGCGGGCGATGGCGACCCGCTGCTGCTGCCCGCCGGAGAGCTGCTTGGGGTACGCCTCCGCCTTGTCGGCGAGTCCGACGCGCGTCAGCAGCTTCCGGGCCGCGGCCTCGGCGTCCTTGCGGGGGCGCTTGAGGGCCGAGACGGGCGCCTCGACGATGTTCTCCAGGACGGTGAGGTGCGGGAAGAGGTGGAAGTTCTGGAAGACGAAGCCGATCCGGGTGCGCTGCTTGAGGATCTCGCGTTCGCGCAGCTCGTAGAGCTTGTTCCCGGAGCGGCGGTAGCCGACGAGGACGCCGTCCACGCCGACCGTGCCGCTGTCGACCTTCTCCAGGTGGTTGATGGTCCGCAGCAGGGTGGACTTGCCGGAGCCCGAGGGGCCGAGGACGACGGTGACCTCGCCGGCCCGCACGTCGAGGTCGATGCCGCGCAGGACGTGGAGGGCGCCGAAGCGCTTGTGGACGCCCCGGATCTCGACCTTGGCCGTGGTGACGGACCCCTCGGCGGGCTCCTCGGCGGAGCCGGCGGCGCGGCCGGCGGTCTTGGTGACGGAGCTCATCGGACGCTCCCCTTCGCGTAGTGGCGTTCGACGTAGTGCTGGACGACGGAGAGCGCGGTGGTGAGCAGGACGTACCAGGCGGTGGCGACCATGAGGAGCGGGACGACCCGTCCGTTGCGGCCGTAGACGACCTGGACCTGGTAGAAGAGTTCGCCGATCGCCATGACGGAGACGATCGAGGTGCCCTTGAAGAGCGAGATGATCTCGTTGGCGGCGTTGGGCAGGATCGAGCGCATCGCCTGCGGCAGCACGACCCGCCGCACCTGGCGGAGCCTGGGGATGCCGAGGGAGGCCGCCGCCTCCAACTGGCCTTCGTCGACGGCGAGTACGCCGCCCCGGACGATCTCCGCCGCGTAGGCCGCCTGGTGCAGGGCGAGCCCGAGGACGGCGGCGCTCATCTCGCCGACGAGGCCCATCGTGTCGAAGGAGAGGAAGCTCGGCCCGAAGGGGATGCCGATGCTCAGCTCCTTGTAGAGGTAGGCCAGGTTGAACCAGAAGAGCAGCTGGACGATGAGCGGGATGGAGCGGAAGGCCCAGATGTAGCCGAAGGCGACCGACCGCAGGAACGGGCTGGCGGACAGCCGCATGAAGGCGAGCACGATGCCGATGGCGAAGCCGAGCGCGGTGCCGTAGAAGGTGAGCTGGAGGGTGACCCAGACGGCGTGCAGGATCGTCTCGGTGGTGAAGAAGGCGGCGAAGACGTCCCATTCCCAGCCGGGGTTGGTGACGAGCCCGTGGACGAACTGGACGAGCAGGACGGCGGTAGCGGCGACGGCCACCCAGCGCCAGGGGTGGCGCACGGGGACGACCACGAGTGCGGCGGGTGGTGACGTGGTGGGAGCGGCGGGTGGGTCCTTCACACCGGCTTCGGTACTGGTGAGAGACATGGCGGTTCCTCGGGAAGGGGTCGGGCGGCGGGAGGAGCGGCGCGGGGTCAGGCGCTCAGCCGGGCGGGGAGCCGACACTCCCGGTCGCGCAGGAAGGCCAGGGCGGCCCGCGCGGTGGCGTCGTTCTGCCCGAAGGCGACCCCGCCGGTACGGGGCCTGGTGAAGGCGCTCCCGGTGCGGGCGGTGGTGTGCGGGCCGAGGGCGAAGCGGCGCGGGTGCGGGCGCCCGTCGTGCTCCAGGAGCCGGCCGTCGACGGGGTCGACGACGAGGAGACCCCCGCTGGTGGCCCTGGTGCCCTCCTCGTACAGGGCGCGCAGCAGCGGGCTGCCGGTGAGCTCCAGGGTGGGGTCGGGGATCCGGGCCTCGACGAGGGCGCGGGCCTCGGTCCACTCCCCCGGCAGGGCGGCGGAGGCGGCGCGGAAGAGGCCGCGTTCCTCGTCGGTCTCGAGGGTGACCTGGGGTCCGAGGAAGCGGACGACGCCGGCGCGGGAGAGCGCGAGGAGCTGGCGGAGCCGGGGGCCGGGCGGCCCGGAGGCGAGATAGCTGAAGAAGCCGTGCCACCAGCTGCCCGGGTCCAGGCGCTTGCCGAGGCGCAGGAGCTGGCCGTAGACGGAGAGCAGGCCGGCGAAGACGGCGGCGTCGGGGCTGTGGGCGGGGTCGTGGCGGCGGGTCAGGTCCTCGGTGATGTAGTGGCGCAGGCCGTCCTGGAGGGCTTCGGCGGAGTCGTAGCGCAGGCCGGCCAGGGGCTGGTCGAGGGCGTCGAGGTCGAGCCGGTCGGCGGGGTCGGGGACGGCGGCGGCGACGACCGCGGCGAGTTCGGCCCCGCGCGGCGGGGCTTTCTCGTAGGCCTGCTCGAAGTCGCTCCAGGGGAGCGCGGTCCGCTCGGGGTGGGTGGAGAAGAGCCGGTGGTAGTGGGCCCAGCCGAGTTCCTTGTCGATGAGCGGCCACACGTCGCGCCGGAAGTCGACCGGCCCGGACCGCCTGAGCAGGGCGTCGGTCTGCTCGGGGCCGAAGAAGCGGGGCAGCGGGGGCCGTTCGCCGTCGAGGACGTAGCCGATCTTCGAGTGGTACGGGACGCCGCGGCGCGATCCGACGTGCAGCACCGGCTCCTTGCCGGAGGGCACGTAGACGAGGTCGTCGCCCTCGCCCTCGTACCGTCCGCCGCGGCCCTCGGTGAGCAGCACCATCAGGTCGACGAAGGCGAGGCCGAAGCCGCGGACGAGGACCGGCTCGCCGGCGGGGAGGGCGGCGAGGTCGGTGTCGGCGGTGAAGTCGGGCGGGAGGTGGACGAGCCCGTGGCGGGCGGCGAAGCCGGCCAGCTCCCGCTGCTCCCGGTCGGGTTCCGCGTCGAGGTGGCCGACGGTGAGGACGACGAGGTCGGCGAGGAGGGGGACGGCGGTGCCCTCCAGCCGGACCCGCTGGCGGCCGTCGCGGGGGCCGCTGATCCGCAGGGCGGTGGTGCGGTGCTCGTGGAGGGTGACGGAGGCGGGCAGGGCGGCGCGGGCCCGCTCGTACACCCAGCGCAGATAGGCGCCCTGCTGGGTGCGGGTGGGGAAGGCGCGGCCGTCGATGCCGGCCCATTCGGCGAGGGTGGGTCCGGGGCGGACGGGCCCTTCCAGGGCGACGGTCTCGTCGGTGAACATGGTGACGTCCTCGGCCTGGGAGTTCATCCAGAGCAGCGGGGACTGCGCGGTGCGCCAGATCCGGCCGGGGCCCGCCGGGTGCGGGTCGACGAGGTGGACGTCGAGGGGCTCGTCGCCGTACAGCCCGGGCAGGTTGGCGGCGAGCCGTTCGAGGAAGCCGGTCCCCCGCGGCCCGGCGCCCACGATCACCAGGGAGGGGCGCGGACTCATCGCGCACCGGCCGTTCCGCGGGCGTAGTGCCGCTCGACGTAGTACTGGCCGACGCCGAGTACCGAGGTGACGGCGACGTACCAGAGGGTGGCGACGAGCAGCAGCGGGATGATCTCGTACGTGCGGTGGTAGACGAGCTGGGTCGAGTAGAGCAGGTCCTGCACGGCGATCACGGAGACGATCGAGGTGCCCTTGAGGGTGCCGATCAGCATGTTCCCGGCGGGCGGGACGATCGCCCGCATGGCCTGCGGCAGCACGATCCGGGAGAGCCGGCGCCACCGGCCGAGGCCGAGGGACTGGGCGGCCTCGGTCTGGCCCCGGTCGACGGAGAGGATGCCGCCGCGGACGACTTCGGCGGCGTAGGCGGCCTCGTGCAGGGTGAGGCCGATGACGGCGACGGCGACGGGGCCGAGGAGGTTGACCGTGTTCACGCCGAGGATCTGGGGGTAGAGCACGCCGATGTTGAACCAGAAGAGCAGCTGGACCAGGATCGGGGTCGACCGGAAGAACCAGACGTAGCCCCAACTGACGGCGCCGAGAACGGGGTTGGCGGAGAGCCTGAGGACGGCGAGCAGGGTGCCGAACGCGAAGCCGAGGGCCATCACGAGGGCGGTCAGCCACAGGGTGAGGCCGAGGCCGCGCAGGACGGACGCCGAGGTGAAGTACTCGGCGACGACGTCCCACTGGAAGGCCTTGTTGCGGACGACCGAGACGAGCGCGAGCGCGAGCAGGACGAGGACGGCGCCGGCCGCGGTCCACTGGCCGGTGCGGCGGGCGGGGACGATACGCGGGGGCGGTTCGGCCGGCGGGGCCGTGGAAGGGGTTTTCACGAGGGTCGCGGACATGCGAGGGCTCCGTGGATGCCAGGGGGCGGATCGAACACGGGGGTGCGCCTTCACACGCGCTGAACGCGGATCCGGGCCCCTCAGCCCTATCCGCCCTTCGAGGCTATGCGGTCAACACGGCCCGCTGTCAAGGGTGTCCGCACTGTGAGCCGTACGTCTCATCGTGGTTGACGCCGGAACGGATGCCTGTTCCACTGGGGCCATGCATCCCCAGCAGCTGGTCACGCGCTCCCACATCGACTTCGGTCGCGTGTGGTCCTCTTCCTGTTGAGCCGACTCGCTGCTTCACCCCGCCCGCGTGCTGTCTTCCGCGGCGCCTTCACACCCAGGCCCTCGCTGAGCGCCTGAGCTCTCCCCTCCCCTCGCCCCTCCCTGCCTTCTCCTTTCCTCCTTCGCCCTGAAGGACCGTCATGACCTTTGCGTTGTCCGTGCACCGGACCACGACCACCGATCCCCTGGCACGCCCGCTGCTCGACGAACTGGCGTACGAGTACACGACCCGGTACGGCTCCGCGCACGATCTGAGCCGCTACCCGGCGGCGGAGTTCACCCCGCCGCACGGCGCCTTCCTGCTCCTCCTGGAGCAGGGCCGGCCCGTCGCGGGCGGTGCCTACCGCCGCTACGACGAGGACACCGCCGAGCTGAAGCGGATCTGGACGCACTCGGCGCACCGCAGGCGCGGCCTCGCCCGCCGTGTCCTCACCGTGCTCGAACGGGAGGCCGCCGCCCGCGGCTACTCCCGCCTCTACCTGACGACGGGGCCGCGCCAGCCCGAGGCCAAGGGCCTCTACCTGGCGAGCGGCTACCGCCCGCTCTTCGACGTGTCCGCCGATCCCGAGTCGATCGGCCCGCTGCCGTTCGAGAAATTCCTGGAGACCCCGAAGCCATGAGTACGCGCACGAGTTCCGGCACCACACGCACCGCCCTCGCCTTCGCCCTGATCACCGCGGCCACGCTCGGCCTCACCGCCTGCGCGGGCGGCGAGCCCGCGACCGCCCCGGCCGGGGCCTCGGGAGCACCGGGCGCGGCGAAGGGCGCGCTCCCGGCCGAGGACGTGGTGGCGGCGGTGAGGAAGAACGAGGCGGCGGCGAAGCTGCTCCCCGCCGACGTGCGGCAGCGTGGAAGTCTGACGCTCGCCGCCTCGGTGGGGACCCCGCCCAGTTCGGCCTATCTGCCGGACGGCAGGACCGTCGTGGGCGTGGACGCCGACTTCTCGGCCGCCGTCGCGAAGGCCCTCGGTCTGGAGCTGAAGCGCGAGGTGGTCGGCTTCGAGGCGATCCTGCCGGCGCTCGGCAGCGGCAAGTACGACGTCGGCACCGGGAACTTCGGTGTGACCGAGGAGCGGCGCAGGACCATCGACTTCGTGACCTACGTCAACGACGGGCAGGGCTTCGCGGCCCGCGCCGACAGCTCGCTGAAGGCGGTCACCGACCTCACGCAGCTGTGCGGCCTGAAGGTGGCCGTGAACGCCGGCACCACCTTCGAACGGACCCTGGAGAAGAACAAGGGCCGGTGCGCGCAGGCCGGGAAGCCGGCGTACGAGGTGAACGTCTACAGCGAGACCGGGGCGATCTGGATGTCGCTCCAGCAGGGCCGCAGCGACGTCGTGATGAACACGATCAACGGCGTGCGGTACGCGGTGACGCAGCAGAAGAACGTGAAGTTCCTCAACGAGTACCGGCGCCTCGACGTCGGCTTCGCCTTCAAGAAGGGCACTCCGCTCGCGCCGGCCTTCCAGGCCGCGGTGAACGGTCTGAAGGCCGACGGCACGTATGACCGGATCCTGAGGAAGTGGGGGGTGACGGCCTCCGGGATCGAGACCTCGCGGATCTCCCCGCCGGAGATCCCGGCGCCGAAGAAGTAGCGGCGCCGGGGCCCCGACGGCCCGTCAGCAGTCGCAGCCGCAGTCGCAGCCCCCGCAGTCGCCGCAGCAGCCGTCACCCTCGCAACAGGAGGAGCAGTTGCTGCAGCAGTCACAGCAGTCGCAGCAGCTGCCGGGGTCGCACTGCTGGCACAGACCCTCGCGCCGCTGGCGGCTCCAGGGGTCCTCGAAGCTCCCGCAGCACATCTGGCAGGTGCAGGCCAGGCCGATCCAGAGGGCGCAGCCGGCTATCAGGCCGCGTCGCCGGTTCGGCGGCTCGGGCGGGAGCGGCCCGCCGGGTCCGCCCGGACCGCCGGGGCCGGGGACGTAGGGCCCGCCCGGGCCGCCGGGTCCGCCGGGGGCGTACGGGTTGCCGGGCACCGGCCCGTTGGGGGCGTACGGGTTGCCGGGCACCGGCCCGTTGGGGGCGTACGGGTTGCCGGGCACCGGGCCGTGACCGTGCGGCGCGCCCGGCGCCCCGTGCGAGCAGCTGGTCGTGCCGAAGGCGCGGTCGACCGAGGTGCGCAGCTCGTGGGCGAGGAGGACGTGGGCGAGCTTGCCGTCGGCGAACTCGGCGTCCTTCAGCGCGAGGCGGATGCCGTGGAGGGCGTCGTCAGCGAGCCGCCGGGCCTCCGCGCGGGAGGTGCCGGTGGCGGTGAGCGGGTTCCACGCACCGGCCTCGGCGTCGGCGGCCTGGTCCTCGACGGCGTCCAGGAGGTGGGCGAGGCGGCCGAAGAGGCGACCCGCCTCGGCGAGCGGCGCCGCGTTCTCCGGCCGTCCCGCGAGGACGGCGGTGTGCGCGAAGGCGGCGGCGGTCGCCGTCTCGGTCGGCTCGGTGACGGTGAGCAGGGGGGTGCCGGGTCCGGCGAGGGCCTCGATGCCGGTCTGGCGGTCGACGGCGTCGACGAGGACGGCGGTGTCGAAGCCGAGGTCGCGGCCGGTCCTGGCGCCGGCCCTGTCCCAGGAGCGGGCGACGCGGCGGGCCGCGGCGGCGACGGGCCGACGGGCCAACAGGCCGTCCCGGTCGGCGACGTGGTCCCGTACCTTCGCCGAGGCGAGAACGAGCGAGACGGCGGCGGCGAGCCTGGCTCCCTCGCCGCGGGCGACGGGGGCGGTCCTCATGGCGCGCAGCGCGCAGGGCCCGGCCGTGCGGCGGCCCGCCGCGGTCACGCCGGTCTGAGCCTCCGTCAGGACGGAGACGATGAGTCCGTCGTAGTTGGTGACGACGCGGGCGAACTGCCCGTGGTCGGCGCGGAGTGCCAGGCAGAGGCCGCAGAGGTGGGCCATCCACTCGGTCTTGAGTCCGTCGGTGAGGCGGTGGGTGCAGGGTCTGACGATTCCGAACAAGGACTCCCCCGTGAGTCGTGGGCTGTGGCGGGTGAAGGTCCGCCGAGCGGCCTCGCGGCATCGTAGCGACTGGGTTCGTTCACCCGTACGCGCCCATCGTCACCCTTCCAGCCCGACTTTCATATTTTCAGCTACATGGCCCCCCGTCAGGCCCCTCATACCGCAAGTTTCCTGACGAATCGCCAGCAAACGGCCCTCACGTTCTGCACCAGTACCGTCACGAATCTCCTGCGCGGCGGCTATCTGCTTGGCGCGCGATCCGCATCATGGACGACGATAGGGACATGCGGAACCACAAGTGACCGCGTTGAAAGGAGGCGTCCATGGGTTCGGTGCGCAAGGCGAGTGCCTGGCTGGGACTCGTCGAGGACAACGACGAGCGTTACTACGACGACGAGTACGCCGACGGTGCCGAGGGTGGCGACGCCTGGGTGACGGACCCCCGGGTCCGGGTGGCCACGGACACCGCCGAGGAGCGGGGCCGCCGGATCGCCACCGTCTCCCCGGACGGCTTCCGGGACGCCCGGGGCATCGGCGAGCTCTTCCGGGACGGGGTTCCGGTGATCGTGAACCTGACCGCCATGGAGCCGAACGACGCCAAGCGCGTCGTCGACTTCGCCGCAGGTCTCGCCTTCGGTCTGCGCGGCTCGATCGAGCGCGTCGCGACCCGGGTATTCCTGCTGACCCCCGCGGACACCCAGATCGTCACCGGGGACTCGGGACGCCGTCGGCAGGACGGTTTCTTCAACCAGAGCTGAGCGGGTCCGCCGGGACGGGTCAGTGCGCCGGGCGTCCCGAGCCCGCGGACTCGACCGCTTCCCGCGTCACGGGCACCCGCGGCGGCCCCGCCCCTTCCGGGGAAGCCGACGGGGCGAGCGGCTCCGCCGCGCCCCGGGCCTCCACATCCCGCTCGGGGCCCGCCGGGGCCACGAGAGTCCCCTCGGCTCCCAGCGCGTCGTAGGCATCCGCCGGGTCCACCGGGCACTCCATGACCTTCGGCAGCCGCCGGGCCATCAGCGCGCCGACGAGGAGCAGCGCGGCGCTCACACCGAGCGTGAGGTGCAGACCGGCCACGAAGGAATGCCGGGCGGCCGCGTGCAGGGTGTCACCGGCCGTGCCGCCGAGCTGGTCGGCCACCTTGTAGGCCTCGCCGAGCGAGTTCGCGGCGGCCCGGCTCGCCTCCGCGGGCACTCCGGGGACCGAGGCGAGCCCGGGGGCGTACGCCGCGTTCATCACGCTGCCGAGCAGCGCGATGCCCATGCCCGCGCCGAGCTGGTACGAGGTCTCGCCGATCGCGGCCGCGCCGCCCGCGCTCCCCTGCGGCGCCTCGCTGAGCATCGACTCGTACGCCGAGAAGAGCGTGGTCTGCAGACCGAAGCCGAGCAGCACGAAGCCGACCGTGAGCAGCAGCGGCCGGTCGTGCTGGCCCATGAGCGTGAGCAGCAGCACCGCGGCGGCGGTGAGCACGAAGCCCCAGCCGACCATCCGGCGCGGCCCGACCCTGCGCAGGGTGTACGAGCCGGTGGCGCCGGCCGCCATGGCGGCGAAGGTCAGCGGGAGGAGCCGGAGCCCGGTCTCCAGGGGGCTGAGGCCGAGGACGAGCTGGAGGTACTGGATGGCGATGAGCTCCAGGCCGACCAGGGCCAGCATGCCGATGACGATGCAGCCGACCGAGGTGGTGAAGGCGGCGCGGGAGAAGAGCCGGATGTCGATCAGCGGGTGCGGACGCCGCTTCTGGCGTCGTACGAAGAGGACGAGGAGCGCCGCGCCGAGCAGCAGCGGCCCCGCGGTCGGGAGGGCGAGCAGCGGGTCGCCGGCCCCGGCGTGCTTGACCCCGAGGACACTGCCGAGGACCCCGGCCGCGGCCATGAGCGCGCCGAGCACGTCCCAGGGACCGTCGGCGGCGCCCCGGGACTCGGGCAGCAGGCGGCGGCCGAGCGGCAGGACGAGCGCCATCAGCGGGATGTTGATGAGGAAGACGGAGCCCCACCAGTAGTTCTCGACGAGGAAGCCGCCGAGCACCGGCCCGGTGGCGGCCCCGATCGCGGCGGTGGCCGTCCAGACGCCGATCGCGGTGGCGCGCTCCCTCCGGTCGGGGAAGACGGTCCGGAGGATGGAGAGCGTGGCGGGCATGATCATCGCGCCGCCGACGCCGAGCAGCGCGCGGGCCCCGATGAGGACCGCGGGCTCGGTGGCGAGCGCGGCGACCGCCGAGGCGATGCCGAAGAGCGCGTACCCGAGGAGGAGGATCCTCCGTCTGCCGACCCGGTCGCCGAGGGTGCCGAAGAGGATCAGCAGCGACGCGCAGACCAGGGGGTAGGCGTCGACGATCCAGAGGAGCGCGGTGGAGCTGGGGCGCAGGTCCTCGGTGAGCGAGGGGACGGCGACGTGGAGGATCGTCGCGTCGAGGGCGACGAGGAGAAGACTGACGCAGAGGACGAGGAGGACGACCCAGCGGTTGGCGCCGACGGCGGCACGGGGTCGCCCTTGGGCGGTGTTCGTCCGCGACATGTCCGTACCTCCCAGTGAAGCTCTCGCGCTCGGTGGGCTGTGACCAGGGCGTATGGCCCGGGGCGGCCCGGCATCGACGGGCGAGTGAGCCGTCAGCGTACGCGAGTTCAAGGCCCGAGCGCGTGGCGCAGCTCTCACCCCGGCGGGCCTCACGGTGTGGCGTACGCCACTCGGAGCGGGCCGCGCGTCGCATGGAATTCCGCACGGACGTCTGTTTGACGGAATTCCCCCGCGTTCAAACGCGCTTGCGGAAAGACCCTCTGCGGCAATAGGGCGGAAGGTCATCGGATTTCCCGACGGACGCCTGGAATGGACCGGCCACTGAGACCTACTCCACATCACATGGTCATCACGAAGGGAGCGGATCGCCCGGGTCTGGTTCTCACTCCCTGTAACGTCGATTGGGTGCGTACCGACATCTTTGCCCGGCTGGACCGGGAGCCGGAACCGCCGAAGATAGAGGTCCCGCGGATGACCCGCACGCGTCTCGCCCTCTTCGGCGGGACGTCGGCGTTCTATCTCGCCATCGTCGTGGCCGTGCTGCTCTCGACGTGGCTGGTGACCCTCGACTGGAAGATCATGCTCTTCCGGCCGTACCAGCAGTGGCCCGAGATCCACGGCTTCCTCGACTACTACGTCGTCCTCGGGCAGCGCGGCCCCACGGCCGTCATGGTCGCCGCCTGGCTGGGATGGCGGTCCTGGCGCCAGCACACCCTGCGCCCGCTGCTGTGCCTCGGCGCCACCCTTCTGCTGCTCAACGTCTCGGTGGGCGCGGTCAAGCTCGGACTCGGCCGCCTCGGACCTCACTACGCGACGCAGGTCGGCTCCGCCGAGCTCTTCGCGGGCGGCGACATATTTCCCTCGGGCCACACCGCCAACGCGGTGGTGACCTGGGGCATCCTCGCCTACCTGGCGACCACCCCGAGGGCCCGGCGCTATCTGTCGGCCCTCTCCGCGGTGGTCGCGCTCGGCGTCGGCCTCACCACCGTCTACCTGGGCACGCACTGGCTGAGCGACGTGCTGCTCGGCTGGGCCGCCGGGCTCCTCGTCCTGCTCGCCCTGCCCTGGTGCGAGCCGGCCCTGGCCGTCGCGGAGGCCTGGATCCTCGCCGCCCGCGACCGGGCCCGGGAGCGGCTGCGGGACCGCCGCCGGCTCGTGCCCTCGCTGCCCGTGGCCTCCGGGGGCCCGCGTCCGGTCCGGGAACCGGTCCGCGAGCCCGCACGGGAGCCCGTGGGGGTGGCCGGGGCCCGGCGCACCCCCGCGACCCGCGGCTGACACGTACGCGGAAGGGCCCCGGCCACAGCGGCCGGGGCCCTTTCGTATGCGGTCCCGCGGCCCGGCCGGCTCCTCAGCCGAGCCAGCAGCGGGTGACGGAACCGTCCTCGACCTCGAAGTTGATGCGCCCGGACAGGTACTCCATGGTGATGATCGAGCCGGGCGGCAGCGACCGGACGACGCTCCAGCCACGGGCCCTGGCGAGCCGCTCGGCCCCTTCGGCGTCGAGCCCCACATAGGACTCGGGAGCGTCGCGGGGCGGTTCGGGAGTGCGCGAAGTGGGTGACATGAACCTCACGTTAGTCCCTCGGCGGTCACGCTTGTGTCACAAGTTCTCGACATATGTTTGGCCGGCCCGCGGTCCGTCGCGGGGAGGGTTTCCGGTCGTTTCTCCAGTAATTCAGAACGGCCGCCATCAGTTCGCACGAAGGGTACGGAAGCGCAGGTAAGGCGCGTTCAATTCCCTCTTCCCACAAGCCCGTCCCGAATTGCGTCGGCGACGCGCACGCGAGGCACGCACTCTTCCCTTACACAATGCTTACGCCGTCCGAACGCCCGGAGACGCGGAGCCGGGACGAGGGCGCGGGCGAGGCGGAGGCGGCGACAACGGGACGGCGGCAGCGGCAGCGGCCGTGTGCTTCGGGCGCTCCTTCGCATGGGCGACCTCTGCCCACCGCCCGGGCACGACTTCGAGGCCGCAGAGTACGAGCAGGTGGGGCTCAGCGGCCCGCCGGAGCGCCGTCCGTCCGGTCGAGGGCCCGGGACAGCCGGTCCCTGAGCGCCCGCACCGACGCCACGAGCTCCGGCGGGTCGACCACCTCGAAGTCGAAGCCCATGAACGCCACGTGGAACACCATGACGTCGAGGCTGTGCGCCCCTGTCCTGAGCAGACACGCCTCCTCGCCGTCCGCCGTCAGGACCCCGTCCAGCGGGCCGACGACGGCGGCGGCCTCGGCGAGCGGGACGAAGAGCCGGACCGTCGCCTCCTTCGCGTAGGCGGTACGGGACACCCCCTTCTCCACATAGGCGGCCAGGTCCTCGGCGGGCGGCTCGCGGGGCGGGAAGCGGGGGCCGTGCGGCGGGGCCGGCTCTATCCGGTCGGCCCGGAACGTCCGCCAGTCGGCCCGGTCCAGGTCCCAGGCGACCAGGTACCAGCGCCGCTCGGTGCAGACCAGGCGGTGCGGCTCGACGGTCCTGCGGGTGGGGGTGCCGCCGTGGTCACGGTAGGCGAAGCGGAGCCGCTCGCTGTCCCGGCAGGCGTTGGCCAGCTCGGTGAGGACCGCCGGGTCGACCCGCTCCTTCGGGGTGCGCAGCAGGGGCACCGTGAAGTCGTTGAGCGCCCCGATCCGGCGCCGCAGCCTTCCCGGCAGGACCTGCTCCAGCTTCGCCAGGGCGCGTACGGAACTCTCGCCGATGCCCTCGACACCCTGCCCGGCGGCGGACCGCAGACCGACCGCGACCGCGACGGCCTCCTCGTCGTCGAGCAGCAGCGGGGGGAGCTCGGCGCCGGCCCCGAGCTGGTAGCCGCCGCCGGTACCGGGGCTGGCGTGCACGGGATAACCGAGCTCCCGCAGCCGGTCCACGTCCCGCCGCACGGTCCGCGGGGTCACGCCGAGCCGCTCGGCGAGATCGGCACCGGACCACTCGCGGTGAGCCTGAAGCAACGAAAGCAACCGCAACAGCCGCGCGGAGGTCTCCAACATCCCCCAAGTCTCCCAGCCCCCTCGCGGGCGCCGCACCGCCGGGACGGGGTGAGCCCGCGCCTCCCGCAGTTCCGCGGGGCACCCAGTCGCGCAGGCCGCACCGCCGTTCGTGGTGCGGGTCCAGGCGCGGAAGGCGGAGGCGCCGCCTCGGGCGCCGTCCCGTGTGCCCACCCGTCCCGCCCTGCGGGACGATTGCCCACACGACAGGTGGGCACCGCCCAGCCCGAGGCGGGGGCACGGACCACATGGGCCGGGGCCGCAGCCCGTACGGGGCGGGGCGGGTCCGCACGGGGGCGGCGGCGCAGCCCGCACGGGGGCTGGTGAGCGGCCCTCACGGGCGTGAGCTCGGCCCGCACGGGGCGGGGCGGGCCCCACCGGGTGCGGGCGCAGCCCGCGCAGGCCGTGGACGCGGCCCCCACCGGGCGGGCGCGACCCGCACGGGGCGGGGCGGGGCGGGCCCCACCGGGTGCGGGCGCAGCCCGCGCACGCGGGCCCCGCGACGCGGCCGTCAGCGGAGGCGGCGGGCGAGGCGGCCCGCGCGCGCCTTCTGGGTGTAGATCGCGTCGAGCACCCGCCCGACCCCCCGGTGAAGGCGGACCCGCCCCGCCGAGTGCACCTTCCTCCCCGCCCCCCGCGCCACCAGCTCCGACCACAGCGCCTCGTGCCGCGCCGCGACCCGCGACGGGTCGAAGCGTTCGGACGCGGCGAGCGCCGCCCGCCCCGCCTTGGCCCGCAGTTCCTCGTCCTCGACGAACTCACGCAGCGCGCCCGCGACGGCGGCCACGTCGTCGACCGGCACGAGCCGCCCGTCGACCCCGTCCTCGATGATCTCGCGCGGTCCGTGCGGGCAGTCGGTGGAGACCACCGGCAGTCCGCACCGCATCGCTTCGACGATCGTCATGCCGAAGGACTCCCGCTGCGAGGTCACCGCGGCGATCGAGGCCTTGGCCCACTCCGGTTCCATCGGGGTGACCGTCCCCATGAGGAAGGCCCGCCCTTCGAGCCCGCGGTCCTTGATCTGCCGGGCCAGCGCGCCCTTGAGGTCCTGGACCGCGTCCCCGGAGCCGTAGATCCGCAGCGTCCAGTCGGGATGGTCCGCGGCCACGGACGCGAAGGCGTCGATCAGCACGTCGTACCGCTTGACCCGGGTCAGCCGACCCGCCGCGACGATGCTCCTCGACCCGGGGTCCGCGGGCGGTACGGAGGGCGCGGGCACGCTGTTGGGCACGGCCTCGACGCGTACGCCGGTCAGACCGAGCCGCCGGTAGGCGCGGGCGTCGGCCTCGGTGACGGTGGTGACGGCGTCGAGGAGCGCGTACTCGTGGCCGATGTCCCGGCGCAGCCGGTAGCTGTGGCCGTCCAGGATCAGGTGCTCCTGACCGACGAGGACCGGCCCCCGCCGGGCCTGCCGGGCGAGGTGCACGTTGAGCCCGGGGCGGGTGGCGACGAGGACGTCGGCCTCCACCCCGCGCAGGTACTCCCCGATCCGGGCGTCGGTGAGCGCGCTGTACTGCTTCCAGCGGCCGTCGCCGCGCGGGAAGACCTCGGCGGGCCGGTGGAAGTCGGGGTGGTCGCCGTCGTAGCCGGGGCTGTTCCTGCGCAGGTCGACGAGGTGACGCAGGGTCACCCCCGAGGGGAGGCCGAGGACCGGGCGGTCGCGGTGGCGGAACACCGAGACGATCTCGACCTCGTGGCGTTCCGCCAGTTCCTCGGCGAGCGTGAACGTGGTCCGGATCGTGCCGCCGTAGTGGTAGCCGTTGTGGAGCAGAAAGGAGATACGCATCGCGCTGCCGGTTCCCCCCGGTCAGTCAGTCAGTCGGTCGGTGCCCGACTGTACTGCCGGTACGGGGGCGCCGTTCACGGCCGGTAGCCGAGCTGGGGGACGGTCGCGCAGTTCCCCGTCATGTCGCCCTGGCTCACCCAGCCCCGCCCGTCCTGCCAACGGGCCACGGACAGACAGGTGTTCCGGGTGGCGGGCGGCCGCGCCAGGTGCTCGAACCGTACGGGGAGCAGCAGGCCGCGCGCGGTGTACGGCTCCGGACGGTTCATGAACTCCTCGACGCAGCCGCGGGTGAGCGCGCCCCGGGCGAGACAGGAGCGGGCCGCGTCGGTGAACCACATCGCCGCCGCCCAGCCTTCCAGCTGCCACTGCGACAGCGGCCGGTCGCCCATCGCCGTACGGAAGGCGCGGACCGCCGGATGCCCGGTGTCCTGGTGGTTCCGGCTGGAGCCCGTCACCCACAGCGAGGCCCGGCAGCCCGGCGCGCGGGCGTAGTCGCGGGCGACGGCCGAGGACCAGTTCTGCGCGTTCGTCACCTTGGCGGCGACGTGGACCCCGAGCGCCTCCATCGCCTCGCACAGGCGGACGTTGCCGTGGGTGTCCATGGCGTCGAAGAGGAGGTCGGCGTGCTCGGCCAGCAGTTCGGCGGCGACCGCGCGGAAGTTGGGCAGGGCGAAGTCGACCTGTTCCTCGACGACGCGGTAGCCCTCGGCTCGCAGCCCGCGGGCGACCAGCCGGGCGTAGGCGGCGGAGGCGGCCTGGTTGTAGGAGACGACGGCTGCGGTGCGCGCGCCCAGCTTCTCGCGGAACCAGTGGTAGACCTCGGTCCCGCCGTAGAGCGTGCCGCCCCAGCCGGGCGCGCGGCCGGTGCGCGGGGCGGAGCTGCCGTAGATGCCGTAGAGGTGCGGATAGGTGTCGTAGGCGGGGGTGAGGGGCTGTCCGCCGATGTCGGGGACCCCGGCCCGGGAGACGAGGGGCGCACCGGCGTAGTTCAGGGCGGTGGTGGCGATGAGGGCGAAGACCCGGCGCTCGTCGATCAGCCGGTGCACGCACGCGTTGTTGCCGACGCCGCTGCCGCCGTCGTCGCAGGTCTCGACCTCGATCCGGCGTCCGTCGAGGCCACCGCGCGCGTTGAGGGCGTCGAACCAGGCGCGGGCTCCGTCGCGCGGGCCGGTGAAGGTCTGCCCGCCGACGGAGCTGGTGGCGCTGGTGATGATCCCGACGCGGAGCGGCTCACCGCCGGAGGGGTGGGCGGTGGGCCGCGTCTCGAAGGCGCGCTCCGGGAGCCGGCTGCCGCACCCGGCGAGCAGGGCGAGCAGGACGGCGAGGAGCAGCGCCGCGACCGCCTCAGCAGCCCGGGACGGTGACACCGCTCAACTCGACCAGGCCGCACAGGGTCTTCACGGACACCTTCCAGGTGTCGTTCTGGAGGACGGACGTGCCTTTCGCGTCGGGCAGGGCGGGGTTGCCGCCGACGAGCAGGTCGTAGGTCACGTTCGCGCCGTCGGGCGAGGTGAAGTCGATGTTCTTGACCTCGGCCGCCGTCGCCGCCGCGTTCTTGTCACCGGCGAAGGCCGCGAGGACGGGTGCCATCCGCTCGCCGTTCTCCAGCAGCCTGGTCTTCTCGGCCGTCGGGGTCTTCGGGTCGAAGAAGGCCGTCCAGTTCTCGGTGATCTCGGCTCGTGCCGCCGCGGGGTCGTCCGGCTGGGTGCCGCCTCCCGGTGGCTGGGCCGTCATGGCGGGCGGCGGGGTGGAGGAGACGGTCGCGCCGCCCTTCGTCCCCTCGTCGTCCGAGCAGCTCGTGAGGGCGGGCGCCAGGGCCAGGACGGCGACGGCCCCGAGGACCGCCAGGGAGCGTCCCCCGCTTCGTACGACAACCATCTGGCTCACCACCGAGGGTCCCGCCCAGTCCGGAGCGGCTGGTGTTTCCAGGGTGGGACGGATCGGGGCATAGTGCAAGGAAGAGACGAGGGAGGCCCCGTGCCGACAGCCCGGATCCTGCTGTGGAGCGGTCTCGCGGCGGCCGCCGGCGGCGCGGTGCTCTGCGTGCTCGGCTGGTACGGGATCTCCGGCGAGCGCTTCGCGGAGCGCCAGCTGCCCTATCTGGCCTCGTGCACGGTGCCGGGGGCCGCGCTGCTCGTGGCGGGCGCGGTGCTCGTCGGGGCGGGTGCGCTGCTTCCCGTACGCCCTCCGGAGCCGCGGCTCCCCGACGCGGAGGAGCCTCCCCCGCCGTCCTCGGACGGCCCGCTCCTCCGGGTTCCGGGCGGGACCCTCGCGCACCGCCCGGACTGCCCGCTGGTGGCGGGCAGGGCGGAGGCGGTGGAGGCGGGGGACGCGGAGCTCTCCCCCTGTCCGGTGTGTGAGCCGTGGCCTCCCTGACGTACGAGCTGACGCTCGCCGGCCTCGCGGTCGGCAGCGCCGCCGCGCTCACCGGCATCGGCCTGGTCGTCACCTACCGGGCGACGGGGGTGCTGAACCTGGCGCACGGTGCCGTCGCCATGGTCGGCGCGTACGTGCTCCGCCAACTGGTGGTCGGCTGGGGCTGGCCGCTGCCCCTCGGGGCTCTGGTCACGCTGCTCCTGGTCGCCCCGGGCATCGGGCTGATCCTCGACCGGGGTGTCTTCCGTCCTCTGGCGCTGCTTGGCGCCGGCCCGGCACAGACGCTGGTGGCGACGATCGGCGTCTTCGTCCTCCTGGTCGGCGGGGCGGTGCTGCTGTGGGGCCCGGGGGCCCGGGACGACGCGCCCGTGCTCCTCGGTGACGATCCGTGGGCGCAGCTCGCGGCGGTGGTGGCGCTTGCCTGTCTGGTGGGGGCGGTGACCCG
The DNA here is from genome assembly GCF_055575535.1 of Streptomyces sp. NPDC034084. Lineage (NCBI taxonomy): Bacteria > Bacillati > Actinomycetota > Actinomycetes > Kitasatosporales > Streptomycetaceae > Streptomyces > Streptomyces sp. NPDC034084. The sequence goes on from NZ_JBVISK010000007.1 coordinate 395,554, forward strand.
GTGGACGCGGTTCGGCAGGGAGCTGCGGGCGGTCGTGGACAACCGCCCGCTCGCCGTCCTGGCGGGGATCGACGCGGACCGGGTCGCGGCGGCGGGCTGGGCGTTCGGCTCGTTCACGGCCGGGCTCACGGGTGTGCTGCTCGCCCCGTACGTACGGCTCGACCCGTTCGGGATGCCGCTGCTGGTCGTCGAGGTGATCGCGGTCGCGGTGATCGCCCGGATGCGGTCGCTGCCGGTCGCGGTGGGGGCGGCGCTCGTGATCGGGGTCGCCCAGGCGCAGCTGACCCGGCTGCATCCGGAGGGCTGGGCGGGACCGCTCGTCCAGGCCGTCGGGGCGAACCTGTTCGTGGTGGCGCTCCTGGTGGCGGCACTCGTCCTGCCGGGCGTCGGCGGCAGGGGCCGGGACGCGCTGCCGCCGCCGTCCCGCGCCACGCGTGTGCCGGCGGCCCTGTGGTCGGTCGTGGGCATCCTGCTTCTCCTCCCGCTGGGCCTCGCGGGCCCGGACCTGCACACGGCGGTCCAGGTCCCCGCGCTCGCCGTGATCCTCCTGTCGCTGGTCGTGGTGGCGGGCCGCGGCGGCCAGATCGCGCTCGGCCAGGCGGCGTACGCGGGCCTGGGCGCCCTCTTCACTGCGCTCCTCGCGGCCGCCGGGGTGCCGGCGCTCCTGGCGCTGGGGCTCGCGGTGCCGACGGTGGCGGTGGCGGGCCTGGTGACGGGGTGGCCGGCGATCCGGCGGCACGGCCTGGCGCTCGCCCTGGCGACCCTCGCCGTGGGGGTGGCCGTGAGCCGCTTCGTCCTCACCCAGCCGTACGCGACGGCGGGCGTGGCCCTGGGCCGCCCGGCGGGCTTCTCCGACGACCGCGCCTTCTACGCCCTGGAGCTGGCCGTCCTGGCCTGCTGCCTCGCCCTGGTGGCGGCGCTCCGCAGGGGCCGCACGGGCCGCGCGCTCGCCGCGCTGCGGGACCACGAACCGGGCGCCGAGGCGGCGGGCGTCCCGGTGCCCCGCCTCAAGCTCGCCGCCTTCGTCCTGGGCGCGGCCCTGGCGGCCCTCGGCGGCGGCCTCCTCGGGATGGGCCTGCGCTCCTTCGACCCCGAGGCGTACGACCCGGTCCGCGGCCTGCTCTGGTTCGCCGCCGTCCTGGTCCTCGGCGCCGACAGCCTCCTCACCCCGCTGGCGGCCGCGGCCCTCCTGGCGACCCTCGACGCGGGCCCGCAGGCGGGCACGGCGGCGGCCCTGATCGGCCTCCTGGCGACGCTGACGGGCAGGATCCCCCCACTGACGAACCTGCTGCCGTCGCCGGGACGGACCGCCGGGCCGGCGGCCGACACCGCCCCCGGGCACGACCCGCTGACGGAGTCCGGCCGGCGCGAGACCGACCCGACAGCCCCCGACAGCCCGGCGCCACCCGCCGCACGGACAGGCCCCGCACCCTCACCGCACCACCCCCACCCGTCCCGCACGGGCCTCCGCGCGCACGACCTCACCCTCACCTATCCCGGAGGGGTCACCGCCCTCTCGCACGTCTCCCTCGCGCTCTCCCCCGCCCGCGTCACCGCCCTCGTCGGTCCCAACGGCGCCGGCAAGAGCACCCTCTTCGACTGTCTCGCCGGGACCCTCCGCCCCCGTCGCGGCCAGGGCCGCATCACGCTCGACGGCACCGACGTCACCAGCCGCTCCGCCCACGCCAGGACCCGGCTCGGCATCGCCCGGACCTTCCAGCGGCTCGCCGTCTTCCCGTCGCTGACCGTCGAGGAGAACGTCCGCCTCGGTGAGGAGCAGAGCGGCGGACGCGGGGACCCGGCCGCCGTGGAGCGGAGCCTGCGGCTGCTCGGGCTCGCCGGGCCCGTACGGCACCGGGCGGCGGCGGACCTGCCGACCGGCACCCTGCGCCGGGTCGAGCTGGCCCGCGCGCTGGCCGGGCGGCCGCACACGCTCCTCCTCGACGAACCGGCAGCCGGCCTCGACGCCGCCGAGACCGCCGCCCTGGCCCGGATCCTGGCGGCCCTCGCGGCCGACGGCCTGACCGTCCTCGTCGTCGAGCACGACCGGACCTGGTCGCCGGGATCGCGCACACCGTGCACACCATGGAGGGAGGCCGGATCCTGTCGTGAGCGTCGAGATCGCCCTGCGCGCCGCCCGGGTCCGCTACGGCCCCCTGGAGGCCCTGCACGGCCTCGACCTGCCCGTCCCGGCCGCGACGGTCACCGTCCTGCTCGGCCGCAACGGCGCCGGCCGCACGACCGCCCTGCGCGCCCTGGCCGGCACGGTGGGCCTCTCGGCGGGCCGGGTGGAGTGGCGGGGGGCCGACGTGACCCGCCTCCCGGCGCACGACCGGGCGAGCCGCGGGCTGTGCTTCGTACCGGATCTGCGGGCGGTGTACGCGGGCCTCACCGTCGCCGAGAACCTCGCGCTCGCCGCGCCCGGGGTCCCGGCGTCCGACGCCACCGCCCCGTACCCGGAACTGGCCCCCTTGCTGCCCAGGACGGCGGGGACCCTGTCCGGCGGGGAGCGCCGGATGCTGGCGCTCTCCCGCGCGCTGCTGGCACGCGCGCGCGTGGTGCTCGTCGACGAGCCGTCGCTCGGCATGGCGCCGCCGGTCGCGGCCCGTACGTACCGGATGCTCTCCGCGCTCGCCGTGGAGCGCGGGGCGGCCGTGGTCCTGGCCGAGCAGCGCGTACCGGACGGGCTGCCGCCCGGTTCGGTCGTGCACGAGCTGCGGCACGGCTCCCGGGTGTCGAGCGGGGAGCCGGCCGAGTACCGGTGACGTCAGAGCGGGTCGATCCGCAGCATGGTGCCGACGACGATCCGGTTCGGGTCGGCCCCGATCAGGCTTCGGTTCGCCGCGTACAGGGCCTGCCAGCCGCCCTTGATCCCGAAGCGGCGGGCGATCGAGCTGAGCGTGTCGCCGGCCTGGACGGTGTGCACGCGCCCGGAGAGGCCGTACCGCCGGGAGCAGACGGGCCAGGCCCCCCACCCCTGGGTGCGGAGCACGTCCTCGGCGACGGTGATCTGCTGCGGCCGCGTCGCGAGGTCGGCGCGCCGGGCGTACTTCAGGCCGCCGTACTCGACCCAGGTGGGGTTCCAGAACTGGAGCCCCCCGTAGAAGCCGTTGCCCGTGTTGGCCTGCCAGTTCCCGCTGCTCTCGCACTCGGCGACACAGCCCCACGGCCACTGGTCCCGCGCGCAGGGGTACGAGGGCACGGAGGCGGCCTCCCTGAGGGGGGCGGAGGCGTCCTCCCGGGCCGCGGCCGAGGCGGCGGGCACGTCCCCCGGTCCGGGAGGGGTGTCCCGGGCCTGGGCGGGCGCCGGGGTCAGGGTCAGGAGCGCGGCCGCGGACGCCGCCACGAGGGAACCGGCGGTCCACAATCGGATCATCGACATCGGGGAAGGCTAGGCAGCGCCCGGCGGCCCCGGCCCGTGCCGCGCGGAACAGTGTTCACACCCCACCCGGTCGGAGTCACGTCCCCGGACGCGCGAGCGCCGCACAAGCCGGTGGCAAGTTGCCTCGGTTCCACGCGTGACCCCGGCCGAGGCAGACCCGTTGAACTCGGCATGACGCCCGGGAACGGCCCGGCGTCCCCCCGTACCGAGTCCAGGGAGCCCCCGTGCCGCGCATGCTCGACGTCAGCGAGGACGTACGCGCCGAGATCGGCGACGAAGAAGCGGACCGGCTGCTGGCCGGCGACAACGCCCCGGGCAGCTACGACTGCACCTCCTGCCGCACGCCGGGCGACTCCGACCAGGAGCGCACCAGCACGGTGCTGTTCGTCGGTGAGGAGACCGCGGTCCTCGCGTTCGCCCACGCCACCTGCATCCCGTCGCAGGTCGTCCGGGTGGCCGAGGAGCAGCTCCAGGGCGCCGTCGCCTCCATCACGGCCTCCGACGCCGCTGACGCGCTCGCCGCCTCCCACCCCGAGCAGGCCGTGCTCGGGGTCACCAGCGGTCTCGTCCTCATCGGGGGCGAGCTGCACCCGGCGCTCGTCGTGGAGCCGACCGCCCCGGTCGCCCGGCCGGGTTCCGACGGTCTCACCGACGAGTTCCTGCCGCTCCTGGCCGAGCAGGGCTTCCAGCCGGTCACGGACCTCGGCGAGAAGCCGGCGGTGCTGTCGGGCTGGTCGGTCCTGGTCGCCATGGGCCAGCTGCACTCCGTGCTCCAGCCGGGGCCGGGCGGTGCCGGTCAGACCGCCTGGTGGCAGGCGCACCAGCCGCTCCAGGTCACCGAGGGCTGGCGCGCGGCGGCCAACAAGTCGCACACCGTCCTGGTCTACGCCGCGCCGGTGGGCTCGATCGGCCAGCAGCCCCGCGAGGACCTGCTGCGCGACGCCCTGGAGAAGGCCGCCGCGAACGGCCGCCTGGTGGCCGCCGCGATGCCGCTGGCCGGCACCTGATGGAGGACGGCCGGCCGGGCTTAGGGCGGGCGCGGCGCCCCGGGGCGGGGGCGGGACCGGGTGTTCCGACCGTGCCGCGGCCCCGGAGCGCTCCCCTTTCGGAGAGCCGCCCGCATCCGACGGGCGGCGGTGTCGTTGGCACCTGTGTGCACCCATACGACCCCTTCCTCCAGCCCGTTTCGAGTCAGATCCCCGCGATGCGCCCCGCGCAGGACGTCACGGCGGGCCCTTCGCCCACGCCGATCTACGACGCCCTGTACTCGGAGTACCGCAGGTCGTTCCGTACGTTGCCGGGTGACCGCAGCGGCGAGGAGGAGCTCGGCTTCCGGGCCTTCGGCACCGTCCTGAGCGCGGGCGGGTACGGCCAGGTGCACCGGCAGACGGCGGCATACCCGACGGCGTGGTCGGCGCAGCAGAACCCGCACCCCCCGGCGGCGCTGCCACCGGGGCCCCGCAGAGGTCTCTAGGGCGGACACACGGCCGGGGGGCGGGGGGGGGGGGAATACCTGCCCCCCACCCTGTGTTTTTTCTTTCTCCCTTTTTTTTGCCCCCTTTTTCTCCCCCCCCACCCAAACAGGGGGTTGGGTGTTCCCT